>JAZSJT010000125.1:0-9101 GCA_045534425.1 Acutalibacteraceae bacterium | reverse complement strand
AAAACCGTATATGCAACCCACGGACACAATTTTGGTGAAACCACTCCCCCGCCCCTCACTAAAGGAAGTATTCTTTTAGGCGGACATACACATGTTCCGAAATGCGTGGAATACGAAAATTACACATACCTAAACCCCGGTTCAGTCTCAATTCCAAAAGAGAATTCACACCACGGATATATACTATTCGAAAACAGCACCTTCAGTTGGAAGAACCTTGAGGGAGACGTTATTTCGACATACAATATTTAATGTGAAATGCCAAGAGCCGCAAAGAAGCATTTAGTTCAGGACAAAGCCTTTCAATGCTCTGTATTCTGCGTTCTGAACTCTGCACTTATGCGGTGCATATTATGCTTCACATATTTTTCGTCATTTTGCACAAAAGAACAAAACCGTCTGAATGACAAAAATTTAACACTCTTCCTCTCTTTGTGAAAATTGTACAAATATTAAAAAAGTGTTCAAAAACTGTTGACTATATACTTGACCTGTGCTATTATAAGGATGCAGAGAACAAGAGGTTTTCTGAAATACCAAAGAGAGAGTGAGTCCGATGTGCAACTGAAGACAGAGCTTGAAAAAGTTCAGAAAAACACATATTTTGATTTAAGGAAAATAGCATATAAGAAGTCAAACGATTAAATGACAAAAATATGATATTTTTACAGGTCAGAATTCTGCAAAAAAAATTATGAGAGAGTGAGTCCGATGTACAATTGAATCTCCCTAAATATTTTTAGAATTTTTTATGAAAAATTCAGAATTTACCGATAGGACTTCAAATGGCATTTTTCTTTTACAGAACCTCCTTTTAATAAATATAATCTTATCGGATGAGTAACTACTCAAATTTCAGAGAGAGTGAGTCCAATGGCATACTAAAATAAAAAAAAGAATAAAAACAGTTTCAGAAGATAATTAAAACTATATGTTCCCTCCGAATCAAAGAAAATCGGTTTTATTTAAGAATATTTGTTTTTTTATCCCCTGCAAATTCGTTTTACGTAAAAAGAAGAACGGTCATAAATTAGGTGTGAGAGTGTAAAGAAACCGCATCAGATAGTGCTACTGATTAAGTAAAGACCGAGAAAAAGAGAAGTAAAGACGAATTGATTGTTTTATTCAAAAAAGGCGATGACTTTTTGATTGACATAAATAAATAGCAGTTCTCCGACGGTGAAAGAGTCAGAGAACTGCTTGTTTTTTGTTTTATTATGCTTCTGCCAGCAACCACAGCCCTATTACAGCGGCAATCAGCAGTATCGATATTATCAGTGTTGCAAATACAGGGGACAATCCTGTTTTTCTTTCACAATAAAAATCCTGCTCCGACGGGAACTGTATTTGTTGTTTTTGTGTTTGCATCACGTTTGTTCTGCGATTTATCTGAGTTGCTTTTCGGTACAGGGCAAGCGGATCTGTCTGATTCATAATTCGGTGATAGAATTCATCCAACCAATATTCATCTTCAGAGCTGCACATATTTTCCTCATTACATTCAGGATCGTGTGAAATTTTATTTCTTACCCGATTATAATGCTTTAACCGGTTCAGATCGTTATCCCAATCCTTTACATAATAAGCACCGTCACAGATATTGTTCATTTCATCAATATAAGCTTTAACTGCCTTGTCATCATTCATACTTTCGCGGCAAAGCTTTTCAAGCCGTTTGAAAGAATACATAAAACTCATATTTTTTAATCCTTATTATTGCTTACATTACAAAGCACAATACTACACTTTATTAAAGAAAAGCGGGATCTCTCACGCTCACAGTAGCATTCAAATAAAAATACATTATGAATTATGCATTTTAAGCTTTGCAACCACAGGGAAATGATCAGAGGGATAGATTCCGTTGATTTTTTCTGTTATAACATCGTAGGTGGCTACACTTTTGCAATAAGAATTCACAAAAATATAGTCGATAGGCTTGTTATTTGTCTTGTGCAGATTTGCATATCCGTGATATGTAGCACCTGTATCAGAAGTTTCGGCAAGATACTTTGTGTCTCTGAAGCCTGCTTCAAGTGCTCTTTTATACATCAGATTTCCCTCTTTTGCATTAAGGTCACCCGAGAAAACTATGGGCATATCATATTCTGCAGCCTTTTCCGATACTATTCTTATAGCTTCAACTCTTGAAATTGAACCTGAATTATCAAAATGAGCATTGAAATGGGCATAGGTGAAGCCTGTTTCCTTGTCTTTGAGAACTGCAACGGTGCAGATTCTGTTTATCCATGCATCCCAGCCCTTTGAGGGCTTATCGGGAGTTTTTGAGAGCCAGAAGGTCTCTTCAGACACAAGCTCATATTTTTCATTCTTATAAAATACGGCACTTGCCTCTCCGCCCAGATCCTTGTCTCTGCCGTGTCCCGCATATGAGTATTCGGGTAAAGCCGCAGAGAGTCTTTCGAGCCAAGCCTCATCTGCTTCTTCAACACCAAAGGAATCGGGGTCGGCATTTCTGATTGTAGTCACAACCTCATCCGTTCTGTTTTCGGGACTCTTCTCCCCTGTTCCCTTGATATACACATTGAAATTCATAACGGTGATTTCCTGTATCGGAGCATTTTCGGAAATATCCGCCTCGGGAAGCACAGTCACAGGAGCAAACCACCCTCCAATCACAGTCATCATAAAAGCCATAAAAGCACTGAAAAGTTTTTCCATATTTTTCTCTCCTTTCAATACAAATAATACTACTCCTTTTACAAAAAATAGTCAACATCGCAGAAAAAAAATCTACTGCCCGTTACAGTATATTTACATCCCAACCGCTGAAATCTCCGCTGATGCAGGTGATATCGCATTTGCCGTCTGTGAATGTAACCTTTGCTAAAATATCAGGCAGACAAAGAGGAAAGCTTATATTTTTATCAATGGGATTAAAGGTAAGCTTTTTGTTTTCGAAATCTACTGAAATACCTGATACAGCGTGCAGAGTTGTCCAGCTTGACATAGGGCGTGTATAATGATGACCGCATTCCCAATGGTCCCAGAAATGACCGAACCGCATCTGATTATCGGCTATTGAGTGAATCTCCTTGCGGGCGATTTCTTTTAATCCTACCGAAAGAGCAAGAGCGGCAAAGGCGTAGCCTATGCCTGTCCAAACAGCCTCTGTCTGACAGTTTTTGTAGGTGTGTATGGTGGTTCTTCTGTTTTCCGGCACAGTAGCATTTAAAAGACCTTGCTCATTATCAAAATTGGCACTGAAAATCAAATCAACTACCGCACGAACCCTCTCATCAGAAAGATTGCCGCTAAGGCCTGTCATTCGCAAAAACCATTCCCCGTCAAGCTGGTCGGTCATAAGAGATTCGTCGGTTTCGTCACTGTTTCTCCAGAGGTTGTAATACTCACCGTTCCAGAGCTTTTCTTCAAGGGATTTCTTTCCGACAACCAATATATTGTTCCACTTGTCAAAGCAAGTCTTGTCCCCTATTCTGTCGGCGATGATTGTTGCAGCCTTCAAAGCAGCTAACCAAAGAACAGAAATGTATACAGGCGTGCCCGAGAAATTCCATGCATCGTAGGTGTTACGCTTTGTATCGTAATCGGGAAGCCCGTCATTATCGGTATCAAGCTTTTCCATAGAATCCATAGCCCGTCTGACATTATCCCACAGGGAGATAAGATACTCTCTGTCACCTGTAAAAAGATAATCGCGAAGCACCATTAAGACAAACTGCATACTTATATCAACACGGTCAAAGCCGTTGTTTGTGCTTTTCATATCAGGCTTAAAGCAATGATGCACTCTGCCGTCATCCCTTTGGAAGCATGCCCCCATTTTCATCTGCTTTTTCTGCAAATCGGGGAAAAGGCAGATAAGGGGGAATGATGCATGATAGGTTATATCCGTGGTATGAAGTCCGCAGTAGCCCAGTCCCTCCCACAGACCGAAATTTCCGTTTTTGAGATAAACGGAGCCTTTTACTATTGGAGAAAGATTAGACGACCACGCATCGGGATAAACTGTCGGAAGGTCCGTTGAGTAAAGAAGCTCGGAAAAACCGACAGCAGACTTAAAAATGCTGTTAAAGTTCTTTGCAAGAAATCTGTTGGCATCTATTGAGCTGTTATAGATATTTTCATAGTAATGACCGAGCTTTTCTCCGTCTTTACTGAAATGATTAGGAAAATACCATGTAAGAATGAAACGGATATTTTTCTTTTCACCGGGGGAGAGCTTCACCTGCGAGCAAAGAGCACAGGCTCCGAAATCCTCTCCTCTTCTCTTATCCTCATCGCAACCGAAAAATTTGATTTTATCCTCTCTTGAAGAAGGAAAATCGGGCTTGCAGTATCTGATACGGCTGAGTATGGAGGCTGCGAAGGGATACTCCGAATGCTCCTCAAATAAGGCATCAAGCTCTGAGTCGCTGAGCGAAGCTAAATTTTCGGGGATGGCTTTGGGTTTTGTGCCTATTTCACTGTTGGGCAAAAAGCCTTTTTCTCTGAAGCCGAACAGAACGGATTCCTGTGTTACACCTAAGTCCGAATCCGAACAAGCTATATATTCCTTCATAAAGCGGTAATAATCAGCCGTAATATATGACTTTTCGCCGTCACCGTTTACCGAAAGGCAGAGATTGCCGCAAGACGGTGAGTCAGAAAGCACTTCAGGCTCTATATGAACACTGACACCGTCACTTGTCTTATAAAGAGAGTTTTTGTTTCCCTCATTTTGGTTGGCAAAATTTGGTTCAAGAGTACCTAAAAGGCTTATATTCAGTTCGCTGTCTGTGGGGTTTTCTACGGTAAAATCCATATAGAAGCCCGGTGTTGACGAAATATCACTGTTATGGGGAACAAAGGGTGAAACCGCTTTAAGGCTGAGCTTACAGGATAACGTACTGTCTACAAAATTTAAGTCACACACAGGGAATCTTCCGTCATATTCAATTTTTTCTATAGGCTTATTCCAGGAAAACATACGGTATGTAAAGTCATCGGCATCGGTTTTCATACCGAGCTTACGGACAATCGGCTTGCCGCCCGCCTTGATTTCACGCACCCAGAAAGAAAGAGCTCCCGTGCTCCCCTCTCCGTCATCTTCCTTTCTTTCAAAGCAAACCTGCGTTAATCTCGGCTGATTTGCAATAAGCCAGGAGTGAAACTCACCGTCAGGAAAAAGCTCAACACTACCGGCACCGATCCCTCCCAGGGCAATACCGCTCGAATGTGTTTTTTCAGTTACAATTTTCATAATATTTCACCCCGTAAGAAAATAAATATCAGTTTTGTTATAAAACAATTCTATCATACACATAAAAGCATCGCAATACACTTTTTTGATTTAAGGGTATATGAAAAAAGGGACGGTCCCGCCGTCCCCTTTTTTTATCTGATTTTATATGTATATCCGTAAAAATCTAATTCAAGACTTGCACTACTATTGACAATCATATTAGGCACCCATACAACAAATCTTACTTCAGTTGCACTGCTTGCAACTTTCTCTAACGGAACTTTGTCATATTCCTTCCAGAGTCCGTTGGCATCCTTTGCATATACTTCTTTAGCACGGTATATATTTCCGTTGTCATAATTGATTTCAAAAAAACCGGCACTGAAATTCAAATCGTTTTTTCCGACATTTTCAACTATTGCTGTAACTACAATTGCTGCATCGTCATCATTTAAGGATTTTATAAATTTTTCATTCAATTGTAAGTCATCTTTGTTTATCGGTGTTAAGAAATCATCATTCTGATTTTCGGCTTTCACATAATTAGTATCAGCCATTTCAACTTTAACAAGAGTTACTTGAGTAATTCCCTTTTTTATAGGTTCGCCGATTTCCATACCCTTAGAAGAATTACAGGAACAAAGAGACAGACACATAATAAGAGCCAGAATTGAAGCCAGTGTTTTTTTCATTGTTTTTACCTCCGTAAATTAAAAAAGTGTGTGCAAACCGAAGAATGCACACACTGAAAAACACAGACTTCGTTTTGCTACCACACAAAAACTAATCACAAAACCACCATAGAAATAGAAATGCGAAAAGGGAAGTATGCGTTTTTACCGAAAATAAAAACACCTACTCCTATGATGGTACAATATTTAGTTTTTGTGTGGTAACATCACTATAACACAATCATACCACAAATTCAAGCAAATTATAGAATTTGCATTCACGATTACTTGATGTTTTTTACAAAAAAACATTAGACACATCATGACTAAAACTTGTCAAATGATGTGTCTAACTTTTTTATCAATGATTAAATTTGCGTTTTACAAATAAATCCTTAAAAACGGCTTACTTGCTTGCTTCTTCAATAGCAACAGCACGAGCAAATGTCAAAAAATCTTAGGGCTGTTACTTGCACCTGCCCCACTGCTGTATTATTGATTAAAACTGAAAAAATTTAATCAATAATGAGCAATTCCGCAGGAGCAGGTTGATGATACACCGAGGAGACAGAAAACATATGAAATTATCATCCATACGATTTTTGCAAACACATTATCCTTGTGGCAAAGATGGGGGCAGTTTTTTACACTGTCGGAATTTTCTTCATCTGAATCATTGCTTTCATCAGATGAAAGCACGCTTCCGCAATTATCGCAAACGCCGTCAGCAATTTCATCATTATGAAACTTTGCATCTGCGGGAATTATTTCTGATTCATAATGGCCGCAAGCACAAACTCTTCTCATTTCGCCATCATTCACACAATCAGGCTCTAAGAAAACATACCATTTACCAAAGCCGTGTTCTAATACTGCAATTTCACGTTCTTCTGTTTCGCCACAAGAAACACATTTGCGTTTATCTGTACCAGTTACTGAGCAGGTTGCAGGTGTTACTGTTTCCCATTCCCCGAATGAGTGACCGGTTTGGCCTATTTCACGCTCATCTGCTACACCGTAGCAAATTTCACAGTATATTGCTTCAACACCTTTCTCGCTGCAATCAGGCTCTTTTATCACAATCCAGTCTGTAAACACATGCATATCCTCGGTACAATATAACATTTCAAAAGGTCTGTTATACTCCAAAGCAAATTCGTAGCCTGCAGAAAAGAGAAATGCTACGATAGTACATGTTTCGGGAATCGTGAGTTCAGGAAGAATTTCGGTTGTTCCGTTCTCTTCATCATAATATATTCCGATAACTGCATCTTTATTATATATACCAACATATTCAATATTGTCATCAAATGCACCTGCCTGTATTTCTTTAACACTTTGAAGCAGAATTACAGAATCAAGGTTTTTCATTTCTTTGAAGCACAATGAGTGTACAGATGTCATTCCCTCTCCATCGTTGAATGAACCCAACTGAACAACAGAAAATTTACTATTGTGGAATGCACGGTCAGCAATACATTCCACATGTTCAGGAATAATGCATACACTTGATTCTTCGTATGTCTCATCAACGTCAATCAGATTGGTTCCGACAATGAGCAGACCGTTTTCCCAGTATTCAGGATGATTTCTGCCGTATCCGCAATCAAGAAAAGCATCTCTACCAATAAACTCTATTCCGGAAGGAAGAACAATATTTTCGAGATTCAGACAACCGAAGAATGCCAATTCGCCTATATGTTCAACACCTTCTTCAATCGTTACCGATGTAAGATTACTGCAACGCCCGAAAGCAGCATCTGAAATAATTTTTACAGTTCCGGAAATAACAACACTGGTAATATCGGCATTACTGTCAAAGGCACCGGACGAAATCACCTTAACATCTCTGCCATTAATAACAGAAGGGATAACCAAATCACCACCTGCACCGTCAATAAGTCCGTCAATCCTAATCGTACCGTCACTGCGTAGTGAGTAGATAAACACGCCATGTGTTAATTCATCATCAGCCGAAGCCATAATAACACCGCCAAAAATAATTGAAAACGCAAGAATAATACTTAATACTTTTTTCATTTATTTTATCTCCTTAAATATTTATTCACCTTTACATTTTTAAGTCTTATACCTTATATTTAGATTTATTTGTCGTAGAAAGAACTGCATCAGGACAGTATGGTACACTCAAAAGAAGTACGGTCTGAAATCACGTAAAGATAAAAAACTATTGCGTAATATAATATTTCCAGAATGCTTGCGGGGAATCAGAAGTTCATCCTTCATATCATCAGTCAGAATATATTGATCTTTTACAATTTGATAGATTTTTTCTTCTTTGCATAATTTATAAAGTATGGCTTTTGAAATTCAGTGCTGTGCTGTATTTTTGGTTTTAATAATACCGTTATGCCCTTTTAGAAAAGCAGTTAGTCCATTCATAAAATCCATTTCTATACATCATTGTTTTTTGTAAATATTATAAATAAATTTATAGATAAAGTCAACAAATATATGCATACAAAAAAATTATTGTAATTATGATTATATTCAGCAAAAAATATAATTCTCTCTAAATATTTGGCACAAAACTTTTAATTCATAATCTGAATTAATTTATCATCAATATTTATTTCTACTTAGGTTTTATCAACCTTTATTGCTTTAATTTTGTAGTATTCTATATAACCTTCATCCATAAAAAATGAAGCGTTGTTATTAAATCTCGCAAATAAGCATTAATGCTAATCATTATATAATGTTTCTTATAAATGGATAACATATTTATCATAAACTTCTTTTGTAAATTCCTCTTTTGGCATTTCTGGCTCAAAGTATTTGAAAATTTACATAACTTGATTTATAGTGTTCAATAGTGCCTTCTATTAAATTTCTTTTGCGACAATCCTCTAAATACAAGTTACAGCCTTCTTCAAAAGTGAGTGCAGATTGACAAAACATTTTGATTTTATTCATAGTAAGACCTCCAAAAAAATACATAAAAAATACGCACACATCATAAGGTGTTTTTTCAAAATGATGTGTGCGTGTATTTTTTGTGTTGATTTTACATTTAAGGCTTGTAACTGTCTTTACAGATTTCTCTGAAAACCTTACAATCCCTTATATATCAAGGATTATTTGCTTGCTTCTTCGATAGCAACTGCGCATGCAACGGTCATACCAACCATGGGGTTGTTACCTGCACCGATAAGTCCCATCATCTCGACGTGAGCGGGAACGGAGGAGGAGCCTGCGAACTG
>JAZSJT010000025.1:0-3012 GCA_045534425.1 Acutalibacteraceae bacterium | reverse complement strand
TGTATCCGAATTGTAACAATCTTTTTAGAGGGGGTGAAAATCAAGGTTTTTTAAGCGGCTATACATTTTGGGCTTTTGTTTCCCTCTCCTTAGGAGAGGCTAGCAGAGCGCTTGGCTATACGCACGTCACCGCTCGCCCCTAATGGCTCGTTTTGCAGCAAGCTGCAAAAGCTTCGCTTGGTAGGGCGGCGGCTCCTTTCCCCAAAAAAGCTAAAGCTTTTTCGGGGGACCCCAGGGCGACCGTTGCCATGCGCAATCGCACCGCTAAAGCGGTGCGAAATCAGGCGGAAGCCCGGACCCACTTCACAAAAATCGATAGCCGAAATGAAGAATTTATTACATATAGAATTAACAGGAAGAGGTGAAATGAAATGCGTAGAAAACCGCTATCAATTGCTTTCCGAGTCACCGAAGAACAGCATAAAATGATTAATGAGAAAGCAAAGAATTCAAATCTTTCAAAGACTGATTTCATAGTCAAATGTTGTTTTGATAAAGAGATTATCATCGTGAATGATGTGCGGGAACTTATGAAAGAATTGCTTTCAGTGGGCAACAACTTAACTCAGCTGACAACAAGGGCAAAATTGATGAATCTGGAGGTCGTAGATTTGAAACCAACTTATATGAAATTGGTTGAAATCTATACCGTCCTTACCGAACTTATGAATAGGGTGAAAAACTGATGGCGACAGTTTGTACTCCTAAAATTAAACGAGCTCAGTCTGCAAAATCTATGGGATTTTGTTTGCGGTATGTAATGGATCGTAAGAAGACTGAGATGTCAAACGGTAAGGCTTTAGTATCGGGCGTAAGATGTCAGCCTGAACTTGCATATCAGCAGTTTATGTTGACAAAAGCTTTGGCAGGAAAAAACGAAGGAAGAATGTACTATCATTATGTTCAAAGCTTCAAGCCTGACGAAAATTTAAGCCCTGAGCATGCCCATAAAATTGCTCTTGAGCTGGCTGATTATTTTCAAGGTTTTGAAGTGGTCGTATCAACTCATATGGATAGAGCTCACCTGCACTCTCACCTGATTATTAACAGCGTGAGTCAGGAGACAGGTAAGAAACTCCATCTTGATAACAAATCAATTTTCAGAATCAGAGATTACTCGGACGGACTGTGTTTGAATCACGGACTGTCGGTTCTGAAAAAAAGCGAACCTAACTATAAAATCAAGTCAATGTCTCGCGGAGAATATCGTGCAGGTCTTCGAGGTGAGACAGTCAAGGGTAGCTTGATGCGAACCATCAACGAAGCAATGAGAAATTGCAATTCTAAAGATGAGTTCACGAAATTCATGGAGGACAAAGGCTACGAAGTTAAATGGACTGACAGCCGAAAAAATATAACCTACACATGTCCTGACGGATTAAAAGTCCGTGATGACAACCTTCATGATGAACGGTTTTTGAAAGAAAATATGCAACTCGAATTTGACTACCGACAGACGAAAGTCAAGGAGAAAGATACGGGTTGGGAATTTACACATAGACAAGAAGAGCGTACCATTATTAATATAAGCGAGGCCAATCAGATACTTTTAAATCTCGCAAAAAGCGTTTCCAAAATGACAGAAGACGATGAAGAGGATGAAGACTTACAAGGCTTCATGACTCTGACGGCGGTTGGTGTCGTAATCGCAATCGAACTTGCAAAACGCCTTATGGAAATTCCAAAGGATGAGCAAAGCGATGATGTGATATACGCTACCGTCGAGGAGCATCAGGAAATGCAAGCCGAGATGGATGAAGATATGTATGAAGACCAAGGCTTCGGAGGAATGTCAATGTGATACGGGAGGTGAATTTAAATTGACATTCAGTGAAATGCGTATGATGTTTCCTGAGTATCCCGATGCACTTGATGCGAAGCAGGTGTGCGAGATGCTGGGCATATCTACAAAGACTCTTTACAAGATGATAGACGAAGGGCATATCACACCTGTAAAGGTTGGCAGAAAGTATGTATTTGCCAAGGTAAAAATTGTTGAATTTTTATTAGGTAAATAGCTGGATATATTAAAAGAACTGTGGTATAGTGTGTTGCTGACAAGCGGTACACTATACCACGAAAGGAGAGATAATATGATAAAAGTAACAGGTAGTATACAAACAAAAAACGGTATGCTGTATGCACTCTTAAACTACAAGGACGAAAACGGCAAACGAAAGGTCAAGTGGATATCAACAGGACTTGCTGAAAAGGACAACAAGCGAAAGGCACAAAGAATGCTTCCTGAAATTATACTGAAGTTTCAGGAAGAGCTTGAAACACAGGACGAAAAGGGTTCGGACAAGCAGGACTTCATACAGTTTCTGTATGACTACTTAAAAATCGCAAGGCATAATGTAACGCAAACCACCTATATGCATTACAAAAGGATGGTTGACGGACGGATTAAAGCATTTTTCGAACCGCTGAAATTAAAGATTGACGAAGTAACGGCAACTCATATAAACAAATTATGTGAAAGCATAATATTGGACGGATGCAAGACAAACACTGCAATCAGATACAGGGGACTCATTATGGTAGCCTTTGAGTATGCCTTCAAAAATGATATGGTAACTGCAAACCCATGTGCGAAATCCCAAAGACCAAAGAAGAATGCCTATTATGCAGGATTTTACTCAAAGGAAGAACTGAATCAACTCTTGAAAGTGGCGAAAGATGATCAGCTTTATGTTCCAATAACCCTTGCCGCATATTACGGCTTAAGGCGGAGCGAGGTAATCGGGGTTAAGTGGAGCAACATAGACTTCGATGCAAAGCGAATTAATATATGGCATAAGGTAATGCAAGAGGAAATGGAAGAGGGTGGCACGCAGATTGTGGGCTATGACACAATGAAAAATAAGTCGAGCCGAAGAACAATGCCTCTCATACCTGCTGTAGAGAAATGTCTTCTGAAACATAAGGAGCTACAAGAGGAATATATGAAATTGTTCGGCAACTCATACTCAAAAGAGTATAAGGATTATGTGTGCGTGGACCCCCTCGGCG
>JAZSJT010000045.1:0-2735 GCA_045534425.1 Acutalibacteraceae bacterium | reverse complement strand
TATTATAAGCTTGACAAAGGCACCAAATCTCACTTTGTCGGAAGGATGATACACCGTGAAAATCTCAAAAACTCTCAAGAGACTGAGAAATGAAAAGGGCATAACTCAGGAGCAGCTTGCCGAAAAGCTTTTCATTTCACGGCAGTCCGTTTCAAGCTGGGAGAATGACAGAACTCAACCTGATATTGAAATGCTGGGGAAGCTTTCGAAAATCTTCGAGGTTTCTGTTGAAGAGCTAGTATACGGAAAAAAAAGAAACACAAGCCTTGAAACAGAAAAACCCAATTATAATACAACTCTCCTTCTGGTTTTTTCAATTTTAGGCTCACTTCTTGCGGGAACAGGTATCATTCTTGTTTTCGTATATTTCTGGCAGCAGCTTCCCCATCTTTTCAAGGCAGTACTTTCTTTGTTACCTCTTATTGCGGGACAGGGAGCAGGAGTTTTTGTTCTTATTAAGAAAAAAGACAAAATCCCGTGGTGCGAGGGTGCAGGTGTTTTATGGACAGCAGGCATCGCCGCAACACTCGCTATGGTTTATAATGTATTTGAACTCGGCTTTAACTGGGAATCACTTCTTCTTATTGCCGGCATAATGCTGATCCCCGTGCTTTTTATGCTGAAGTGCGTTGCCCCTGTTATAATTTTTTACGGTTCAACAATTATGTGGTTCTTCGCCTTGGCATCACAGGGAAATATTTATATTATGCTCACCGTCACAATTCTTCTTCTGGGTATAGGCTGTTTCTTTACGGAACAAAGGGTAAAGACGGAAAAGAAAAGCATACGGGCTGTTTATTCTCACTGGATAAGTGTTTTCTCTGTGTCAATATTCTTTATAACACTTGCATTTAATTTAGACGGTGATTTTCCCTTGGGTGTATTCTCCTCGGGAGCAATAGGACTTTGCCTTCTTCTTCTCTCTCTTAAGGAGCCCGATATTGTTATGCCCTACAGATTAACGGGACTTATGCTTTCCTCTCTCTTTCTTTTCGCCACAGGTGCCGCTTATTACGGAAGGCTTCGCAGAGAAACGGAAAACCTTGTCTTCGTTCTGGCTTTAGTTTTTGCGGTTATTATAGCTCTCGCATATATCCTTATTACAAAAACAAAGCTTAAAAACTTCTTTCTTAATGCATATCTTCTCGCAGGCATTGCAGTCCTTATCGTTTACCCCGCAGTTTTATTCCTGTTCCCCTTTGAAAGAATAGGAAATGACGATGAGGTTTTCATAACCGTAATGAAGATAATTGCAATAATTGCAAACATTCTTCTTATAATCTCGGGCGGCAAGGAAAAGCGGCTTCTTTTCATAAATACAGGCTTCATTTCAGTGGCGGCACTCACCTTCCTCATTGTATGGCAGTCCGACCTTTCAATGCTCGTAAACGGCTGTCTTCTTACGCTCTTCGGTGCGGCACTTCTTATAATCAACTATAAGCTGGCAGGAAGAACAAAAAATACACCCGTCCCTCAGACTATATCCAAGGAGGTGCAGGAAAATGAATAAAAAGCTAAAAGCAACCCTTGCCCTTACCCTCATAATTCAGCTTCTCATTCCGTCCTTTCTTCTGTGGCATCACAATTTCGTTCTCAACTCTGCAAGAGCTCTTGAAGAAGAATATACACTCCGTCTTTATTTTCTCAATTTTTCCGACGGTGTATCAAATCCCTCACCTGAGCAAGGGAATGTTATACGGTTTTCTGCCGCACCACTGTCATATATAAGCTCCCGCAAGTATACCGTCACCGTCAACAGCAAAAATATAGTAACCGGTGCCCCGAGGCTCACTGACGAAAATAAAACAGACACATGGTTTTACGGCAGAGCCTATAGTAAAAACTCAAGAATAACCCCTGACAAATACAGCGTTACCGAGGGAACGGATATTGACAGCATCAAGAGAGAGTTTTCTATTGAAGCCGTAAAAAGCTCTGACGACGAAAGCAGAGAATTCCCCTACCTCACAGCAAAAATCTACAAGGGCGTATTCCTACCCACCGCAATATATTTCAAGGGTGAAAAAATTATAGATATTTTTCTTTGATAAGGACCTATAAGAAAAAAGAAAGAGTATACTGTCTGCTCCGCCACGAAGTAAACAAGTAAACTCTTTCTTTTTTATTTCTTTTTAAGAACCTTATAGCAATGCATAATGTTCAGATCCTCGTCCATATCGAGACCGTGGGAGCCGCTCTCACCGTCTATTTCGTGACAGCCGTGGTCTGTTGCAAAGCCCATAAGCGTGTTGTGGTCTTTCCAGCTTTCCTTTATTAGCTCATAAAACATACCGAAGGCTCTTGAATTTGTGCGAAGCTCTCCTAAAGCCTCGTGGCTTTCGGGGCCGAATTTATGCATAATACTGTCGTAATTGCCGTTATATACTGCAATAAAATCATACTTATCCTCGGCTATGAGCTGACAGGTCTTTGCATTTACCTCTTCAATAGTGTCGTAGAAGAAATAATCTATTTCTCTTTCAAGATAAATTTTTGACATACTGTCGCCGTCGGTGCAGACGATGGCGGCTTTTTTGCCGCTTCTTAAAATTGCATCAAAAATTGAGTCAATTTTTATAACGGGCTTGGTGTATGACATAATTCCGTGAACACAGGGCTTCGCCCCCGTGTACATAGTACCGAAGCATACGGGAGTGACAGAGGGCATAACCGAAAGAAGCGGCAAGCTCAAGTCAGTTCTTTCTGTGACCTCTCTTATAAACCACGGATATTTC
>JAZSJT010000006.1:0-2739 GCA_045534425.1 Acutalibacteraceae bacterium | reverse complement strand
TATTATAAGCTTGACAAAGGCACCAAATCTCACTTTGTCGGAAGGATGATACACCGTGAAAATCTCAAAAACTCTCAAGAGACTGAGAAATGAAAAGGGCATAACTCAGGAGCAGCTTGCCGAAAAGCTTTTCATTTCACGACAGTCCGTTTCAAGCTGGGAGAATGACAGAACTCAACCTGATATTGAAATGCTGGGGAAGCTTTCGGAAATCTTCGAGGTTTCTGTTGAAGAGCTTGTATACGGAAAAAAAAGAAACACAAGCCTTGAAACGAAAAAAACAAATTATAGCTTTACCCTTATAGTTGTTTTTTCTGTTCTGGGAGCACTTCTTGTAGGCATAGGACTTATTCTTATCTTTGTCACATTCTGGCAGAAAATGCCTCTGTTCTTCAAGGGCTTTCTTTCCTTCCTGCCACTTATTGCAGGTCAGGCATCGGGATTATTTGTACTTATAAAAAAAAGAGACAAAATATCCTGGTGTGAGGGCTCAGCCGTTTTATGGACCGCAGGTATTGCCGCCACGCTCACCATGCTCCACAATATTTTTGCACTGAACTTATACTGGTATAATACTGTATTTATCGCAGGTGTATTAATCTTACCCGTTATATTTCTTCTTAAAGCAGTATCTCCGATTATTATATATTACGGCTGTATCCTTACGGGAGGCTATGTCTCACTCATTGACGGCAAATTATATATTTTAATTTTATTTACCGCAATACTTATATGCGTAGGGCTTTTCTACTCATATTTTTTATTAAAAAAAGAAAAGAAAAGTCACAGAAGTATTTATTCTAATTGGATAAGCATTCTCGCGTTATTTGTTTTTATGACTCTTACGGCATTCATTCTTGAGGAAGCGTTTATTCTTTGTGTTCTTACATTAGGCACCTTCGGCATAGGTCTTCTTTTGCTTTCATTTAAGGATAACGATATTTCAATGCCCTATAAGCTTCCGGGGCTTATATTTACAAGCCTTATGCTGACATTGTGCAGTGCTGTTTCCGCTGAAGCAATAGGTGAAACTTATGATTTTTATACTCACACCGAATACTATATTTTTTCAGCAATATGTATAATCGCTCTTGTATTGTGTCTTCTTTTCGTGAGAAAAACGGAAAAGGACAAATTTATGCTGTCATATATTGCCGTTGGCACCTTTGCCCTTATGGTATTTCTTATAAGTGCGTATATTTCTCCTGAATATTCATTAAACAGTGATGCAGCAACCGTAAATTTCCTTAAAGCTGTTGCTTTCGCAGCAAATATTCTTCTTATGATTTCGGGAAGCCGTGAAAGAAAGCTCATTCCCATAAACATAGGCTTTATATCTGTTGCGGTAATTTCGATTCTTGTAGTTTATCAGTCGGGACTTTCACTAATGGGAGCAGGAGTGCTTCTTCTTGCTTTCGGTGTTGCTCTTCTTATAATTAATTTCAGAATATCAAAATTAAATCAGAAGAAATGCAAGGAATTTACGGAAGAGGGGGTGCAGGACGATGAATAAAAAGATTAAAGCATTAACGGCTCTTGTTCTTTTAATTCAGCTTCTCGTGCCGACATATCTTCTTGCTTATCACCATACTATTCAGAAATATGCAGAAGAAAAAGGAACGGAATATAAATTCAGACTTAACTATGTTGAGCTTTATTATGATAATAGCTATAAAAATGACATCTTTTCCGCGGATTCGGAACTTATATTAACATACTATCTTGACGGACTGTCATATAATATCAAAAAAACCGCGGCAGTTTCTGTGGGAACAGACGGCTTTGCCCGTATATCAAGACTGGATGCCGACAAAAAGAAAACCGACATCTGGTTCAATAAGAAGTATTGCAAATATAATATGAAGCTTACAGAAGAACGCTTCACCATTGAGCCCGGTACAGACAGAAACAAACTGATACAGGGGCTGACATATAAAGACTTTAATTGGAATGATTCCTCCTGCTATCTTACAGCAAAGGTATATAAGGGAATCTTTATTCCCACTGCCATATATTATGAGGGCACAAAAATCATAACTATTTCACTGTAATAAGGACTTTACCTGAAAAGCGGAAAAGGGATGCAGGAAAACGGCTGTTTTCTGCATCCCTTTTATTTGGTATTTTCATTGCTTCTTTATTATTTTATAAAAATGTAAAATATTAAGGTCCTCTTCCATATCGAGACCGTGGGAGCCGCAGTCTCCGTCTGTTTCGTGACAGCCGTGGTCCGTCGAGAAACCGATAAGTGTGTTGTGACTTTTCCATTTTTCCTTTATCAGCTCATAAAACATTCCTAAGGCTCTTGAGTTTGCACGAAGCTCGCCCAAGGCTTCGGGGCTTTCGGGACCGAATTTATGCATAATTGAATCAAAGTTGCCGTTATAAACCGCAATAAAATCATATTTATCTTCAATAATAAGTTCTGCGGCCCTTGCATTTACTTCTTCAATTGTATCATAAAAGAAATAATCCATATCTCTTTCAAGGAAAATTTTAGACATACTGTCGCCGTCGGTGCTCACAATAGCTGCTTTTTTTCCGCTTCTTATAAAAGCATCGAAAATCGTATCAATTTTTATAACGGGCTTAATATAGGACATAATTCCGTGAACACAGGGCTTCGCCCCCGTGTACATAGTACCGAAGCATACGGGAGTGACAGAGGGCATAACCGAAAGAAGCGGCAAGCTCAAGTCAGTTCTTTCTGTGACCTCTCTTATAAACCACGGATATTTC
>JAZSJT010000032.1:0-3141 GCA_045534425.1 Acutalibacteraceae bacterium | reverse complement strand
GCTGATTTGCTCAACGAGAGCCTTATAGTTTGCTATCGCAGCAGGACAATATGTTGTATTGGACACAATACTGTTATATTCAGCAGCTATTCTGTCCAAAAATTCGATCATCGGTCTGTAGTCAAGCACATAGATATGGTTATTGGTTGCAGTCAAAGTTTTGTCATAAGCAGTATATGAACCGGTGAACTTTTTATTTGATCCTTCACCCGTCATATAGTCATTTTCAAGTTTTACATACCAATTCAAAGTATAATCTGCATAACCGTTATTAAAAGAAATAGCAGAAGTGTTAAGTTGCAATGTATTTGCACTATACTTAATGGATTTAGTTTTGTCTACAGTATCTTCTTCATAAGTGACATCGGTTGAAGATGAATTATGCCGGATTCTTTCAGATGCACCAGAGCTTGTATAATTAAGCATATAATTTGTGTTATCAGTAGAACCCCTCCAGATAGCAGTTAGAAAGAACACATCCGTGTGCGAATTCGGATAAACATAAAGCATTTTTGTTTTTAAGTCTTCTTTAGTTGTTCTTTCTGCGAACATAACAGGCATCTTTAAGACATCAGAATCTTTGGTCAAAAGAAAAACAGTATTCTTGGCATAGTACATACCAATATCAACAGCATTATCACGACCTGTTTGTGCAGCTGCAGCACTGCCCTGATAGCCTACTCCTGACGGGTCTGCAGCAACAAGCGATCCGCTACCGGTAGGTGCTCCTGTTACAGGAGCAGAATATATTATTCCGCTATAATAATCTGATGTAATCGTAGCTGAATGTTCAAAATAAGGAACGCTTGCAGATATGTTTGATGCAGAAGGAGCACTGCCCAAACCTGCTTCAATTTCCTGTTCATTCTGAATGTTAAGAACATCATAGTAAGACAATGCTCTGTCATATATGCAAAGATTAAAAATCGCACCATTAAGCAGAGGATCATTCCAACCGGACTTTGCAATCTGGAGAGTTCCCTTGCTGATTTTATCATACCAGGCATTGTTATGAGTTGTACCCTCAAAACGGTTCTTCATTGCAGCAAGCTTTCCATCAACATAAACAATTATATTACCTGTTGCATATGTAATGATATATTCATGAACCTCACTGTCATTCATCTTTTTACCCGTTGATAACCAGTCATGACCTGCATTTCTCACTTCACGATTTTCAGCTGTGGTGAGAGGACCGTTATAAGCACCGACATAAGCACCACTGCCATCACCGGAGGTAGAAAAATGAGTATAAACACTTGTTGGTGTACGTCCGCTGAATACTCCGTTGTTTACATTTGGATCTTCATATATAATTTCATAAATTCTGTCATTATCACCGGTCCCATAGTCGGCAGCAGTAAAAGTGATTGAGAAACCGTCTTCATATGAAATTCCGTCTGTAAACAGACCGGACATAGGAACTGTATAGTAAGTTGAACCGTCAAAAGCCGTATATGTACCAAGAGCATCATAAAAATCACTTGACGCATTACCGTAAACAGTAAGATCTGCTTTTCCTTCAACAGCATTATCTGTTGTTGTTTCTGATGTAAAGAACTGACCTACGAGATGGGAAGAAAGATCTTCCGTTGCAGAAAAAGAAGAAGAAGTTATGCCATATGTATTAAGACGCAAACGGTTATACTCTTCATTAGTTATTCTTACAACAGAACCATGACGGGGAGAAAGAGTATTTATGTTATGTGCATCATTAGCAAGCACAGTAAAAGAGGTAAAATCAGCATTTGCTTTAGCAGCATAGAAAAAGGAAACACTACTACCGTAATTATCAGCATAAATTATGAGCTCGCCGGCATCATTAAAGAATGCATTACAACCTTCAAGCTTTACTGGTACAGTAGGAAATACTCTCTTTCCGCGGCCATCGTTTTCCTGATTATATGCAACAGATGTGTCATAAGGTCCGAGAGGACTGTCAGTTGATGACTGCAAACAGAATATAGTCTGAATACCTTCACTTCCGGCTTCATCCTTATAGAAAAGGTAATATTTGCCGTCATTGGGATTCTTGATAATGTCACCATCAATAACATGGCGGTCTTTATCAAGAAGCACACCATATTCATAATAAGCATTTGCATCAAGAAGATCAGTGGTTTTGAGATAAACCATAGTAAGAGCATCCCAACCCCAAGGAGTAACAGTTTCTTCACACTGGAGTGAAAAGTATACGACATATGAATTACCGTCCCAGAGAACTTGAGGTGCCCATGCGGCAATCATTCTGTTGGTGTTGATGCCGAGATTATTTAATATAGCTTCAACATCAAGGAATGTTTCATCATACCAGTGTACAAGGTCCTTTGAACGCCAGAATGTAAAGCTACGACTGTTTGTTCCGTAGTCAGGATCATTATCTGAACTATCGGCAAAGTCAAGGTCAGTTGCAAGAATATAGTAATAGTTATCTTGCTCGTTATACCATATATAAGGATCTCGCACACAACCCGTTCCCTTTGAAGGAATAAGAACAGGTTCATTATTCTTAAGAGCCTCATAATTATAACCATCCGGAGAGACTGCAAGATGTATTTTCTGACCGTCTTTCGAGGAAGAGGTGAAATAGGCAAAAAGATAATTTGCATCACCGCTTGTTTCCAATGCAATACTTGCAGCATCAGCATGTGTGTGATCGTGGGGAGCCACCCATACCCAGCATGACAGCACCATAAGCACTGAAAGGAATACGGACATTGCTTTTTTGAAATGTGTGTTCATTAAAAAACTTCATCTCCTTTAGAAATTCTTTGTGTAACAGAATCTGTTACACAAAAAAGGGATATCCCTTTTTTTGCGGATTTTTCCGCCCGTTTTAATTTTTAAACACAATTTACTTGGGATATGTAAATTTCATAACCGTTTGCAGACTGACCTTCTGTTTTTTAGGCGTAGAAACACATATACAATGCTATCATATCACTGTCAATTTTTATAATCAAGAAAAATAAAATATTAGATGCAAAATATCAATGAAATTTTTTGATAATATATATCAATCTTATTGATATATACCTGTAATCTTATTTTTCCGTTCAACCACCCTCTTTGCAACAAAAAACTTCATCAAAAAAACTCTCCCGAAGCAAAAACTCCGGGAGAAAATAAATCATTCAACTA
>JAZSJT010000109.1:0-13998 GCA_045534425.1 Acutalibacteraceae bacterium | reverse complement strand
GATCCCTGTCCCTGCGGAAGCGGTAAAAAGTATAAACATTGCTGTCTCGGCAAAGAATAAAAGTCAATCCCCGCAAATTGCTGCGGGGGTAAAGGCATTTTATTACAAGGAGAGCTATTAAAGTATGAATACGGAAAACGGATATAATCCTTTTGACGGAGGAAACGGTTACGGTTACGGCAATTTTCCCCCTCCGTCCGAAAAAAAACCTTCTCTGATGAAAAGACTTACAGGTTATTTTACAAATGAAAAATATCTCGGCTTGTCGATATGTGCAACGGCAGCCGGGGCGGCTCTGCTTCTTCAGAGATTCAATGACTATCTTTTCGGGGCAGCTCTGGCTCTTATTCCATCTTTGAAGGAGATGTATCTCAACAACTATCAGTTTCGTAATGCATTTGGGATAGTTTATTCTCTTTTATGCATAGGATTGCCGTTTTTCTTTGCGTATTTATTTTTGAAAAAAACTTCCGATATACAAATTCCTTTCGGTGTATCTTCCAAAAAAACAGGTGTCGGGCTTATGCTTGTTGCCGGCTTAGGTATTTTTTACATCGGAAATATTCTGACCAATTATTTTGTAAATGTACTTGCTTCTATGGGAATAGAGCTTTATTCCTATGAAATGGTAGCCTCCATCGGTGCTGATATTCCGAAAAATGCGTTTGAATTTATTCTTATGACAGTGGGGACCGCGGCAGTGCCTGCACTTATTGAGGAATTTGCATTCAGAGGTGTTGTTATGACACCTTTAAGGCGTTACGGTGATTGGTTTGCAATTATCGTATCCGCAGTGCTTTTCGGGCTTATACACGGCAATTTAATGCAAATGCCTTTTGCCGTGGTTGCGGGTGTGGTTCTCGGATATGTATGTGTAGTCACAAATTCAATATGGTTTTCGGTGCTTCTTCATTTTATGAATAATTTCCTGTCACTTTTATATTCATTTGCAGCGGGAATGCTTTCAGACGGAAGAAGTATGGCATTTTCACTTATTTATACTTACGGAACAGTTGCTGTGGGTGTTGTGGCACTTGTGGGATATGCTTATAATAATCCGAATTTTCTTCGTCTTTATCCGTCAAAGGTTAAAAACACGGAAATGAAAAGATGTGTGCTCACGTATTTTCTTATGCCGGTTATGATAGTGCCCCTTATAATGATTATGTCAGCCATTCTTAAAGATATAAAAATCTGAGGTGCTTATGGAGACGCTTACATCAAGAACAAATCCGTTGATTAAGGATGCCGCGGCTCTTAAAGACAGTGCCGCAAGAAAAAAGACAGGCCGTTTTCTCATTGAGGGTGCAAGGCTTTGCGAGGATGCGGCAATAAATTCGGTTCCCGTAGAAATTCTTTTTATAACCGAAAAAGCCGCACAGAAATATAAGGAAGAATTTGAAGCAGTTAAAAAATGTGCCCGAAAAAGTTTTTTTATCAGTGAGCATATAGCCGAAAAGCTTTCCGATACGAAAAATTCACAGGAGTTTTTTGCAGTATGTACTGACAGTAAAAAAGTAACGGATATTGACAAAAACGGGATGTATGTTTTTTGTGACAATATACAGAATCCGGACAATCTGGGTGCTATTGTGAGAACAGCAGAGGCTTTGGGTGTTTCGGGGCTTGTACTTAATTCAGGCTGTGATACACATTCTCCGAAGGCCTTGCGAGCTTCAATGGGAGCACTGCTAAGATTTCCCGTTATAAAAACCGATAACGGGAAAGAGCTTCTTTCTGAATTGAAATCAAATGGAATGGAGATATTCGGCTCGGTTGTTTTTCCGGATGCGGAAAAGCTTACACGGATTGAAAAAAAAGGCGGTTCGGTGCTTGTAATAGGAAATGAGGGCAACGGTATCAGTGAAGAAATACTCGGTTGCTGCACAAGGCTTATTACCATCCCGATGAAAGGTAAGGCGGAGTCCCTTAACGCTTTTGCGGCAGCTGCTATCCTTATATGGGAGTTTATGAAATGAAGAAAGGGTGTTTTACTTTTGTCACAAGAGCTTATTTGTGCCGTATGGTATCACCGTGTGTTCGGGAAAAGTAAAAGAGCAAGAAAAGCACTCGGATTTTACGGGAGCTTCCAAAAATTTTATGAGGCAATGATAAAAGGAACCGATATAACGGGATTTTCGGAGTCTGTCAAAAGAGATAAAATTACCGGTTACAGCTCCGTTGATGCACAGCTGCTTATAGATGAATGCCGTGATATGGGGTGGGAGGTTATACCTGAATTCAGCGAATATTATCCCTCCTTGCTTCTTGAAATTGAAGACAGACCTGCGGTTATTTTTGTTGACGGTGATAAAGAAGTACTTCGTTCTCCTGTTATGATAGGCGTTGTGGGAAGCCGTGAGGCAGAAGAACAGGCAGAGGTTATTGCCCGTAATGCTTCTTATAATCTTGCAAAAACAGGAGCTCTTATAGTCAGCGGTGCGGCATTGGGAATAGATTCCTCGGCACATCTCGGAGCGATTGAGGCAGGCGGAAAAACCGTGGGTGTTCTCGGCTGCGGTCTTGGAAGCGAATATATGAACAGGATCGGTGATTTTTATGACAGAATAAAAGAATCGGGCTGCTTCATAACGGAAATGTTTCCGTTCACCAATGCGTCAAGGTTTTCTTTCCCCGAAAGAAACAGAATAATATCCGGTATGAGCCGTGCAGTGCTTGTAAGCTGTGCCGCCGAAAACAGCGGTTCACTGATAACTGCCCGACTTGCAAAGAAGCAGAACCGCCGTGTTTATGCCATAGCTCCCGAAATTTGCTATTCCGTGGGTTGTGAAGCTCTTCTTAAAGAGGGAGCATACACTTTTTATAATGCGGGTGATATTGCATATCCTCTGAAAGAGTTTTATCACGACGGTGCTTTCGATGATATGTGGTGCAATAAGCCTGTTTTGCCGTCAGGAAATGCCACGCAAAGACAGGATATGGCAATCCCGAAAAAGAAAACGGCAAAAAAAGAAACAAAAAAACCAAGTGAGAAAAAGACAGCAGAAAGGAAAGAGGAACAAAAAGAGGTTCCTGTTTCTGCCGTAATGACTGTTCTCTCTGAAAATGCAAAAAAAGTATATGAACTTCTGGGAGAGAATGCGGTGAGTGTAGACTCACTTGTAAGTGCTTCGGCACTAAAAATAAATCAGATACTTATGGGTGCGGGTGAGCTTGAAATGAAAAAACTCATAAAAAAGCTTCCCGGCTCAAGAATTCAGAAAATCTGAATTTTCACATAAATCAGTAAAAAATGCATAAATGCTTAAAATATAATTTTCCAAAGGAAGAAACAGTATATGTCCAGACTTGTAATCGTAGAATCCCCCGCAAAAGCAAAAACCATTAAAAAATATCTCGGCTCTGATTTTGAAGTAAAGGCTTCAATGGGACACGTAAGAGATTTATATGCAAATAAGCTCAGTGTTGACGTAAGCCGTGATTTCGAGCCCAACTATGCAATTATCAAGGGAAAGGAGAAGCTTATCGAGGAGCTTAAAAGCCTCGCCAAAAAGAGTGACGAAGTATATCTCGCAACGGACCCTGACCGTGAGGGCGAAGCAATTTCCTGGCATCTTGCAACCATTCTCGGACTTGATATAAACAAATGCAACCGTGTAAAATTCAATGAAATCAACAAAAACAGCGTAACTGCAGGTATAAAAAATCCGTCAAAAATAGATCTTGACCTTGTCAACGCACAGCAGGCAAGAAGAATTCTTGACCGTCTTGTAGGCTACAGACTTTCTCCTTTCATTTCACAGAAAATAAGACGCGGACTCTCTGCAGGCCGTGTTCAGAGTGTTGCTTTAAGACTTATTGTTGACAGGGAAGAGGAAATAAAGAGGTTTATTCCGGAAGAATACTGGACGATTGATGCAGTATTATCAGCTCCTCCCTCAAAAAAGAATTTCAAAGCGGCTTTCTGGGGTGATGAAACGGGAAAAATAAAGCTTTGCGACAAAGCGGGTACCGATAAAATACTGGAAAAGCTGAACGGTGCCGTTTTTCGTGTGGATAAGGTTAAAAAGGGTGTGAGAAAGAAACAGCCCTCACCTCCCTTTATTACCTCAACGCTTCAGCAGGAGGCATCAAAAAGACTGGGCTTCACCGCAAAGCGTACCATGAAAGTGGCACAGGAGCTTTATGAAGGTGTTGAAATTGAAGGACACGGCTCCCTCGGTCTTATAACATATATGAGAACCGATTCACTTCGTATTTCCGAGGAATCCCGTGCACAGGGCAATCAGTTTATAAAAGACAATTACGGAGAAAAATATCTTCCCGAAAAGCCCCGATATTTCAAAACGAGAGACGGTGCACAGGACGGTCACGAGGCCATAAGACCTTCCGATGTCACTCTCACTCCCGATAAGGTAAAATCCTCACTTTCAACGGAGCAGTATAAATTATATAATCTCATATGGTGCCGTTTTGTGGCATCTCTTATGGCAAACTGCATACAGGATACCACAAAAGCGGAAATCAAGGCTTCAAAGGAAGAAGCAGGGGAAAGCTTCTGTGTGTTTACTGCATCAGGCTATACGGTGCGTTTTGACGGCTACAGCACTCTTTATGACAATAATTCCGATGACGAGGAAAGTGCTTCCGTTCTTCCCGAGCTCACCGAGGGAGCAGTATTGAAGCTTCGTGAAATAAAGGATGAACAGCATTTTACACAGCCCCCCTCACGCTTTTCAGAAGCCTCACTTATTAAAACTCTTGAAGAAACAGGAGTGGGAAGACCAAGCACCTACGCTTCAATTCTTTCTATAATCCTTGACCGAGACTATGTTATAAGAGAATCAAAGAAGTTGCTTGCTCCCACGGAGCTGGGTACTGCAATAGTTACTCTTCTTAAAGATAAATTCCCGAAAATTGTAAATACAAAGTTCACCGCAGGTATGGAAGCAGACCTTGATAAGATTGAGGACGGCGGATATGACTATATAAAGATGCTTCACGGCTTCTATGATGAATTTGAGGATACTCTCAAAAAAGCAAAATCGTCAATGGAAGGCGTAAAGATAAGTCTTGAAGAGGATAAGACCGACATTCCCTGTGAAAAATGCGGTACGAACCTTGTTGTTAAGGTTGGCAGATTCGGAAAATTCTTTGCCTGTCCCAATTATCCCGAATGCAAATTCACAAAGCCCTTTGTTATTGAAATTGAAGGCAACTGTCCCGTATGTAACGAAAAGCTCATAAGCAAGAAATCAAAAAAAGGCCACGTTTTCTACGGATGCTCCGGCTATCCCTCATGTACATTTATGACATGGGATATGCCGCTTAAAGATAAGTGTCCCGATTGCGGAAAAACTCTTTTCCGTGCAAGAGGAAACATTTTAAGATGTCTTGATGAAAAGTGCGGTTATGAGAAAAAAGGCAGTAAGAAGCAGGATAAAGATGAAGATTGATTATATTACGGTTATAGGCGGAGGCTTCGCAGGTGTTGAAGCGGCAATGCAGGTTGCAAAAGCCGGTATAAAATGCCGTCTTTATGAAATGAAGCCTGTGAAGTTTTCTCCTGCACATAAAAGCGGAAATCTGTGTGAGCTTGTTTGCTCCAATTCCTTTAAGGCAGCCCGTCCCGATTCTGCGGCAGGGCTTCTCAAGAATGAAATGGAAATGCTCGGAAGCGTTACGGTGAAATGTGCAAAAGCCACTGCCGTTCCCGCAGGGGGAGCACTGGCGGTGAACCGTGACGATTTCTCGGAAATGGTCACACGCATTATTGAAAGTGAGCCTCTTATTGAAATTATAAGAGAGGAAATGACGGAAATTCCCCGTGAGGGAATTGTTATTGTTGCCGCAGGACCTCTGGCAAGTGACAGCATAAGCGAGGATATAAAAAAGCTGTGCGATGAAAATTTAAGCTTCTATGATGCGGCAGCTCCCATTGTGAGTGCAGATTCAATTGATATGGAAAGTGCTTTCTGCCAGTCCCGTTACGATAACGGCGGTGAGGACGATTATATCAACTGCCCCATGAATAAAGAGGAATATGAAAAATTTTATAATGAACTCATAAATGCCGAAAGCGTAATTCTTCACGATTTCGAAAAGGGCAAGGAAATTTATGAAGGCTGTATGCCCATTGAGGTTATGGCAAAAAGGGGAGAGAATACCATCCGTTTCGGACCTATGAAGCCTGTGGGACTTAAAGATCCGAGAACGGGACACCGCCCCTGGGCAGTGCTGCAGCTTCGAAAGGAAAACAAAGAGGGAAGCTTATATAATCTTGTGGGCTTTCAGACAAATCTTAAATTTCCCGAACAGAAAAGAGTGTTTTCTCTTATTCCCGCCCTTAAAAATGCGGAATTTATCCGTTACGGCGTAATGCACAGAAATTCATTTATCAATTCCCCGAAGGTGCTGACTCACTTTTTCAATATGAAGGAGCATCCCGACATTTTTTTTGCGGGACAGATTACGGGTGTTGAAGGATATATGGAATCTGCGGCGGCAGGTATAATTGCAGGCATAAATGCAGTGAGACGGTATCTCGGAGAAGAAATGATTTTCCTTCCCGAAGATACAATGCTGGGAGCACTTTCAAGATATATAGAAAATCCCCAGACGAAAAACTATCAGCCTATGGGTGCTGCCATAGGACTCCTTCCTCCGCTTCCTGAAAAAATCAGGGATAAGAAAGAAAGATATAAAAAAATATGCGATAAAGCAATTTCTTCTCTTTCAGCTTATATGAAAGAAAGCAATCTGTAGTTGTTACAAAAAAGAAAGGAAAAAAGAATGAAGCAGCTTGAGAAAAATATAGGCTATGAATTTAAGAATAAGGAGCTTCTGAAGCTTGCTCTTTCACATTCATCCTATGCAAATGAAAGAGCGGGACAGGAGAATAACGAACGGCTTGAGTTTTTAGGTGACTCCGTTCTTGGTTTTATTACCGCCGAATATCTTTTTTCCACTCTCAAAGACCGCCCCGAGGGTGAGCTTACAAAGCTTCGTGCAAATGCAGTGTGTGAAAAATCCCTTGCGGTGTTTGCCAATGAAATAAAGCTCGGGGATTACATACTTTTAGGTAAAGGTGAAATTATGACGGGGGGAAAGGAAAGACCTTCAATCCTCTCTGATGCCTTTGAATCGGTTATTGCCGCAATTTATCTTGACGGCGGAATTGAAGAAGCAAAAAAATTCGTTCTCCGTTTTGTTTCCACCTCCACCACCGACACAAGAAGTGCCACAGATTATAAAACACTCCTGCAGGAGGTTATTCAGAAAAATCCCGATGAGCATTTAACCTATCAGCTCGTAGCGGAAAGCGGTCCCGACCACAATAAGGAATTTACGGTCGAAGTTTATCTCAACTCCAACTGCATAGGCTCGGGTGTGGGACATTCCAAGAAAAAAGCGGAACAGGCGGCGGCAAAGGAAGCACTTTTATTAATGGGGATAAAAGAATGAAGCACGTAAATGTTTCTTTGTTTGTACCGCATCTGGGGTGCCCCAATGACTGTATATTCTGCAATCAGAAAACCATATCGGGAAAAACCGAGCCGCTGAAAAAGGAAGATATTCTCTTGGCGGTAAAAACGGCAATGCAAGGAAATTACGATAAGGAAAATTCAGAAATAGCGTTTTTCGGCGGTTCCTTCACCGCAATAGAAAGAGAGCTTATGCTTTCTTATCTTGAAACGGTGAAGCCTTTTATAGGAACATATTTCAAGGGAATAAGAATATCCACCCGGCCCGACTGTATTGATGAAGAAATATTGAGTATACTTAAAAGCTGCGGAGTAACTTCAATAGAACTGGGTGCACAGAGTATGTGTGAGGACGTGCTTATAAAAAATAACCGCGGTCACACACCGGAAGACACGGAAAATGCGGTGAGGCTGATTAAAAAATCGGGTTTTTCCTTGGGGCTTCAGATGATGACGGGGCTTTACGGTTCAGATACTGAAAAAGACAGATACACCGCCCGTAAATTTGTCGAAATGAAACCCGACACGGTGAGAATTTATCCCACAGTGGTGCTGGAAAGCACCTGTCTTGAAGCTCTTTTCAGAAAAGGTGAATACACACCGCCCTCACTTTCAGACAGCGTTAAGCTTTGTGCAGAGCTTCTTGAGCTTTTCCATAAGAATAATATAAAAGTCATAAGACTCGGTCTTCATTCGGGCGGAAATGTTGAAGAAGGCTTTGTTGCAGGAGTATATCATCCTGCATTCAGAGAGCTTTGTGAAAATGAGATTTATAAAAATATAATCGAAAATAAACTGGCGGGCTGTCCCGACGGTGAATATACATTGGCTGTGTCACCCTCTGAGCTTTCAAAAGCGGGGGGACACAAAAAGAGCAATATAATCTGTTTCGGTGAAAAAGGCAAAAAAATCCGCCTTGTTCCCGATGATCATATAAAACAATATGATGTAAAAATATTATAATTATTATTAGTATTATGGTTTTAATAATAAGGAAAGGTAAAAAAGATGTATCTTAAAGCATTGGAAATGCAAGGATTTAAATCCTTCCCCGACAAGATAGAGCTGAATTTCGGTAAAGGTGTTACAGCAGTTGTCGGTCCTAACGGTTCGGGTAAAAGTAATATAGCCGATGCGGTGCGTTGGGTTCTGGGTGAACAGTCCACAAAATCCCTTAGAGGCTCAAAAATGGAGGATGTTATTTTCAGCGGAACGAAAGACCGCCGTCCTCAGGGCTTTGCGGAGGTAACGCTGAAGCTTGATAACTCCGACGGAGCACTTTCCTGTCCCGAAAAGGAGGTCAGTGTCACAAGAAGATATTACCGTTCCGGTGACAGTGCATATCTCATAAACGGCAACACCGTAAGACTTAAGGATGTTCACGAGCTGTTTATGGATACGGGACTTGGGCGTGACGGCTATTCCATGGTCGGACAGGGCAGAATTGAGGAAATGGTTTCCGCAAAAAGTGAAAACCGCCGTGATATGCTTGAAGAAGCCGCAGGAATTTCCGCCTATCGCTACCGCCGTGCGGATGCACTTAAAAGACTCACACAGGCAGAAGAAAACCTTGTGAGACTCCGTGATATAGTGTCAGAGCTTCAATCCCGTGTTGGACCTCTGGAAAAGCAGAGCATAAAAGCACAGCAGTTTTTAGTGTATGCGGGAGAGAAAAAGGAGCTTGAAATAGGACTGTGGGTAAACACTTTAAGTAAAGCCGCAGGGCTTATAAAAGAGCAGGGACATAAAATTGAGGTTGCCCGTGCACAGTATGAAGAAGCGGGAGAAGCTCTGGAAAATATTTCAAGAAGCATAGACAGTGCTGCAGAGGGAACAAGAGAAATCAATATCCGTATGGAAAAAATCAGAAATTCCCGCTCACTTCTTGAAGAACAGGCAGCCGCTTTTGATAATAAAGCCGCAGTTTTCGAAAACAGTGTCACTCATAACAATGAAGCAATTCACCGTATTGAAAAGGACCTTGAAGCGGAAAGCTGTGCCGACACGGATATAAGAAAAGAAATTGAAGACACCGAAAAGCTCATAAGTGAGAACGATAAGAAAATTGCAGTTCAGAACGAAGAGCTGAAAAGCCTTTCTGAAAAGCTTTCGGGGCTCAAAAAAAATGATGAGACCTATTCGGATGAATATAACCGCATAAATTCAGAGCTTTCCGTATTGGCACTTGATATATCGAAAGCCGAAACCGCACTTGCTTCCGCTGTTTCTTCTTCCGGTGAAATTGAAAGCCGTATAGCTACTCTCAATTCCGATATAAAGGGCAGGGAAGAAAGCGTATCAGAAACGGAAAAGGAAATAGCTTCTGTTAAAGAAGAGCTGAAAAAAGCAGAGGAGCACTGCGAAGAGCTTTCAAATGCTGCCGCAGGATTTGAGCTTCGTCTTCGAAAATCCGAAGAAAAGCACGAAAAATGCAAAAAGGATAACGATGAAATAAAGCTGAAGCTTCTCTCTGAAGAATCAAAGCTTAAATTCCTGCAGGATACCGAAAAAAATATGGACGGCTATCAGGGAAGTGTTAAAGCAGTTCTCAAGGAATATCAGAGAGGAACTCTCACGGGTATCAGAGGAACCTTATCAAGCCTTATTGAAGTTGATGAAAAGTATCAGACCGCAGTTGAAACGGCTTTGGGAAATGCAATTCAGGATATTGTGACGGAAACCGAAAACGATGCAAAAAAAGCTATTAATATGCTTAAAAATTCCCACGGCGGCCGTGCAACGTTCCTGCCCCTTAATGCAATAAAGGGAAAAATTCTTGAAGAAAAGAATCTTGATGACCATTTCGGTTTTGTTGACCTTTGCTATAAGCTTGTGAATGCAGACGGCGAATATGAAGAAATTATAAAATCCCTTTTGGGAAGAATTGCAGTTACGGAAGACCTTGACTGTGCAATAGCCCTTGCAAAGAAATATAACTATAAGTTCAAGATAGTAACCCTTGACGGACAGGTTATCAATGCGGGCGGCTCTATGACGGGCGGCTCAAAGATAAATAATGCAGGATTTCTGGCAAGAAGAACAGAAATCGAAAAGCTTAAAAATGAATGCGATAGCCTTGCAAAGGAAGTCAGCGAAAGCTATTCCGTTCTTAAAGGAGCCGCCGAGGCACTTTCAAAAGCAAGAGCAGACCTTGAGGGTGCACAGGGCGAAATTTTAAGAGCACAGGAAGAAAAGCTTAAAATTGAAAGCTCACTTGCGGTGCTTGAAAACAAGAAGAACGTACTCATAAGAGATAAAGAGGAATTTATAAAAGAAAAAGAAAGAGCCGTGCTTCGTCTTGATTCCGTAAAACAGCTTGCCGACGGTGCAAAAACTGCAAAGGAAGCTCTTTCAGGCGAAAAAGCGGCAAAGGAGGAGGAGCTTTCGAGTCTTACCGGCGGAAGAGACAGCCTTCTTCGTGAAAGAGAAAAGCTCAACGATGAAATTTCCGAGGTTAATCTGCGAATAGTTTCTCTCGTAAAAGACGGAGAGGCTAAAAAGGAAAGCATAAACTCGCTTTTAAGAAGAATTGAAGATGCCGCCGAGAGAAAAGAAAATCTTTTGAAAGAAAAAGAAGAGCTTGAAAAGAGAAACGGACAGCTTCTCACGGATGCCGAAAACACAAGAGATGAAGCGGCACAAATAAGAAAGCAGATATTGTCCGACGAAAATAAGATTCGTGAGCTTATAAAAGAAAGAGACGAGCTTGAAAAGAGTGTAACGGACAACCGTGTCCTTGAAAAAGTAAAGACGGAAGAAAGAGAAAAGATAAGCGGTGAGCTTATCCGTCTTGAAGAAAAAAAGGCATATCTTGAAAAGGAACAGCTTGATATCGAAAGAAAGCTTTATGACGAATATCAGCTCACCCGCCGTGAAGCCGAAGCCGTATCCCCGGAAATCGAATCTGTGCCTAAAGCACAAAAAAGACTTTCCGAGCTCAAAGCACAGATAAAGGCCTTAGGCTCCGTAAATGTTGCCGCTATTGAAGAATACAAGGAAGTCAGCCAGCGGTATGAATTTTTGTCGGGACAGGTAAACGATGTCGAAAAGTCAAAAAAAGAGCTTCTTCGTATGATAGAAGAGCTGACAGGGAAAATGTCCGAACAGTTCCGCGACCGCTTTGAAGCTATTAACAACGGCTTCAAGGAAACCTTCACACAGCTTTTCGGCGGCGGAAGTGCAGAGCTTATTCTTGAAGACGAAACGGATATTCTCGAATGTAATATAGAAATAAAGGCACAGCCCCCCGGAAAGAACGTCAAATCGCTTTCGCTTCTTTCGGGCGGTGAAAAGGGACTTACCGCAATTGCACTTCTCTTTGCAATTCTCAAGGTAAGACCGTCACCCTTCTGTATATTCGACGAAGTTGAAGCCGCTCTCGACGACGTAAACGTGCTTCGTTATGCACAGTATGTAAGAATGATGACAGATGAAACACAGTTTATCCTTATCACTCACAGACGAGGCACAATGGAAGAAGCCGATATGCTCTACGGTGTCACAATGCAGGAGCACGGTGTATCAAAGCTTCTGGAACTCAAGACGGCAGAGATGGTGGAGAAATTAAAATTAGAAGAATAAATCATAATTTACAGGGCAAAGCTCTGTAAATTATGAGAATTAGGAATTAGGAATTAGGAATTCGGAATTTCGGGACCTGCGGTCGGCATTGTATGCACTCCGTGCGTTCCTATGAAAAAAGCGATGTGCGAAGCACGAGCCATAGAGTGTAAGCGGAACAAGACACGAAGTGTCTTCCACAATTCCGAATTCCGAATTCCGAATTCCGAATTTTTATCGGGCTGAAGTCCGATAAATTATAATGAATCGAAAGGAGATAAAAATGGGAATTTTCAGTAAAATAAATTTTGGTCTCGGTAAGACCAGAAACAAAATGGCGGGTGCCATTGATGATATGCTTGATGCATTTGATACTTTTGAGGATGACCTTTTTATAGAGCTTGAGGAAATCCTTGTTATGTCCGATGTCGGTGTCAACACTGCCGTTCAGGTGGTTGAGGAATTGCGTTCCCGTGTGAAGAGCGAAAAGCTCAAAAGCACAGCCGACGTAAAAAAGGAATTGCAGAACATTATTGCAACGCTCATTGATGGCGGTGAGGATATGGGACTTGTTACAATTCCCTCGGTTATCCTCGTTATCGGTGTCAACGGAGCGGGAAAAACCACTTCAATAGGAAAAATGGCGGCAATGTATAAGTCACAGGGTAAAAAGGTTATTCTCGGTGCCGCAGATACCTTCCGTGCTGCCGCTATTGACCAGCTTGATGTGTGGGCACAGCGTGCAGGTGTTGACATCATAAAACACAAGGAGGGTGCGGACCCCGCCGCAGTTGTTTATGATACAATTCAGGCAGGTATTGCAAGAGACTGCGACATAATTATCTGTGACACCGCAGGCCGTCTTCACAATAAGAAAAATCTTATGGAGGAGCTTGCAAAAATCTACCGAGTATGCGATAAGGAGCTTCCTTATGCAGACCGAGAGGTCCTGCTCGTTCTTGATGCCACAACGGGACAGAATGCAGTAAATCAGGCAAAGGAATTTATGAACGTTGCCGAGCTTACGGGTATTGTTCTCACAAAGCTTGACGGTACTGCAAGAGGCGGTGTTGTTCTTTCTATTAAGAATGACCTTAAACTGCCCGTTAAATTTATAGGTGTGGGTGAGGGTATTGATGATTTACAGCCTTTTTCACCCTCCGCATTTGCAAAAAGTTTGTTTGAAACCGCAACCGAAAAGGATAATGAACAGGAAGGGGATTCATTAAGTGAACTTGTTAACTCTGAAGACTACATCAATTACACTCCTGAAGAAGACAAAGAAGACGGCACCGAAGCTCTTAAAGCTCTATTTGAAGAAGCGTTCGGGCAAATTGCCGACAGTGAAGACAGCGGTGAAGAATACGGCGAAGAAGGAGCTTCTCAGGGACAGGAAGACTTCGCAGCTGAAGAAGAAGGAGCTGAAGCAGAAGAAGCAGATTTCGGCACAGACGAAGAAAATAGCGAAATCCTATCTGAAGAAGCACCCGAAGGCGAAAATGAGAGCTTCGATGAAAGCGAAGACTTTAAGGAACAAGAGAGAATTGAAGCTTTAAGAGCTGAGGAAGAAAGAATAGCAGCCGAAAAAGCAGAGGCCGAAAGACTTGCACGTGAAAAAGCAGAAGCTGAAAGACTTGCAGCTGAAAAAGCAGAAGCCGAAAGACTTGCCGCGGAAAAAGCGGAGGCTGAAAGACTTGCACGTGAAAAAGCAGAAGCTGAAAGACTTGCAGCTGAAAAAGCAGAAGCCGAAAGACTTGCCGCGGAAAAAGCGGAGGCCGAAAGACTTGCACGTGAAAAAGCAGAAGCCGAAAGACTTGCCGCCGAAAAGGCAGAGGCTGAAAGAAAAGCACGCGAGGAAGAAGAAAATAAGAAAAAGAAGAGGGGTGGACTGTTTGGATTTTTTAATCGCCACTCATAATATGAAAAAAAGAGAAGAGCTGCACAGAATTCTGTCCCCTTTAGGAATAAATGTTTTTCTCGACTATGAAAAGGG
>JAZSJT010000036.1:0-20534 GCA_045534425.1 Acutalibacteraceae bacterium | reverse complement strand
AGCCCGATAAATTATGATTTATTTCTTGCACTGGTTTTGCCTTCGGGGGTGATTTCTCCTGCCTTCTGGAGAGCGATTTTTGTGAGGAACGGGCCCACAAGCTCATATATGAGAACAGAGAAAAGGGTTATGTTGGCAACCATCACACCGGGCTCTCCGAGAGTTTCGGCTTTTATTGCCATTCCGAGAGCAACACCCGCTTGAGGGAAAAGTGTAATGCCGAGATATTTTACTATGTTGGGATCGCATTTTGTGGCCTTTGCACTTAATGATGCACCGAAATATTTGCCTATACAACGGACAATTATATATACAAGACCTATAAGAACTATCATATAGTCTTTGAATACGGAAAGCTCAAGCTCCGCACCTGAAATTACAAAGAAAAGAATATATAAGGGTGCAGTCCAGCGGTCAAGTCTGTCCATAAGCTCCTCGGAAAAATCGCAGATGTTGCAGAATACGGTACCCAGCATCATACAAACGAGAAGCGATGAAAACGCAATATGTATTGTTCCCACGCGGAATTCAAGCATTGAAAGTGCAACGGTGAGAAGAACAAAGGTTACGGACATTGCAAGTCTTTTTGAACGTGAATGGAAAAATCTTTCGCAAAAGGTGAAAAGAAAGCCCATACCTGCACCGAGCCCCAATGACAGAACAACCTCAAGAATAGGTTCTACTATAACGGAAACGATATCGGCGTTACCCAGATGAAGTGCTTTTGCAACACCGAATGAAACGGCAAAAAGCACAAGTCCCACAGCATCGTCGAGAGCAACAATGGGAAGAAGTATGTTTGTAACAGGTCCCTTTGCCTTATACTGACGGACAACCATCAGAGTTGCGGCGGGAGCGGTAGCGGATGCCACGGCACCAAGCACTATTGCTGCCGGAAGAGGAAATTTTTCGGGAATTATAAAATGAACACCAATAAGTGCCGCATCCACAAGAAGTGTTGTAGCAACTGCCTGTGCAATTCCTATAACGGTTGCCTGCTTACCTATGTGTTTGAGCTGACTCATTCTGAATTCGTTTCCGATGGAAAATGCAATAAAGCCTAAAGCAACATCGGGAATGATACCGAAGGAATCAATATCCTCCATACTGATAAATCCCAGTCCCTTTACACCCAAAGAGCCTAAAAGATAAGGACCTATCAATATACCCGCAACAAGGTATGCGGTAACTGCGGGAAGCTGAACCTTTTTTGCCACACGGGAAAGCATAAGTCCGGCAAAAAGGGCAACCGATAAAGCAAGTAATGTTTCCATTTTATATAATACCTCCGACCGATTTTTGAAACCAATTGATTGTATTCCTTTAACAATAAAAAGTCAAGTATTTTAGTATATTTTAACAAACATTCAACAATTCCGTGCATTTTTTGAGATATCACGGTACAATAAGGTAGTTAATGGGTGAAAGGACGGTGGAAAAATGGACGATAAGGAAATAATTGCTCTGTTTAATGAACGTTCACAGGAGGCAATTACACTTCTTTCAAAAAAATACGGAAAACTCTGTCTCGGTCTATCCAAAAACATACTGAAAAATACTTCGGACAGTGAAGAATGTGTTAATGATTCATATTTGGCACTGTGGAATAATATCCCCCCGGAAAACCCCGAAAACTTAAAAACCTATCTTCTTAAAGTGGTGAGAAATCAGTCTCTCAAAAGATACCACAGCAACACCGCAATAAAAAGAAACAGCTTTTACGACAGCACCCTGGAGGAGCTTGAAAATGTGTTGTATTCTGATAATTCACCCGAAAAAGAGCTGCAGCTGAAGGAACTTTCCGAGGCAATTAACACTTTTCTGCAAGCTATTGACAGTGAAAACAGAGTATTTTTTGTCCGCCGTTATTATTTCGGAGATTCGGTGAAAGGTATTGCCGCTCTTACAGGTAATTCCCCGCACTTCGTCTCCGTCAGACTTTCGAGAATAAGAGAAAAATTAAAAGAATATCTCAGAAAGGAAGACCTCATATGAAAAAAGAAAATATTTCAGAAATCCTATCGGGTATAGACGAAAAATATATTGAAGAAGCAGCTTCAGTGAAGAAAAAACGAACACCCGTAATCCGTTATGTCAGCATTGCCGCCTGTCTTGTAATCACGGTGATTGCAGGAATAATTTTAAGTCAATCCGATTTTCTGACTCCTCCGCCAATCTCCACGGAGGGAACAACAGCTAATGAATCGGGCGGCGGTGACAAAAATGTTCAGGAAATTGCTCCTGTCCCTGAAATTGTAACAGAGCCTGCTCTTGAAACGGTTACGGGAACTGAAATGATGATTTTACCTCAATGGGCTGACCTTGCAATTCCTATGAAATACGGTGAAGCAAAGCTGGGAGATATAACCTATTCAACCCAATGCACGGAAATTCCCGAAGAAAATGTGCTGAAGCTTCTCGGCGGCACAGAAATGCAGGGCTATGATATCTACACCGATACAACCTACAAGGTAAATGCAGAAATTTACTCAATCAAAAGTATCAGCACAAAATGTGCGGTTGCAGTCAGAATTGATGACGGCGAAGAATATTATGTATATGTAAATTCGTTATATGAGCCGGATACTCTCGAAGAATTTATCTCTGATCTTGACCTTAAAAACACTGTTGTTTTCAGAAAGGCATACATTGACGAATATAATTACTTTAATAACGGCTCCGGGCACAGACAGAGAGTTTATGCGGATTTTGATGATAGCGTAATATGGAATATGCTGTCGGATGCTCTCACGGCAAAAAATGTCGAATATAATCACCCCTATGACAGAATAAGCGTTGAAACCGACCTTCCCGTATTAGGATATAAAAACATATCCTTCTGCGTGACTCCCGACGGATATATCATCACAAATATTCTGAACACACAGAAGTGCTTTTTTATAGGAACGGAAAAGTTCAAGGAATTTGACGAATACCTTAAAAACAACGTACCTTTCAAGGACTACAACACGGTATATGAGCTGAATCCCGACGGCACAATCCCCGGAAAAGGCGAGGAAAACCAAGGACAGTCAACACCCGGCTACAACCCCGATGCCCCTGTTGAGATTGCTCCCCCTTATAACCCCAATGAAGACGTAATTCCCGATTATTTCGTCCCGGATTCATCAACAACACCCCCGAAAAGCCCCGACGGCTTTTTTGTTGAAGAAACAACAAAAATCGAATAAAGAAACAGAAAAATTCCCGTTTTCCATTCTCGGAAAACGGGAATTGATTTATACGAATTATCTTACCTCACACTGTCAAATACTTCATAGAAGTGGCCGATAAATGTGGGAGCGGCACCCTTGCCGTAGGAAATGAGACACCATGTGTCACTGTCAAATTCGCCTGTGCCTTCGTTATACTGAAGACCTGCCATTACATAGTTTGCGGGGTTTGCAACATAGCCTGCAGCATCGTTCATAAGGTCCATAACGATGATATCTTCGCCTGTGTATTCTCTTACGGGCTCAAATGCAAAGCCTTCCGCACCCTTGCCGCCGAATACGAGCTCACCGAAGGTTTCACCGGGGGACATATAAACCTTCATTTCGTCACCGATTTCAAGATAACCTACCTCGGAAACAGTGTAGTGCTTGCCGTCGTCACTCTTGAGAACAAGGTTATCTGCAACGGATGTTTTACCGAGAAGAGTGATGATATTGTTATCAATCTGAACAAAGAACTGCTTAACCTTGATGTTGAGAACGGGCTCAACCTCAACAGCATCAACAACGGGGAAGCCTTCATACCATACGGAATAGCCCTCCTTGTTCTTGTAAAGCTCAACATCAAGTCTGTCGCCTGTGGCCTTGTTCAAAGCTATTCTGTCTGCTTCGTTGAGGTTCATACCGAGAAGCATATAGCCGATTTCATAGCCGTAACGAACTGCTGTGTAGTGAGCGTTTCCGTCAATGCCGTCGTTGGAGTTTCCTCTGCCTGATGTAACAGTGGAAACATTACCCTGAATATAAATAAAGTTATAGCCCGCTGCATTCATAACCTTTTCTGTGTACCATATAAAGTCTGCGGAGAACTTGAGGTCAAAGGGAAGAAGTCTGTCTGAACCGTCATCGGACCAGTCATAGCTTGAGGATTCGGGATGGCAGCCGAATGTGGCAATAATTGTGGGAGCCTTTTCGGATGAGAAGGGAACAAATTCAAGCTTATACATATTTGTGTCAAGAGAAATGGGAGCTGTGCGGTCCCATACATATTCTTCAATATCAACGGAAGAATAGTAAAGCTCACCTGTTGTCATATCTGCGAGTGCTTCTTCAACAGCCTTTTTTGAGCCTGAAACAACGGATTCAATGAAAGAACGGTCAACACCGTACTTAACCTCACCGCCGAGAATGTTATTGAAGATAACACCTACGGGATCAGACCATACACCCTGTGAGTCAATACCTGTGTGGATATGTGTGCAGGAAACATTGATGCTGACGATGTTGTTCTGAGCGGCAATATCCTTGAGAGCTTCACGGATAAGTCTTACGTCTGCATTAGCAAGTCCCATGGCATCGAGAGCGATAAATACTACCTTGCCTCTGCCTGAGCCGTCGTCCATAACAATAGCTCTTGCCATAAGGTCTTCGTCATTTCCTTCTTCATCCTTATACATTTCGTTACCGAAAATATAGGGGATGTACGCACCCTTTGCATAGGATTTTTCGCCGAAATCTGCGGGAAGGATGGTTTCCTTGCCGTAACCGAGGCTCCATACTGCGTCGCCCTGAGGCTCGTCAATGAATTCTTCCATACCTGCATAGAAGTTTTCGTATGCATCAAGGTCAAATTCTTCATAATCAAGAACTGCCGCAGAATCAGGAATTAAGATATTGAGGAATGAACCTAAAATATCATTGATAAAGAGATTACTGAGAATGTTGAGGAACTTGGCAAGAATAATCTTGAACTTAACCATTCCGTCAACGGGAGCGTTGTCTTCTGCTCTTGCGGAAATATAATCAACTACTGAATCATAGTTTTCTTCTGCATTTGCGGCAAAAGCAACTGTGGGCATCATAAGAATTGCACAAAGCACAACTGCAATTAATGCTTTAAGTGTTTTTTTCATAATTTTTTCCTCCGTCAAATTATGGTAACAGGTATTATAGCATACTTATTTAATAATTTCAATAAGCAAACTGTCAGTTAAAAAAAGCCTTTTCAAGAGCTGCCGAAAGCTCTTTAGCTATGAGCTCATGCCCTGCAGCCGTGGGGTGAACACCGTCACCGAGCCAATAGGAAGCCTCTGCCTTCTTTTCGGCTTCATCAAATTTTTCCTGAAGAGGAATAAAAGTGAGACCGAATTTTTCTGCAACAGCCTTTGCACTTTCGGCTCTCATTTCGGTTTCTCTTCTGAAAATGCTCCAGCTTTTTTCTGTTGCAGAAGCCTTTAGAACAAAGGGCTCAAGAATAAAAATTTTTATATCGGGAAGCACTGACCTTATTTCTTCAATAAGGTCACAATAAACCTTGAAGAATTTTTTGTTGTCAACACCGTTTCTTTCGTTTATCTCGTGCCATACATCATTTATACCGATAAGAATTGTGAGATAATCAGGTTTACGATTAATAATATCACGCTTGATTCTTGCGTAAAGATCAACTATTCTGTTTCCCGAAACACCTTCATTTATAAAAACATACTCACCGGGATACTTATATCCCAGCTCCGCAGAAACCAATGTTGGATATCCGATACCTCTTTCGTTATCGTTATCTCTGTTTCTGCCTGCATCAGTTATGGAATCACCCTGAAATACAACAGTTTTCATATTTTTTTCTCCTTTATCTGAGAATCTTTTCTCCGTCAAATACGATAACGCCGCAAGCACTGCCGCCCTTGTTACCTGCCTTCAGCCACTCGGCATAAGCCTTTCTGAGAGATGTGTCCGTGGGAAGCTGATCGGCGGGAAGGTCTGAATATTTGTCGAATATTCTCCATGCATCGTGGAAATTCTCTGATTCTGACCAGGAAACCGTTTCAAAATCGCTCATAAACTTGAGAATATTTGATTTTTCGGGTAAAAATTCCTTGTGTCTGGGATAAAGAAGCCAGCTGCCGCACCAGAAATACATAATTCCGTCGGGGAAAAGATGCTTATATGCTTCATATGCCTTCTTATATGCGTCAAGTCTCACCTCATCAGTGAGCGGAACTCCTGAAGAGGGAATATGGAAGCCGATAAGCTTCTGACCTGCGGTGAGCTTTCTGCCGCACTTTGTTACAAAATCAAAGTTGAAATCATAGTCGGTTTCTTCAAACTGGAATCTGCCGTAGCAGAATCTTTCAAGCTTGAAAAATCCGTTATACCAGCCTGCAACGAATGTTCCGGGAACCTCTTCGCACTTGATACATTCAATGAGCTTGTATTTCATATCTGCCATAGTGTCCCAGTAAAGCTGTTCGGAAAGTCCTTTTTCCATATATCTGTCATAAACGATGGGGGTGCAAAGAAGAAGGAATATGAAATCAAGAGTACATTCATTTTCATCATATTCCTTTGAAAGCTCAACAACACCGTTGAGATATTCCTGCATATTGTCTGCCCAGGGGTACATATAGCCCTCAACAAGAGCATCCATCTTATCGCCGAAATCCTTTTCACTGTCGAGTCTTTTGAGAACTCTTGTAAAGGCTTCAACAGCTTCGGCGGGATATTCGTATTTATTCATAAATTTTACAATAAAATCACTGTAATGAACCATAATAAACACCTGCTTTTTAATTATTTGTAAAAACATAATAACAAAACAAAAAAGAAAATGCAATATTTACAAAAAATATATTTGCACCAATGTGTTTTTTGTGTTAAATTTATTCAAGAAGACTCATATTGCAGTAAACGCTTTTTCACTTCAGGAGGCTACATATGGAAAATCTTATAACGGAAAGAAAGCTCCCCCCTCTTCTCTCCCGCGAAGAAATGCTTGAAATTTTACAAAGAGAAGAATACGGCTTTATGCCGCCACCGCCCGAAGAGATAAGCTTTTCAAAAAAGCCGCTCCGCAATGACAATGTGTTTGCAGGTAAAGGAAAGCTTTGGGAAATAAGCATATCCTGCACCGTAAAAAACAAAAATTTTACATTTCCTGTCACCCTTATGCTCCCCGAGAGAAAGGGCCCTTATCCGTTTTTCGTAAATATCAACTTTGAAAAGAATATTCCGAATTTCTATTTCCCCGCAGAAGAAATTCTTGACAGCGGCTTTGCCGCATTTAACCTTTATTTCAACGATGTGACTGCCGATAACGGGGATTTTACCGACGGTCTTGCAGGTGTTTTTTATTCCGACGGCAAAAGAAATAATACGGCTTGCGGAAAAATTGCCCTTTGGGCATGGGCGGCTTCCCGCGTTCTGGATTACGCTGAAACAGAGCCCCGTCTCAATATGTCAAAAGCCTGTGTCTGCGGTCATTCGAGACTGGGAAAAACCGCACTTGTTGCAGGTGCCTTCGACCACCGTTTCCGTTTTGTTCATTCCAATGATTCGGGCTGCTCGGGGGCAGCCATAGCAAGAGAAAACACAGGTGAAACAGTTTGCGATATCTGCCGTGTTTTCCCCTATTGGTTCTGCGAAAATTATAAAAAATATGCAGATAATGAAAAGGAAATGCCCTTCGACCAGCATTTTCTTATTGCATCAATTGCTCCCAATTTCGTTTCCGTTGCCTCTGCCTCCGAGGACGACTGGGCACACCCCGAAAACGAACAGCTTTCCTGCTTTGCCGCCTCCCCCGCCTATGAAAGCCTCGGACTCACAGGCTTCATATGCGATAAAAAAGCCGAAATCGGAGAAAAATTCTTTGACGGCCACATCGGCTATAACCTCCGCAAAGGCCGCCACTTTTTCTCCCGCGAGGACTGGAACAATTTTATAGCTTTCATAAACTCAAAATAAGCCTGTTTTTTACGGCAAAGGGCATTTTTTGCATCAGTGCAAAAAATGTCTCTTTTTCTTTTTTTCTTATTGAAAAATATTATCTCTTATAATATAATGTACTTTGTATAATTATATGTAACAGTTGGATGTGTATAAGCTATGGCATTTGAAGAAAAAAACAAAAATTTCAATCGTAAGGACAAAGATTTTTCAGAAAAAAAGCAGTTTCGTGAAAGAAAGGATTTCAGGGATAACGACGGCAGAATCGACAGAGAAAGACGTGACGAGCCGAGAACCGACCTTATAATCGGAAGAAATGCCGTAAAGGAAGCTTTGAAGGCGGGAAGACCTGCAGATTCACTTCTCATTCAAAGAGGCGAGCTTTCGGGAAGCATAAAGCCCATAATTGCCGAATGTAAAGAAAAGGGCATTATAGTTAAAGAGGTTGACGGCAAAAAGCTTGACTTTATGTGCGGACACGCTCACCATCAGGGTGTTATTATGATAGCCGCCGCACACGAATATTCAACCGTTGAAGAAATTCTTAAAAAAGCGGAAGAAAAAAATGAACCGCCTTTTATAATCATCTGTGACGGACTTGAGGATCCCCACAATCTCGGTGCAATTATAAGAACCGCAGATGCGGCAGGTGCACACGGCATTATAATCCCCGAAAGAAGAAGCGTGAGCCTCTCGGGAATTGTGGGAAAGACCTCTGCAGGTGCATTGGAATATGTTCCGGTGGCAAGAGTCAAGAACATTACAAGCACAATTAAAGACCTTAAAGAAAAAGGAATATGGGTTTTCTGTGCGGATATGGACGGAACACCCTACAGAAAGGCTGATTTATCGGGAGCCATAGCTCTCGTTGTAGGAAGTGAAGGAGACGGAGTAAGCCGGCTTGTGAAAGAAAACTGTGACACAGTGTTACAGATTCCTATGAAGGGCAACGTAAACTCTCTCAATGCTTCGGTTGCCGCCGCAATTCTTATTTTTGAAGCGGCAAATGCAAGATAAAGGAAAGGGAAAGAAAATATGAGTGAATATAACAGATTTCTCAGCCATTTCAATAAAAATAAAACTGCTGCGGCAAACGAAAATCCTTCCGAAAGAGAAGACACAATTCCCGTAACAGGTATAATAAAAAAACAAACCGAGGATGTATCTTCTGCTTCAGAGACTGAAAAAAACAATTCCGAAGAAACAAAACCCGATGAAGCAGCAACGGAAATTAAACTTCCGTCAAGCATCCGGAGTACTGAAAATCAGGATGAAATTCTTCTTAAAAATACAAACACAGTCAAAAAAGAGCGTTTTATAAAAACCAACGATGCACAGTTTATTGCCGTGAACTCAAAAAACAGACAGGATGTTCCCACCGAAGCAACGAAATATACAGACAGGCTTCTTCCAAAAATCCCCGAAAAAAAAGCTTTTCAGGGAACAAGCAACCCCAATTCTTATGACGGCATACATTCTCCCTTATCCCGGGAAAAAATGTTCAGACCGATAAATAACGAAGAATCCTTAAGCGAAAATCTCAAAATAAACACAAATCAAACACCGGAAAAAAGTGCAAGAGAACAAACAAAAATCATCCCATCCGTAATAAAAAACGAAGAGACGGAGGATGAAAACGGCATTTCAGCAGAAAAAAAAGAAGTCATTGTTGAAAAAATACCGGATGAAAAAACAAAAGAAATTTCAGCAAAAGGCTCACTTTTAAGAAAAATAGCCAAAACCTCTGAGCTTTCAAATGAAGAAGAGGTTGAAGGTCAGCTCACCTTTGAGGGCTTCACGGAAAACGAAATAACCGAAGAAAACACCGATGAAAAGGAGGTGCTTGAAGAGCTTTCAAAAATTAGAGCAGACAGAATAAAGAATTTCCGTTTCTGGACAAAATCCGAAGAAAAAACGGGAGAAAGCGAAGATAAAAGCTTTTCACCGCAAAAAGAAGAGCTGCCGCTCCCCTCTTTTTTAATGAATATAAGAAACAGATTTTCCCATTTAAACACGGATTTTGTTCCTATGGGTGAGGAAGAATATCAGGACCCGTCGAAAAGAAAAGAAATTTTTTCTTCTCTTATGAAGCTTAAAAAGACAACTCTTATAAAAGCTCTGTTTATTTCAGTCATAGGTATTATTCTTCTTATTATAAATATCTCAACAGCAATTTCCGCTGCGATGAATAACGGCTTTTTCTCCGTTTTCGGCGGCTCAACGGTAATCTACAGTATTATAAATCTCGTTATACTTCTTCTTTGCGGTGCCATTATGGCAGACGACTTAAAAAAAGGCTTATTCTCTCTTCTGAAGGTCAGACCGAGAACAGATACGGCACTTCTTATAATGTATCTCGGAGTGTTGGCACAAACAGCAGTCTCTTTCTTCTCAACGCTTAAACCTGAAAGCGATTACCATCTTTTATCAGGTGCCGCAGTGCTGCTGTGTGCCCCTATGCTTCTCGCAAAGGCATTATACTACGACAGTGCAAGACACTGCTTCAAAGCGGCAGGCACAACCAGTGACAAGTGTTATCTGAGAAAAATTTCCGACAAAGAAACAATTTCAGACCTTCTCAAAGACAGCAATCCCACTGAAACAAATGTGGTTTACACAGGAAAAACAAGATTTATTTCCGGTTTCCTTAAAAGAAGTGCAAATGCTGCATTTTCGGGACAGATTTCTTCAAGATTTATTCTCCTTGCCGCCCTCGGAGCTTTAATTTCGGGCATTATAGGACTTATCGTTTCAAAAAGCCCTGTTTATGCTCTGGGTTGCTTCAGTGTCACATGTGCACTTTCTTTCCCCGTAGGCTGTCTTGTGCTTACAGGCTATATGATAAGCATGGAAAACAGTATGCTTTCCGTGAAATCTTCTTTTATCGGCGGCTACGGTGATGCCTACAGCTTCAGCCTCATTGATGACATTATTCTCGACGGCGATGAAATTTTTTCGGCTGAAATAATATCCTCTGCTGCTGCATCAAATGTTTCACAAAAACAGGCGGAATTCTGTGCCGCGGTGCTTACAAGCAAGGCTGACGGTATTCTGAAAAACGCATTTTCCGTTTTCTCACAAGGGCTTCAGGATCGCTATCCCGAGGTTGAAGGCTTTGTTTTTGAGGATAAATTAGGATTTTCTGCATGGATAAGCGATTGCAGAGTGCTTCTGGGCACAAAACAGTTTTTAACAAATCACAATGTTGAGCTCCCTGAAGCAAACACAGTTCCTTTCATAATGGATGAAACAACGAAACCTCTTTTCCTTGCAATAGAAGGACACTTTGCGGCGGCATTCTCCGTAAAATATTCCTGTGATAAATCCACGGCAAAAAGCCTTGGCTCACTTGCGGCAAACGGTGCAAATATTCTTCTCAGTCTCAAGGAACCGAACCTTTCGGAGGATTTTGCCGAGGAGCTTTTAGGACTCCCCGGGCATTCTCTGAGAATTATGGCAAATACCAACAATTCCCGATTTGATTCACAGAAAAAGACCATAACGGATATGGAAGACACGGGAATCGTCTTCTCCGAGTCCTTTGAATCATTTTCTCTCACCCTTGCAGGTGCAATAAAGCTTGAAAGAATAAGAAAAACAGCAAAAATGCTTTATGAGGCCGCCACGGCAGCAGGAATTATCCTCGGTATTCTTTTCTGCATAACAAACGCCCTCACATTCATAAACGGATGGCCGGCGATTGTTCTTCAGCTTTGCTGGATGCTTCTGAGCTTTGCTCTCATTCCGTCTCTCTCTGCGGCATCTCTCAAGAAAAAAATAACCGTCAGCGAAATTTCCGAAAGGAATAAGCCCTCATATGCTGACGGAGAAAATGACCTTCCCGATTTTGATGACGATGATATCTTCGGAAATCAGAAGGAAACCCCCGAAGAAGATGCAAATGCCCTTGAAGAAGAAAAAGACAGCCTTGAAGAAGAAGGCTTTGAAGAAACAAAGCTTTCAGGCCTCAAAAAGAAATTCCGAACTGTCTTTACGGAAAAATCTGACAAATTAAGAGAAAATGTTGACGGTATTTTTGAAGAAACAAAAGGTGAACAGCTTATTCTTGAAGGAGCACCTTATACAAAACCGCCTACGGTGGTTGATCCGGATGAGCTCCTCAAAGAAAAGGAAACTGAAGAAAAAGCCAAAGCCCTGAATGAAAATGAAGAAAAGACTGCGGAAGAACTCATAACCGATGATATTCTTGATTCCTTTGCACAGGCTGACACAAAGACCTCTCGAAGCCGTAAGAAATCCGCAAAGAAACAGGGATTTTTCGGAAGATTTTCAAAAGAAGACAGCTCCTCTCCCGACGATGACGGCGAAGAAGAAGCTCGCTCCGAAAAAAGAAAATCGGTTTTTTCTATAATTGATGAAAAGCTTCCCACTCCCCCTAAATTCGATTTAAGCAAAAAAGACGGAAAAGGGGATAATGAAGACCGGGATCCTCTCAACGCAAAATTCGTCCCTCCCGATACAAGTGCATATCAGACCTATTATAAGGATGATTTCTTCTCCTCTTTTGATACTGAAGAAGACGACAAAGCCTTTGCCGATATACGAAAAAAGAGAGAAGAAAGAGAAAGCACAGCGGATGAATTTGATTTCTGGACAAAAAAATAAATCCGAAAAACGCTTCTTAAAGCAATCTTAATTTTCGAAGATATTACAATTTCTTCACAATCATTGATTAGCATAAAAAAATCTGTTATCATTATTTCACAATATGACGCAAAATTTTTCGTCAGAAAAGGAGTGCACATCAGATGAATGTAAAAAACGGTAAGCTTGATGTCAAAAAGACCATACTCACAGGCTTCGGCTTCCTTGCCACATCAATAGCCTGGGCGATTTATGATCCCTACATCACAAAAATACTCAATCAGCTTCTCACAAAGAGTGAAGCAGTCACAAATCTCAGCAACACTCTCGTTGAAAAGCTCCCCATTCTTGCAGACCTTGCGGCTGCACAGGGTGAAAATGTTGCTTTAGCCGGCGGCGGCTTCACACTTGTTCCCTTATTTATCGGTATTATAATGACCTTTGATAACATTTTCGGTGTTATTTTCCAGCCCACCTTCGGCAGACTTTCCGATGAATGTCACTCAAAGCTCGGCAAACGCCGTCCCTTCATTCTTTTCGGTGCTCCCGTTTCCGCACTGTTCTTCTTCCTCATTCCCATTGTTTTCCTCGGCACAGGCTCTCTTCCCCTCACAATGGCTTGTATCATTCTTTTCGTTTTCACAATGTCACTGTGGCGTGCTCCCGTTGTTGCACTTATGCCTGACCTCACTCCTCCCGCTTTAAGAAGTGAGGGCAACGCCATTATTAACCTTATGGGCGGTGTCGGCAGTGCAGTCGGTATGGTTGCAGGTACACTTGCAATTATTCTCTGCGGACTTTTCACAGGTATGAGCAAAACTGAAATTACCGCAAACGAAGTGGTTTCCTTCCCATATGTATTTGCAATCGGCTCCGTTGTTATGATAGCAGGTATGCTTGTTCTCATGTTCTGCGTAAAGGAACAGGACACAAGCATTGTTCTTAAAGGCGAAAACAATGCATATCAGGATGCAAAGGCAAGAAAAGCCGCTGAAAAAGCTGAAAAGAAGGCTGAAAAAGCCGCAAGAAAGGCTATAAAGCTCACAAAGAGCGAAAGAAAGAGCCTTCTCTTTATGCTTGGCTGTTTGTTCTTCCTGTTCTGCGGCTCAAACGCCATCACCACCTTCTTCTCACTTTTTGCACAGGAAATTCTTCATAAGATTACTTCCGAAGCCACAATTCTTATGCTTATCTTCGCCGTGGTTTCAGGTGCTGCAGCTATTCCCGCAGGTAAGATGGGCAAGAAATTCGGCAGAAAAAAGACTATTGTCGCAGGTCTTTCAGTATTCCTTGCCGCATTCGTTGTTTTCTTCGGAGTGTTTATCGGAATGCTCGGCGGCAAAAATCTTTCAATCAATTCTTATGTTACCGTAAACAATGCATATATCACAGTAAATGATCAGATAAATGAATTCAATGCAGATATCTCCGCTGAAGCAAAAGCAAACGGTGTAAAGGTTACAGACGATATGCTGGTTTCAATGGAAGGCTATATTGAATACATAAAAGGCATTGAAAACGGAAATACAACAGAAAACAAGCTTTACAGTGACTTTGACAATGCTGTGAAAGAAGCTTCCGATATGGCTATAAAAACTGCAGTGGCAAACGGTGCAAATGAAGCAGACGTTCTTGATGTCTATAATAGCATCGTAAGTGTTGCGGCTTCTGAACTCAATGCCGATGCCTCAACCTCATTCGGAATTGCACTTGAAATGCTTCACAACAGCGTTAAGGACGTTACATCCATTCTCGGTGTACTTATTTTCCCCGTTCTCATTCTCGGCGGTGCGGCTAATATGTTTATCACCGTAAACACACTTCCCCTTGTTCTTGAAATCGGCGGTGTTGATAAGGTGGGTACATTCACAGGCTATTACTACACTGCAACCTTCTCCGCACAGATTGCATCCCCCATTCTCTACGGCTTTATAAGAATGTTTGCAGGCACATATATGTCCCTGTTCTACTACAGCCCCATAATGTTTGCTCTCGCAGTACTTCTCATTCTCTTTGTTAAGCACGGTGAAGCAATCCCCGACGAGCTCATAAAAGAAGCAGAAGATGCTGAATAAAAAATTGTCTACGGCAAATCATTACCCCCTGCCCCCTCAATCATGAGGGGGTATTATTTTGGGAAGTTTTGCTGTATAATGTTTACATGAATATATTACAACAAATTTTCAAAGAACATTATGAAGAACTTATCTGTCTGCTAAATCCTCAGAAAACCGTTATCGAAAACGTAGATAGAATGATTCACTGCGGAGATTCTTCCTTCGGCGGTGCTTTGTTCGGCTGCGAACATTGCGGTAACCTTAAATTCGTTCCCTTCCGCTGTATAAGCGGATTCTGTCCTTCCTGCGGTACTAAATACGCGATTGACCGTACCACTGCTATGTCCTTTAAGCTCGTGAATTGCATTCACCGTCATTGTGTTTTCACTATTGACGAAAATCTCCGTATTTTCTCCATGAAGGCGATGACGATAATGAAGATTTTTTCGGTGCTGAAGGCTTTTATATCTTCTGATTATTTTTCGCCTGATTTTTTAAGCCTGCTTTTTTCCGCAGGCTTATTTTTTTCTTTCTCTTTTTTTTGAGGAATTTCCTATAAAGTAAAGTAAAATAGAAAAGGTCCTTGAAAACCTAAGGTTTTCAAGGACTTTTTCTTGGTGAAGACAAGTGGACTTGAACCACCGACCCCTTGCATGTCAAGCCCGCCTTACGGCGAAAATGACCTCAAAATGCTTGTTTTAAGCGGCAATTATGATTATTTTTTATTGTTTAGTGTCGAGTTGTTGACACTTTTACAAACTCATTTCTTTAACTCTGCGATAGAAAGTGTTAGGTTTTAAGCCGACCTCTTTCATTGCGGAGGTTGCGGTAATTTCACCGTTACGCCATTTTTTGCAAACGGCTTTGAAAAGTTTTTCATCAACGTCAACAGGTTTACGACCTTTGTATTTGCCGTCATTCCTTGCTATCTCAATACCCTCGCGCTGACGTTCTAAAATGTTTTCGCGTTCAAGTTCAGCAAGCGCACCGAAGACGGTCAACATAAATCGTCCTTGCGGTGTTGTTGTGTCAATGCTTTCTTTAAGGCTGACAAACTCAACGCCCTTTTCGGTAAGTTCTGAAACGATAGAGAGCAAGTCGCGGGTGTTTCTTGCAATTCGTGAAATACTTTCGACAATAACAATATCTCCCGTTCTGACGAATGACATCATTTCTTTGAAAGCAGCTCGGTCTGTGTTTTTGCCGCTTGCCTTGTCGATAAACAATTTTTCTGCGCCCTGTTCTTGCATCATCTTTAACTGACGCGCTTCGTTTTGCTCGATAGTCGAGCATCTTATGTAACTAACTTTCATATCATAATTGCTCCTTTGCTTTACTGTGTCTTAATTGTAACACAAAACACAAAGTGTGTCAATAGGGTATATAAAATATTTTGAAATATTGCAAAATTATTTTATAACTTATATGACACATAAAATTCGTCTGTTTTACTTTGTCATTGGGGTATACCCTATTGAAACACCAAGAGAGCAAAAGAATAGCGCGAAGATTGTACCCCGCGCCGTTAATTATGTAATATTACAGACCAAGCAACTGCTTTTTCTTTGCATCAAATTCTTCTTTTGTAATTATGTCTTTGTCAAGTAATTCTTTGAATTTTTCAAGTTCGTCTGCATTGCTTGTTGTGTTTTGCACAATTGTATTTTTAGGTTTTTGCTGTCTATCCATAAGTAAGCCACTTAATACAGAATGTATTTCGTTTTTGTTTTTTATAAGCTTGAAATGTATTCTTCCTGACGATGTACCAATATCAATTCCCCACAAGGAACTTGTTCCAACAGCAGAAATGGAGTCAATCGGCAAATCAACTCTCTTGCCAAAAGTTGCTTTGCCGTAAACCCTTTTATCGGTTATAACAAGTTCACAATTTACAATACGCAAATATACGAGAGCACAAATTACCAATGTGCCAAGGAAAGGTGAAGAGAAACCAAAAGCTTCAACAAAATTACCCGAAAAACCCCAACTGACGTGGTAAAAGACAATCAACCATGCAATTGATGAAATTATTGCAATGATTAGCAATATGTTTTTTAATAAAGTATGTTTTTCACTTTTAATCAAAATGTTTTCATTCATTATATTAAAACCTCTTTTGTTAATTTTGCCGTGATAAGTTCTGCACCGCAATTCTGATGCTCTGCGGTACACCTTCCATTTTTACATATTTCGCAACTGTTGAGCTGCTTCTGCCTATTTGTCTGCCGACTTCGGCATAATTGCCGTATTTTGCATATAGGCGGTGCATCTCAACAATTTCTTCGGGTGTTACACGTTTCGCCATATTATTACTTATCAGCAATCTGATTTTCTAAATCGGGATTCCAATCTTTTGCTTGGTCTGTGGACAAAATAGGACGTTTGAATGCTTCTGCAATTGCTTCTTCAATAAATTTACGTTCAGTTATAAACTTGTCTTCTGAAACGCCTGCTTTTTTTAAGATTTCATTTTGCTTTTTCAAAGTTCCTCTAAATGTTTTGGGAACAATAAAAATTCCTTTGTCTGTGTCGATGATAATTCTCATAATTATCTACCTCCGAAAAATAAAAAATGTACGGAACTGTCATTTTTTGACAAAATCCGTACAACTATTATATATATATATATATATTGTCAAGTATTTGAACGAAAATAATTCAATTTTCTCTAAATCAATCAAAATTAAAAGAAATCACACAAAATCGACTTGATTTTAGTTGTTTTTAACTGATTTAATTGATTTTTGCCCGTTTTTATCTGATTTTTATGAAATATATTATAATCCAAAAGAAACAGACAAAAACGGAGACGACAAACAAAAATCACTCTTGGTCGCGGGGCGTACCACGTAATTACAACAAAGGGAGAACGGAATTAAATTCTCCCATAATACACCGCCCACATAGCGGAGAATAGGCTGACCGTCTGGCGGATTTGTTTGATTTTTTCAAAAAATTTTGTTATAATATATATGTAAGTTAAAGATAAAACTTACAAAAAAATTATTGTAGAAAGGAGAGAATTTTATGAGAAATTAGAATACAGTTCTTGAAAAGATGCTTGATGCTATAAGCAATACAGGAGACGCGATGTTTCGTTATTACTTTCAAACAGAAATGTTGAAAAATTCAATTCTTGAACGCCAAGAGCGCGAAAAACTGAAAGAAGAAATCATTCAGGAAGTTGTTTCCCGTGTGAGTGTTATTATAGATGAAGAAGCAATTAAACAGTTAGATGAGATGTTAAGAAATCTCGGAAAATAATATTAAAGAGAAAAAGGAGTTATATTTATGATTTATTCGTTCCCTAATTAGAGGACAATTAAAATACACCGAGAAGCGGCAAGGCGTGATTTTCTCGGTATAAAAAATGAAAATTGGCAAGCAGCAGCTCGCGATTTAGGAGCGCACTCTCTGATGCTTTATTTGTACCTTGCATCAAATGCAGACGGCTATAATATTGCGCTTTCACCTGTCGCGGTACGACAAGCAATAGGTATGGCAAGGTCAACATATCACGACCAATTTCATAGGCTTGTTGATAAAGGGTATTTAATACCCGCAAACGGAAACACCTTTGAATTTTATGAAGTGCCGCAAACCGCCGCGCAAACAAAAAATGAAGCGTCGGAAGACGAATTGAATTTTGAAGCAGCTCCGAGCTGCGACATACAAATGTTATTTGACGGACAAGACGTATTGTCCGATGATATACAAATAAATAATACAGTAAATACACTAAATAATGACGAAATAAATAATAGAATTGATGAAATTAAACAAACAATCCAAAAGCCGCAAATAAAAGAAATAGTAATTAAACGACCAAAAGTAGAGGGTAAAAAAAGCCTCTCACCAAAAGAAGAAATAAAAAAAGCGGAGTTTATTTTCTAATGGCAAACTATGCAGAAAATATGTATAATTGGTTGAAGAAAAAAGGGCTTGCGGCAAAGTATGAATATGCGGGTATTTACTGTATCAAGATAGATCAGAATATTGTTTACATAGGTAAAAGCACTAATATGTTGCGGCGGGTGGCATAGCACTATGTAGGCATACAAAATGAAACAGAGAAAAAATACCGCATTTTAGCCGAGGCTCGGCGAAAAGGACACAGTATAAATTTTGATGTTTTATACTATGCCAAAAGCCGCAATTATGTTGACAAACTTACAGAAATAGGGAAAAAAGAGGGAGAGTATATTCGTAAATATAATCCTATACTCAATACACAAGTACCAAAAGAAGATAATTGGTCGCATTATGATGTTCGGGAAATTGATGTTGAAAAAATAATTGAATAGTTATAAAAAAGGGGCGGGAGACGTGTTGTCTCTCGCCTGTTTGCTTTTGGCATATTAAAAACTGAATGTATTGTTGATTGATGCTCTCATCTGTGCCACATCTGAACGTACATAAAAGTTTAATGTTGTACGCGCATCGGCGTGCCCTAATATATCCTGAACGCTTTTAACATCAGCCCCGCCTTGCAGCAAAAGAGAAGCGCAAGTGTGTCGTAAATCGTGGGGAGACATATTCGGCAATTCACAACGGAGCATCAGTTTTTTCATATGCTTTGTAATGTAGGACGGGTCGCGGGGCATTGTCTTACTTTCTTCACTATGAAAAAGAAAATTATCATTTGCGGCGGGCGCTTCCGCAAGTTTATACTTTTCCAAAAGTTCAAGAGTTTTTGATGCTATTGGAATTGTTCGGTAACCGTTATCGGTTTTCGGTGCACCGACAACTGCGCCGCTTTTTTTGGTGTATGTAACGTTGCGATTTATACTCATTAAGCCATTCCTGAAATCAATGTCACCCCATTTAAGACCGAAGCATTCACCACGCCGCACGCCCGTTGTAAGCAAAATATAGTACATTGTACGTTGCATAAGTGGCAGTTCATCAATCGCGTTCATAAATAGCATTGTTTCACTCTTGGAAAAAGCATCGACCTTGTGGCGTTTGAGTTTAGGTGATGCAACGGCATTCATCGGATTTTCTGAAATATAACCTTTCTGAATGGCACTCTTTAAAATTATATTTAGTGTTGAATAATGATGTTTTCGGGTCTGCGCTGAAAGTGTTTTTCCGTGTATGGTCTTATGCTCGCTTTTGAGATATTCAAGGTACGCGCTTGCTTTTTGTGTATCTATGTCCGAGAGAAGGACATCACCAAAATACGGAAGCATAGTCTGTAAAATGCAAATGCGAAACTCGTAGGTCGTGGCACGGCAATCATCATTTAACAAAGAAGGTAACCATTCATCATTTACAAAGTCACTAAACTTTCTGTATGAGGATGTTTCTTTTTCTCTTGGTTCTTCATAAACCCCTTGCATAATTTCTCGTTCCCATAGTGCCGCTTCTGCTTCTGCAAGTTTTTTCAGACGTTTTTCTGTGTACTCTTGGTCAGGCTTCCACATTTTTGTTTTATACAGTTGCCGTCCGTTTTCGTCACGCCCGATAAACACTCTAAATCTGTAAGAAACAATCTTTCCGTTTTTTCTGTTTTCTTTAATACTTGCCATTTTTTCCTCTTTCCGCCGCCCGCATCAATCAAAGTTGTTGACACTTTGTTGACATTTTGTTGACACTTTCGTGTTTTGGGGCTTTTGGAACGGCAAGAGGAAAAATAAAAAATGCTTGAAAACCCTTGTGTTTTCAAGCATTTTTTATGGTGAAGACAAGTGGACTTGAACCACCGACCCCTTGCATGTCAAGCAAGTACTCTAACCAACTGAGCTATGCCTTCATATTTAATTGACCTTGTGATTATATCACGATAAACCGGTGTTGTCAATATGGGAATCAAGTGCAAAAGAGAAGTTACGTGTAAAGTCGTCAATGATAGGTGACACTTTTCTCAAAAAAATATGATGTTAAAATTTGTTTCTTGAACCTGAGACAAAAAAGTTAGTTTTTTTGCTTAATGTAGCCACCGCTATCGGCGGCTTGACCTTGATAGTTCAGA
>JAZSJT010000086.1:0-8685 GCA_045534425.1 Acutalibacteraceae bacterium | reverse complement strand
ATGGAAGAAATATTCCTTGAAGAAGTGGAGGGTGTGGATTATGATTTTTCGCAAATCTTTAAGTAAGAAAAAGGGTGCCGCATATTCGTTTTTCAGCGGACTTTCCGCAGGCTTTGTTCCCTCGGTCCTTATTGTTATACTTCAGACTTTTTTAATGGCAGTTTTACCCCTCATTAATTTCATAAATATTGATTTCGGCTCCTCCGATTCTGTCGGAGAAAGACTTCTTTCAAAGGATAAATATAAATTCTTTATCTTTGAGCTGACCGACTCTGCGGAATTTTATATACTTTTCGGAGTTCTCGGAATTCTTTCAATTCTTGTTGCAATAAGGCTTTTCAGCTTTATCTGTGACAAGAAGACCGTCAATGTTTTTTACAGTCTCGGTATAAAAAGAAGCACTCTTTTTATGTCAAAATATTCTGCGGGTGCCGTTCTTTTAATCGGTGCGACACTTATTCCCGTGGTGTTATCTTATATCGTGAACCTTATTTTCCTCGGAGGCTCCTGGCAGCTGTCCCTTGTAATGCTTCATATGTACTGCGGACTTTCCGTATTCTCACTCATATGCTTTTCCGTTGCGGCTGTGGTATTTTCAAGCGTAGGAACGGTGTCGGAAGCGGTTGTCTATTCCGTTGCACTGCTTTTTGCTCCGACAGTAATTATTTATCTTACGGAGCAGATAATCGGTGCTTTCCTGCCCTCATCCACCATTAATCTTAGTATCTTTGAATTCGGCTTATCTGACCACGATTATTGGGGCTCGCAGTCACCGTCACTTCTTGAGACCACCTCAGACTACAATCCGCTTTTATTCTTCGTGAATGAGATATGTGCTTTTTCACGCGGCTTTATTGAAGACGGAAAGCTGACTCTCAGAATTGACCACGAAGCAGCCGACTGGTATATCCCTAAGCTTTTCATTCACTTCCCTTGGTTTATAGTTGCCGTGGGGCTTGGAGTTCTGGGTTCTCTTCTCTTTAAGAGAGTAAAGGCTGAAAACTGCGGATTTCTTAACACAAATAAGATTTTAAGCAATCTCACCATATTTGAGCTTTGTCTTCTCGGCTCCTCTGTGCTGTTAGCGGAAATTGAATGGACTGAAATGTGGGTTATTGCCGCAGCAGGCTTTGGTGCCGCTTTTGCACTTTATATAATTGCGGAAATTTTCTTAAAGCGTAATTTTATAAAAATTCTCAAGGCCCTTTATAAATTTGTTATACATATGACGGTTGTTTGTCTTATATACGGTATATGTATGACGGGTGCTTTCGGTTATTCCGATTATATTCCCGACAAAAGTAAGATAAGCTCCGCTGAAATTTCTCTGCCCGTTTCATATTCAAGCATAACTATGGATATGATGCATTTCAGCTGGAATTCCAATGATTTTATACGGGCATATGAACCTTATTCCTTCGGCCTTCTGCCCGAAATGAAGGATTCGGAGGATATAGATAAGATTATGGAATTCAACCGTAAAATAGTGGAGCTTGAAAAGGATGACGGTGTGGCAAGTGAAATCGTTATTCGCTATAATCTGAAAAACGGCAAAGCTTCGGAAAGACGCCATATTCTTACAAGTAAGGAGGAGCTTTCGGAGCTTTTGAAGCTCACAAATCTTAAAGGCTATAAGGATGAGATAAAAAACGTCATCTACAGTCCCTTTACTATGGAGAATCTGAAAGCAGAAAATGATAAATACGGTTATATTGATGAAGCAAATGCCTATAAGCTTGCATTTACTTATAAGCATTCCGTAGTAACTGCAAGAAGCACGTCTTTACAGGAAAACCGAGTGCTTAATTTAACCGAGGAACAGTTCAATTCCCTTAAAGATGCGGTTTATAAGGACATTTCTGCTCTTTCATATGAAAACTATTACTTCGGCGATAAAGCCCAGACGGGTATTCTCAGCTTCGGCATAAAGGATGAAGTTTTCGGAGAACTCAGAGGTGATATAGGCTTATATAAAATGCCTTTTACGGAAGATGTTACTATGCCTGCAATCCCTTATGAGCCCGTAACAACACCCGAGGAAGAAATTCCCTCTGACGAAATATATCCCGACGATGAAATTTTCTTTGAAGAGCCCGAGGATACAAGATATCTTTACACCGACACTATGCAGTATCAGGGCTTGGGAGGTATGGTAGATCAGGACAGAAGCTATGATATTATCATAACCGAGGACATGGTGAACACCCTTAACGCTCTTAACAGCTTCGGACTTTCCGATTGCTTCAAGAGTGAGCTCACAATTGATTTCGTAGCTTTCCGTGAATATGATCTCAATGAAATATTCTCATACTACAGATATAACACCAGAAATTATATCTTTGATTTCTATTCATATCCCGTATTCCGCGATGATCTTTATTACATTTCTGACGATATAAATCTTGTTGAAGAAAGTATTTTCGAAAATAAGATAACAGACATGGAAAAGATAAACACTCTTGTGCCTCTTATGAAGCTTCACGAATATACCTTCAACGACGGCTTCTTCTGTTTTATAAAATATTCCAACGGCACATATAACGTAAAATATCTCAGCCGTGAAGATGCCCCTGATTTTGTAAAAAATTATAATTACATAATGAACAGCTCAGGGCCAATATATTGGTAAAGCATAATTTAGCAGTCAGGGACTGCTAAATTATGCTAATTCCGAATTTTTATCGGGCTTCAGCCCGATAAATTATGATTTGCTTTCTTTTGTATTTGTGTTATAATTATATCAATAAATATGAAAAGAGGGTTTTTATGGAAACTGTACTTAATTTTGCGAAGCACCTTATTGCTACTGTGCTCACACTTGTTATGCTTCCTGTTACCACGATGATGTCTCCCGTTGAAAGCTATGAAGCAAAAAATGCTCAAGAGCTTAAAACTTCTTTTACCGTTTTTTCCGATATTCACATTGAGGGTAATAATTTTCAGACCTTTAAGGAGTATACGGAGCTTCTTAAAGAGGTTTATTATGCAAAAGACAACGACACTCTTGTTTTTCTCGGCGACAACACCATGAACGGTCAGGATATTGAGAGCATTTTCTTTTTCGGTGCTCTTAAAGCTCTTTCCCCTGCCCAAAATCTCATAATTGCTCCCGGCAACCACGATTATGCCAACGGCACGGGCGGTTATGAAAAAATGTATGAACGCTTTAACAGATATGCAAATTTTGCAGGCTGTGATATTGAAAAGAATAACTATTATAAAGTTATTGATGGTTACTATTTTATAGTTCTTTCAACTGAAAGCGATTCAGTAAACGGTATTGATATTTCAGATGAACAGCTTTCCTGGCTTGAAGGTATTCTTGATGAGGCTTCAAAGGAAAATAAGCCTATATTTGTTTTCGCACATCACCCCGTAAACTATGTTGAAGTAGGTTCTTACGACAGACTTTCAAGTGTACTTGACGGTTATAAGGATGTAATTTTCTTCTGCGGACACACTCATTTTGCCCTTTCCTCACGTACTGTTTCAACGGTAGACGGCGTGTTACAGGTAAATGTTCCAAAATCAACCGAACACGCAGTTGAAGGCTATGAGCCCGGTATCGGTGCGGTTGTTGAGGTGTATGAAAACGAGGTGCTTCTCCGTTTCCGTGATTTTGACGACGGCAAATGGGTGGAAGGCTATGAATACAGCTTTTCATATTAATCTGACTGCTGATTTTATTTATCAGTTTTTATGTAATAATTATGTTGCTTTTGCTGTGATAAAGCAATAAGCAAGAAAACAGAAGAACAGATTGAGATTTTCTTTCTGTTCTTCGTTTTTTTTGTTACGCTTTTGCATTTAAAACCGACACTTTTGCACAATTCAGGAAAACGGTTGACAAATAATTACCTAATTGTTAGAATAAAGAAAAATTAATCGAAAGGAAGGTGGATAAAATGACTAATACTATGCTTTATGTTGTGTGTAACGCGAAAAATGAAAAATTCCGGAGTGCCGTTTTGTCCGCTTTTATCTGCTGACAGAATAAACTATCTGTATCTTTTCAGGACATTTCCGGACTGACGGAAATGTCCGTTTTTTGTTTTATAAAAACAATCGGAGGTTATTATGAAAATCTGCATTTGTGATGATGACAGCTTTTCCGTAAGAGAAATCAGAAGATGTCTTTCGGTATTCGGTGCCGGTGATGATACATTTGAAATTTCTGATTTCTCCTGTGCGGAAGCTTTACTTGAGTTTTATAAAAGCGGAAAGGGCTTTGATATTGTTTTTATTGATATTGAAATGAATGGAATAAACTCAATTGAGGCTGCCGAAAAAATACGGGAATTTGCCCCCGAAACCATAATTGTTTTTATTTCCTGTCATTCCGATTACATATTTGAGGCATTCAGAATAGAAGCTCTGCATTTTCTTGTGAAGCCCGTTAAGGAAAGTGAATTCAATGAGGTTTTTTCAAGAGCTATGAAAAAATATACCGCCGTGAATGCAAGCATAATTCTGAAATGGGAAAGCACGAGGAACAAAATAGCGATTAATAAAATAAGCTATGTTGAGGGCTACAGAAGACACCTGACGGTGCATACCGCAAGCGGAGTATATGAAGCGGTGGGCAAGATTTCCGAAATACAGGAAATTCTTTCTCCCCACGGCTTTGTCAGAGTGCATCAGGGATTTATTGTTAATATGAACTATATAAAATGCTTCGGTGTTAATGAAATTGAGCTGACGGACGGAACAATAATTCCCGTCAGCGTAAGAAAGAAACAGGAAGCACTTAAAACCTATGATATTTTTATAAGGAAATGGGGTTGGTAAAGTGGTAAGAATAATTGCATATTTTCTTTTTTCGTTGAAAATCCCGTCAAGATTAAGATTGATACCGGAAATATGAAAACGGTGAAGTCAGATAAAATAAACCACGGCTGTGCCTGAGCTTCGCCGCTTATTTTTTTATAAAAAAGGAGAGATTGAAATGAAGCTTTTATCAATAATATTTTTTATATCTGCATTTATATCCGTTATTCTGTCCGTGCTTGCTTTTATGGGGAAAATTCCCCATAAGGGAAAGGATACCGGAATTGTACTTGCTGTGGCGGGAGCAGCCTTCGGCTTATGTGAGCTTGCCTGCATTTGGAATTCAACCAAAGGACTTATTCTCATTATAGCCGGTATGCTTCTCGTCAATGTTGTTTTTACAATATCAAAGGACGAAGGAGAAAATGAAAACTGAAAGAAAAAAATATAAGTATTTAAGCAACCTCGGATTTATGTAAAAAAGCATTGGAAATATGATAAATCATATATAATTCTGCAGATAGTTTTTCTCCGTGAGGGGCATTGAGGCCGGTTGTTGCAGCTATATTTCAAAAACGGTTCTCTACTGTGTGGGAAACCGCTTTGTGTCGGTATTGCAGTTTACAAAGCTGGTGTGCTTTATTCTTTAGATAATTTAAGTTGAGAATATAAAAAAACTCTTTAACTAATTTGCAGCATGTGATACAATAATTTCCATAAGAAACTTCGGGAGGTTAGATTATGAAAAAATTTTTGAGCATTATGCTTGCAGTAATATCTCTTTTTCTGATTCCGTGTCAGGTTATTGCTGTTGACGGGGATGAAAATGACGGGGAGCTTGAATTGCTTTCTCCGATTGTAACCGAGTCCACAGAAATCAGGCAAAGAAAACAGGTTGACGGTCTTCGTATGTATGTTGACGAGGAAAACCCCTTGTTTATGATGAGAAACTGTCCGAATTGGGGATGTCCTTCAACGGGTGAGGCTTATGCCGAGCTTGCCATAAAGACATATTATGCACTGCCCGAGGATATGAGAAACTTTACCGTAATTTATATTGATGAAGGAACTACATATTTCACACCGCAGGAGCAGCTTGACTTCTGGGATGATTTACTTACAATTACCGATGAATATGATGTTCCCGTTGTGCTTCAGTCCGAGTGCTTCTGCACGAACAAGACACGCGATCCCTTTACCGAGGAGGAGCTTTCCGCACTTTTCAAAAAGCACGAAACTCTTATGGGCTTTGTTCAGGTTGAGCTTTCCACAAACGGTGTCACAAACGAAAAGCTCGCTTATGATGAGGTTACGGAGGATAACGGCGTAAACCGCAATATTCTTGCAAGAATGAAGTCCTGTGTAAAGGCTTGTGCCGAAAACGGCGGACTTTTTATATGGCAGGATATGGAATATATCTATTGGAAAAAGACCTGCTATGTAAACTTCCTTCTTCAGGATAAAGAACTTTATGACCTCTTAAAGGAAAACAGCGAAAATGTTATTATTATGGATAAGCATAACGGCCACGGCAGACATTTTTCAAGTCAGTCAAATATTTTAGGATGCTGGCTTGACGGAGTGTGCGGAAACTGGGGTGTAAACCTTGAAAATTTCCTGTGGTATGAGGAAGGGCTCCTTGAATATGACGATGTGGGTGTTGCTCCCAATGAGCCCGATTTCGCATACACGGCAAAATATCCCCCCGCTCTCTACGGCATTGATATGATTGCCGATATGGTTGCAGGTGCTACGGTTTATGCCATTGAAGGCACAATCGGCAGAGGAGGTATTTTTCAGTATATAAACGGTGAGGTATGCTTTTCACCCACTGCATCCGAAATACTTTATCCCTTCTATCAGATGATTCTTAACGGCTCTGTTCCGAGTAAAGAACAGGTCAAGGAGAAAATCAAGGTTGCATTTAAAATGAATATCCCTGCAACTTATGCTTTAAGGGGTAACGACGCACATATTCTTCAGGGGCTTTACTGCGATTCCTTCACTCTTTATCAGGAGCTTATTGATTTTAACAATCCCTACTTTGACTGCACAAAGGACTGGGTACCCTCAACAGGCAGATATTATGTTATTCCCATACTGCCCATCCATTCTGATGCCAAAGAAGTCCTGCCCGACAGCTTTATTATCAATGATTTCAATTATTGGTTCAGATTCTTCTTCATAAACCCCATCAAAAAGGCATTTTTCAATAAGCAGTACGAAGAGACCTATACGGGTGACGGCGTTCTTTTTGATATAAATGATTATATCTATGTTTTCAACAGTAATGAAAACAAGACCATTGACAGTGAACAGAGTGTGCAATATACTCTTCCCGAAAGCGGCATAGAGCTCAACACCACCTTTGTGGCACATACCTATGCAATTTTTAAGGAAGAGGATGATAAGCTCAATATTGAGATGTGTAACCTCCGCCTTGATTCAGATAAAATATGTGCAGGACTTGAAAGTGAAGACCGGTTCCTGACAGAGTATATCTTCGGCGGAAAACGAAGCGATCCCAAAAATTTCAGAGCTTCCGTAATTGAGCTTTCAGGCTACGAAAACGAACCCACAGTCACAGCCACAGGCACAAATAATGCAAAAATGAAAACCGAATGGAATGAAAACACAAAAACTCTCACTTTGACGATTGTTTCAAACGGTGAAGTCAGAATCACGGTTGAATAAAAAATATGCCGGCAGAATAGTTATATAAATAAAAACAGAAATAGAGACAGGGAACAAATTGCACCTAAAATAGCAATCTGTTCCCTGTGTTTTTTTTCTGTCTATGGGCTATAAAAAAGATATTTTCGGCAGTTTTGCGTATGACTTCAAACTCTCACGCAGTTTTTAGTGAAATCGTTCGCTTGCACTCACGGTGAAATCAAAGGCATACGCCTTTGGTGAAATATTTTGCTAAAGCAAAATATGAAATTAAATCCACCCATCGCCGCAGTGATTTCACTCGAGCGAAGCGAGAATTTCACATTGCGAAGCAATATTTCACCCACCCGCAAGGGTGGATTTAGTTGAAAAAAGCACTCGCTTTCGCAAGTGCTTTTTTCTGCGAAAGAGCGACTAAAAGTAGTGTAATAAGGGGTAAGAAAGACCAAAAGTAGTATAAATTTTCTATTTGTTTGCCATCTTTCGGCTTAACTGATAAAAATAATCATTATATGTGTAGTAGTCATCACTTTGATAAAGAAAATCTTCACAAAAGTCGAGAGAAGCAACCGCGCATTCTTCAAAGGGATCTGTTTGATCAAACAAGTCGAGCATGTCTTCCTTGCTTGTAATTGTTATGTCTTTTGTGCAAAAAAGTTCGTTCTCTTTATTTCCGTAAGGACACATATTGCCGTGTCGGCAGGTCATACAGCAAGCCAGCTTAACATCATTGGGAAGCTTCGTTTGTAAATCGGCAATCGTATCTGTCCAGAGATAATCTGCACCATACCCCTTGTATTCAATTCCGTTATACAACAAGGTGATTTCTGTTTGAGGATTTGTAATACTTTCGCTATCATCGTAAGTAATCTCTATAGGAACTATTGTTTTACCGTTTGATGTAAGCAAAGGAACCTTACCTCGTATTACCTTTTTCATTTTGCATTCTCCTTTGCGGTTTTACAAGATGCGATCAATAGTCTGCGGATGTTGCCACAAAGCTTCTCTGCGTGTTGATAAGTTGCATTATCTATCCTTTTGGTTTCATACATTAGCTTTAGCCAATAGCTTGTTTCGTTGGATTCCTTCAAAGCAATTTCCAATTTTGCTACAAAATCTTTCTTGCTCTGTGCGTACTGTGCTTCGTGGATATTTTCGCCAACTGATGTGCCTGCTCTGGCAAGTTGATCAGTCATATAGGAACTTTTCGGTGCAGTTACACCGTCGACAATATTTACAATGGCA
>JAZSJT010000138.1:0-1811 GCA_045534425.1 Acutalibacteraceae bacterium | reverse complement strand
GCCCTCAACAGGCGATAATGTTTCAACAGGGCTTGCAAACATCACAGGCACTGTAACAGACATCAGAACAACAGTTGTATCAGGCAACACATATTTCTATATTGAGCTTGATAATTCAGGTGTATATTATTATGTTGCCGCTGATGTTGCCGATATGGTTGTTCTCTTTAACGAGGGAGATACAATCACGGTTACAATTGACGAAATGAGCGAAGGAAAGCTCGTTGAAGCTCTTCAGATGATTATGGGCACAATCACTCAGGTGCCTACGGAAGATGTTGCTGAAGAAACAACTGAAGCCGCTGAAGAGACAACCGCAGCCGCTGAAGAAGCAACCGCAGCATAAACCCAATAAAACTCAAAGGACACACTCCACGGAATGTGTCCTTTTTTCTATGATTATTCAGTTTCTCCTTTTAAATATTTTGCCGTTTCCTTGTCAAACTCTGAAATATAATCTGCATCCTGTTTTTTGCGAAATTCCTCATAAATTCCGCTGACTTTTTTTACTGCATCATCATGTGAAATTTTCCCTTTTCCGTCAAGTACATTTCTGCGGTTATTAGTCAGAAAACGGTCTGTTTCATTAAGCCAGTCCTTCATACTCATAAGCTGTTCATCCTCTGCCATAAGCTCGGCATAATCAATAAACATTGTCACAATGCGGTTAAGGCGAGACAGTTCTTTTTCATTAAGATAATTTTTTGCAATTAGAGTATCACTTTTGAGTATTTTACCGTCAGGAGCACTTTTCCAGGTTGTCAGTCCAGTAGGACTTTCAAGAGTTGCCCGCTCACTTAAAAGCTCGGCTGTAGTTTTACCTGTAACGGCAAAATGAAGCTTATTCTGGACAAAGGAGTAAAAGGCTTTTGTGGTGTTGCTGTTTTTATCGTAATCGAAACTACATTGTTCAAACACATCGGCAATTTTTTGATAAGCTCTTCTTTCACTTGCACGGATTTCTCTGATGCGTTCAAGAAGCTCATCAAAGTAATCCTTGCCGAATGGTCTGCCGTTTTTCAACATTTCATCATTAAGCACAAAGCCTTTCTGAATGTACTCTTTTAATGTCCTTGTTGCCCATTGACGAAAACGGGTAGCTTTTTTTGAATTAACACGGTAACCGACTGCAATAATTACATCAAGATTATAAAAATCTAAAGTTCTTTGAACATTTCGAGTACCTTCTTTTCGAACTACCGAGATTTTCTCGGTAGTTGCTGATTGCTCTAATTCTTTGTCGGCATAAATATTTTTTAAATGAAGAGAAATGTTATCCGTCGAACAGTCAAATAATTCAGCCATACTGCTTTGAGTAAGCCAAAAAGTCTCATTTTTGAATATTACATTTATAAATTCTTTACTTTTGTCATCGCTGTATAGTAAAATTTCGCCTTGTTTAATTTTTTCGTTATCCATTAAACTGCACCTTTGTTCAATTAAGATTTTATTTATTATACTATAACTCAGCCTGTATTTTCAATATCTGCAGAAAAAATGAAATCTGAAGCAGAAAAAATGAAAAAAGCAGTACGAAGTTAATCGCACTGCATTATTATTAATTCAATTCAACAAGTCCCTGTTCATACATTCTCTGGAGGGACATCATAATTCCGAATTTTGCGTGGTACCAGGTGAGTCCACCCTGGAAATATATTGCATAGGGCTCATTTACGGGGCCGTCGGCGGAAAGCTCAATTGATGAGCCCTGAACGAAAGCACCTGCCGCCATAACAACATCACAGTTATAGCCGGGGATGGGATAGGGAATGGGTGTGACATAGCTGTCAACGGGAGCGGCTTTCTGAATA
>JAZSJT010000017.1:0-9248 GCA_045534425.1 Acutalibacteraceae bacterium | reverse complement strand
ATTCTTGCTATACGATATTAGCTGATATTTATGCCTTTTCCAAGCAATTCTCTACGAATTCGAATCCTACCGTAATTTCCTTTGTGCTTTTTAAAACAGTTAATTACCTCTTTTTCAACTTCTTTTTCTTCATTATCCCGTTCTTTAGAAAGACGGTAATACTCACTTCTTGACACACCCAACAGTTTGCATACTTCACTTATTTTATATTCTGATAATTCCGTTTTTGCGAATTTTACTCGTCTGCCGGGTGTTTCGCAAAGTATGCCGCTGCTTTTTTTAATATTTCGTTCTCCATTTTCAAGCGTTCATTTTCTTTGCGGAGTTTTTTGAGTTCCGCATCTTCTGTTCGCTGATATCCCTTTCCTACAAACGCTTCTTCTCCATAGGTTTGATAGTCATCTATCCATCTGTACAGCATTATATGGTTTATTCCCATTTTTTCTGCCACTACTTTGTGCTTTATTCCGTCTTTTATGACTAATTCGCACGCTTTAATTTTGAATTCTTTGCTGTAAGTTCTTTTCATTATGAACACCTCTCTGAATATATTTTACCATTCACTCTTCGTTGTGTCCACTTTTACTATACAACTTTCCCTTTTTCACTCTTAACTCTTCACTAAAATCAAGGTCGATTTTTGGAAAGTAAGAAGTAATAATAAGTGAAATATCTATCCTATTCAACAACAAATAACAGTAATAATCAATCTGTTATCTTTTAATTCTCCCTGAATTCAGATATCATATAATTACCAAAAAAAGAAAGGAATAATCAGTTTATGAATAACAAATCATCACTCAGTGGCAGGATTGCTTATTACAGAAGACTTTTTTCTATGACACAGGAGGAGCTATCAAAAAAGCTGAATGTTTCTCCACAGGCTGTTTCAAAATGGGAACAGGGGCTTACCTCCCCCGACATTACACTTCTGCTTCATATTGCAGCTGTGTTTCATATTTCAATTGATGAATTATTCGGAGGAAAAGTACAGACAGAGCCCGTATTTTCTCTCGTTGATAACGTCCCCTGGGAGGATGACGGAAAAATAAGATTTGCGGTTTTTCACGGAAGAAAGCTTATGCACCTGACACACAATGAACTGTCTGACGGGGAAAATACAATAAGTATTCATTTTGACTACGGAGAATCATATAAAATTAACGGCATCTGCAAGCTGAAAAAAGAATAATCAAATGCACACTGAAAGAGCTTTTAATTTCATAAAATTCCGACATAAAAAACCGATATTTTTTCTGTAAATCCATTGAAAAAAACTTCAAAAAATTTTCAAAAAACCTCTTGACTTTAATGCTTTGAAGTGTTAAACTGTTGTCAACATATGAAAGGCGAGAATAATATGAGACATAACTTTTTTGCAGCAGAATATTATTACTTTTACTTAACAACATAGGTAAAGGTTTTCTTCTGTTTGCAAAAAATTTCACGGTAACGTATTAATTCAATGCATCGGAGTGAAAACTGCGGTGCATTTTCTGTTTTTCAAAAAGGAAAGAAAAGAGGAAAAAAATATGATTGCTATACTTAAACCAAACACAACAATTGAACAGCAGAACAGCTTTTGCGACTGGCTTAAAGCTCAGGGACTTGATGTGCATATTTCAAACGGTGAGTTTCAGACGGTAATAGGACTTATAGGTGACACATCAAAGCTTGATGCGGATCTTATAGGAAGCCTCAGTATGGTTGAAGCAGTAAAACGAGTTTCGGATCCCTTCAAGAGTGCCAACAGAAAATTTCATCCCGATGATTCGGTTATAAACTGTTCGGGTGTAAAAATCGGCGGTGGAAATTTTGCAGTTATTGCGGGACCTTGTTCCGTTGAATCCGAAGCACAGCTGACAGGAATAGCAAAGGCTGTCAAAGAATCGGGTTGTGATATGCTTCGCGGCGGTGCATTCAAGCCGAGAACCTCACCTTATGATTTTCAGGGGCTTAAAGCCGAAGGAATTGAGCTGCTTCTCAAAGCAAAAAAAGAAACGGGGCTTCCCATTGTCACCGAAATTATGGATGCTAATCTTTTGCCTCTTTTTGAAGAAGTTGACGTAATTCAAGTGGGAGCAAGAAATATGCAGAACTTCGAGCTTCTCAAAGAACTGGGCAAAACTCAAAAACCCATATTGCTAAAACGCGGACTTTCGAGTACAATAAAAGAATGGCTGATGTCTGCAGAATATATTATGGCAGGCGGAAATGAAAATGTTATACTCTGTGAAAGAGGAATAAGAACCTTTGACAGTCAGTATACAAGAAACTGTCTTGATTTATCCGCAATTCCGGTTCTCCGAGAACTGACACATCTGCCCATAGTTATTGATCCCTCACACGCGACAGGTTCCTCAAAATATGTCAAAAGCATGGCTCTTGCAGCGGTTGCGGCAGGTGCTGACGGACTTATGACAGAGGTACATTCCGATCCCATACACGCTTTGTGTGACGGTGCACAGTCGCTTACACCCGAACAGTTCACTGATATGATGACAAGCGTTATTACAGTAAGAAATGCACTCAGGGGGTAATATTATGAAAGTGGGAATTATCGGTTCGGGACTTATAGGCGGCTCCGTTGCAAGAGCATATAAAGCCGAAGGGCATACAGTATTCATTTCGGACAAAGACGGTGCAACACTCGGCTATGCACTTCTTTCGGGAATAGGCGACGAAGAGCTTACAAAAGAAAAGCTGTCGGAATGTGACATTATTTTTATTGCACTCTATCCCGATGCCGCAATTACTTATCTCAAAGATAACTCGGAATATTTCAACAAAAACGGATTAATTATTGATTTATGCGGAACAAAAAGAGATATCTGTGAAACGGGTTTCGCACTTGCAAAAAAGCAAGGTTTCACTTTTATCGGCGGTCATCCTATGGCGGGAACACAGTTTTCGGGAATAAAATATTCCCGAAAAGACCTGTTCAGAGGTGCACCGATGGTAATTGTACCGCCGAAATTTGACGATATTGTTCTTTTTGATAAAATTAAGAATATGCTCTCCCCTCTCGGCTTCGGCAGTTTCTCTGTTACGACAGCAGAAAAACACGACGAGATGATTGCATTCACCTCCCAGCTTGCCCATGTGGTTTCAAATGCATACATAAAAAGCGAAACAGCAAAAAGCCACGGCGGTTTTTCGGCAGGCTCATATAAGGATATGACGAGAGTGGCATGGCTCAATGCAGATATGTGGGCAGAGCTTTTTACGGAAAACTCGGATAATCTCATAAATGAACTTACTTATATAATAAATTCACTCGGTGAATATAAAACCGCACTGGAAAGAAAAGATAAAGAAACTCTTAAAAAGCTTCTCAAAGACGGAAGCGATTTAAAAGAGCAAATAGACGGAAATACTGTAAAAAAGGCGTGAAATTATGAAAAAGGTCACTGTTAATGCTTCACATAATTATGAAGTTCTTATAGAAAAAGGACTTCTCAATTCCGCAGGTGAATACATAAAAAATGTCACAAAAGGAAAAACTGCGGTTATTGTTTCTGAAACCAATGTATTTCCTCTTTACGGAAGTATTCTTCAGAACTCTCTCGCAAAAGAGGGCTTTACAGTGTTATCTTTCGTTTTTTCAGCCGGAGAAGAATCAAAAAACACAAACACGCTTATTGAATTATGGGAATTTCTTGCAGCTAATCAGATAACACGCTCTGACACGCTTATTGCTCTCGGGGGCGGTGTTACGGGAGACCTTACAGGCTTTGCCGCCGCAACATATCTTCGCGGAATAAAGTATATAGGTATTCCTACCACGCTTCTTGCAATGGTTGATTCCTCTGTGGGCGGAAAAACCGCAGTTGATCTCAAAGGCGGAAAAAATCTTGCAGGTGCATTTTATCAGCCTTCGCTGGTGCTTATTGACACCGATACACTTGCCACTTTACCCGACAGTGTATTTTCTGACGGTATGGCTGAAGTGATAAAATATGCTATGATAAATCTGCCTGATTTCCTCAAAAAGCTTAATAGTGATATAAATACAGAGGATATAATTGAAACCTGTATCAAAGACAAAAGAGATATCGTAAATATTGATGAATTTGACACGGGAATGCGTCAGCTCCTCAATTTCGGGCACACACCCGCCCACGCCATAGAAAAGTTATCTGAATTTACAATTTCTCACGGTACGGCAGTGAGTATCGGTATGGTTATTATGACAAAAGCGGCAATAAACGCAGGGCTTTGCAAGGAAGAAGCACTTGAAACACTGATAAGACTGCTGAAAAAATATTCTCTTCCTACGGAATCTGTTTTTTCACCCGAAAAAATCAGTGCTGTTGCCCTCAGCGACAAAAAAAGAAACGGCGACAGCATAACCCTTGTTGTTCCCGTTAATGCGGGTGAATGTATACTGAAAAAAATCCCCGTAAATGAACTTGAAGCTTTCCTTGCGGGAGGAGTCACAAAATGACTGTCACAATAAAAAATCCTAAAACTTCGGGACATATAAAAATAATTGCATCAAAATCGGAGATTCACCGACTTCTGACAGCGGCGGCTTTATCTGATAAAAAAACTGAAATAATATGTGAAAACACAAATGCGGATATTGATGCAACAGTAACCTGTCTTAATTCGCTCGGTGCAAGAATTTCTTACATCGACGGTGTATTTTCTGTAAATCCCATAACAGAAACACCCGAAAACCCCGAGCTTTTTTGTAACGAATCGGGCTCCACACTTCGTTTTCTTTTACCGCTTGTGGCTTTTTTAGGAAAAGGCGGAATTTTCATAACCGAAGGGAGACTGGCTGCACGGCCTTTGTCCCCGCTAAAAGAAGAACTTGAAAAAGCAGGGGTTAAAATTATTACCGATGAAAAGAAAATAATTGTTTCGGGAAAATGCAACAAAACGGATTTTTCCATAGCAGGTAATGTTTCATCCCAGTTTATTTCGGGACTGTTATTTATGCTGACAAAAACAGGCGGCAAAATCACAGTAACGGGAGAAATTGAAAGCCGTCCTTATATAGATATGACAATTGAAGCATTGAAAAGCTTCGGCTGTGAAATTGCTTTCTCCGAAAATATAATTACTGTTCCAAAAATGAATCCTCTCAACTCTCCCGAAAAAGCACAAGGCGGCGGAGACTGGTCAAACGGGGCATTTTTTATAACCGCAGGTCTTATCGGTAAAGAAAAAATAACTGTTTCAGGGCTTAATATAAACTCCTTGCAGGGTGACAAAAAAGTTGTAGAAATTCTTCGCAGTTTCGGCGGCAGAATTAAAATATCGGAAAGCAGTGTAACCGCATACCCCTCCAAGCTTCACGCTTTCAGTTTTAATGCTTCCGACATTCCCGACCTTGTTCCCGTATTATCCGTCGCGGCGGCAAATGCAAGGGGCACCACAAAAATTTCGGGCTGTAAAAGGCTTCGCCTTAAAGAAAGTGACAGAATTGAAGCAGTTAGAAATTTGATAACCTCACTCGGAGGAAAAATAAGTGTTGAAAATGATGAAATAATCATTGAGGGCTCTCCTCTTTCGGGCGGAAAAGTCAATTCCTTTAATGACCACAGAATTGCAATGAGTGCCGTGGTTTCTGCATTTTCCTGTAAAAATGAAGTGACAGTTGAAGGCATTGAAGCCGTAAATAAATCCTATCCCACTTTTTTAGATGAAATAAGGTGAAAATATGCTTTGCCCATACGGCAACAATATAAAGCTTTTCATCGAGGGCGGAAGCCACGATGAAAAAATAGAAATGCTCCTTAAAGGTTTTCCAAAAGGTCTTGAAACGGATGAAGAGTTTTTATCTTCATTTATGAAAAGACGTGCGCCCGGACAAAACAGCCTTTCCACCCCCAGAAAAGAAGCCGATAAGCCTGTTTTTCTTTCGGGAATAAGAAGCGGTGTTACAACGGGGGAAGATATAAAAGCGGTGATTTATAACAGCAATCAGCATTCATCCGATTATTCTGCAGTGGGGATAATTCCCCGTCCCTCTCATGCTGATTATCCCGCAATATTGAAATACGGTGAAGCTGTTGATCTTCGCGGCGGCGGTCATTATTCGGGAAGGCTCACTTCCCTTTTATGTGTTGCAGGTGCATTGGCAATACAGTATCTCAAGAATAGAGGAATAAGTGTTTTTGCACATATCTATTCAATCGAAAACATAAATGATACTCCCTTTTCTCTCACGGATGTTGGTGAAAAAGAAAAAAACGGTATATCAACCGATTTCCCCGTGCTCAATAAAGAAATAGGGGAACTTATGAAAGAAAAAATAATTGAAGCAAAAGGAAACGGTGACTCTGTCGGCGGTGTTATTGAATGTGCCGTAACGGGACTTCCCGTGGGACTGGGAGAGCATATGTTCGCAGGAGCAGAGGGAAGAATTTCTTCTATGATGTTTTCCGTTCCGGCGGTCAAGGGAATTGAATTCGGAAACGGCTTCAATTGCTCCCGTCTTAAAGGTTCAGAAAATAACGATGCTTATTATTTTGACGGCGATAAGATTAAAACAAAAACTAACAATCAGGGCGGAATTTCGGGCGGTATGACAAACGGAATGCCTCTTGTTTTCAGAGTTGCAATAAAGCCCACACCCTCAATAGCAAAAGAACAGGACAGTGTAAACCTGCAAGAAAAAAAGAACATAAAGCTTGCAATAAAAGGCAGACACGATCCCTGTATTGTCCCGAGAGCAGTTCCCGTAATTGAAGCGGCGGCGGCTCTTTCAATACTTGATATGATTCTTGACGAGGTAACAAAATGAGCACAATTATCCCTTTAGAGGACTCAAGAAAAAAAATTGACGAAACAGATAAAGAAATAGTCCGGCTTTTCAAGGAAAGAATGAAAACGGCGGCAGACATAGTTGAATATAAAAAAGAAAACGGACTTCCCATACACGATCCCCAAAGAGAAAGACAGCTGCTTTCTAAAATAGCAGACCTTTCGGGAAGTGAATTTGCCGATTACGGTAAAGTTTTGTATTCAACAATAATGTCACTTTCAAAATCCTATCAGAGAGCTCTTCTCGGTATTGATTCGGATGCTTATTCGCGAATTGAAGAAGCTCTTGAAAAAACGGAAAAAATATTTCCGGAAACAGCAAAGGTAGCCTGTCAGGGAGTTGAGGGAGCCTATTCGGGAATTGCGGCAGAAAGACTTTTCTCACTTCCCGATATCACATACTGCCCATCTTTTGACAGCGTTTTTGATGCAATTGATAAGGGGGAATGTGAATACGGCGTTCTTCCTCTTGAAAATTCAACAGCCGGCTCTGTTGTTAAAATATATGACCTTATGATGCATCATAATTTCAGCATTGTCCGTTCAATAAGGATAAAAATTGACCACTGCTTACTTGCAAAAAAAGGAACAGCATTTTCCGATATCAAGGAAATTTTTTCCCATGAGCAGGCAATAAACCAATGCTCACAGTTTATAAAAGAGCACCCCGAAATAAAGTTTACTCCTGTTGCAAACACTGCGATTGCATCAAAGACAGTGGCACAATCCGAAAGAAATGATGTTGCGGCACTGTCTTCACGGCACTGTGCAGAGCTTTACGGACTTAATAATCTTATTTCAGGGGTTCAGGACCAGGAAAATAATTATACGAGATTTATATGCATATCAAAAAATCTTGAAATATATCCGGGGGCAAATAAAACCACAATTATGGCAGCAACGGGAGACACTCCGGGTGCACTTTATCAGCTTTTGTCTCTTTTCTTCGCACAGGGTATAAACATCACAAAGCTTGAGTCTCGCCCCATGCCCCAAAGGGACTTTGAATATATATTCTATCTTGACCTGGATGTTTCCATCTATTCACCGAAGCTCAAAACAGTTCTCTCTGAGCTTGAAAGATATTCGGGCGAATTCAGATATCTCGGCAGTTACACAGAAAGCGTTGGTTAATATGATACATTGTAAAAATTTCAGAACGGGACTTATAGGACATAAGCTTTCACACAGCTATTCTCCCGAAATCCATTCGTATCTTGCTGATTATGAATATAAGCTCTATGAAATGGAGGAGGAAGATGTCGGAGAATTTCTAAAAAGCTGTCCCCTTGACGCTCTTAATGTTACAATACCGTATAAAAAAACAGTAATGCCCTATATTGATTATATTTCAAATACGGCAAGAAGAATAGGCTCTGTAAATACCATAGTAAAAAAGAATGACGGACTTCACGGCTACAACACGGATTATTTCGGTTTTTTCTATATGGTGCAAAAAAGCGGAATTGAAATTAAGAATAAAAAGGTTCTTGTTCTCGGTTCAGGCGGAGCATCTCTTACTGTAAAAGCCGTGCTTTCGGATATGAAGGCAAGAGAAATCATCACCATTTCAAGAAAGGGTGACAATAATTACGGTAACATAAAAATCCATAAGGATGCTGATGTTATCGTAAACACCACTCCCGTGGGAATGTATCCCGAAAACGGAAGCTCTCCTGTTGATTTAACTGGTTTCCGAAATCTTTCGGGAGTGCTGGACCTTATCTATAACCCATCTGTCACAAAGCTTTTATACGATGCTCAAAAACTCGGCATTCCTCACATAAACGGACTTACCATGCTTTCGGCACAGGCAAAGAAGGCAGCAGAACTGTTTCTTGACAAAGAAATTGACGACAGTGAGATTGACCGCATTGTAAAAAATATTGAAGAAAAAACAAAAAACATTATCCTTATAGGAATGCCCGGCTGCGGAAAATCCACGGCGGGAAAAATTCTCGGCAAAATACTGTCAAAAGAATTTGTTGATACGGATAGAATAATTGAGGAAAAATATCATATGTCAATTCCGGAAATTTTCAGCTTATACGGTGAAGAGGAATTCAGGAAAAGAGAGACTGAAGCAATAACATCCGCAGGAAAGTTTTCAGGAAGGATTATTGCAACAGGCGGCGGAATTGTTACAAGAGCGGAAAACCATTATCCTCTTCGTGAAAATTCATACATTATATGGCTTAAAAGAGACATTGCCCTGTTACCTCTTGCAGGAAGACCTGTTTCACAGAATAACGATATAAATGAGCTTTATAAAAAAAGAGCTCCCCTTTATGATAAGCTGGCAGATGTTTCGGTTGAAGTATCTGAAAATTCCGAAGAAACCGTACAGAGAATAATTGAAGCAATAAGGAGAATATGAAATGAAGCTTCTTATAATAAACGGTCCTAACCTTAATATGTTAGGACTTCGTGAACCCGATATTTACGGAAAAAAGGACTATAACACACTGTGT
>JAZSJT010000094.1:0-70401 GCA_045534425.1 Acutalibacteraceae bacterium | reverse complement strand
TCGTTCATCAAGTGTCATATGCTTATATTTTTGACTCATTATCCGGGACCTCCTTCCCAGACTAAAGTCTACTACATTTTGCTTCCCAAACTAAAGTCCACTGCAATTTCCACTGTGGAACTTACTTTGGGAATTTACTTTTTTCAATGAGAAAGCAAAATTATAAAAATAGTTATTGCAAAATCTATTTGGTTTTAATATAATATAATACCGTAAAAATTAAACAGTAAATAAATTATGCATATGGGGTGTATTTATGCTTAAAGTTGTTAAATTCGGCGGTTCATCACTTGCTGATGCAAACCAGTTCAGAAAGGTTGCAGACATTATAAAGAGTGACACAGACAGAAGATATGTGGTTGCATCTGCTCCCGGAAAAAGAGATTCTCACGATGTTAAGGTTACTGATATGCTTTTACAGTGCTTCAGACTTGTAAAGGACAAAAAAAGCATTGATGAAACATTTGATAAGATTACTGACAGATATAACGGAATAATAAAGGAGCTTGGCATTGATTTCTCTCTTGAAGAGGACCTCAAGGGCATCAAGGTTGCAATTCTGCACCATGCAAGTCAGGACTATATTGCAAGCCGTGGCGAATATCTCAACTCAAAAATACTTGCAGCATATCTGGGCTTCCCCTTTATTGATGCGGAAGAAGGTATTTTCTTTGATGAAAACGGACAGCTTGATATGGAAAAAACCGACAAGGAGCTGGGAAGACTTCTTTCATACCACGAATATGCAGTTATTCCGGGCTTCTACGGAGCAACTCCCAACGGAATGATAAAAACCTTCTCAAGAGGCGGCTCGGACATTACAGGCTCTATAGTTGCACGTGCCGCAAATGCGGATATATATGAAAACTGGACAGATGTTTCAGGTATGCTTATGGCAGATCCCAGATGCATCACAGATCCTCAGCCCATTCCCGAAATCACCTACAGAGAGCTCAGAGAGCTTGCATATATGGGTGCATCCGTTATGCACGAGGAAGCAATCTTCCCCGTAAGAAAAGCAAGAATTCCGATAAACATCAGAAATACAAATTGCCCCGAAGCTCCCGGCACAATGATTGTTCATAAGGCTTCAAGCAATATCGTCCCCACTGTTATCACAGGTATTGCAGGCAGAAAGGGCATCACTGCAATCCACGTTGAAAAGGATATGATGAACTCAGAGCTGGGCTTCGGCAGAAAGGTTCTTGAGGTTCTCGAAAACCACGGTGTTTCCTTTGAGCATCTCCCCTCCGGTATTGATACTATGAGTGTTCTTGTTTCTGCAGATGCTCTTGGCAGCCATAAGGGTTCAATCACTGCCGATATCGTAAAGAAGGTCAATCCCGATTCAATCACTCTCGTTGAAGGACTTTGCCTTATTGCAGTTGTGGGCCGCGGTATGGTAAACACGGAAGGCACTGCTGCACGAGTATTCACTGCACTCGCAAATGCAAAGGTAAACATCAGAATGATAGATCAGGGCTCAAGTGAAATCAACATTATTGTTGCCGTTGAAGAAAAGGACTATCAGAAAACAATTGATGCAATTTACAAAGAATTTGTAAAATAAGGAACGGTTATAAAAAATGCAGGTCAGAATAAAAAAACTGAATGAAAAAGCAGTCGTTCCCACATACGGCTCACAGTTCAGTGCAGGTGCAGACCTTTATGCCTGTGAAGAGGATACAGTCACAATAGAGCCTCATAAAACGGTTCTCGTTCACACGGGGCTTTCCTTTGAAATTCCCGAAGGCTTTGCAGGACTTATATATGCCAGAAGCGGTCTTGCCTCAAAAAAAGGTCTTGCCCCCGCAAATAAAGTAGGAGTTATTGATGCCGATTACCGCGGTGAAGTTATGGTTTCACTTCACAATCACACCGATATTCCGCAGACCGTAGAGCCCTTTGAAAGAGTGGCACAGATGGTAATAGCACCTTTCCTCAAAGCCGATTTTACCGTAGCGGATGAGCTTTCCGATACCATAAGAGGTGAAGGCGGCTTCGGTTCAACAGGCACAAAATAATATTTTCAGTTTTGCCCCCGCGAAATACCGGGGGCTGAATATTTTAGAAAAAAAAGAAGAAATCGAGCGAAAATTATGACTACAGCACTTAACACAAACAAGAATAACATAACGGTTAAAGTTCTCAGCTTTCTCTGTCCTCTTGTATACTTTGCAAGCTATATGACACGAAAAAACTATTCTATCGTTATGGCAGATATTATTATAAGCGAGGGTATAAGCAATGCCGATGCTTCTCTTGCGGCTACGCTTTCTCTTATATCATACGGCGTGGGGCAGATTATAAGCGGAATTCTCGGTGATAAATTCAAGCCGCAGAATATAATTCTGTGCGGACTTTCTCTTACCACACTTATGAATATCCTGATGCCCGTAACGGATGATTTTACAATAAGAAGCATTATATGGTTCATTAACGGCTTCGCACAGTCTATGCTATGGCCGCCCCTTGTACGTATTATGGCGGCGACTATGGACCACGGCACATACAACAAGGTCTGTACAAACGTAAACATTGCGGGTATTTCCGGAACAATTCTTCTCTATATTACCTCGTCCGCCATATGGATTAAGTATTTCAGCTGGAAATATGTTTTCATTTCCTCTGCCGTTGTCAGCGGAATAATTGCAATTATATGGGTTATGGTCTTCTCTAAAGTCTCAAAAGGCCAGCACCTTTTTGAAAAAACAGGGAATACCGATAAAAAAGACAAAAAAGAAAGCACACTCAGTGCAAAAAAGCTTCTTATGTCAGGCTTCGTTTTTATTGCAATCGCAATTATCGCACAGGGTGCTTTGCGTGACGGTATCTCTGACTGGGTGCCTACATTTATAATCAATACATTTGAAATGGAAAGCTCCAGTGCCATATTAAAATCCGTTCTCATTCCCGTTTTCGGTGTTATAAGCGTAAAACTCGTGGGAATTATCAACGGCAAATTTGTAAAAGACGAGGTAAAAGCAGGAACGATTACCTTTGGCACGGGCTTTATAGGCTGTCTTCTTCTTTTATTCATATATAAAGAAAACCAATATATTACACTTGCTCTTGCTGCCATAATCACAGGCTTTATGCACGGCGTAAACTATTTCCTTATTTGCATTGTTCCCGCCCGTTTTGAAAAATACAATGCGGTTTCAACAATGTCCGGTATTATTAATTCTCTTACCTATGTAGGCTCTGCGGCGGCAACCTACGGCTTCGGTGCAATAAGTGACCATTTCGGCTGGAATACGGTTCTGATATCCTGGGTTGCGGTTGCGGTAATCGGAACAGCCTGCTGCTTTGTTGCAATAAAGCCATGGAAAAAATTTGTTGCCTGATGAAAGAACAGTTTTTAGCTTATCCCAATCTTCCCGAAAATAAGGTCACGCTGGCGGCTGTGGGAGATTATCCCGAAATTATTGAAGCACTCAATAATGAAGGTATAAAAGCTGTTTCATTCAGAAGTAAAATTCTCCCCGATGAAACAAAAAATCACGCAGATATGCTTTTGTGCCATATCGGTGATGACCGTATTTTTGCAGCACCTGAAATTGACACATCCTTTCTTAAAAAACTCGGTTTTACGGTTTATTCGTCCGACGGTATCGCAAGCACCTACCCCGACGATGTAAAACTCAATGCTGCTGTGGGAAAAGGCTTTTACATTTACAATCCGAAAACAATTGATAATTATCTCAATGATGAGCTTATTCTCACCGGATTTATCGGCATACCCGTACATCAGGGATATTCAAAATGCTCTGTATGCCTTCTGACGGAAAATGCCGTTATCACGGAAGATCCGTCAATTTTTAAGGCACTGCAGAAAACAGGCATTGATGTGCTTCTGATTTCACAGGGCGACATATATCTTTCGGAAAAGCATTCGGGCTTTTTCGGGGGAAGCACAGGAAAAATCAATAAAGATACTCTTGCAATAACAGGTGAATTGAAATATCATAAGGATGCAGACAGCATTAAAAATTTCTGCAGCAAGCACGGCGTAAAAATAAAAGAGCTCAAAAAAGGCAGAATTATTGACATTGGTTCAATTCTTCCGTTACTTGAAATGAGGTAAAAAAAATGTTTTCACTCGGTTTTGACATAGGAGGCACAAAATGTGCCGTAATATTAGGGAAAGGCGAAATGTCCGCTGATTTCAATGAGCTGATTATTGATAAAATTGCATTCCCCACCAATGTAAAAAGAGGCTGGAAAGCTATTGTTTGCGAAATGCTGAATACTGCCGATGAGCTTCTATCAAGAAACGGCATAAAAAAGCCCGCAAGTGAACTTATAGGAATAGGCATCAGCTGCGGCGGACCTCTTAACAGCCGCAAAGGAACAGTCAACTGCCCCCCAAATCTTCCCGATTGGGATAATGTTCCCATATGCGATATTTTCGAAGAGCATTTCGGAATCCGCCCCAATTTACAGAATGATGCAAATGCCTGTGCTGTGGCTGAATGGAAATTCGGCTCAGGCAAGGGCACAGAAAATATGATATTCCTCACCTTCGGCACGGGAATGGGTGCGGGACTTATATTAAACGGGAAGCTTTACTCCGGAACAAGCGATATGGCAGGCGAGGTGGGACACATAAGACTGGAACAGGACGGTCCCGAGGGCTATGGCAAAAAGGGCTCCTTTGAGGGCTTCTGTTCAGGAGGCGGTATTGCAAGACTTGCCCGTATTATAATGGACGAAGCGAAAGAAAAGGGGGAAAACAGCCTTCTTTTCACCGAAGAAGAAATTTCCGCAAAAACAGTGGCAATTGCCGCAAAAAACGGTGATGCACTTGCAAAAAGAATTTATGACAAGTGTGCCGAAAAATTAGGAATGGGACTGAGCATTTTAATTGATATTCTCAATCCCGAAGCCATTGTTATAGGAAGCATATATTCCCGTGATAAAGACCTTTTTGACGGCATTATAAATGATATAATAAAAAATGAAGCATTGTCCTATTCATATGAGGCATGTAAAATTCTTCCCGCAACACTCGGCAACAGCATAGGAGATTTTGCCGCATTAGGACTCAGCTTTAAGGAGTAATAAAAATGAACACACCCGAATTGATTTTCACAAAATTATATGAAGCTTATCCTGCACTTGAAGTGAATAAAAGTGAAATAAAAAAAGCCTATGATTTTCTGCTTTCGTGTGCAAAAGAAAATGCTTTTATTTATTGCTGCGGAAACGGCGGCTCTGCAGCGGACAGTGAACATATCACGGGAGAGCTGATGAAGGGCTTTATATTAAAAAGACCTCTTCCCCAAGAGGAAAAGGCTCTTTTTTCCGCTTTTGAAAACGGCGACGATATAGCAAACAAGCTGCAGAAGGGTATCAGATGCATTTCTCTTGTCAGTCAGTCGGGGGTTATTTCCGCTTTTGCAAACGATATCGATCCCTCACTCGTTTATGCACAGCAGGTTTATGCCTATGCAAAAAGTGAACACGATGTTCTTATTGCACTTTCAACCTCCGGAAATTCTCTTAATATCGTAAACGCAGTTAAAGCCGCAAAAGCTGCAGGCATTAAAACAGTTTCGATAACGGGTGAAAAAGACAGTAAGCTTTCCGCACTTTCTGATGTTACAATTAAGCTTCCCACCGCAGTAACCTACGAGGTACAGGAGCTGACACTCCCCGTTTATCATGCACTTTGTGCGGCAGTTGAGGCTGAAATGTTTGACGAATAACAGATGTGACACACTTATTGAAAAGGACTCGGATTTTCAAAAATCCGAGTCCTTTTTTTCTTATTTGTTTACAGGGAAAGAGGTTTCGAGACCTACCGAATATCTGAGAATAAGTCTTGCATCAGCAGCTTTGACTGCACCGTCACCGTCTACGTCTGCAAGAAGCTTTGTTTCCTTTGATGCATTTTCAAGACCAACGGAAATTCTTAATGCAAGTCTTGCATCGGCAGCTTTAACAACACCGTCACTGTCAACATCACCTGCAAAAAGCTCATTTTCATCTATAACACTGGCGGCTTTAAGAGCACTGTATTTATTGTATTTAAGATACTGAGGGTAAGAAGCGTTTTCTCTTACCGTTCTCTGCGAGCGGCTGAAAAGAAGCCATACAACAAAATCTGCCACACTGCTGTTTGACATATCGCCGTGGGGAAGCTTATTTATAAACCAGGTATTTTCGGGAAGTGCACAATAGGATGCATCAATATCCTCTGCGGGAGACTTGTGATTGTGTCTTGAGCTGAGACAGTATGAAAAATGACCGCCTTCGGTACTGTTATCGGCTGTTACCGCACCGACAGATGCATATTTTGTTGATTCAATGCTGTCAGAATCATCATCAAGACTTATTGTTACGGGTAGAATCTGCAGACCGTAGCCTGCAACAACATTAACATTTATTCCGTTATTCTTTGCAGTGTTAAGAGTCACTGCAGTGTCTGAAAGAACCTTTCTGTAATCAATTATCTTATCAGCAAGCACATCGTTTTCAATCGCACCTAAATCGAACATAAATTCAATTGCATCAGCATAAGCATTTTGGGGCACAAGAGCCCAAAGACCGGGCATATTTCTGAGGTATTCTTTAAGAAAATCATTAAAAATTGCATCTGCACTTGAGCTGAGAGCAAAGTTATTATAACCCTTACCAATCGTCTTGTGAAGGTCTTCACCCTTTGCAATCATTTCGAAAATCTCCCAGAAAAGAGAACCGATAAGGTTGGAAAGACTGCCTTCTCCGAGAAGATTTCCGCTTATACCGGAAATGATTTTAAGGGAGTCCTCACTCACAAAATCCATAAAGGCATTGCCTCTGTGTTCACCTGTGATATTAGGAATATTTTCAAGGAAATTGTCTTCATCAATGGCAAGTCTTGCAACTCTTCCCTTCATAAAGTCACCGATAATGGCATTGCCGAGAAGAGAGCAATTGAAGAAAACTATGGATGCAACACTGTTCTTTGCGTGGTCCTCGTGCTCGTGAAGATATGTATTCACAACAACACCGCCCGAGCCCACTGCAAGAAGAGATACCTTTTTACTGCTTGTCATTACCTTTACATGGTCGATGAAATCATAAAGATATTCCGCATTGTCAAAGGGATCCATACGCCAATCATATGAGAAAAAGAAAATTTCATTCTCGGAAACATATCCGGCAGAAGCCTCAATAACAGCTTTCATATTTTCGGAATAGATTGTATCTGCCTTATATTCGGATATAGGCTGTGCATAATACCACACACCCACATTTGAGTCAAGAGAAGCACCTGTGGGAGCACAGAGAATGGGAGTCATAATCTCCTTGATGCCTGCGGCTATGGGAGTTGCAGACTGCTTGGAATCTTCGAGAAGGAAGCCTGCGAGAACTTTTGTCACACTGCCGATAAATGCAGATGAATTGACATCAAAAACAACCTCTGAGCCGTTTTTGTTTGGATTTTTATAAAGTGCGTTATCGGAAATTTCGCCGACATAGATTACGGGAGCGGAATTCACCTCTGCCGCAATTGCCGAAAGGGGCATTGAAAGCACCGTAACAGCACATAAAGCACAACAGATAATTTTCTTTAAGGTGTTGTTTTTCATTAAATTTTGACCTCCGTTTATTAAAAAAGGCATTTATTAAATGAATTATACATTATTTTATATTATAATTCAAGAGCTTTTTACAAATACTGAAATTTGACGGAAAAAGAAAAATATTCCTCTTTGTTAAACTATTGACAATATTAAATTTTTGTGCTATATTTGTACCATAAGGAACACTTTTTGAAAGTTTTTTATCGGAGTGTGATTCTTTAATGAAGCAAAAAGACCTGAAATCACTAAAAAACTGCAAGCTGTTTGCAAGGTCTCCGGACTGTGTTTTAACAGAGCTTCTCACAAGCGGCAAATACGATATAAGAACCTACAAAAAAGGGGAAACGGTTTTTTCTCCCTCCTCTTTTGAAAAAGGCCTTGCGGTGATTCTGAAAGGCTCGATTGAGGTTTCAAAGGAAACCGAAAAAGGAACTCTTTTTATGAATACGCTCGGTGAGGGAAATGTTTTCGGGATGTCAACGGTTTTCTGTGACAGTGAGGCCTTCCCCACAACTCTCACGGCAAAAGAAATTTCAAGACTTCTTTTTATCACAAAAGAACAGCTGACACAGCTTTTGAGTACATATCCCGACATTCTCACAAGCTATCTCGGCATTTTAAGCACAAAAATACATTTTCTCAACAAAAAAATTGAAAGCATATCTGCTCCCGATGCAAAAGAAGCATTAAGAGCATATCTTAACGACCTTAAAACAAAAAATAACTCCTATAAATTTATGCTTCCCGTTTCATATCAGAAGCTCTCCCAAATTCTCGGAATCGGAAGAACCTCTGTTTACAGAGCCTTTGACGAGTTGATTAAAGAGGGCTTCATAGAAAAAGACGGAAAAGCAATAAATATATTATAATACCCCGAAAGGAAAGAAAAGTATGAAAAAATTTTTATCTGTATTACTTGCAGTTTTAAGCATCTCCCTTATTCTCGCTTCCTGCGGAAATTCTGCAGAAGAAACAACCGTGAATGAAAACGCAACCAATGAAGAAACAACTGTTCCCGCCGAAAAAGAGGTTATAAACATAGGTCTTCTCAAGGGCCCCACAGGAATGGGTGCGGCAATTCTTCTTGAAAACGATAAAAACGGCACCGCAAATGCAGAATATAATCTCACTCTTGCAGGTGCTCCCGACGTGCTTCAGAGCTCTCTTATAAACGAAGAGCTTGATATGGCGGCTCTCCCCACCAATGTTGCTGCAGTTCTCAACAAGAAAACCGAAGGCAAGGTGCAGATTCTTGCTGTAAACACCCTCGGCGTTATATATCTTATGAGTAACAATGAAAACATAAAAGCAATCGCAGACCTTAAAGGAAAAACAATTCTCTCTGCAGGAAAAGGAACAACCACAGAATATGTGCTGAACTACATTCTTTCCGAAAACAATCTTACTGATGTTACAATAGAATATGCAAGTGAACACGCAGAGGTTATCACAAAGGCTGTTGCCGATAAATATGAAGTCGTGCTTCTTCCCGAGCCCTTTGTTACACAGATGAAAGGCAAGGATGCCGGCTACAGTGTGGCTATTGACCTCACAAAAGAATGGAAGGCTCTCGGCGGCAAGGAGCTTACAATGGGCTGTATTGCAGTGAGAACAAAGTTTGCAGAGGAAAATCCCGAAGCGGTTGCAGCTTTCTTAAAGGATTATGAAGCATCTGTAAAAGAAGTAAATGCAGATCCTGCAAAAGCAGGGGCAATAATTGAAGGCTTTGATATTGCAAAAGCCGCTGTTGCATCAAAAGCAATTCCCAACTGCAATATAGTATTTATGACAAGCGAAGAAATGAAATCAAATGTCAGTGATTATCTTAATGTGCTTTTGCAGTCAAATCCCCAGTCAGTAGGCGGAGTGCTTCCCTCCGACAGCTTCTATTATCAGGTTAAATAATGGAAAAACTGAAAAAAATCAAAAAAACAGTCAGTCAATATTATGCACTGCCGGTTTTATTCATATGGCTTGCGGTGTGGTATATCTTATCTGAAATTGTGGGATTAGAGCTTCTTGTTCCTTCTCCCGTTGCGGTTTTCAATTCTCTTTGGGAGCTTCTGAAGGAAAAGGAATTTTATATATCCTGCTTCAATTCCCTTTATAAGGTTCTTTTCGGCTGGGGTATCGGAATTATCAGCGGAACACTTCTCGGAATTATTACAAGCCTCAGTAAAATTCTTCACGCATTCTTCAAGCCCATGCTTCACGTTATAAAGGCAACTCCCGTGGCTTCTTTTATAGTTTTAGCTTTAGTGCTTATGTCTTCAAGGGCAGTTCCCGCCTTTACCTGTGCACTCATAACAGTGCCTGTTATATGGGCAAATATTTCAGAGGGACTTTCTTCTCCCGATAAAAAAATTCTTGAAATGGCACAGTTTTTCAAAATGCCTGTTAAAAAGAAAATTACGGATATTTATATTCCCTCGGTGCTCCCCTATTTCTCGGCGGCAGCAACGACTACCATGGGGCTTTCGTGGAAGGCGGGTATTGCGGCAGAGGTTATATGCACACCAACCAACACTATTGGTGCGGGAATACAGAATGCAAAAATTTATCTTGAAACACCCTCTCTTTTCGCGTGGACACTGACGGTTATAGTACTGAGTATGCTTCTTGAGAAGCTGCTGGGAGCACTCCTTAAAAGGCACGGAGGTAAGATATGATTGAAGTAAAAAATATATCAAAATCCTTCGGTGAAAAAACCGTCCTGCAAAATGTTTCTTTCAAAATAGAGAAAGGTGAATGTGTTGCCCTTATGGGCAAATCGGGCGTGGGAAAAACCACACTTTTAAGAATTATTGCGGGACTTGAAAAAGCCGATTCAGGTGAGGTAATAATTCAGCCCGACACAAAAAAAACCTTTGTTTTTCAGGAGAACCGCCTTTTAGAGCATAAAAGCGTTCTTGAAAACATTCTCGCGGTTGCCCCCGACGAAAAAAGAGCTCTGTATTTTCTTGAAAGGACAAAGCTTTTACCTGATAAGGACAAAAAAGCAGGGCTTCTGAGCGGCGGAATGAAAAGAAGACTTTCTATAGCAAGGGCTCTGGCTTTCGGCGGTGACATATATTACCTTGACGAGCCATTAAGAGAGCTTGATGAAAACACCCTCAATGAAATTACTGCTTTGATAAAAGAGGAAATTCAGGACAAAACCGCAATTTTAATAACCCACGACGAGAGCACGGCAGATATTCTTGCTGCAAGAATAATACGGCTGTAATGTAAAATGCACCTTGAACAGGAAAAAAGTTCAGGGTGTTTTTTTATTAAAATATATTGCGAAAAAATAAACTTTGGTGTATACTTTGTATAAGTGGCATTATGCTCTGAAAATTACGGTAATTCCGTTTAACGGAATACAACGGAGGCTAAAAAATGAAAAAACGCATTATATCCATTCTTCTTGCCGTTATGATGATACTGACCGTTCTCCCCGCAACACTTGCTTCGGCTAATATTTTAGGAGACGTTGACGGCGACGGTTTTGTAAAAGCAGCTGACGCAAGACTTGCTCTTCGTGCATCAGTCGGTCTTGAAAACTTAAACGAAACAGAGAAAAAAGCGGCAGACGCGGACTTTGACGGTGTAATTAAGGCTGCTGACGCAAGACTTATTCTTCGTGCTTCCGTCGGTCTTGAAAATCTTCATAGCCACGCATACACAAAGGAAACAATAACAAAGGCTGCAACCTGTACCGTTCAGGGAGAAAAGAAGCTTTCCTGCGAATGCGGTGAATTTATAACAGAAAAAATCCCCGTTAAAGCACACACTCCCGTAACGGACAAGGCTGTTGCTGCAACCTGTACCGCAACCGGTAAAACAGAGGGCTCTCACTGTTCAGTTTGCAAAACAGTTATAAAGGCACAGGCAACAACAAATAAAATAGCTCATAACTATCAGCTTGATAAAACAACCGTTATTGCCGCCACCTGTCAGAAGGACGGTTATTCAGGCGATAAAAAGTGCACTATTTGTAAAGCTCTCCAAGCAAAGGGCACCACAGTCCCGTCACAGGGAACGGAACACGTCTACGAAACAGTGACACACAATGCAACCTGCGGACAGGAAGGATATACTCTCAATAAATGTAAGCTCTGCGATTATTACGACGAAGCCTCTTACAAGAAAATTGCCGATGCAAAGGACCACAGCTTCGGAAGCTGGAAAACAGTTAATCCCAACTGCACGGAAGAAGGCTATGACTACAGAGAATGCTCCGTTTGCGAAACAATAGAAAAAGAAAATTTCGTTGCTGCCGAAGGTCATTCTTATTCATGGACGGAAACCGAAGCTCCCACATGTAAAAAAACAGGCTCCGAAAAAGGTGTCTGCTCTGTTTGTGAGGATACCGTCACAAGAACAAAGCCCATAACCGAACACAAAACAAAGGAAATTCACCCCGAAAATGAGCCCTGCAGAACTATCGTCAAGTGTGAAGACTGTGATTTCGTAAAATCAGACACAATAAAACATGAAAAAAGATCCATTCCGACTACAATTGTTTATGCAAGCTGTGAAGAAGACGGCTCTGCCTTCAACTATTGTGCAAACTGCAACAATTACGGAACAGACACAATGACATATCTTAACAAGGTCCGTTACGGTAAAACAGAAACAACAGACTTTGCAACAGGTCATAAGCCAACTTCAACAAATACTATACAGAAAAGAACCTGTACACAGGACGGTATTTATGAATATACAGGCACCTGTGCAAACGGCTGCGGAACAAATTTCACATCAGAAACACAGATTATTCTTCTCGCAACAGGTCACAGCAAGGGTGAAGTTTTAACACCCACCTGCACCGAAAATGTTGTATGCACAAATGCTCATTGCGATATACCGGAAAAGATTCTCGAAGCAAAGCTCGGACACGATATTCAGCTCTCATCTGTAATATACAGCGAAGATATCACAATGTTCTTCTGTGCACGCTGCGACGAAGCCACTAAAGAAGACAAAAACGGAGAAAAAATTGAGCAGATTACATTGTTCAACAAGCTTGCAGATCAGGTAAAGACCGAATATTATGATACTTTCGGCCTCAATATTGTAAGTAAAGAAAGTATAAAAACCTCTTATTCGAAATTTGCTTTCGGTATGTTCACTTCACAGATAAAGGATATGTATGAAGATGAAATGGCTAATACACCTGACGAGTATTCGGCTGTTGTATATACATGGGGCTCTTCACTGCCTCTTAAAAACCAGAATCAAATCTCAAAGCTTACAAAAAATGATATTGACAGCATCAGCATTGAACGCTTTTCTGGTGTTAATTTCAACGACATTCTCTCTTCCTTCAATACAACATATGAAAACATAAAGAATGAGACAAACAGAAACTTATATATCACAAGACTCAACAATCTCAAAAACAGCTCTGTCAGCGAAAATGTCATAAAGGTTGCCATTGATGTTAAAAACGAAAGCTACAGAACACTTCCGAAAACTCCCACGGAAACCGCTCTGCAGAGAGTTTACGATTTCAACATTTATGAAGAAGCAAAAACTCTTCAGGATTCTTCTTTTGAAGAAAGCGGAATATCTATGACAACTAACCTCACAGACATCAAAACTGATGCTCAGGTCACCTACTATTTCCTTGAAAGCACATATGAACCCATTATTGCGGTTTATGATACAAGCATTATAATCACACAGGAAATTGATATGTCCTTCTCTCTCGGTCTGTTCTCTCTCAAGGGTGAAATGGATCCCATTATTGAAACAACAAACACAACAGTTTATGCGTTCCCCAAGTTTATCTCGAAAGGAAATTAAAATGAAAAAACGTATATTAAGCATAACTCTTATTGCAATTCTTATTTCAACGCTTTTCACAGGTGTTGCCTTTGCTGACACCATAGGAGACATTGATGGTGACGGTTTTGTAAAAGCGGCTGATGCAAGACTTGCATTACGTTTTTCTGTCGGTCTTGAAGAGCTTACAGCCGCACAGCAGAAAGCCGCCGATGTTGACTACGACGGAAAAATCAAAGCTGCCGATGCAAGACTTATTCTCCGTGCCTCCGTCGGTCTTGAAGAACTGGAAAACAGAGAAATAAAATTCAACGGCCACCTTGTTGAAAGTGACTGCATCGGAATTGAAAAAGGCATCGTTTGTATCGGTGAAGACTGCTGCGGTGAAACCTTAATGCCCTCGTTCAATGAGCTTGTAAACAAGCTCAAGGAGCCCGGCTCACTCAATTATTTCTACGGATACACAAAAACAACCACCAACACGCCCAAGCCCAACTGTAAGGCAAACGGCACTCTTCATTTTGCTCTTGCCGAAATTATGGAAGGTCTTCTTTCTGATACGGTTGAGCCCGGTACAATAGTTGAATATTCCGATCTTACAAAGCCCCGTCATATAAACAACGCTACATTCTATGTAAACGGAAAGCCTTATATAAGCGACCTTAAAGACGGTGACATTCAGTCCATAAAGACGGAAAAAATGAACGGTGTTGATTTTGTTAAAAATCTTCCCGCTTCCTTCAAGGCAACCACCTCAAACACAACATATGACCTTACAACAATTAAGGCTGCAAATGTCGGTGAGGTTTATAAGGTTACGGTAACTCTCAAGCCCGAAAATATGACAAACAAAAATATGCCCGAAGGTGTAACTCCCATTGAAAAAATAGTCAATGCGAGCTACAACGAAGGTCTCAAAAAAACAATGTCAGAACTCAATAATTCCTTCTCGGATATACCCGAAATGGCAGGTATGTTCGTAATGGAAATGGAAATCACCACGGGAGCCACAGTAACATACTATTTCACTGCAGACAAATTCGAGCCTGTTGCAGCAACCTACAGTGTTGATATGAGCACCAAGAGCCTTATGCACACATATTTCAACAATTTCTTTATAAAAACAGATAAAGCAACAACAACTACAACAATCACAAACGACACTCTTCAGGAAAACTATTTCTTCTTCAATAAATTTTTTGATGCAAAATAATCTTCCCTGACAAAAGGCCTTCTGCACTCACCGCAGAAGGCTTCTTTTATTTTGTTGACATATAGGTATTAATATAATATAATAATTATATATACTTTACGGGGGTGAAAATGTGTTTTGCATTGTCGGTGCTGACGGTTTTTTCGGTTCATATTTTATCCGACACATTATGGAAAGCTGCAGTGAAAAAATTGTTGCACTCAATCACAACTCTCCCGTATTTCCCGATTCACCTCAGTTAATCAATGTAAATTTTGAACTGTCTGATAATGACAGCATAAAAAATGCAGCTCAAATTCTTTCACATTATAATAATATAAAAATACTGTTTCTTGCCGCAGTGCATAATCCCGATATTGTAAAAATTAATCCGGAAAGAGCACTTTATATAAACACTGTCTGCTATGAAAATTTTCTTCTTGAGATAAAGGGATTGGATATCAAAAAACTGTTTTTTGCCTCTTCGGACACGGCTTACGGCGAAAGCACAAACAATTTTGTTTTCACGGAAAAGGACATTCCCGCACCCGTAAACATTTATGGTGAACAAAAGCTCTTGGGGGAAAAAATCACGCTGAAGCACGGTTATCAGATTATAAGATACTCATACCTGTGCGGTCCGTCACTTACAAACAGGAAAAAGCATTTTTTCGACACAATCACAGATACAATTTCGGGCGGTGAAAATATATATTTATTCACGGACTGGAAAAGACCTGCCCTCTGCTACAAAACGGCGGCAGAAATCACGAATAAGCTTTTTGAAGCCGAAGCAGATGAAAAGATTATCAATGTATGCTCGGATACATCCTTAACAAAATATGAAATCGGTCTGAAAATAGCTGAACACAACCATCTGAAAAAAGAACTCATCATTCCCGTAACCAAAAACGAATTAAATATTTTCACCGAAAAGAGAGCGGATGACATTTATATGGATAATTCCCTGTTAAAAAAACTGTTAAACATCAAAACGCTTGAACTTGAATTTTAAGGACAGATTATGGTAATATCAAAAACCCCCTTCCGTATGTCGTTTTTCGGCGGCGGAACAGACTTTTCGGAATATTTTAATGCTTACGGCGGCAGTGCTTTATCTGCCACCTTTGATAAATATTGTTTCGTTACGGTCCGTGATTATCCCCCGTTTTTTGATCATAAAAACCAGCTTACATATTCAAAAATTGAACGCTTTGATTCTCCCGATGAGCTTTCTCACCCCCTTGTCAGAGAGGCACTAAAATATCTTCACGAAAATCGCATACAGATAAGCTATGACGCAGACTTACCTGCAAGAACGGGTATTGGCTCAAGCTCATCCTTTGCGGTGGGGCTGCTTAACAGTATTCACACCTTAAGAGGAAAATATTTCAATAAGAAACAGCTTGCCGAGGAGGCAATATATCTTGAAAGAATCCTGTGCAAGGAGCACGGCGGAATTCAGGACCAGATTGCCGCTTCATACGGCGGAATAAACCGCATTGATTTTAATAAGGACGGTTTTTCGGTAACTCCACTTGATATAAGTGAAATGAGGCTTAATGAGCTCAATTCAAAGCTTATGCTTTTCTTTTCGGGGCAAAGCCGTTTCTCAACTGAAATAGCAAAAGAACAGTCAAAAAATCTACCCAAAAACACAGAAACCTTGCATAAAATGAAAGCTCTCGTATATGAGGCGGAAAGCATTTTGTGTTCAAGCCGTTCGCTCAATGAATTCGGTGAGCTTCTTGATTATTCGTGGCAAATGAAAACCACACTTGCAAATAACATCACCAACGATGAAATAGACGAGCTTTATTCCATTGCGAAGAAAAACGGGGCACTGGGCGGAAAGCTTTTAGGTGCCGGCGGCGGCGGTTTTGTGCTTTTATATGTTCCCGAAAAAAATCAGGATAAAGTGCGAACTGCTCTTGACAACTATATGTATGTACCTTTCAGCTTTGAAACACAGGGCAGTCAGATACTCTATTCAAAAAAATAAGGAAGTGCTTCCTATGGCTAATATACTTATAACAGGCGGAGCAGGTTATATCGGCTCGGTACTGGTGCCCGAGCTACTGAAGCTCGGCCATAAGGTTACTGTTATTGATAATTTTCTTTATAAGCAATCTTCGCTTCTTGAATGCTGCACAAACAGCAATTTTACTATAGTAAACGGGGATGCGAGAAGTGAAGAGCTTATTAAAAAGCATATAGCGGGCAAGGATTTTATTTTTCCTCTTGCGGCACTTGTGGGCTTTCCTGTCTGCGATAAGGATGAAACAGCGGCAGTCTCCACAAATCTTGAAGCAGTAAAGCTTATAATAAAGCTTCGTTCCCCCGAGCAAAAGATAATTTTCCCCTGTACAAACAGCGGTTACGGCTTAGGACTGGGACAGGAATACTGCACCGAGGACTCACCCATTAATCCCGTTTCCCTTTACGGAAAAACCAAAATGGCAGCAGAAAAAGCAGTGCTTGAAGCAGGAAATTCCCTCACCTTCCGTTTTGCCACTCTTTTCGGAGCATCTCCGAGAATGAGAACGGATCTACTTGTAAATGACTTCACATACAGAGCAATTTTTGACCGTTCCCTTATTGTTTTCGAGGGTTCGTTTATGAGAAATTATCTCCATGTGAGAGATGCCGCAAGAGCATTTATATTCGCTATGGATAATTTCGAAAAAATGAAGGGCAGACAGTATAACTGCGGACTTTCGGATGCCAATCTTTCAAAGCTTGAGCTTTGTGAAAAAATAAAAGAACACATCCCCTCTTTTATGTATCTCGAAGCACCCATAGGCACAGATCCCGATAAAAGAAACTATCTTGTTTCGAATGAAAGAATTGAAGCTATGGGCTTTAAGCCTGTATATACAATTGACGACGGAATTGAAGAGCTTATAAAAGCCTATTCCATCATAAAAAACAACATCTACGGAAATGTGTGATTATATGAACCTGATTGAAATACTCTCCCCCGATTTTACCTTCACTGATGACAGAGGCACTCTAACACAGCTTGTGCACGAGGGCTTTACTCAGGTGAATGCGGTTTTTACAAAAGCAGGAAAAGTCAGAGGAAATTTTCATTATCACGAGCATACCAAAGAGCTTTTCTTTATAATCAAGGGTAAAATTAAGTTTACGGCAGAATATGACGGAAAAAGAGAAGAATATATTTTTTCAGACGGCGATATGTTTTTGGTAAATGAAAATGTCCGTCACGACTTTTTATATATTGAAGACACATATCTTGTGGGACTTTATACAAATCCTGTTGAAAGGGCAGACGGAACAAAGGATATAGTTTCCGTGTAAAAATGAAAGAAGCAATTATTCTTGCAGGCGGTCTGGGAACAAGACTTGCCAAGACAGTTAAAGACAGGCAAAAAGTGATGGCACCCGTGGGCGGCCGTCCTTTTTTGGATTATGTTCTTTTATATCTTAAAGAACAGGGATTTTCAAAAGTCATTCTTGCGGTTTCTTTTCATAATGAGCAGATAAGAGAATATTACGGCTCTTCCTTTGAGGGGCTTGAACTTTACTATTCCGTTGAAAAAGAGCCTTTGGGCACGGGCGGTGCAATAAAACAGGCACTGCAATTTTCAAACCAAAGCTATGTTGCCGTTATAAACGGTGATACATTTTTTAAGATAGATTTTGATGCTTTATATAATTTAGCAAAAGAAAAAAACGCCCACATTGTTCTTGCGGCAAAGGAAATGCCCGACTGCACAAGACACTCCACTCTTGAAATAGGTAATGACAGCAGAATTCTTCAGTTCTCGGAAAAAAAGGAAAACGGCAAAGGCTATATAAACGGCGGAGCTTATGTTATCAGAAAGGATATTTTTGAAAAGTGTCCCGACAGTAAATTTTCTTTTGAAAAAGAGCTTCTTGAAAAAATGAAAGACGGGCTATATGCCGTAAAATCCGACAGCTATTTCATTGATATGGGTGTCCCCGAAGCATATTTCAGGGCAAACACTGAAATCCCCGTTTTATTCGGGAAAAATACCTTCCCTGCAGCTTTTCTTGACAGAGACGGTGTAATTTGCAAGGAAAAGCACCACCTTTATAAATGCGAGGATTTTGAATTCCTTGAAGGTGTGCCACAAGCTATAGAAAAATTAAGAGAAAAAGGCTTTTTGATTTTTGTCATCACAAATCAGGCGGGTGTGGCAAAGGGACTTTATACGGAAGCTGATGTAAATATTCTTCATAATTTTATGTTGGAAAAGCTTCGGGAAATAACTCATATAGACGGCATTTACTATTGCCCCTATCACGAGGAAGGCATTATTGAAGAATATAAAAAGCCGTCTTTCGACAGAAAACCGTCACCGGGTATGATTGAAAAAGCCGTTCGTGATATGAAAAAGCAAGGCATTGAAATCGACCTGAAAAAAAGTATTCTCATAGGTGATAAGCTTTCCGATATTGAAGCGGGAAAAAATGCAAAAATCGGAAAAACCGTACTTGTCAGAAGCGGTCATAAGATAGATGAAAGCACCACTCTTCCCGATGTTATATCGGACAGTCTTGCAAAATTTGCAGATACAGGATGTGAAAATTAATATGCCGAATTTCGATAAAGAATATTATATTCCACGGCTTCGCAGAATGATTGAATGTGAAACAGTTTCAAAAAGGGACTCTTTCACCCCGGATGAATTTATGAAGCTTCGCGAGGTTATGAGAGAAATGTTTCCTCTTATTCACGAAAGAGCTGAAATCAAATATTTTTCAGACGACTGCTGGATGTATAAATTTGAAGGCAAGGACACATCAAGAAACTATATGGTGATGTCTCATCACGATGTTGTTGAAGCGGGTGAAGGCTGGACATATCCGCCCTTCGCCTGTGAGGAGCACGACGGAAAGCTTTGGGGCAGAGGTGTTTTTGACACAAAAACCTCCCTTTTCTGTGAATTTTCCGCTATTGAAGAATTACTGTCGGAGGGCTTTATTCCCGAATGTAACCTTTATATCGGCTCGTCTCACAACGAAGAAAGATTTGGCGACGGCATTCCCTCTGCTGTGAAACACTTCATAAAGGGAAATATTAATTTCGAGCTTGTCCTCGACGAAGGCGGAGCAATAACAGAACCGCCCGTCGATGGTGTAAAGGCGGGGAAATGTGCAATGGTGGGTATCCACGAAAAGGGACGGTTCACATATACCTGCACCGCAAGCACTGATAGCATCTATCAGAATATGATGAAAGCCCGGAAAAAGAATGTTGTTGAAAGAATGACCGCATTTATTGAAGAGGTCGGGAAAACGGATATTTTCATAAGAAGAATCAATAAACAGGTTGAGGATATGTTCACATATATCGCTCCGCATCTCGGTTTTCCTTTGAATTTCATTTTTTCCCACTCAGCATTTTTTGCCCCTGTCATAAAAAAAGTTATGCCAAAGCTTAATCCCCTTGCAAAAGGGCTTATCGGCACAACCTGTTCATTCACTGAAATTGAAGGAAGCAGCACTTCAAAAAAATGCACCGCAACTGCATATTTTCAGCCTGTTTCAGCTGAAGATTTTGAAAAAGACATAGAAACCTTTACTGCCCTTGCAAAGAATTACGGTATCACAGTGGAAAAAGGCAGCCAGAGTGACTATCACGAGCCTGCGGATATTTCCGTGCCGGCTTTTTCTTACACAAAAAAATGTATTGAAGAGATTTTCCCCGAATGTCCCGTTGTTCCCTATCCTCTTCCCTCAGGCGGTACAGATGTCAGATGCTTCAGAGAAATCTGCCCCTGCACACTCCGCTTCACACCATTCAGGGTTTCAAATAAACAGGTTGGCCTTGTTCATATGGCAGACGAAAATATTGACACCGCCTGCATAAAAGAAGGCATCACCTTCTATAAGCACTTTATCAGAAATTACAGATAACCAAAAAAGGTTGCTTTTGAAGCAACCTTTTTTAATTAATTGATAAACAAGAATCTTATGAAACCTTTTCAAGCCACAGCGTATTATCTTCAAGAGCAACCGAAGCACGGAGAATGAGTCTGGCTTCTGCCGCAGTCACCTTCACGGCACCGTTTACCATAGCAGCTGCCAGTCTTTCGTTTTTAAGGTCTTCAAGACTTACAGATTGTCTCAAAGCAAGTCTTGCATCAGAAGCACTTATAACACCGTCTGCATCAATATCACCTGGGATAACAACTGTCACGGTATCAACTGTTTTTTCTCCGTCATTAAGAACGATTTTCATTCCTGTTGCAAGCTTTGATTTCAGATTCGTAACCTGCTTATTGTCCGAACATACCGCAGTACCGTTAGTTTCACTCAGGATGTCAGAAACTGTAGTGAGTGCATTGATAAATGCAAAACCGTTTTCTGATATTATGACATTTTCCGAAGAACCGAGAGCAACAATTTTCTGAGGCTTCAGAACCGGGATATCCCTGTCCTCTGTCTTTTTGCAGTTTTTACATTTTCTTGTTTCTTTTCCTGCTTTTTCAGTTGTTGCCTTTTCTGTTTCCTGCCATTCACCCCAGACGTGATCTTCTTTTTCAATGACAGTCTGCTCAACTAAAACTTCACGGCAAACCGAGCAATGCGTGCCTTCAGTCAGTCCTGTCTTTTCGCAGGTGGCTTTTTCAGCAGCATCCGTAACCGGGCTGTGTCCCTTTTCAGGGATTCTTTCATAACTTGAATAGGTACATACCGAGCATTCATCATATGCATTCCAACCGTAATTCAGGCAATCTGCCGGTTTTGCAGGCACATGTGTAATCACATGTTCTGCATAATTTCCCGCCGAGAAACAGGCTTCATCTTCCGTGTTTTTACTGCTGAGATTACACACTTCACAGGATTTATAATATGAAGCAAGCATTTTACAGGTTGCAATGCTGCAAAGATATTGAGATTCAGCTCTTTCTGCTGTAAAAATGTGAGCTGTTTCATCTGTATTTCTTTCCCTGGTTTCTCCGCAGATGCAGGTTCCGATCTCTGTTCCGGGAGAAATACAGCTTGCGGGAATTAGAGTCTGCCAGTTTTCATATATATGCTCACATAAAGGTATAACTGCCGGGCTTTCAATTGTTCCCGAATAATTTCCGTTTGCAGAAATTCTGACGGTAACAGATTTCCCGAGATCTTCACGGATAATTGTATAATCGCCTTGCGTTGCACCGTTTATAGCAATACCGTCTCTGTACCACTGACAGGTGAATGTTGCATCAGGAGGCAAAATTTCGCTTGTTTCAGCATGAAGCACATCACCAAAACCGAGATTTCCTGAAACAGTTATCTGCCCGCTGACGGGACATTTTTCAATATTTATTTCATATTCAGTTGTCAATCCGGAATATGTAACAGTAATTTCCTTTATACCGTGAGAACTCATATCCGCTTCACAATCATTCAGTTCAGGCACAGCAACAGACTTTTCCCCGTTATTATATTCTATATCAAGGAGAGGCACCTCAAACGGCTCACCGTAAATATAATCTGTTTTTGATTTACTGGCTACTGATATTTTTGCTATCGCCTTTTCAAGAACTTTTACCGGGAAACACAAAGTATTTTCTCCGTAAATCAATAACACACTCGCAATACCAGGCGTGCTGAAATCATAACGTATAGAAGGAATGATCTTCTGCTTTCTTCCGTCTTCATTGATATACCAAAGCTCTATTGAGCCCTTATCAAGCGACTGACCGGAAATATATGTTGTTTTTCCTACGCCGTCAAGACTTAATCTGCCTTCTTTTTTTATAGGTCTTTCAAGAATATAATAATCACATGTTTCTGAACCGTTTTTAACACGCCAGACATCATCCTGCACATCATAGTATGCAAAATCTTCTTCACCTGTTATGTTTGCAGGGTTACCGATACCCCATTTTTCAAATGAAACAGCTTCTTCGTTTTCCCATTTCCAGGTTCCCTCTTTTTTTATATCTGAGGCCCCTATCCAGCAATTCACGCAGTCGGTTTCAGCTATCAGATAATCAACATTATCCTGTATTTCACTGTTAATAACAGAAACTATTTTTGCATTGTTTTCAGCTCCGACCTGCTGTGCCTGAGAATATGTAGCCGTATTTTTTATCAAGGCATAAAGGTTATAATTTTCAATAAGAATCCGCTGTACAAATGCTTCTTCGGGATTTGTGCCGTATGCACCGTCGATGCCTGATGCATTACCGTCGCTTCCGGCTTTCCCGGTATCTGTCTTTTTACTACCGCCAAATATCGTATATCTTACAGAACCTTTTTCTCCTCCCACACCGACTGTGTCTCCTGCATCACCGCCGGATGACAGCAGTGAAGATGTTTTGCCTGCTTCATACAAAAACCTGCCGTAAACATTATCTGTAGCCAAATCATTATATGTGGCACCGGAATATAAACCGCCTGAGCCGCCTGCTCCGCCGGAACCGGTATTTCCGCCCTTTCCGCCGTTGATTCCGCTAAATTGAGAACTTACAACCCAATTACCGCTGTTATCAGAATAACTATATGAATCGCCGCCATCGCCGCCGTTGCCACCCTGACCACCATCGCCGCCGACAGCACCGCTGCCGCCTATAAGAACTGTGATCTTGTTATTTGTTGATGTCAGATTACCGAAAACTGCTGCAATATTGCCTTTTCCGCCTGTGCCGCCATTACCGCCCTTTCCGCCGCTGCCGCCTGTGCCGCCGTTATAGCCATCGCCCCAGCTGACTTTTGCACGTCTGCCTTCAGCACCGTCACCGCCTGTGCCGCCATTACCGCCCTTTCCGCCATTGCCGCCGATGATATATAACTGAACATCTTCAATTATTTTGACATCTGTTGCCAAAACTGCAATTCCGCCCTGGCCGCCGTTTCCGCCGTTGTAACCGGGATTACCGCTTGCACCCGCGGTTGCCCCGTCACTGCCCTCACTTCCGTCTGCGGCATCACCGCCGTTTCCTCCGTAAATATAAATTTCACCTGTGCCGCCGATACATACACTGTCAGCAATCACTGCATAAGTGCCGTCTGCACCGTTCTGCCCGTCTGAATCCGCAGCAAAAACACCACCGTAACCGTCTCCGCCCTTTATTACATTCTTTTCACCATATGAATGTATGTTTAACAAGGGAGCCTTCTGACCGTCAATGGCAATATGCTCTTTCTGTGCAGTTAAGTTGAAATTCTGAAGATAGATACTGAGCGGGGTTTCTCTTTTTTCGATAACAATATTCATGTCATTGAAACCTTTTTCTTCTCCGCCTATAAGACCTATGGCTCCGACATCAGAGCTTACGGAAAATGTTTTTCCTACAGATGAACTGTTTTCTTCCGACCAGTCAAGAATAATTACATTTCCTTTTTCCTCACAATCAATATTTTCAGGTGTTTCTTCAATTGAATCATACACCGTTTCAACTGTCATTCCGTCAATATTACCGCAATCGGAAATGCTCTTTACGGGAACGGAAACTATCGTATAATTTGAAATGAGGTCACCGTGTGAATCATACCAACAACCCTCAACGGTTATTCCTTCAATTTTTCCTTCATTGGAGCAAACAATGCCATAGGCAGAATAATCCGGATTCTCACCGACACTTTTTATACCGGAGATACTCACATCGTTTCCTGTAATCACACCTTTGAACGGTTCTTCTTTTGTTCCTATGGGCATAAAGTTTGTAATGCCTGACATATCAATATTATTAACAATAAAATATTTACCGCTGAGATCATTTCTGATTGAGTCAAATTCATCAGCAGTTGAAATCAGAACACAATCTCTATACTCTTCAAAGCTTTCTGTTTCGGGAACCTCGTTTTTATAAATATACTGTCCGTAGAATTCTTTTATGTATTCCGATGCTTTTACATCAAAATAGCTTTTGAGCTCTGCTTTTCTTTCCTCTTCTCCATCAGGTAACAGCTCCCAGACTGCAACGAATTTTAATGCATCATCTGTGATAATCTGAGTTTTTGTTCCGTTTGTGATTACATCTTTTGAAGAAAGACTTTCAAGCCATGTATTATATTCGGCGGTATCTACTGCAGAATCTCCGGCGGGAGTTTTTGCAAAAAAGTTATTACCGCCTCTCACATAAGAATGAGAAACTATTTTTTTATTATCACTTTCAGCGTTTTCTGTTTTCTGATTTTCATAACCGGCACTTAATGTAGCTTCTGCCACATCTTCCTCACCGATTTTAACAGAAGTATTCAATTCATATTTATCGTCTGTTTTAAACTTTTTTGCAGTTGAAACACCGCTTGTGTATGCACTTGCAACACCGCCTGCCTGATAAGCGATTATCATATGTGTTCCGTAATTAGAAAACAGGGTTGCAGGGTCCACATCCGGATCTGACAGAGCACTTCGGAACTGTTCTGTCAGATTATTTCGGATTACACTGTAATCAGTTTTAATTCCCATATCATATTTATATGCAATTGCATTAACATCAACAGAGCTGAAATAACTGCTCTGTGCATTGCTGTATTCACTTATATTGGTATTATCGAATTTAACCTTTACACCTATTGCAACAAGCAAAGAGGAAATCTTGGCTTCAAATTCAATGCTGAGTCTTTCTGTTTCATTTAAAAAATATTCATCCATATCTGTTATACAGGATGCAGATGCATAAGTTGTTCCGACATAAGTCAGATCGGCAAGCATTCCGTCACCACCTGCCAATAAGCCCGTTTTCAGCGTGGAATTCTCCAGTTGTTTTCCGCCGAGCATATTATACCCCTTACCCAACTGCTCAAATTCTTCAAATTGAAGATTTGTCAAAGCAAACACCCTGATATCAGGAACAGCAATCACTGAACACACGAGAATACAGGCAAGAAACACCGAAATGATTTTTTTCATAATTTTTTCTCCTCAAAAAACATATATTATAATAATTATATTCTGCAATTTAAGAGTATCATAGTATAAGTAATATAAATGTCAAGAAAACAATAATTAACAATATTCGATTAATATTAAAAAAGCAAGAACGGAAAATCAGCATTATCCTGATTTTCCGTCTGCTTACTGATAAATTAAAGAAATGCAACAAGGGCGGCAGTGCAGACGCTACCTGCCATTAAGATTGCAAGGCCGATTGCGACAAATTTTGCAAAATTCTTATTCATATTATTCACCTATTCCGAGAACATTCATAATGTCCTTTTTATAATTTTCTGTCTGTGCTTTTGCGGCTTCTTCATTTTCTCCCTGAACCATAGCATATATTTTGATTTTGGGCTCTGTGCCTGAGGGACGGATGATAACCTTATCCTTATTTTCCATAACAAAAATAATTACATTTGAAGAGGGATAATCAAGCTCCGTAACAGTATTGCTGTTCACATCCAGTGCTTTTCCTGTTTTATAATCTTCAACAACGGCAATTTTTCTTCCGCCGAGTGCAACGGGAGCATCTGTACGCAGAGACTCCATCATAGAAAGCATTTTTGCCATACCGTCTGCACCCTCAAAGCCAAAGTTGAAAAGAGCATTATTCCAGAAGCCGAAGCGGTCGTGAAGTGACTTCATAACCTCAACAAGAGTTTTGCCCTGAGCCTTATAATATGCTGCCATCTCACAAATAAGCATTGATGCATTTACGGCATCCTTATCCTTTGTGTGCATACCTGAAAGATAGCCGTAGCTTTCTTCAAAGCCCAGCTCAAAGCGGTGTGCTTCGCCCTTTTCCTGAAGCTCTGTCATTAGCTCACCGATATATTTGAAGCCTGTGAGAACATTTTTCATTTCGGCACCGTAGGACTCAGCCACTGCGGTTGACATATCTGATGAAACTATTGACTTAATGATTATGGGATTTTCAGAGAGTGTTCTCTTTTCTTTCTTCTGTGAAAGAATATAATCAACTAAAAGACAGCCTACGTCGTTTCCTGTAAGAAGCTTATATTCACCGTTTGTGAGTACTGCAATACCGACACGGTCACAGTCGGGATCGGTTGCAAGAAGAAGGTCTGCTTTGTTGCTTTCCGCAATTTTAAGAGCTTCATTGAAAGCATCTCTGATTTCGGGATTGGGGAATGAACAGGTGGGGAATCTTCCGTCGGGGTTTTCCTGAACGGGAACAACGCTTACATTTTTAATTCCCATCATTGAAAGAATTTTTCTGACAGGTTTATTTCCGGTACCGTTAAGAGGTGTATAAATAACCGAAAGGTCGGAGGACTTTGCAATTTCAGGGTTTATGCTTCTGGAAAGAACGAGGTCAAAATATTTATCGAGGAAGCCGTCATCAATATACTCAATTGTTCCGTCTTCAACCGCCTTGTCAAAATCAACGGTTTTTACATCTTCGAATATATCGCACTTATTGATATACTGAAGTGTTCTTTCTGCGGCTTCATCAGTCATCTGATAGCCTCTCTCGTCATAGCACTTATATCCGTTATATTTTGAAGGATTGTGGCTTGCAGTGATAACGATACCCGATGAGCAGGAAAGCTCCTTAACGGCATAAGCCACTATGGGAGTGGGCATAAGCTCTTTAAATATATATACCTTTATTCCGTTTGCTGCAAGCACCGAGGCGGCAGCACGTGCAAACTTATCGGAATTTATTCTTGAATCATAGCCTACTGCCACCGAAGGATTTTCGAATGCTTCATTGAGATAATTGGCAAGGCCCTGTGTTGCCTGTGAAACGGTGTAAACATTCATTCTGTTTGTGCCCGCACCGATAACACCGCGAAGTCCGCCCGTACCGAAGGTGAGATTTTGCCAGAAGCGATCAAGAATTTCCTTTTCGTTGCCTTCAACTGAAATTAATTCCTCAAGAACCTCTTTTTCAGTTGCCTTTTCTCTCCACAAGGAATAGAGCTTATTTATATCATTCATACAAATCAACCTTTCAAATAATATTCCATAATAATTATATCTCCTTTTTTCAAAAATTACAATAGAAAAAAGTCGGGAAGCTTCATCCTCCCGACAAATGTTATAAATATAATACTTAAATTTTTATAATGATTTTCTTCTTATTACAGATGTACGCAATAGCGGTAAGAAGTATTGCCATAACGGCTACTATCGCAACCGCAATCGGTGCAGATGCTGTTTCAAAGAAGCTTTCACCTGCAACGGTGATTCCTCCCACAAGACCGAATTCAAGGCAATACATAAGTATGGGATTTTTGCCCCACCACATAAAGGGATCAAAGGACAATTTATAGAATGAGAAAATTTCTACAATTGTGAAAGCAAGAAGTGAAATAAATACCGTTACGATAACGAAAGAGGGACTGACACTGGGTTTATTTATCGCCATAAAGGTTGAGTTTGCACCGATCCACGTTGCATCCTCGGGAAGAGTGGCAAAAATACCTGCAATAACAGCCGCCGTGAGCACACCGTAGCCTCCCACCGCACCGAAGAAAAGCTTCTTGTTTTTCATATACATATCGGAGAATGCAAGATAAATTATAAGCATCGCACCCCAGCTGAAGCCGCCTATAAATCCGCCGTCTGCAACACAGTCAACAAGCTCACGGTTGCTTGCAAAAAGGTCATTAGCAAGGTCGCCTGAATGGAAAAGTCCGAAAAGACCAAGCACACCGAAACCGCATACAAGTCTTATAATGTTTTCGTGCTTACCCTTAATAAGTGCAAACGGTAAAGCCACAAGACCTGCAAAACCTATGTGATGAAGCACAAGCCAATGTCCGTAACTGTCTGCGGTCTTTCCGATAACAAGCATTATGAAATTTACAAAGGCAACTGCAACACCGTAAACACCGAAAGCGGTAACAAACCATGAAAGAAACCTACCCATAGGCCTCGACACTTTTTTCAGCTTCACCGCTTTGAAAATAAGACAGAGAATTGAAACCAAAAGCACTACCCCCGTAGGTATTACAAAGGTAAGATTAAGTCCTTCCATATTTCCGTCAAGAATATCGTTTATGCCGTTCATTGTGACACCGATACCGATAATCATAAGATTTCTCTTGACAAAATGAAGAACAGCAGTCTTTTTTCCGTCCTTTTCAATTCTTCTTCGAAGTGACGGCAGGTATGTAAGACCAATGGCAAGAATAAACATCGGTGCTACGATATCAGCAACCGCAAGATTAGGCAGCATATAATAGGCATCGGCATCGGGAGCGTGATGACTGATTGTTGAAGCCCCTCCCAATCCCGCAAAATTTGCCATAAATTGGAAGATTATCATAGAAAATATAACAATACCCCTGAATCTGTCTATAGTACTGTTTCTGTTCTGTAATTTACTCTCATTCATAATATCGTCCTTTCTTTACAGCGTACTTACCCTTGAGCTTATCGGAAATATCTCTCCGACCTCTGAATTCAGCCCTTTATTTTGATTTCATCTTAACAATATCACGGTAAGATATCAATTCTACTCCGTGGGCATTCAGATATTTTTCCGTTTCGGGATCCTTCATCAGCTGATATTCCCACACTCTCTGCCACCAGTTGCCTGTGATGGATTTGAGCTCGTCGCTTTCAAGAGCAGGATGAATGAAGGTTTCCGTAATGCCTTCGGGAATATCCGTCCATATTTCAAGGATTCGCTTTCTGTAGCTTTCATAGCTGTCCTTGGGCATTACACCCCAATCGGGGAAAAGAAGGAAATCGGGCATAATAACACCGTACTTTTTGCCCCAGTATTTTGAGATCTTCGTACAGGCGGCATATGCAAAGTAAGGAACCCCTCTCGGACATATACGCTTATCGTGTTCGAGGAACATTCTGTATGCATAGCCGTATTCACCGCACACGCGAAGTGTCATTTTAAGAAGTGAAAATCTTCCCGTCAGGTGTCCGTAAAGAGAACCCATATGGTTGTCAATGTGAGAGGGCTTCATTCCCCATTCGTGTGCAAGCTCAATCTGTGCTCTCATTTCCTTTTCGAGCTCTTCATATTTTCCGAACTTGCCAACATCCTTAGCCGAATGCCACATAAAACCTTCGTCATCAATAAGAGACTTTCCGTCTGTCAAGGGCTTCCAACGGTAATCCCTCCATTCTGCAGTCATTGTCAGATGAACGCCTATTGCGTATTGAGGATTATCTATTGAAAAATCAACCGCAGCCTTTGCCGTGGGGCAGGGCATCATAATTGTGGCTGATTTAAGCTTTCCGTCTCTGAACAAATCAAAAACCGCTTCATTGGCGCTGTGACACATACCGAAATCATCGGCATTGACTAAAAGATACTTTCCCATGGGGAAACACCTCCGTTTTAGATATTTTTATATATTTGTTATAGCATAATTCTTATAATTTTTCAACTTATAATAGAATTTTCTGTACATATTAACAGAAACACCCGCCATATTTCGGTGAAAAACATTAAAAAATATCACGAAAAAAGCATTTAAAAAAGGAAAAAACCGACCTGAAGCCGGTTTTTTCCTTTGGGGAAGAGAAAATAAATAAAAGGAATAATCATTTTTAACAGAAGTAACTCTGTGTTTAAATAATATCATCTCTTGTTTACAGTTTAAGTTAAATTTTATGAACAAATTATTAACTTATATCAACACAAACACAAAATTTGTTGCAAAAATGCCATAATTAAATAAATAACGCAAAAAATGTCAGTAAAAAAATATGTCGGAACAATTAATGCTCCGACAAAATTTTTTATTCGGCTTTAACCTGTGACTGCTGCTTGAGATATGCATTGATGAAACCGTCAATTTCACCGTCCATAACAGCGTTGATGTTACCGTTTTCAAAGCCTGTTCTGTGGTCCTTGGCAAGGGTATAGGGCATAAATACATAAGAACGGATCTGTGAGCCCCAGCCGATTTCCTTCTGAACACCCTTGATGTCTTCAATTCTTTCAAGATGCTCTCTTTCCTTGATTTCAATAAGCTTGGATTTGAGCATTCTCATACACACTTCACGGTTCTGATGCTGGCTTCTTTCAACCTGACAGGAAACAACAATCCCGGTGGGATTATGGATAAGACGGACTGCAGATGAAGTTTTATTAACCTTCTGTCCGCCTGCACCCGAAGCACGGTAAACCTCCATTGTGATATCCTCTTCACGGATTTCAACTTCAATTGTATCATCAATTTCGGGCATAACTTCAAGAGAAGCAAAGGATGTGTGTCTTCTTCCCGAGGAGTCAAAGGGGGAAACACGGACAAGTCTGTGAACACCCATTTCACTCTTGAGATAACCGTATGCATTGTCACCTTCAATAACAACAACTGCAGATTTAAGCCCTGCTTCGTCACCGTCAAGGAAGTCAACGGTAGTGAATTTAAATCCGTGCTTTGTTGCCCACTGACCGTACATTCTGAAAAGCATCTGACACCAGTCCTGTGCTTCCGTTCCGCCGGCCCCTGCATGGAAGGTGAGAATTGCATTGTTATTGTCATACTGCCCCGAAAGAAGGGTTTCAAGAGTGAGCTTTTCAATTTCTGCCTTAACTCTTTCTACGCTTTCAACACATTCGTCAAGCATACTCTCGTCTTCTTCTTCGTTGCTCATTTCTATGAGTGTGAGAGTATCGTCGTAATTAGCAACTAAATCTTCATACTTTTTAACCTTGTTTTTAAGTCCTGCAAGCTTCTGGAGAACCTTATTTGAATTTGCAATGTCATTCCAGAATGCCTCTTCTGCAGTTTCTTTATCAAGAGCCTCAATTTCTTCCTTGAGTGCATCAATACTCAAAGCCTCTTTAAGCTCTTTAAGGGGCGTTTCCTGTTCAATCAGGGCAAGTCTTAATTCTTCATACTGAAGCATATATTTCACCTCTAAAATAAGTAAATTCCAAACATACTTAATCATTATATTAAAATTTTCTGCTGTTGTCAAATATTTTAATACGGGATATTGTGAAAAATTTATTGAATTTTTAAGACTTTTTGTATAGAATAGTAATAGTTTATAATACTTTGCTTTTATTTACTGAATTTACGGAGGAAAAAATAAATGAAATTTACAGGTTGCAGCTGTGTGGGCTGTAATAATATTTTTGTAGAAACAGACGATGTTGTGGTGTGTCCCGTATGCGGCTCGCCCCATCACAGAGCCTGTTATAATGAGCAGGGCAAATGTGCAAATTCTGCACTTCACGGTGAAGAATTCACCTGGGTTTTCCCTGAAGAATTAAAAAAGAAGGAAGAGCCCAAGAAAGCCGAAGAACCGATTGACACAAACATCCGCTTCAAAAACGGTGAAAATGCCGTAGTGTGCCCTCACTGTAAGGCTCTCAATTACGGTAATGATGCCTTCTGTATGAAATGTCACAAGCCTTTCATAGATGAAGTAAAGACTGATGAAGAAAGCTATTATGAAAACGTAAATCCGGAAAATGAAGCACCCGTAAATGAAAATGCGGGAGAAAGCTATGCCGCAGAAAATCCGTATTTCAACAATTTCAATAATCAGCCGCCCTTAAATGATGAATATGCTTATAATTTTTATCAGCGTTTCGGCGGACTTCGTCCCGAAATCCTTGTTGAAGGTATTCCCGCAAGTGAATATGCGGATTATATCGGTGAGAAGAAATCAGGCACATATATAAGAAAATTTGCTAATATGGAAAGATTCGGAAGAAAAATTTCCGTTTCAATCTGTGCTCTTCTTTTCGGTCCCTTATGGTTTTTATACAGAAAGATGTATAAGGAAGGACTCTTATACGGTCTTGCAATTATTGTTCTTGCCGTTCTCACGGGAATATGTTCTCTTACAGACCAGTCAAAGCTTATATACGATGAAATGGCAGGGATGTACGGTGAACTTATGAGCGGTGAACTCACAATGACTCAGTTTCAGGAGGAAACAGCTGCCATTGCCAAAAAATATGCGGATGTGCCGCTGAGCAAGGCTGATGAAGCAAAGATTACTCTGAGCTATGTTGCTTCAGCCGCAAGCTTTGCACTTTCGATGCTTATGGTGTTTTCTGCAGACAGACTGTATCTTAAAAAGATAAAAAAGGATATATATGCAGCGAGAGAAAAATGTACGAGTATGCCCGAATACAGACGTGCCCTTATAGAAAAAGGCGGTGTTTCACCCGGCGGTGCAGTTCTTGGTGCAGGCATTCTCCTTTTATCCTATATTCTTCAGCTTATCCCATCATATATCTATCTTTTCAGCCAGATGATGAACTGATAAATACTGTGCAAAACACAAAATTTTTGGTTTTGTGTTTTGCATTTTTTCAGGAGTAAAAAAATGTCACTTAAAAAGAATGATGTAATTGAACTTGAAATAACAGGCTTTTCCTCCGAGGGAAGCGGTGTTGGCCACTTTGACGGCCAGGCTGTTTTCGTTGCAGGTGCCGCCGCAGGCGACACTGTCAGCTGTGTTATCATAAAAGCAAAGAAAAATTATGCCATAGGAAAAATTCAGCATATATTAAAGGCATCAAAAAACAGAGTTATTCCCGACTGTCCCGTTTTTCCCCGTTGCGGAGGCTGTCAGTACAGACACATATCTTATGAAGCGGAGCTTGAAATAAAAACACAAAAGGTTCGTGATGCCTTCAGGAGAATAGGCCATCTTGAAACTATCCCCGAAAATGCAGTAGGTGCTTCCTCTCCGGAAAGATACCGCAACAAAGCACAGTATCCCGTGGAAACCGCAAACGGCAGACTTCTCACAGGCTTTTACGCTCCTTTTTCACACAGGGTAATTGACTGCAAAAACTGTCTTTTACAGCCCTCTGAATTTTCGGATATTCTGAAAATTGCAGCAAAATGGTGTGAAAAATTCAAAATTCCCGCCTATGATGAAAAAACAGGCAAGGGGCTTTTAAGACATATCTATATAAGAAAAGGCTTCATAAGCGGTGAAATTATGGTTTGTCTCGTTATAAACGGTGACAGAATTTTCAAAAAGGATGAGCTTATAACTGCCCTCACAAAAGCAAATTCCAACATAAAAACCGTTCTTCTCAATCACAACACGGAAAACACCAATGTTATTATGGGAAAAACTGAAACGGTTATTTACGGCAACGGCTATATTGAAGACACACTCTGCGGAAAAAGATTCCGCATTTCTCCCCTTTCATTCTATCAGGTAAACCACGCACAGGCACAAAAGCTCTATGAAAAAGCGGCAGAATTTGCAATCACTCCCGACACAAGGGTGCTTTTGGATATGTATTGCGGTGCCGGAACTATAGGTCTTACCATGGCAGACAAGACAGAAAAGCTCATTGGTGTTGAAATTGTTCCCGAAGCCGTAGAGGATGCCAAAATTAATGCACGGTTAAACGGCACAGACAACGCCCGTTTTATTTGTGCAGATGCCACCGAAGCTGCAAAAATTCTTGAAGGTGAAGCCATAAAGCCCGATACAATCATTCTGGACCCGCCGAGAAAGGGCTGTGACAGTGAGCTTTTAGCTACCGTTTCAAAAATGAGCCCCCAAAGAATAGTTTATGTGTCCTGCGATCCCGCAACACTGGCACGTGACCTTGCAATTCTTGAAGAAAAAGGCTATAAAACCATTGAAGCAATCCCCTATGATTTATTTCCTCGCACTGTTCATATTGAAACTGTAGCATTATTGATAAAAAAATAAAAAGCCGGTGTTTTTATGAAAAATGAATTACCTCGTACTTATGTTCCTTTCACACAGTGGGAAAAACCGTCAATTCAGAAAGAATATACAAAGGAGACTCCCCTGCTGAATTCTGACGGAACTCTGAATGCGAAGGGGTGGGCACGAAAAAACCTTTTTACCTATGACAGAAATCTTGTTAAGCATTCTCTTATTTCCCGCAAGGAATGGGATTTTTATACCATAACCGACGGCAAGGTTCAGCTTCTCATAAGCTTTGCAAATATCGGCGTCGGCGGATATGTGGGTTGCAAACTGACTGATCTTGAAACAGGGAAAATCATCTGCGATGCAATTTCATATTTTCTCGGGGGAAACAGATTTGTGCCTCTTTCAAAAGGTGATGTACCCGGAAGATTCAAGGATAAGATAGGAAAAGCCGAATTTGATTTCTTTACAAAAAAGACTGAACGGACTCTCTTTTTCAGAAAACCGCACAAGGGTGAATCCGTTGAATGCAGAATAAGCATGGATATACCGGACGGTATGGAAAATATCACAACGGTGCTTCCTTTTAAGGAGGATAACACCAAATTCTTTATGACAACAAAGCAGGCCTGTATGCCCACAGAAGGCTTTTTCCGTTACGGAGATTTCGTTTATAAGTTCAATAAAGAAACCTCATTCTGTGCTATGGACTGGGGCAGAGTAAACACCGTTCACGAAATGGTCTGGTACTGGGGCAGTGCCTCAACATATCTCTCTGATGAAAACGGCAACAGACATCTTTTCGGTTTCGAAATCACATGGGCAATAGGAGATGAAAGCAACGCGACGGAAACCTGCCTTTTTTATGACGGAAAGATTCATAAATTCGGTGCGGTTGACGTTGAAAAATTTCCAAAAAACCGTTTTATGGAGGAGTGGCAATTCATTTCCGAGGACAAAAGATTTAATATGACAATGACACCCACTCTCGACAATCATTCAGATGTCAATCTTAAAATCGGAAGAATGAACTGCCATCAGATTTATGGCTTTTATAACGGAACCGTCACACTTAATGACGGAAAAGTGCTTGAAATAAAAAACCTTTTCGGATTTTGCGAATATGTGGAAAACAGATGGTGACAAAAACATCAGACTGCCGTTGAAAGCAGTCTGATGTTTTCTTATATCATTTAATTTTTTACTTAAAATAAGTTAAGAAAGAAGCTTTTAATTGTGTCTATGAATGAGCGGAGCATTATTACGAAATTGGTAAAATTGGGCTGATTTTTGAAGACTTCGGTTGCGGTGAGGCTTTCAACCTTGCCGAAGGTCTGTTCGGGAATATTATTCTGCATAAACTGCGGATATTCATCATAAGTATCGACATAGAACTGCTCTTCGCTTGTGAACATAATTTCATAGAGCTTATCGTGACCGTCGTGTGTTGTGCTGTGAAGCATATCCTTTATAAACCAGGTCTGCTCGGGGAGAGCACAGGTGGAGGCATCAATGGTGAAATCAGGAGAGATGTGATTATGTCCGTCATCAATCTGCTGTGTATAGCCTTCTTCAAATGTGCTTCGGATGTCGGCTGTTACAGCACCGACTGAGGCATACTTTGCATCAACCGTTCCGTCCGAGGTGTTCATATAAGCAGTAACAAGAGGAGTACGCTGAATATCATATCCGACAACATTATAAATTTTTATTTCCTTATTGGCTTCATTCAGTATCTCTTCAGCTCTGCACTGCACATTATAATGATAAGCATCAAGCTTTTCTATAAGTCCCGCCTGTGTTTCCTCGTTCACCATACACTTCTTTGCTTCTTCATAGTATTCATCGGGAACAAAGCTCCAGATGCCGGGAAGAGTTCCGAAAATTGGGATAAGAGCTTCATCATAAACTCTGTCGAGAAGATTTTCAACAATGGGATCAACTAAGGAGAGAAGAAGTGACCATACCCCGAGGTCATCAAGGGCTGTTGCAAGACCGTAAAGGAAGCCCTGTAAAAAGTCCTGTTCAAGAGAGGGGATTGCATCAAGAGCATAGTTGAGAAGAGCATCTTTGTTTATCTCAAACTTGCGGCAGTATAATTCACCTGCTACAGCTGTACCCTTAATGGGGCAGTTCTGGAAAATCAGGGTTTCAATATCCTGAGTGCCGTATCTCTCAAGATAAGCCATCATAACGACACCGCCCATACTTGATGCCCTTATCTGAACCTTATCGTGACAAGTAAGCTCTTTGAGAGTCTGAATGTCCTTATAAAGTCTGTCTGCGTGAATATAGGGGTCAAGTCTGAAATCGTAACCGAAATAATAGGAATAATCTGTTCCGTGATTGGAATCAGTGGGATATTCTTCAGGGGCATAAACGTTTTCCTTTGAATTTCCGTCACCGTCAAGGGCAAGAGCACCGAATGCAGAATTTACAAAGCCAATGAGAGCATCACCGAATTTGTCATAATCACCTATCATAAGAGCAGGAATTACGGGAAGAATTACAGAAACCGCTTCCTTTATGAGAGGTGCTGTTTCGGGACGGAAAAGAGCTCTCTCATCTTCCGTGCCGGGATTTTCATAAACTGTACCGCTGCCGAGAGCTGCAACATAAATAACGGGATTGAAGCCGCAATCACACTTTTCTTCCGTTGCAAGTGCGGGAACGAAAAGTGAAAAAATCATAATTAATGATAATATAACAGATAAAAGCTTTTTCATTATATTTACCTTCCCTTAATCAAATCTTGCCGCTGTTTTTGAGGACAGCGGCAGATTATTTTAATTATCCGAAATTGAAAAGCTGCTGGAAGAAGAGCTTAATCTTTTCGAAGAATGCAATAAGTCTTTCAAAAAGTGAAGTAATCGCATTAACATCGGTTGTGGTATCGGGTGCTTCTACTTCATTGGGATCCTTCATAATGAGGCTTATGTTTGCTATAAATGCATCCATATCTCCGGCTGAATCGATAAGATCGTTTATTGTCATACCGTTTGCCTGTAATCTGGCTGCAAGCGTATCTGCTATGGGCACAAGATTTGATATAAGCATATACACAACCATAAGCACCATATCAAGCACTTCATATTCTTCGATAAGACCGAGAAGTCCGCCTATAACCAGATATAACGTCTCCTCGTCATATGCATCAAGCTTTCCTTCACCTGCAAGGTTGGAGATAATTTGTGACAGTGCTTTATGGTTTTCTTCCATAAAGAGAACCTCAAAGACAAGTCTCAGAAGTGCGGTAAGAAGCTCACCGCCGCCTGCAGGATTAAGATGTGCTATCTCTCTTTGTTCTGCTGAAGTAAAGCTCTCAAGAGTACCTACACAAATTGAATAAATGTCTATATAGGGAAGATGAAGCTGAACACCCTCAATGGTAAGCACATCACCCACAAGTGCACCTAAAAGGTCACTTACAAGAGAGTTTACATCAATGTCAAGAGGAAGTGTAAGGTTAAGAGAAAGACCTGAAATTTCAATATTTGCAAGAAGGCCTGAAAGAAGGTCATAGCCGTCAATAACAGGTCTTAAAATATCAAGAAGAACATATGCAAAATGAATCAGATTGTTGACAAAATCACTGAGCCCGCCTATTGAAATGAAGAACAAAAGGTTGGGAAGCATATTAAGAATTGTGTCGACAGGGCTTTCATATACTTTGTCAAGAAGTCCGAGCAAGGGGGAGAACAGATGATAAACAACATTTGCATCTCCGCAAATAGGATCCTGTGCTGCCTCATAATATTCATCATAGGTGAGAACATCGGGACAGGACAGTGCTTCAAGAAGTCCTATAAATGCATACTGATATCCGGGATAGGAGTTAAGATTTATAAGTCCGAGAATGCTGAGGTCTTCATCCATAAATAAGAATTTAAGAAGGAAGGCTGCGGGTGAGAAAAGTGCGGAAGCAATTCGAAGGAAAGCATCTGCACGGGAAATTCCTTTTGTTTCAACCAATGCCAGACCTGTTTCTTCATCAACTTTAAGTCCCCAGTCAAGGTCAACATCCTGCATAACAAGAACTTCTTCACCTGTTTCGGGATCTGTTTCATATGCACCGAAGATGTCCGCCCAGGATTGTGCCTTTAATATTGCTTCACTGGCTTCAGTATCTATTTTCAACATATTCTTAACTGCATTTCCGACATTATAAGGTGTCAGGTCCACATCAAGAACTGCAGCAAGAATTCCTTCAAGATCAATTCCAATACTGTCATTAAGACCTGCAATGAGCTGATAAACAGCATTGAACAGTGTATTTACAAGGTCATTATTAAATACATTTTCATTAAGAAGGTTCTCAAGGAACGGTCCGAGACCGTCTTCCATACCCTCGATGCCAAGCATTACCAGTACATCTTCTGCAAGCGGTCCTAAGGAGGCAACAAAATCGTTTGCATTTTCTTTTGTCCAATACTGTGAATACTTGATATCCGCACCGAATGAAAGTGTGGGGTTAATGTCTCTGTTGAGAAGCACATTCTCGTGATAGTCAATAGGCTCTACGGGATATGTATAAGGCTTGTAGTGATAAAGATCGCCTTCCTCATTACTGTAGAAAAGCTCAAGAAGAGCACATATTGCTTCATCGGGATGAATCATTACGTTGTCAATAATGGTCCCAAGAGTGAGCCCCATAAAGAGCTCGTCCTCCAAATCAATTCCAAGACACTCAATAAGAGTGGGAACAACAGGCACCAATTCTCCGTTCACTTCCGTAACATCAGAAGTATATCTGTAGCCCAATGCGGAAATAACATATCTCAACAAGAACTTGAAAACAAGACCGGGATTATCAACCTCTATAGTGTTTGTCGCAGAATTAACCTTACCGCAGGAAATAAGCTTTGCTTCGGGAACTGCGGGGATATAGAAGGGCTTTTCCACATATGTGACATTGTCATGATAATAAGTATGCTCTGCATCCTCTTCAAGTGAGAAAGAGGTGTTGTCTTCATTTGAATAATAATAATCCTTAGGATTGGGATATTTTGACGGATTCATAGCATATTCCAATGAATCGTGAGGAGCTATTTCACCGGCATTATTATAATAACAAGCCGGATAAACCTTATCTATCTCATCCGTTTCATAGGTAAACTCTATAACCTCATTAAGAAGGGCATTAAGTGATGACAGCATACCTGACTGTTTTTCAAGGAATTCTGCAATACTGCTACCCCAGAGTCTCGCACCGACAATACCGATAATGTTAATGTGCACATTATCCAATATTGTCCAAAGGTTATATGTCTGAAGTGTGCTAAAATCCTTATGTGCTTTTTGCTGATTTGTTTCTCCGATTCCGCCAAAAAATGACGGTTCTCTCCAGTCACTGCTATGCGATGAAATACCTTTGCCTTGTCGTGAAAGGAAGTGCACAAGATTGGGAACAAGCTTCATAACAGTTTCAATGGGACGCTTTGCAACATGGTTCATAACCCAGGATATAATAGGTCTTACCGCTTCACGCAAACAGTTATTTACATTTCCTGCAACTATTGTATGATAATCTCCGGAAGACAAATATTCATTCGTGCTTAATCCGAGAACTCTGTAAAGCGGAATAAAAACTTTTGTATAAAGTCCCTGTGAAACCAAAAAAACAGAAAGTGCATTAACGATTTTAAGGTCATAATAGTTTTTGATATTATCTATTTCATTACCATTTGCATCGTATACTGTTTTATTGGAATATTCAAGGTCACCGAGAAGGAAACAAGCAAGAAGTCTTGTAAAACCGCCGAGACCGGCACAAAGAGCATCAAGGAAAGCTTCAGCTTTCTGAGCACTGGGAACCTTATCAACGCCCCAATCAAGAACTTCAAAATTAACATTTTCCCATTTGTTATCAACTGCATTTCTGAGAACTGCTGTAGCTACAGGATACTTTTCCGTTCCGTCGGGATTCTTATAGTCACTTGCAATTCTGTTACCGAGGTCATTGGGATGTATTGCAAGCTTATTATCCCTGATAACTCGGTTCAGCAAGTCCTCTATAGTATTATCCAAGCCCTCCAGACCTGTAAGATTGCCGAGAGCATCTTCAAGAAGATTAACAATCATGGGATAAAGCAGTTCAACCAGCATATTTATAATGGAGTTGGAAAAAACGAGCTGCTGAAGCACTTTACCTATAAGGTCTTCAAGGGTTGAATAGTCAATTTCGTCTTCAATACCTAAAAGTCCGCCGATATCAAGGAACATTGAAAGAACCTGTGCAACACGGTTTGAAATCTTCACATCGTCGGTTTCATTTTCATTGGGAGCAATAAGAGCATCAATATCGCGAATGATATCGTTAAGCTTATCGGCAGTGGCAATATAAGGTGCATCGCCTCTTACTATTCTTGAAGGGTTAGCTGAGTCTGCCATAGCAGCTTCTTTGGAGCCATACTCTTCAACACTGAAGGCATCGGGATATGATGTCTTCATAAGGTAAGCAAGGGTTACCATATTGCCGAGACGGGCACCGAAAACAGCCTTGAGAGCATCGTTGGAATATCTTGAGGTAAGCTCTCTTGCATACGAAAGAATACCGTATCTGAACTTTCCTTCGGTTGTTTCATATGAATAATAATCACTGTCATCATACGGTACATATTTGTAATCGTAAACATCATCAACAATGCCGTCAATATCTTTTATCTGATCGTCGGTGAGCGATACAAACTTATCGTCCCATTTTACCCCGTTTTCAGCCTGAATATATTTATCAAATGCATCCCTTGCCGACAGAAGGAACGGAATGGTTGTACGGTCTTCGGTTTCTTTTATAAGATATGCAGAAGCCTGACCGTTTTCACAGGGCTCCTCATATCCCGAAAGATCTGCAGACACCTTATCAAGACCGTATTCCGTGGCATAATTCTGCCATACAAGCTCAAGCGTGGGAGGAGCAAATGAATAATATGCCTTTGACATACTCTCATTATACTCTCTTTGATAAGATATTTGATATACGGCAGTTCTTATAACAATGGGCATATACGGATCCAGATAGTCAACACCAAGGCTGTCTTCAAGAATGTTATTTACCGATGTTTCAACAATAAATGAAAATCTGTGATACCAGTTGCCGGTATTAATTTTCATAACATTACCGACAAAATATTTCAGAATGGCGTCAACGTTATAGTAGGTCCATTCATCCACCTGGGAGAAGTAAATGCCGCGTTCCGTAAGTGTTGCCTGATTGATTTCAAGCCCTGAGGACAATATATCGTTTACTGCCTGATTATAAGCAACAATCTGTTCTGCCGAGGGATAAAAACGGGCACCGTAAAAGTCCTCGTAAATCTTTGAATCCGAGCCGGTATCAAAATGAGGCTTGATTTTTTCACTGATATAACTTAAAAGTGTGGAGGGATCATAGCAACCAACGCCATACTTATAGCTCATAAGATTTTCAGCAATAAAATAAAAACGGTTTGATGCTTTGAGTATAGCTCCGCTTTCATTATCCCTTGCAACAACCTTGTGGTCATAAGCAAAGCCCTTTGCTTCTCTGTCAAAGCCGCCTGTCTCATTGGAGAGAGTGGCATTTGTAAGTGTGTAGTTTGTCAGATCGCGGACATACTCATTCTGAAGTGCTTCTGCAAGCCAACGGTATTGAGCTTCATAGTCAACTTCAGCGGCAACACCGGTAAAACCGATGGATAATACCCCGAAAAGCATAACTGCTGCAAGAAACACACTGAGTATTTTCTTAATTCGCATCAAAAACAACTCCTTGATTAAAATTTACCGCCTTTGCGGCATAAATGTTCACGGAGTCATTATAATACTTTTTAAGTTTTTTTTCAATATAAAACAAAAAATTCCTTATAGTTAATTTATAAGAATTACAAAAGAAGTTTTATTTATTTTTAACAATTATTTTTAATTTTTTGTTAAAACAAAAATTTCACACGGTAAATTTCGGCCTGCCGTTTTCGAGAGTTATCTTAATGCTTTTCACGTCAGCATTATTACAAAGAATTTCGGAAACGGGACTTTCTATTTCAGAAACCACAGTTCTTCTGAGATTTCTTGCACCGAATTTTTTATCGTATCCTTTTTTGGCAAGATATGAATAAATTTCCAAAGAAATTTCTGCTTCAATTCCTCTTTCCTTCAGTTTATTTACTGTGCTTTTCAGCATTTTTTCCGAAATAATTTCTATATCTTTTTCGGTTAGACGGGAAAATACAACCGTCTCGTCAATACGGTTTAAAAATTCGGGGGAAAAGATTTTTTTCAGTTCCGTATCGACAGCTTTTTTTACGGCAGTTTTATCTTTTTCAGAGGAATTTTCATAAAAACCGAGGGCTATTTTATTTTCTCCCATATCCCTTGCACCCACATTGGAAGTCAAAATAATTATACAGTTTCTGCAATCTGCAGCTTTGCCGTCAGACGAGGTCAGAATTCCTTCATCAAGAAGCGGCAGAAGAAAATTGAAAATATCGGGATGTGCCTTTTCAATCTCATCAAAAAGCACCACGCTGTAGGGATTTTTTCTGATTTTTTTCACCAATTGCCCCCCGTCGTCATACCCCTGATAACCGGGCGGTGAGCCGATAAGCCGAGACACGGAATGACGTTCTGAAAATTCAGACATATCAAAACGGATAAGGGAGTTACGGCTTCCGAAAACCGCCTCGGAGAGGGCTGCTGCAAGTGCAGTTTTTCCCACTCCCGTAGGACCGCAGAAAAGAAAGCTGCCCACAGGCTTATTTTCATCGGAAAGCCCCAGTCGCCCCCGTCTCACTGCCGATGCAATAACAGAAACGGCATCTTTTTGACCTATGATTTGTTCACTGAGAAGCTTCTCAAGCTCACCTAATTTTTCCCTTTCGTTCTGTTTTAAATTCCACAGAGGAATCCCTGTCCATAAGCTTACCGAACGAATGATATCGTTTTCTGAAACTTCGGGATAATTATCACTGTTATCGCAAAAATCAGTCTTCTGACGGCTTAACTCTTCAAGGATTTTTTTCTCTTCATCCCGAAAAAAAGCAGCCTCTTCAAACTGCTGTGAATTCACGGCGGCAATTTTATTTTTTCCTGCAGTCTGAGCCTTTTTTTCAAGTTCAAGAAGCTCGGAAGGCAGTTTGCTTCCTGCAATCTTCACGCCTGCGGCAGTTTCATCTATAAGGTCAATAGCTTTATCAGGAAGAAAGCGGTCGGTGATATATCTCACGGAAAATTTCACTGCAGCAGCCAATGCCTCATCACTTATTTTCACTCTGTGAAATGCTTCATAGCGGGGGCGTAGATTTTTAAGTATATCAAGGGCTTGCTCCACATTCGGCTCTTCCACGGAAACCGTCTGAAAGCGTCTTTCAAGAGCCGCATCCTTTTCAATATTCCTGCGGTATTCTTCAAGTGTTGTGGCACCGATTAATTTGATTTCACCTCTTGCCAACACAGGCTTCAGAATGTTTGCGGCATCCACTGCCCCCTCTGCGGAACCCGCCCCGATAAGGTTATGGATTTCATCAATAAACAGAATAATATTTCCCGCAGAAATAACTTCCGAAACAACATTTTTTATTCTTTCTTCAAAGTCTCCTCGGTATTTTGCACCTGCTACCATAGAGGTCAGCTCCAACGAAATAAGCTCTGTGTTTTTCAGCATATCGGGCACATCTCCCGATGCAATTTTCAGTGCCAGGCCTTCTGCAACGGCGGTTTTACCCACACCGGGTTCACCTATAAGACAGGGATTATTTTTCATTCTTCGGCAAAGAATTTTTATTACACGGTCAATTTCCTTGTCCCTGCCCGTAACGGGATCAATTTTTCCGAAAGAAGCCGCAGCAGTCAGATTTCTCCCGTATTTTTCAAGATTAGGCATTTTTTGTGAAGCCGACAAACGTTCTTTGCTCCTGATATTTTTCACACCCGCACCGTCGGAAAGCATCCCCGTCAGCTCGGAATAAAGCTCCGAGGGTATAATACCAAGCTTCACAAGAGCTCTGTTTGCAAAGCAGGCAGGCTCACGCAGTATCGCACACAGAATATGCTCCGTCCCCGCAAGTGCCACACCCGTTGAAGAAGCAATACTCAATGAATTTTTTATAATTTTTGAAGCCCTGGGAGTTATATCCTTTTCACTGAGAGCAGTGGGGATCCCCACGCCTATATTCATTTTTATGATTTCCAGAAATGAATAATAGGTAATTTTTTTTGCACCCAGCATCACAGCCGCAACACAGGTGCTGTCCTTGAGAAGTCCTGCAAGAATATGCTCACTTCCCACATAAGTATGCCCTAAACTCCCCGCACAGGATATTGCAGAGTCAACAGCAATATTAGCCTTTACCGAAAAACCGTTAATCATAAAAAACCACCTTATCGGGCAAGCCCGATTTGAAGTCGGAGGTCGGAGAAGATAAAAATTTCGAAAAGCCGGTTAATAACTGTAAAGCAAACTTTTCTGTAGCCAACAATAAAAATTTCAATAATCTCCGAATTTCAACATCCGACTTCCGACCTGAAAATTTACTCGTAAAATAATAAAAGCAGACCGTCGGCCTGCTTTTATTATATGGTTATTCTGATTTTTTCATTCAGTTTTCAAAAACTTTCTTCACTGTTGCGGCTCTTATTTCGTCCATCTGTGTGCCTGTCAGCTTGGCATTGGCAAGGACGCAGAGATTTGCAGGCTGGAGACTTTCGAAAAGCTTCCCGAGAAGAGCAGTGTCCGCATCAACAAGTCCGTACAAGGCTCCGAATCTCACCCACGACAAAAGCTCCATCATTTCATCAGAGGACATAAGAACGGCATTTTTTATGACACCGATACTGCGGTTTATTCTGTCTTTTATATTTATATCGGAAATAAGCCTTTCGGCGGCGGCTCTCTCCTTCGTTGCTATCTGTAAAGCTATGGATTTCAGATTATCAAGTGCCTCTTCCTCACTTATTCCCATGGTGACAGTGTTTGTTATTCTGTAGATATCACCCTTTACGGATGCTCCGTCACCGTATGAGCCTCTCACGGAAAAGCCTAATTTTTTTGCGGTTGCGGAAAATTTCTCCATAGAACCCGTATTTGAAAGTGCGGGAAGATGCATAAGAACGGAGGCTCTCATTCCCGTTCCCAGCTCTTTCGGATTCTGATTGAGATATCCCAGCTTCATATCAAAGGCAAGCTTCAGATGAGAATTCAGAATTTCATCAAAAAATAAAGCTCTTTTATATGCTCCGTCCGTGTCAAGCCCCTGTTCAAAGCCCTGAATTCTTATATGGTCTTTTTCGCAGAGCATTATGCTTACCTTTTCATCACGGTCAAGCAGAAGTATTCTTCCGTCATCCCCCGAAGTAAATTCGGGAGAAATCAGATGCTTTTCAGCAAGGGCAATTGCCTGAAAGGGATATAACGAGCTCATTTCTATTATATCGGGACAACAGCTTTCAAGTGAGAGAATTCTGCAGATTTTTCTTCCTATTTCCTGTTTTTCCAAGGAATTAAGTCTCACGGGAAAAGGAATTCCGTCAATGTTTCTTGCAAGCCTTACTCTTGTGGACAGAACAACGTCGCTGTGCCTGTTGATGCTGTCATTTTTAAGGTTTTCAGCCATTTGTGCTCTCCCCCTCCGCAAGCTTTTTTATTTCATCTCGGAGCACAGCCGCAAGCTCAAACTCCTGTTCGTTTATTGCAGCAGTCAACCTTTCTTTAAGTGCTTCTATTTTTTTCTCACGCAAGCCAATTTCATTTTTTGAGACAGGAATTTTGCCTTTAAAAGCTGCACGGCCGTGAATTTTTCCCAGAACGGGACGCAGCTTCGCAGAAAAAACTCTGTAACAGTCGGGACAGCCGAGTCCTCCCGTATTCATAATATCCTCAAAGGAAAAGCCGCAGGTTTCACATCTTATGAGCCGATTGACAGGCTTCAAATCTGCCGAAGAAAAAATATTTCCGAAAACATCCTTCACGGGTGAAAACGACACAGCAGAATCTGAAAGCCCCATAGATACGGCACAAGAGGTGCAAAGATGTATCTCCGCACTTTCACCGCTTACTATCCTCTTAATATGCACGGAGGCATCGTTTCTTTTACAGTTCTGACAAAGCATATCTTTTCTCCTGTTTTTGCAAAATTCATCAAATAATTATAACAATTATGATATAATTAGTCAAGTTTTCATAATATATGTATTTTTCGGCATTTTATCATAAATTACACTTGCACGGAATGTTTTTTTGTGATATAGTCTAAAATGGTAAAAATTTGAGTTTTGAATTTTCAGAATAAGGAGCAGAAAAATGAAAATTAAGTTTACGGAAACAATTCTCAGAGACGCAAACCAGTCCCTTATTGCTACGAGAATGCCCTTTGAGGAGTTCAAGCCCATTCTTGAAACTCTTGATAAGGCAGGTTATTATTCTCTCGAATGCTGGGGCGGTGCGACATTTGATTCTTGCCTTCGTTACCTTAACGAGGATCCCTGGGAAAGACTCAGAAAAATAAGAGCAGCCTGTCCCAACACAAAGCTTCAGATGCTTTTAAGAGGTCAGAACCTTTTAGGCTATAAGCACTATCCCGATGATGTCGTAAGAATGTTCGTTAAGAAGAGTGTTGAAAACGGCATCAATGTTATAAGAATTTTTGATGCACTCAATGACCTTCGCAATATTGAGGTTGCAGTTGACGAAGCTCTCAAAAACGGTGCAGAGGTTCAGGGTACTATCTGTTATACATTAAGCCCCATTCACGACCTTGATAGCTATGTAAAAACCGCAAAGGACCTCAAGGCTATGGGCGTTCAGTCCATCTGCATCAAGGATATGGCAGGTATTATGAGCCCCAAGGAGGCATACGATACCGTTAAGGCTATCAAGGATGCCGTGGCTTTACCCGTTGTTCTTCACACACACTCAACAACAGGTCTCGGCTTTATGACACTTCTCAAGGCTGTTGAAGCAGGCTGCGATGTTATTGACACTGCAATTTCCTCTTTCTCCGGAGGTACTGCACAGCCCGCAACAGAAACCATGGAATATGTTCTTCGTCAGTACGGCTATGAAACAGGACTTGACCTCACTTGTCTCAAGAAAATAAACGATTTCTTCAAGCCCTACAGAAACGACTGCCTCAAGGACGGACTTCTTAATCCTGTTGTTATGGCAACAGATACAGATGCTCTCGGATATCAGATTCCCGGCGGTATGCTTTCAAATCTTGTTGCACAGCTCACCGCACAGGGCAAGCTTGACAAGCTTCAGGAGGTTCTTGAAGAAACTCCCAGAGTAAGAAAGGATATGGGCTATCCTCCCCTTGTTACTCCCATGAGCCAGATGGTTGGCGTTCAGGCAACATCAAATGTTCTTAACGGCAGATACAAGAATATCTCCAAGGAAATCAAAGCATATGTAAAGGGTGAATACGGCAGAGCACCCGGCGAAATCAGCGAGGAATTAAAGAAGCTTGTTCTCGGCGACGAAAAGCCCATGGAATGCCGTTTCGCAGATACACTTGAACCCGCTTTTGAAAAGACAAAAGCTGAACTCGGTGACAAAGCTACCTGTGATGAAGACGTTCTTTCATATATCGCATTCCCCCAGATTGCAGAAAAATTCTTTGAAGTGAGAGAAGAACGCCAAAAGCACACCTTCACTTACAGCATTGTTGCTATTGAGGAGGAATAATTTATGCAGATGTTAGGTGTTTTTGAAAATATCTACGGAGCAGGTGCCGAAATGACCTTCGGTCAGACACTTCTTATCTCCGTCGTAGGCTTCTCCGTTGTTTTCCTTGTACTCGGCTTCCTTGCAATTTTCGTTTTCGGAATGGGCAAGGTTTTCGATACGCTACAGAAAAAGAAGGATGCAAAAGCAGCAGCTGAAGCTCCCGTTGCTCCCGCCGTTACTTCTTCCGACAACGGCACTCCCCTTCCCGCAAATCAGTCCATAGGCGACCTTACACTTATCAACACAACAGAGGAAGAAGCCGCAGTTATTATGGCAATAACAAGTGCAAAAAGCGGAATTCCTCTTAACCGTCTCAAATTCAACACAATCAAATGTCTGGAGGATAATAAATAATGAAATACGTAGTTACTCTTAACGGTAAAAATTATGAAGTTGACGTAACAGAATGTGATGCAGTTATCACTTCCGTGGCTCCCGCAGCAGCACCTGTTGTTGCCGCTCCTGCCGCTGCACCCGCAGCTGCTCCCGCACCTGCCGCAGCACCCGCTCCCGCAGCAGCTACAGCAGAAGGCACAAAGGTTTCCTCTCCCATGCCCGGAAACATTCTTGCAGTAAACTTCACTCCCGGACAGGCAGTAAAAGAAGGCGATGTTATGTTTATCCTTGAGGCTATGAAAATGGAAAACGAAATTGTTGCCCCCGTTTCAGGCACAGTTAAGCAGGTTCTCGTATCAAAGGGCTCTGTTGTTGAAACAGACGCTGTCCTTGCTGTTATTTAAGGAGAACACTCATGGACCTTATAACACAAGTTTTCGCAGGTATCCGGGACGCTTCGGGCTTTGCAACTCTCCAGTGGCAGAATCTTGTTATGCTCGGTGTTGCAGGTGTGTTTCTTGTACTTGCCATATGGAAAAAATTTGAACCCCTTCTTCTTGTTCCCATTGCATTCGGTATGATTCTTGCAAATCTTCCCGGTGCAAATATGATGCTTGACACAACAGGCGGACTTTTAGGGGACCTTTCGGGTGCTCTTCCCGTTGAGGGTGCTCACTGGTATGATTCGGGTGTTCTTCGTATCCTTTATGTCGGTGTTAAATCAAGCATTTTCCCCTGTCTTATTTTTATGGGCGTTGGTGCTATGACAGACTTCGGACCTCTTCTTTCCAACCCGGTATCCCTCATTTTAGGTGCAGCGGCACAGCTTGGTATCTACTTCGCATTCATCGTTGCAATTCTTTTAGGTTTCACTCCCGAAGAAGCCGCTTCAATTTCAATCATCGGCGGTGCAGACGGCCCCACGGCAATTTTCACCGCATCAAAGCTTGCGGCACATCTGCTTGCCCCCATTGCTCTTGCAGCATATTCATATATGGCACTCATTCCCATTATTCAGCCGCCCATTATGAAGCTTCTCACCACAAAGAAGGAAAGAGAAGTCAAAATGACACAGCTTCGCAAGGTTTCCAAAATTGAAAAGATAATCTTCCCCGTAGTTGTTCTCATTGTTGTTGCTCTCATTCTTCCCTCAGCCGCTCCCCTTCTCGGTATGCTGATGCTCGGCAATCTCTTCAAGGAATGCGGTGTTACAGACAGACTTTCCGACACTGCACAGAATGCACTTATGAACTCTGTTACAATTCTTTTAGGTGTGTGTGTAGGTGCAACTGCAAACGGTATGGACTTCATCAAGAAAGAGACACTTTTTATCGTTGGCCTCGGACTTGTGGCTTTTGCATTTTCCACAATCGGCGGTGTTCTTATCGGAAAAGTTCTTTACCTCGTTACAGGCGGAAAAATCAATCCCCTTATCGGTGCCGCAGGTGTTTCTGCAGTTCCCATGGCAGCACGAGTTGCCCAGAACGAAGGCAGAAAATATAACCCCTCAAACTTCCTTCTTATGCACGCTATGGGCCCCAACGTGGCAGGCGTTATCGGTTCTGCCGTTGCAGCAGGCTTTATGCTCATAATGTTCCAGCACTGATAAGCTTTAATTAAAAATTCCCGAAAAAGAGTTTTTTCTCTTCTTCGGGAATTTTTTGTACCAAAAACATATTTTTCAATTTTTCCGACAAAAGCTCCCCATATCGCCTTTCGGACAGATACGGGGAGCTTAAATTATTCGACTGCTGTTGCTTCTTCACTTGTTAAAGCTTCAGTTGCAGGAGCCGTTGTAACAACTCCGACTATGGCGGTTTCGGGAAGCGAGCTTGAACGCACGGCACTTATAAAAGAGGTCTGTCCCGATGTACGGAGTGTGATTTTTACAAACTTATCGGGTTCAGGTCTTGAAATTTCACCTGTCACACTGTCCTGCTTCCACGAGCTTGCGTTTATAAATCCCACTGTCAGTATTACCGTGTCTCCCTTGGTTTCAGCCTCTGTTACTTCGGGAGTAAAAAGAGGCTCAAGGGTGGTGAGAGGGATATAATAGCATCCGTCTTCGGCACTGTAGGAAAATTCATAACCGTAGCCCGTTACCGTACGATGGTCTATAGCCACCTGTGTGCCGAAATATTTAATAAAAGCCTGTTCAACATCATAAACAGGAATTGCAAGCTCACCCGAGGAATAATCGTACTTATCAGGCTCCATATCGGAACGCATTATGCTCCAGATTGAAATTTCAATAAGCTCATCCATTGAAGCGGCTGTAATGTCATCAAAGCTGTCGGGATCAACTGCGGCTACCGCAACGAGAAAATTATCGTATCGGGAGAATTCAGCTTTTTTCTTTTGGGCACTTTTGTTTCCGAAGAAATTCAGCGAAAAGAATATACATCCGAAAAAGCCTATAAGAGAAAAAACAACTACCGTGAGCCCGAAAAAGAAGGATAAATTTTTACTGCGTTTTGCTCTCTGATTTCTGAGGATTTCCTTGTGATATCCGTCATTATCAAGAAGCGGATTGTTTTCGCTTACAAAATCATCCATTTTCATCTCTCCTTATATTCCGAGATAAGGTCTCGGATTTACTCTGTTACCGTTTACTCTTACTTCAAAATGCAGGTGCGGTCCGGTTGAATAGCCCGTTGAACCGACACGTGCTATAGGTTGTCCTGCAACAACGGTCTGTCCGGGAACGACCATCAGAGACTGCTCGAGACAATGTGCATATAAGGTCTGAAGACCGTTTCCGTGGTCAATAATTACATAATAGCCGTAGCTGGAATGAACACCTGCAACAATAACCGTTCCCTGTGCCACCGCAATAATGGATTTTCCGAGGCTTGTGCCTGCCGCACCGCCCATACCGAGGTCAAGTCCCGCATGAAGCTTGCCCCAACGGTATCCGTAATCTGAATTTATGCCGTATGCACCCACAATGGGCCACAGGAATATTCCGCCCATTGAATTTGAATATGCTTCGTCAAGAGGCTTTGTGCCGACCTGAACTCTTTCCGGCACGGCATCTGTCACCGTAAGCCTTGAAACCTCGGAGGAGGAAACCTTTTTACCGTCTATATAGGTAACAAAGCTTGTCACCTGAGCAAAGCCGTCCTTGCCTTCAAGAAGCACTCTGGTTGAGCCGCTGTAAAGAGCGGGGGATTCAATTTCTATTCTGTCATACTTTACGGGCTCGGCAGTAATTTCCGTTCTTATTTCCTTGAAAGAGAGTATGCTTTCTTTTACTTCAACCGAATATATTTTTCCTTCTTCAAGCTCTTCGTCCTCGGAAAGAGAATTGAGACTTCTGAAATCCGTTTCGGACATTTTATATTTTTCGCAAACAGATTTTACTGTGTCTTCGCTCTTTGCAGTATAGCTCTCTTTTTTTCCGTTACCGCTGAGAAGAATTTTTTCAAGCTCCTGTGCTGTTTTTACCGAATTTTCAGGGAAAAGCCCCTGTCTGTATTCGATATTCTGTGCAAATGAAACCGTATAATTATCTTTGTCCGCCTGTCTTTCCCTGAGTAAGCCTTCAAGCACACTGCGGGCTTGTGCTTCACTGTAAAGAACAGCTGTCAGATCTTCTTCAATATAAACACCGCAGGCATTAACCATATCGTCATCTGCTATGGCAATAAGCTTGTCATACAATGCATCGGAATCTGTAAATCTGTCCGGAGACACAAGAGAAAGCGAGTAGGTTATATCGGGAAATTTTTCATCACTGTAGCCTTGTCCCAATGCCTTTTTCAGAGAATTTTTCACTTCAAGATAATCGGCTTCCGTTTCAACACAACCGATTTCTTCACCGTCGGCAATAATAAGAAGTGCAAGGTCTTTTGAAGAAACAACACTGTAACCTGTCACGGCAAGTATAAAAAATATCAGAGGCATTACCCATAAAACAGTATTTTTTATACTGAATTCATATCTTCCTAAGGCTTTTTTCACATAATAAAAGAAAACGGGAAAAAATGATGCCGGATGCTTAAAAAAAACCTTTACACATCTTTTTGCGGCTCTCGTAACATCATCAGCCCAATATGAGGCATCAGAGGAGGCAGGCGAGAAAAACATCACAAGGCTTCTGAAAAGAAATCTTATAAATCCTCTTATATTTCTGAAAATAAAACGCAAGGGACGGCGAAAAACTGAATTAAAGAATATTTCTATCGTATGCCAATAAGCACCGCCGAACGAAGCTGTCAGCTCATAAAGCGAACTGAAAAAACTCATATTACCGTCCATAATTCTGCCGCCCTTCCGTAGTTTTTTTAAGTATGCGTTTTTTGCGATACCAAAAAATTATATCATAATCCGCATTTACTTTCAATAGTTAAAATTAACCTTTCTGAAATCAAAATTATTGATATTCTTATTTTATTATGCTACAATTAAATTAACTTTAAATACGGAGAGAATATTGCAATGAAACTCATATCATGGAATGTAAACGGACTTCGTGCCGTCAACAATAAAGGTATATTTACAGAGGTTTTTAACTCTCTCAATGCGGATTTTTTCTGTCTGCAGGAAACGAAGCTGCAAAAGGGGCAGATAGACCTGAATTTTGAGGGCTATGAAAGCTATTGGAATTATGCCGAAAAAAAGGGTTATTCCGGAACCTGCATATTCACAAAGCACACCCCCATAAATGTCACCTACGGCATCGGAAAAGAGGGCTTTGACGAAGAAGGAAGAGTAATCACCCTCACCTATCCAGATTTCCACGTGGTTACGGTATATACTCCCAACGCAAAGGAAGACCTTTCAAGACTTTTCTACAGAGAAATATGGGAGGATGAATTTCTGGCATATATCAAAAAATTAGAGAAAACCGCACCCGTTATCTTCTGCGGCGATCTCAACGTGGCACACAAAGAGATTGACCTGAAAAATCCTAAACCAAACCGCGGAAAAGCAGGCTTTACGGATGAAGAAAGAAGCAAATTCAACAGCTTGCTGAATGCCGGATTTACCGACACGTTCAGATTTTTCAATCCGGACAAAGAGGGAGAATATTCCTGGTGGTCATACCGCTATAATGCAAGAAAAAACAATGCGGGATGGAGAATTGATTATTTTATCACTTCATCTGTCCTTGACGAAAAACTGCAGGATGCATCCATCCATCAGGAAATTTTCGGCTCCGACCACTGCCCTGTTGAACTTATAATTGATTTGAAGGTGTAATTTATGAGAAATACTATAGAATTTAATTCAGGCTGGCTATTCACTCCCGATGCTTCGGAAAATGAAGAAAATTCCCGTTCATCAAAAATAAAGCTCCCCTTTTTCCACGAAGCCGAAACTATGCCCTCTGGAACATTTTGTGCAAAATGGACAGCAAGGGATGAACACGACGGCAAGGCTTTATATATGGAGCTTTCACAGCTTTCGGCTGACTGCGAAATATATTTTGACGGAAAAGAGGTTTCAGTGAAAAAAGCATCTCCGTATTTGTTCAGGGTGCTTCTCTCTCTTGAAGTAAAAGCGGGAGAAGCTTATGAAATAAAAATTCACGCTGTTCCTAAAGCCCGAACAGACGGATTGTTCTCCTTCGCCGGAGTTTCGCTTATTTACTGTGACAGCTCTCACTTTAATATGACAGACAGGGATAAGGGTATCCGTCTTTCAACAGAGCTTTCTGCACACAGTGCAAGGCTCACCGTAAAAGCAGATGTTGTAAGACCGAACAACTATGATATCGTTTCCTATACCGTACTCAACTCAAAGGGTGAAACGGTCACCACAAAAACAGCAAAGCCGACAAAACCCGATGCTGAAATTGAGTTTACCCTACCGGAGCTCTGGGACGGACAGATAGGTCCGTATACTTACCGTCTCAATGCAAAGCTCCAGAGGGATTCACAGTGTCTTGATGAAATTGAGCTTCCCTTCGGTTTCAGAGAAATAACTCTCAAGAATGACGGATTTTTATATCTCAACGGCTTTAAGCTCCCCCTTAACGGTGTAAAGCTCACAGACTGTTCTGCAGTCAAAACCGACATAAACAATCTGAAAGTTCTTGATTCAAATGTTCTTTTGTGTTCGCTGCTTCCGTCAAAAACAAATCTTCTTTCGGTGTGCGATAAGGAGGGGCTTCTTTTCTGGTATGAGCTCCCTGTAGCTGAAGACAAAGAAGCAACAAAAAACAATCTCAAGGATTTTCTTCTTTTATACGGCAATCACCCGTCTCTTGCGGCAATTGTGCTCCGAACAGATGATGAAGAATACTTCAATGAACTTGCGGATATCATCAAAGAAATAACACCGTCTGTTCTGCCTATCATAAAGCTTGACATTGAAAAGGCTCTGCAATTTATTCCGAAAAAAGCAAAAACGGTTATGCTTTCAGTACCCTGCAAAACCGATCCCGAGTCACTTCTTAACTTATCGGGACGCTTCACTGAAATAATTTCAAAAAATCCGGACAGATTTTTCAGTATATTGCCCGAAAGCCCCGATAAGGCAAATATGACTCCCGAAGAATTGAGTGATTGGCACATAAGATTATGGAGCTGTGCAAGTAAGCTTAAAGGTGTTATTGCATTTTTCGGCGGACTTTTAAGCGACGGCAGAGCACTCAATTCAAAAAGAGGACTTATGAGCGGAGACAGACAGGAAATATACGATATTTTCTGGTATTATAAATCACAGTTCTCTATAAAAGATTTCATAAAAATCTGCGAGCTGCCCCAATATGATACCTATGAAAAATTTATTGATATAAAATGCATCACAAACTGCAGCAATCTCAGAATACTTGTAAACGGAAAACAAAAAAAATATAAGGCTGAAAAAATTGCAGACGGATTGTATATATTCAGATTGTTAAAGCTCAAAAAAGATATAAATGTCATTGAAGTTTCCGCCGGTGACGAATGTGACAGTGTTGAAATAATAAGAATATAATCAAACAAAAAATGAATTTTTTCCGTCCCCTTAAAAATAATAAAGAGAAGGTGTTCTTATGAAAAATAATATCTGGGCTAATCACGCTCACGTTTTCCCCGAAAAATCAAAGGCAGGGGCAACCGTAAACGACCTTAAAGAGCTTATGGCAGAATGCGGGATTGAAAAAGCCGTATGCTTTACCTGCTTTCGCGATCAGTATGAAAGGGCGGGGCTTCCCGGTGACAGCCTCGACTGGCTTTATTCTGAAATAAAAAACGATAATTCCCTTATCGGCTTCGGCACCGTTGATTTTGACAGAAATGACATTGAATATCAGATGGACAAGATGCTTTCCTACGGATTCAAGGGAATAAAAATCCACCCTGCCGCACAGGAAGTTCACATTATGTCCGACAAAATAAGAAGGGTTTACGAAAAAGCACAGAAGGACGACCTTTTCCTTTCATTCCACACAGGTCTTCACTGGCACAGAATTTCGGACTATAACGTGCTTCTTTTTGATGAAGTCGCCTGGCATTATCCGGAGCTTCGCTTCTCAATGGAGCACATAGGCGGATATCACTTCTTCCGTGATGCTTTATGCGTTATGTGCAACGCAAAAAGAAATGCAGACCACGATACCGTGTATGCAGGCTGGACAAGTATTGCTATGGGAGAAAACGGACTTCCCGGTCCCTGGTCAATAACAGACGAGGAGCTTCGCACTCTTATCTACCAGACAGGAAACACGAGAAGCATATTCGGTCTTGACTTCCCCTATAACAAATCGGAATATGTAAAAGCCGCAATAGAAAGAATAGAAAACCTCGACATCCCCGAGGAAGCCAAGGACGGAATACTCGGCAAAAACCTACAAGAAGCACTATACCATTAAATCAAAATTTAGCAGTCAGAGACTGCTAAATTTTGATAACTCGGAATTCGGATTTTTATCGGGCTTCAGCCCGATAAATTATGATTTATATATTTGGTAAGATTTACAAATATTGCAGGCTTTGGTATAGGTGCTGGAAAAGGGTGTTGTAAGAGGAAAAAGCTGAAGTATTTTCCAAGGGAGCAGCACTGCCGAATGGTATGCTATTGATAAAAGCTTTCCTTTAGTGAAATCCGTTGAGGTTTTTATGAGGCTTCTGACGGGCATACGGGGATTGAGGCAGAAAAGATAATCACACAGAAAATATCTTTTATTTACGATTAAAGAAAAAAACGCTCCGAGAACAAAAAGTGCAGCCGTGAGAGCTGTGAGAGTTATAAAAATACTTCTGAGCATATTGCCGTTCACTAAAAGTCCTGTTACGGTTATAAAAAGCATCAGAAAAAACGGCATAAAAAATATCAGACGGTTTATAAATTTTTTTATCGAAACGAGTATACTGCACAAGGTGAAGCGAATTACCGTTCTGAAATTGCGGAAGCTTGCCGCCTTTGGGAAATTTTTCTCAAGCTTTGAACACAGCACTGCACGAAAATACAGCTTTTCACCGAAAGAAAAAACTGTAAAAAGAAAAGCGGAAGCAGTAAGAATTGCGATAATTCCATAAATAAGCCTGACATCCGTTTCTCCGAAAATTTCCTCGGGAGAATAAAATATGCTGATAACAGGTATAACCAGCAAAAAGAAAGAAGACACCTTATAGAAAAATGACAGCACTTCTCTCATAAAGAATACGAAATATCTGTTTTTTAAAAGAAGCCTTGCTTTCATTTTTATTTCAAACATAAAATCAACCCCTTTAATTAAGTTTTTCAAAAACGCGATATAATATTCAATATAAAGGAAAAATCTATGAATGATATTCTGAAAACAGATATCCGTTTCCTCAAGGGCATCGGAGAAAAGAAAGCCGCCGCCTTCAGAAAACTCGGTATCCTGACGATTGAGGATTTGCTTTTCTTTTTTCCGAGAGCCTATGAAGACTGGCAGAACACGGTAAGTATTCAGTCCGCCCCCGAAAACGAAGCCGTTGCAATAAAAGCAGTAATAATAACAAGACCTGTTCCGATAAGAAGTCGCAACGGTAAAATTATGTACCGCACCTGTGCTGCTGACGGTGCGGGTATAGTCAATCTCACATTCTTCAATAATCAGTATGTAGTCAATGACCTTAAAGAAAACGAAGAATTCATTTTCTTCGGTAAAATAAAAGAAAACGACTTCGGCGGCAAAGAAATGCTTTCGCCGAGATATGAAAAGGCCTCCACGGGAGAAAGATTTCACGCCGTTTACAAACAAAATTCCGCACTCAATTCAAAGGCAATAAGCAAAGCCGTAAAAACTGCCCTTGAAGCATTTTCCGACAAAATAACGGAAACTCTTCCCAATGAGCAAATTCTGAAATACAAATTATCGGGACTTAAATCCTCATTACGGGAAATTCACTTTCCGAAAACTGAAAACGATATAAAAGCGGCAAGAAGAAGACTTATTTATGAAGAGCTTCTTGTTCTGCAGTTAGGTATTTTATCCCACGGAAAAAAAAGTGATGAAATAACATCGGGGATTATAAAAGAGGATTATACCGATGAATTTCTTAAAATGCTGCCTTTCTCCCCCACCAATGCACAAAAACGTGCAATAAAAGAATGTGCAGCGGATATGAAAATGCTCTCTCCCATGAGAAGACTTTTACAGGGAGACGTAGGCTCGGGAAAAACAGCAGTTGCGGCGGCACTTATGTATTCCACGGTAAAAAACGGTTATCAATGTGTCCTTATGGCACCCACGGAAGTTCTTGCCCGTCAGCATTATGAAACTTTCAGAAAATTTCTGAAAAATACGGATATGAATATTGTGCTTTTAACGGGAAGCACCACAGCAAAAAACAAGAAAATTATAAAGGAAGAAATCGCAAAGGGTGAAGCAGACATCATAATAGGCACTCATGCGGTTATCACCGACGATACCGTTTTCAATAATGCGGCTCTTGTTATAACCGACGAACAGCACCGTTTCGGAGTAAATCAAAGAAGTGCTTTAAGAAACAAGGGAACAGCCCCTCACGTTCTTGTTATGAGTGCAACTCCCATTCCCAGAACTCTTTCTCTTATCATATACGGAGACCTTGAAATTTCAGTGCTTGACGAAAAGCCCAAGGGCAGAAAAGAAATCAGGACAGTAAAAATCCCCTCTCACTACCACGAAAGAATGTATTCTTTTATAAAAAAAGAAGTAAAAAAGGGGCATCAGTGCTATATCGTCTGTCCTATGGTTGAAGAAAACGAGGAATATGATGCCGACAGAAAATCCGCAGAAGACTATTATAAGCTTCTGAGCAGCTCTGTATTTTCCGATCTCAGATGCGGTCTTCTACACGGTAAAATGAAGCCTAAGCAAAAGGACGAGGTGATGCTCGCTTTTAAAAACGGTGAAATTGATATACTCATATGCACTGTGGTAATTGAAGTCGGTATAGATGTTCCCAATGCCAATATAATAGTCATTGAAAATGCGGAATGCTTCGGACTTTCACAGCTTCACCAGCTGAGAGGCCGTGTGGGCAGAGGCAATACAGAATCCCACTGCATTCTTGTCAGCGACTCAAGAGGTGAAACCGCATCGGACAGATTTTCAGTTCTGTGCAGCACCAATGACGGATTTAAGATTGCAGAGGAGGATTTGAAGCTCCGCGGCCCCGGTGACTTTTTCGGCTCCCGTCAGAGCGGTCTGCCCACAATGAAGATAGCCTCTCTTATGACAGATTCAAGAATACTTTACGCTGCACGTGAGGAAGCAGCAAAAATACTCACAGAAGATCCGCAGCTTGAAAAAGAAGAGCACAAGGCTCTCAACAAAAAAATATCCGCCTTATTTGCGGATTTATCATAAAGGAGAAGTGATTATGGATAATATTTTTAATGCTCAATGGATAAAAGCAGCACGACAGAGAAAAGCTGCAGTAATTGATTTCAGCAAAGCTTTTATTGCAAAGCCCTTTCCCGTAAGGGCAGAGCTTCAGATTTCCGCTCTCGGTGTCTACTGTGCCGAAATCAACGGTAAAAGAGTAACCGAAAGCGTTCTCAACCCCGGCTGGACAGATTATAATAAAAGAATACAGTACCAGACCTATGATGTAACTTCTCTCATTGAAAATGAAAATAAAATCACCGTGGGCGTTGGTATAGGCTGGCGTTTTCACAAGTGGTATGATTTAAGCTCAAAAATAATCAATCACGATACGGTGGCTCTTATAGCATCTCTTAAACTCACCTATGAAAACGGTGAAGAAATAAACATTTATACCGACGGTACATGGACATCAAAGGAAAACAAGGTCCGCTACAATCATATGTATAACGGCGAAACCGTTGACTATACCTTCAAAGCAGGAAAAGAAATTCCGGCTGCGGTTATCCCCTACACAAAGGACACTCTTATTCCTCAGGAGGGTGAGTTTATCACCGAACAGGAGGTAATAAGAGGAAAAGAGCTTATCGTCACCCCTGAGGGCGATACGGTTATCGACTTCGGACAGGAGCTTACCGGTTATATTTCCTTCTATTTCAAGGGGAATAAGGGAGATACGGTATCCGTCCGCCATTTCGAAAAGCTTACAAAGGACGGAAATGTTTATACGGACAATCTTCGTTCGGCAAAACAAGAGCTGAAAGTCATTTCTGACGGAAAAACTCATTTAATAAAGCCCCTTTATACCTTCTACGGTTTCCGTTATATTGCTGTCGACGGAATGACAGTCAACAGTGCGGACGAATTTATTGCCATTGTTGTTCATTCGGATATGCAAAGAACGGGATATATAAACTGTTCCGACGATATGATAAATCAGCTTTTCCATAATATAATTTGGGGACAAAAGGGAAATTTCCTTGATGTGCCCACAGACTGCCCCCAGAGAGATGAAAGACTCGGCTGGACAGGTGATGCACAGGCTTTCTGCAAGGTTGCAAGCTATAACTTCAACGTTGAAAAGTTCTTCAAAAAGTGGATGGGCGACCTTCGGGCAATGCAGAAAAAATCAGGCTCAATCCCCTCTTTTGTTCCCACAAAATATGACGACCACGGCGGTTCCTCCGCCTGGGCGGATGTTGCAACAATTCTTCCGTGGCAGATATATCTCACATACGGCAACAAGGAGCTGTTAAGAGAGAATTATTCTCTTATGAAAAACTGGGTTGACTTTATGAGAAGCTGGGCACTTAAAAAGAAGCCCGATGAAGGTGCTTCAACCGATCCTTACCTTTATGAGGGACATTGGCATTTCGGTGACTGGCTTGCTCTTGACCTTCCGGATAAGGAAGCGGTTGAAGGAGCAACAACTAAGGATATCATAGGCTCTGCATTTTTCTATTATTCAACCTCACTTCTTATAAAAGCATCAGAGGTTCTCGGAATTGATTGCACATATTACAAAAACTTAAAGAGAAATATCAAGCGTTCGTTTATAAAGAAATACATAAACGAAGAAGGAAAAATGATATGTGACACACAGACAGCCTGTGTTCTTGCACTTCATTTCGGTCTTTATAACAAAAAAGAACCTCTTGCAGAGCAACTGACAAAGCTGGTTAAATCCTTCGGACATCTCACAACAGGTTTCGTCGGAACACCTTATCTTCTTCACGTATTATCGGATATCGGTGAAAACGAGCTTGCTTACGAGCTTCTTTTCAGAGACGAATTCCCGTCGTGGTGCTATCCCATAACACAGGGAGCCACAACCATGTGGGAACGCTGGAACGGCTATAAGCCCGACGGAACCTTTGCAACACCCGATATGAACTCCTTTAACCACTATGCATACGGTGCCGTAGGTGACTGGATGTATGAAAAGATGTGCGGTATAAGACAAAAAGACGGTACTGCAGGCTTTTCTGACCTTATGTTTGCTCCCGTGACTACCGATAAGCTTTCCTTTGCCGAAGGCTCAATTGAAACAAAAAACGGCAGGGTTTATTCAAAATGGGAGAAAACGGAGGACGGTGTGCTTTATACCTTTGAAGTTCCCGAAAATACAAAAGCCGAAGCCATAATAAACGGAAACACTTTCGCATTAAATACAGGAATTAACAAAATCAAAATATAAAATTTAGCAAAATTTCATAAAATATATATTTTTGCATTTTTTTTCATCAAATGCTTTGATTTATCTCATAATATATGCTATACTTAATCGGTGTGCGGGTGAATTCAGTGAAAGCTTTACTCACCCGAAGCTCCGACCGTAAAAATACGGTCACTGATGATGAAAATTACCTGTTTTTATATAAATTAAAGGATTAAGGAAGTGCTTTTGTGGATAAATTCGTGATTCATGGCGGAAAACGCCTTGAAGGAACGGTTCGAATCGGCGGTTCAAAAAACTCGTCGGTTGCCATTCTTCCCGCAACTATCCTTGCAAAAGGAAAATTCATAATTGAAAATGTTCCGGATATTGATGATATTCTCGTTATTCTTGAAATTCTCAGACATCTCGGTGCAAAAGTAGAAATAACTTATAATGAACTCGGAGAAAAGGTTTTTGAAATAGATACAACTGATGTTGTTTCAAAAGATATTCCTTATGAGCTCTCCAGCAAGCTCCGTGCTTCATATTATTTCATAGGCTCACTTTTAGGAAGATTCAGAACTGCCAGAGTTGCTATGCCCGGCGGCTGCAGCTTCGGAAATGTCCGCCCCATAGATATGCACCTCAAGGCTTTTGAAGAACTCGGTGCAAATACAAGAACACTGGGTAACATTGAGATTGAACTGAAAAAGCCTTCAGTTGTTGCCACACTAAATGCTATTCTTGCCGCAATAAAATCAAGCGGCACCACAATAATCCGTAATGCTTCAACAGAAAAAATCATCAAGGATGTAATCTCTGACCTTAAAGCCAGAAACGCAAACATCGAGGGCGGCGGAACGGAAACAATTACCGTTGCAGGCTGCAAGCTTGATACAGCTATTCTTGAAACCAACACAGATATAAAATTTGATACTCATTCAGAATCCGCCACTCTTAATTTTATGCTTATGGCACTCAATTCAAGCTGCACAACGGTTATAAATCACGCATCAACAGATGAGGGATTTATTGCTTTGGCAGAAACTCTCAACAATATGGGTGCAAACATTAAGGGAGCAGGAACTGCTACCGTTACGATAGGGCCCGCAAAGGCCGCAAAGAACTCCTACGGCATCGTTGAAGCAACGGCAGATGAAATCGTCGGAACAACCATTAACTTCAATAAGGTTTCTGTAGGTGCAACAATAAATGCTATTTTAGCCGCCGTTCTTGCAAAGGGAAAAACTGTTATCAAGAATGCCGCAAGAGAACCCCATGTTGTTGACCTTGCAAACTTCCTTAACCTTATGGGGGCAAAAATTCAGGGGGCAGGCTCAAGTGCTCCCATTGAAATTACCGGTGTTGAAGAGCTTCACGGCTGTGAATGGAGCATAATTCCCGACCAAATTGAAGCAGGCACATATATGGTTGCAGCGGCAGCAACAGGCGGTTTTGTTACAATAACACACATAGAGCCCAAGCATCTTTCCTATATCACATCAAAGCTCAGAGAATGCGGATGTGTTGTTGAAGAAGACTTTGACTCAATCACGGTTCTTGCAGGCAGAAGACCTAATGCTGTGGGCATAACAACGGCTCCGCATCCCGGCTTCCCAACAGATATGCAGCCCCAATTTACCACTCTTCTTGCCATAAGTGAAGGCACCTGCGGTGTAAATGACAGCATATGGGAAGACCGCTTCCGTTATGTGAAGCAGCTCAAAAAATTAGGTGCAAACATTGAAGTTGCCGAAAACAAAAAATCTGCAGTTGTAACAGGGGTTGAAAAACTCACAGGAACAACCGTAAAGGCAGACGACCTGAGAGCCGGTGCTGCAATGATTATTGCAGGACTCTGTGCAGATGGTGAAACAATTATTGAAAACATCAGCCATATCGACAGAGGCTATGAGGATGTTGTTGAAAAGCTAACATCTCTCGGTGCTTCAATAGAAAGGAAATCCTTCCCCGAGCCCACAGAAAACTGCTGTTGCCAATAAGACAAAAATGCTTGAGTTTCACAACTCAAGCATTTTTTAATTCATAATCAATAATTAAGCTGCCACTTTTCAGTCTGGGCTCCTTCAAGAGTGCCGTAGCCTGTTATCCCCATTCCCGAAAGCTCTGCATAGGTGCTCATATTGATTGTGTATGTAACACTGTCAACAAATCCGTCCTCCCGGATATATGCATCAATAACCGAACCGGGATAGGTTATATCAACACGGCTTATTGTTATAATCTTAAAATCCATATTTGATGTATCAAGATAGCCTATTGCTTTTGAGTTATAAACCGGAGCTTCACCCATAGAAACCGTTTCGGAAACAAGAACAATTCTTATATGAATTTTATCTCCCGATTTTTCTATGGTTGCATTGCTTACACCCTCTGCGGGAAGTGAATAGGATGTTCTTTGGGGAAGAAGAACGGGGACTGTTTCTCCGTCGGCATTCACTGCAGTGCCGCCGTTGAATGTGAGAGTCTGCTGACCTTCACTGCCTACGAGCTTTATTATGTTGCTTGCAAGAAGCTCTGTCAAAGCTCCGCCGGGATGAGCATCCTTTATATCAGCCGAGAAGCTCTCGGTATGATTTACCGAGAGAGAGCCTTTATATTCTCTCGTTTTAGTGAGTGCGGCTTCATATTCATTCAATATCTGTTTTTTAGTGTAAGACGAATAATCCTTATTTTCAGAAACCGGTTCGGAGGTTGTAGCTTCGGGAATTACGACAGGAGCGGTGGTTATCTCCTGCGGCTGAACAGCTGTTATGCCCGTTGTGTTTTCCGGAATAGCAGGAAGGGTTGTTATCTCTGCAGCCGTTGTGTTTTCAATTGGAGCACCTGTTGTGTTTTCAATATATATGACAGTGGTATTATCAACGGAAGCCTGTGTGACATATTCATAACCCGTGGATTGTTCTTCATTTTTTCCTATCATTTCTTCAAATGGTAAATATGCTATACAGGAACTCATCAGAAAAGCAAGCACAAAAACTAAAAGCAGAGAAAAAATCTTTTTCATCCGGTATAATCTCTCCTTATTATGATAAAATTTCAGATAATTTATGAACGCTGTGCAGAACAATTATATACTTTGAAAAGTCTTCTGTCAACATCTCACACAAAAGGCTGAAGGAATAAATGTTGATTATGAACAAACTTTTAATAAGAATTCAAACAGTTCCAATGGGTTCGTTGAATAAACTCCATATTCGAATATTCTGCACAAAATGTCTAAAATATATTGATTTTCCGACATATGTTTAGTAGAATAGTAATAAGGCTTTTTTATTTTATAATTAATAGAGCTTAATAATTCAAAGGACTGAAATTATGACAGAAAACAGATTCCGTGACGACAAAGCACAAAATATGATGATTGAGGCAGGAGAACTCAACTGTTATGAGTTTTTCCTCAAGGCCACCGAAATTTACGGTGACTATGATGCCTATCAGCATATGGACGAAAGAGGCAAAAGAAGTGATTTCATTGCCGATGTCGAAGCACTTGCAACCTACTTCACAAAAGACCTCGGTCTTAAAAGAGGCGACGCTTACACAATTTTTACTCCCACAAACGTTGAAAGCATCGTTGCATTCTATGCTCTGAATAAAATCGGTGTCATCGTAAACTTTGTGCATCCTCTTCTTCCCGACGAGGTTCTTTTTGAAACCGTAGAAGAATCCGGTTCAAAAGGAATTATGGTATTGGGACTTATCGGTCTTAAACAGCACAATGTTGAAGCCGTCAACAAAACAGGGCTTCCCATTCTTCTGTGCCGTTGTTCAGACTATGCATCTCCCATAAAAAAAGCGGCAGCAGGTATGGGCGAAGCACTTCTTGAAAAAATCCTCGGCTACAAAAATGCAGTACTTTACAAGGATGTTGTAAAAAAGTATCACGGAAGAACCGTTCCCACTATTGAAAACAACGGCAGTGACGTTGCAGTTTATCTCAACGGCGGCGGCACAACAGGAAAATCTAAGACAATCAAGCTCACAAGCAAGGCTATAAACGAAAACGTTCACGCTCTCGGTTATATCGACCACATAATTGATCCCGGTGAAGAAGGCGAAATCATCATTCTTCCCTTCTTCCACGCATTCGGTCTTGTAGTCGCTATGCATATGACAATGTGTAATGCTGCAAGAATCATTCCCCTTATGCAGTTTGACAGAAAGCTTGTTGTAAAGCTTTACGAAAAGAACCGAATTTCGGGTATTGTAGGCATTCCCGCAATGTTCAAGAAGCTCTATAACACTCCCGGCTTTGACGGTCCCCATCTTTCCAACACCCGTCTTATGTTTGCAGGCGGTGATGACCTTTCTCCTGCTTTCCTTAATGAATTCAACGAAATGCTTGATAAGAACGGTACAAAAGCCCGTCTTCGTCAGGGCTACGGACTTACGGAAGTAGGTTCCGTCTGCTGTGCAAATACAAACGACACAAACAAGGACAACTCCATAGGCATTCCCCTTGCAGGTGTTATTATGGATATCTGGGATGACAACTGTAAACCGGTTCCTAACGGTACTGTCGGTGAAATCGTAATTTCAGGTCCCACAATAATGGTAGGCTATCTCACAAAGGACGGTCCCAAGGATGCAGGTCTTTACACCGATGAAAACGGTGTTAAATGGGTTCGTTCCGGTGACCTCGGTTACAAGGATGACGACGGCTTCTTCTATTTCGCAGGAAGAAAGAAGAGACTTATCATAATTTCAGGCTATAACGTATATCCTGTTGACATTGAAAATCTTATGGACACACTTCCCTTTATCAAGGAATCCTGTGCAGTAAGAGGCACACAGGACGGTAAACCCCTTGTTAAGCTTTATGTTTCACTTTCACAGAAGGGTGATGAAGAAGAATACAAGAAGATAATCACAGAAACCTGTGAAAAGAATCTTTCCAAATTCTCCGTTCCGAGAGTTATTGAATTTATGGACGAGCTTCCTCACACTCCGCTCGAAAAAGTAGACTTTATGGCTTTGGAAAAACTCGCAGCACAATAAAACAGCAAAAAAATCATAAATCAATGACACAATATTAACAAATTGTTCATATCTTCCCTTTAATTTAATGATATAATTTAATTAATTATTAACAATTAAAGGAGGCTTTTCCTATGATAGGCTTAGGTACTTGGGTTACATCCGTAAATATGATGATCTTCAAGGGAGACATCACAGTTGTTATCGCAGACAAAGACGGCGAATATGACATTGATTTCCAGCTCCCCGACAAGCTTAAGGATGTAAAAATCAGAACTTACGACATCGTTGAAAACGGCAACACTCTCAAGGGCAAGGGCGAAATCACAATGCTCCCCGGCAAAGAGCTTGAAGCAGAAGTTACATTCAACGGTGATAAGTTTGAAGGTGTTCTCAGAATTCCTTTTATGAGAAGAACCATTGAACTCAAAAACGGACACAAAATTTCAGACTGATAATCTGTAAAAAACCGAAGGGAAGATAAAAATAAATGAACACAGAACCTTTTTCCAATATGATAGAATCAAAAAACTATAACTGTTATGAATTCTATCTTGCCGCAACCGAAAGATACGGTGACTACAAACAGGCTCAGCATATGGACGAGATGGTTATGAGATCAAAATTCATCTGTGATATTGAAGCACTTGCCTGCTATTTCAAGAAGGACCTCGGACTAAAAAAAGGCGATGTTTACTCTATTTTCGTACCCTCAGACATTGAAAGCTTTACAGCATTCTATGCTCTGAATAAGCTTGGTGTAATAGTAAACTTCCTTCATCCCCTGCTTCCCGATGAAGCTCTCATTGAAACCGTTAAGGAATCAGGCTCAAAGGGCATTATGGTGTTGGGGCTTTTAGGTCTCAAGCAGCACAATGTTGATGCTGTAAACAGTCTCGGGCTTCCCATTCTCCTTTGCCGTTGCTCCGACTATGCAGCTCCCGCAAAAAAAGCAGCAGCAGGTATGGGTGAAGCACTTCTTGAAAAAATCCTCGGCTATAAAAATGCAACCCTTTACTGTGATGTTGTTAAAAAGTATGAAGGCAGAACAGTTGAAGGCTGTGTAAATAACTGTGACGATATCGCGGTTTATCTTAACGGCGGCGGCACAACCGGAAAGAGCAAAACAATAAAGCTCACAAATAAGGCTATCAATGAAAATGTACATAAGCTCGGCTACATAGACCATATTGAATATCCCGGTGAAGAAGCAGAAATTATCATTCTCCCCTTCTTCCACGCATTCGGTCTTGTTGTTGCGGGTCATATGGCTCTTTGTAACGCAGGAAGAATCATTCCTCTTATGCAGTTCGATGCAAAGCTTGTACTTAAGCTTTACAAGAAAAATAATGTTGTCGGCATCGGCGGTATTCCCAATATGTTCAAGAAGCTTTACAATACCCCCGGCTTCGACGGTCCCCACCTTAAGAACACACGTATGATGTTCGTAGGCGGCGATGACCTTTCCCCCGCATTCCTTGAAGCCTTCAACGGTATGCTTGAAAGAAACGGAACATCCGCCCGTCTTCGTCAGGGCTACGGACTTACGGAAGTGGGTTCGGTTTGCTGCGTAAACACAAACTGGGTATATAAGGACGGCTCAATAGGTAAACCCCTTGAAGGGCTTCGCATGGAAATCTGGGACGACGACCACAAAGCAGTTCCCGTTGGCGAAGTAGGCGAAATCGTTATTTCAGGCTCAACCATGATGGAAGGCTATCTCACAGAGGACGGCCCCAAGGATGCAGGTATTTACTATGATGAAGAAGGCACTCCCTGGGTGCTTTCAGGTGACCTCGGATATATGGATGAGGACGGCTTCTTCTATTTCTACGGAAGAAAGAAGAGAATTATTATCATTTCAGGCTACAATGTATATCCCGTTGACATTGAAAACCTTATGGACACACTTCCCTTTATCAAGGAATCCTGTGCGGTAAGAGGTGAAACTGCAGACGGCAAGCCTCTCGTAAGACTTTACGCTTCACTCAAAATAAAGGGTAACGAAGAGGATTACAAGAAGCAAATCACAGAAGCCTGTGCAAAGAACCTCAACCAGTTCTCCATTCCCAGAGAAATCATCTTTATGGATGAGCTCCCCCACACACCTCTTGAAAAGGTTGACTTTATGAAGCTTGAAAAAATGTAATTTTCTTGCATTTTTTGAGTATATTATCAAAAAATATCTGTGAATTAATATTTAACAACTAAAGGAGATTTTTATTATGGCAAAGTATTCATTTGAAGAAACAACAATCGGCGAGCTTCTTGACAATCCCAAGACTGCAGATTTCCTTTTCGAACTCGTTCCCGAAGCAAAGGACCATCCCATGCTCGACATCGGCAGACCTTTCACTCTTGAACAGGCTCTTCCCTTCATTGAAACAATCGCTGATTCCATGGGAATCACAAACGTTGCAGAAAGAGTTGAAGACTTCAAGCAGAAGCTCGCTGAGCTTGAATAATTAATATTAACAGAAAAAGAAGGGTCCGTTTTTGGGACACCTTCTTTTTCTTTTTTGCTTTTTTGTAAACATTCTGAAAACAACCAACCTTTGTCTGTTACTATATACATTTTTCTATACTTATATATTGAGTGGAAAAATTCTGCTTAATACAGAAAGTCAGGAGAGATGTGTATGTGTGCCGTTTCAGTGGGATATGTTTTTATCATCTCGACGAAAAAACAAACAGAAGATTAACTGTCAAATTAACAGCACGGAGGTTTTTGAAAATGACGGACAGAGCAAAAAGAGTAATTAAAGCTATATCTGTATTTTTATCTGCAGTATTAATTTTCCAGTCTCTTGAAATCGGTGTTTTCGGTGCAAATGAGGTATATCTTGATATCCCGAAAAGCGAAAGCGGCATTGAAAACGAATATATGAGAGAAATAACAGTTTTTTCGGGTACGCACTCAAAAACCGCAGGCAGAGCGGGCGTTTTCAGCTTTAATGATTTTACACTCCTACCCCAACACAGCTTTGATGTGTTAACGGTAGCATCAAATATATATCCCGTTGATATAAAATTCAATTTCAATTCGTCGGTACAAAGATTTCTTGAAGGGGTAGACGGAATAAACAGCAAGGCTTACGGTGACGGATGGCTTCCGAATTATGGCAAGCTTATCTGTGAAATTGAATATACGGATAGTCGTGAAATGTATCTTTTTGACGGTGAGGGTAATTGCGAAATATTCATCATATCAGAAAATATTTCCGATGAAGAAGCAGCAGAATTTCCTTATAAACAAAAATGGATATCAAAATACGGATATTCAGACACAGAAATATGGAAAACACCTGACGGATATATTGATTATTATGATTTGTCACAGGGTGTTCCCGAACAGTATATTGTGCTTGAAAGTAACGGAGATATATGCAAATATGATGCATTCGGAAGGCTTCGTGAAAAGAAAAATCCGTCAGGCACATCAGGTCTTAATATAGACTATATGTTTGTTGCATCAAATTTACCCGAAGCAATTTCAAAAATTACAGACGGAATGGGAAATGAATTCCGTTTCACGTATGAAAACAACAGGCTTACTAAAATAAAGGCATACCGCAGTGACGGTACGGCAATAATTTCAGGTGACGGCGATGAAGCACAGCCGCTTGAAGTCAGTTTTTCATATACGGGAGACAAGCTGACACAGTTTACTTTCCCCGACGGCAAAAGCATTTCATTTTCATATGACAGTGCCGGTAATCTGATTTGTGTTCAGAATATAGATAACACCCGTCTTGAAATGGAATATACAGGCGGTTATATAAGTAAGCTCACCGAAAAAGCATATAACACAGAAAATGAAACATATATAACGGGAAGCATACTGACAGCTACGAGAAATTCTGATACCGTCAGAACATTCGCCGACAATTACGGCGAAACACAGATAAAGACCTTTGACAGTCAGGGAAACATCCTTACAATTACCGACGGTGAGGGCAATATCCTTTATGAAATCACCGCACCGGAGGAAGAGCTCCCCGAAGAGGAAACTGCAGAGGAAGAAACAACGGAGGAAGAATTTATCAGTCTTTGCCCCTGTGAGGAATGCCCCGAATATGAATGCAGTTGCACCTGTGAAAGTGAAGAAGCATGCATCTGTATTCAGTGCAAAAGAAGCATATATTCCGAAACAGATGAGTTCGGTAACGTAACCGCAGAAATAGCCTTTGACGGCACAAAAACTCTTATAAGTGAACAAGCCGTATATACAACTGACGGCACACAGCTTCTGTCTTCAACAGACTCATCGGGCAATACTGCTTATTATACCTATGACGATGCAGGTAATCTTAAAACAGTAACAGCCGGTTCGTCTTCGGGCACTGCCGAGTATGATGCTGTCGGTAATCTTATCTCATTTTCGCAGTCTGTTTCGGGACTTTCGGACGGAA
>JAZSJT010000145.1:0-45742 GCA_045534425.1 Acutalibacteraceae bacterium | reverse complement strand
TCGTTATCAACGGAAAGAAGAACGAATTTCTCTTCTTTCTTCAGGTTGTCGCAAGCCTTTGAAAGAACCTCAAAAAGCTTATCCTTTTCAACAGGCTTAATCAGATAATGAAGTGCCGAAACATCATATCCCCGTGAAATGTAATCCGGGAAGCCGGTTATGAAAATTATTTGAACACTGCTGTTGTTTTCACGTATTTTCTCGGCAAGCTTAATACCGTCCATAGCCTTCATCTGAATATCGAGCAGAAGAATATCAATGCTTTTATCTTCCTCATACTTAAAAAGAAACGCTTCAGCACTCTCAAAGTCTGAAATGCTTACGAGTTTTTTTGTTGTATTTGCCCATTCTTTGATAAGCGTTTTCAGATATTCAATTTCAACAGCTTCATCATCACAAACAGCAATATTGAGCACGGCAATCGTCCCTTTCAACAGCTTTGTCAGTAATTATACTATTTTTTTTACAAAAAATCAATCCGGACAAAAATTGAAAAATTGCAGGGAACTAAATTTCGCCGACGATTTCATTATTTAAATATTTATCGTTGATTAAAATATTGCTGAAGCTGAATTTTCTTTAGGTGCATAAGGTGAATTTATCCCTTGCTCACCCCAATAGCCGAAAAGAGTTGCCTTATCCGGTACTAAAACGATGCTGCTGCACTCTGCTTTGAAAGCTGAACAACAGGAATTTCAGCCCAGAATAAATCAGTCAGTTTATTCTTATAGTATTCATTTATGTTATAATAATAGCTTGAATGAGGCATTACTATCGGGTTAATCATCACAGGCAAGCTCTATGTCGCGGCAAAGAAGAATATAGCCAAGCCAAACCATAGGATTGAACCAATGAATTGCAAGAATCAAGAAGCCAAGAGGCTTCCATAAATGGTCTTTTCTGTGTATATGTGCCCGCTCATGTGCAATAACGTGCTCTGCATCCTTTTCATTCATATCAAAGGGCAAATAGATTATCGGTCTGATTATGCCGAGGACGAAAGGGGCTGCCACAGCTTCACTCTGATAAATATTATCTTGAAGCAAAACTGCCGTTCCGATTTTACTCTTTAATTTTAAGAAGCTTGTTAGAGTATAAATCAAAAGTGCAACAATACCGGCAATCCATACTATAGCAGCTATGTATGTAATAATCAGCAAAGGATTAACATAATTGCCGTCTGGTTGCGTTATTTCGGTGAACACCAGACTGCCGTCTCTTATTCCTAAGTTATACCATACAGGATTGTTGCCTACATAATTGAAAATTTCAGCACCGCTTACTTCAACTGATGAATTTGAATGAATCAGGTCCTGCGGTATAAATTCGGCACTCGGAATTAGACTGAAGATACTTTCAAAGGAGAAAGGACAGATAAGGCGGACTGCAACAATACCCTACAGCAGGACATTTATCCATTTCGGTGCTTTTTTAAGTAAAAATCTGAATAAAAGCACGGCTAAAACAATCCAGCTTGCAGAAACACTCATATTGACAATTTTCAAAAATATATCCGCCATTTTTATTTTCCTTTCCTGAAACGGTCAATCATCTTCTGGACTTCATCGATTTCCTTTTCTGAAATTTTCTGATGCTTTGTAAATGCAGCAATAAATGCAGGGAGCGATCCCTCAAAGGTTTTTTCGACCATTTCATTGATTTCGGATGCCTGAACCTCATCCTTTGAAACCAATGAGGAAACAATGGTGTTCTCGTTTTTGAGCACTCCTCTTTCAGATAAACGCTTGATAACAGTGTATGTTGTAGTGGGCTTCCAACCTAACTGCTCTTTGCAGAGAGTAACGAGCTCACTGCTTTTTATCGGTTCATTTTCCCACAAAATTAAACAAAATCGATATTCGCTTTCAAAAACTTTTGGTGTATCCATATTTATTTCCCATTTTATCTAACGCGTTAGAGTAATTTCAATCTAACACATTAGAGCACATTTGTCAAGACACAATTAAAACAACCGCACAAATTTTTAAGTCTTTTGTACGGTTGTTTTAATTATATATCCTGCTGTAAATTCTGACTATAACTTAAAATATTAAAGATAAGCTGTTAATTCTCAAGAGATTCAATGAGTTTTGTGAATTTTTCTGTGCTTTTAAATTCTTCGGAAAACGGGTATTTTTCTGTCAGAAGATATTTCATTCGCTGACACCTGGATTGTCCTCTTTGTGTTTTTTCATAAATTCTGTTTTCAAAAAACTGTGCTGTTCGTTCGGTTGTTTCAGGTAAGCTGTCATATTTCTTTGCATATGAAATACTTAATTCAATATGCTTCAATGCATTGTCATAATCCTTGACTTCAAAATACAAATGACCTAAATGTCCGTGATTATATATCATATTTAACCATAATTTTCCGTAATTGCCGTCCGTAAATACAGTATCATTAATTTTATTGAGCTTATTAATTGCTTCAATTTTATATTCGGGGGAAAAGCTCTCATCATAAAAGCAATAGTGTGAAACTGTATTATCAAGTAAAAGCAGAAAATTTTCAATGGCATCGGAGCAAGCCGCATAGTGTTTTTCTTTATTTGTTATCAGCATAGTGGAAAGATAATCTTTGGTATTCAGCATATCAGGCATTTCAGAGAGAATTTTTTCAGCCTGTAGCTGATATTCTTCATTCGCTTTGTAATACGATTTTGTGTGCAGATGCTGACAAATAAGTCTTTTTCCCCACATTCTTATACTGTCGTCTGTGCAGTTGTTTTGAATTATTTCGTAAATATTCAGAATTTCCCGTGAAGTCTTTTCATAATCAGGATCATCTTTTGAGGTTTTTTCACACATAAGAAGCTCCATATATCGCACCAGTATTCTGTAATCCTTGGGAAAATCCTTTGCAGCCTGTTGAAATTTATTAAAGGTAAGGGGAGTGTCCTTATAACGCATATTATCGTAAAGGTTTAAGTATTCGTTGATTTTTTTCTCCTTAACAGCCTTATTCATTCCGAGAAGACTGTCAACACTGACATTGAAAAATTCAGCAATTTCAGGCAGCATTGTAATGTCGGGATAGCTTTCACCCCTTTCCCAATTGCTTACACTTTGAAATGTCACGCCTAAAAATTCAGCAAGCCTTTCCTGAGTTAGTTCATTTTCCCGTCTTAACTGTTTAATATTTTCACCTAAATATACTGTCAATTAAATCACCTCGTAAATTATTTGACCGGTCTGATATAATATTAACCCAAAATCAGAGTATTTACAATAAATCAGATTTTGAATTAATCTAAAGCACTGCTTGAAAAACTCAAACAGGCTGATTATGCTCGGGAAAAATAAAACGTGCAGAAGAGTATCTGCACGCTGTTTGTTAAATCATATTTCCGACGGTGTATCCTTCGAAAACTGCATTCGGAATTATTCCGCCGCCATTTGAGTCACCTATGTTATATATTTCTTTGATTTCATCCTTTAATGATTCATAAAGAGATGCTTCGGGTTTTCCGCCGATGGCTACTACAACAGTATCTGCTTTTACCGAATTAATTTCTCCTTTTTTGTTTTTATATAAAACAGCAGCTGCAGTAATTTTATCTGCTTTGCATTCAGTCAGAATTCTGACATTATGACCTTTGAGGTGTCCGAGTAGAATTGTCTGATCGGTTTTTCCGGTGTTGCTTGCAAGAGTGTCAGACATTTCAATAATTGTTACCTTTTTACCCTGCTTTGCAAGATATTCGGCAGTCTCGCAGCCGATTGAACCCCCACCGATTACTACAACATTTTTGCCGCATTTTTCACCTTTGAGTATATCATTGGCATTTATTGCTCTTTGGGAGCCTTCGATATTCAGTCCGATAGACTTTACTCCTGTTGCACACACAACAACATCGGGATTCATAGAAAGTATATCTTCTTTGGTAATTTCTTTTCCGAGATGAACATTTACTCTGTTTAATTCAAGCTGCTTTTCAAGATAAGGCTTCATAAGTCCGAGATGCTGTTTATAAGGCGGCTTGCAGGCAAGATTCATCTGACCGCCAATTTCACTGTCTTTGTCGTAAAGGTCTACTGTATGACCTCTTTTGGCTGCTATTCTTGCAGCTTCAACACCTGCAACACCCGCACCGATAACGACAACCCTTTTCTTTTCTTTAGCAGGGACTATAGTGTAATCATTGTCACCTCTTGCAAGAACAGCATTTCCTGAGCATATTGCTCTTTCACCGTGCTGCAACTGATGGTCGACACAGTGACCGCAACCGATACAAGGACGTATTTCATCTTCTCTGTCTTCATTTATAAGATTTATGAGATCGGGTTGTGCAAGTAGGCCGTGACCGATAAATATTAAGTCACACTGACCTGATTTCAGAGCTTTTTCAGATGCAATAGGATTCTGTGCTCGTCCTCCGCCTATAAGTGTTACCTTCTTTTTTCCTGTTGTGAGAATAAGACCTGCTTTCATTAACATTGACAGTGCAACTGCCATACAGTCAGAATAAGCAGATTCGGGCTTCTGATTTTTTCCTGCTTCGCTTGACCATATACCTGCAAGCACTTCGATTGCATCAACCCCGGCTTCCTGCAGCTTTTTACAATAATATAAGCCGTCAAGCATAGAAATACCGCCGTCTTTTCCCATTTCAATTACTGAAAGCTTTACGATAATTGCAAAATCCTCTCCGCAGAGCTCACGGATTCGTTTAATAATGTTGAGATGAAATCGAATTCTGTTTTCACGGCATCCGCCATACTCATCGGTTCTGATATTTGCAGTTTTTGAAAGGAACTGCTGACCGAGATAATATCCGACAGCGTGAATTTCAATACCGTCAAAGCCTGCTTTTTTAGCTCTTAATGCGGCTTGGGCATATTTTTCTTCGATAGCTTTTATTTCGTTAAATGTCAGTGCTCTCGGAGTTTCATTTGCAAGGCCCATCATATATGAATAAGGCATGGCAACAGCACTGGGGCCTACGGGTTGGGCACCGATAATTTTTCTTCTTGCACCTCTTCCCGTATGGGAAATCTGTAAAAATGCTTTTGCTCCGCCTTCGTGAATTACATCTGCAAGCTGTGTCATCCCGGGTATGTATTTGTCATCGTCAATAACGAGCATACCTTTTGTGTTAAGCCCGAGAGGGGAGTCTACACAGGTAACTTCAACTATAATTGCACCGACACCGCCTTTTGAACGCTCGGCATAGTGATTAAGCACAGCCTTGTTTACAAAACCGCCTTCACTCTGGCTCATACCCATTGCAGCCATTACAGTTTTATTTCTTAATTCTACTTTTCCTATTTTTCCCGGAGATAATAAATTCGGATATTTATTATTCATATGCACACCTCAAAATTATTCTTGATATAAATTATAAGTAAAATATAAAATGTTTTCAAGTGTCAGAGAAAAAGTTTACAATTTATATGTAAGTAATTTAATTTTTATATAAATTTGTCTCCAAAATAACAGTTCCGTAATAAATATTGTATTTATTTTTATCGGATGATAAAATATTTTGCAAATAAGAGGTGTTATTTATGATAAAAATTCTCGTAATTGAAGATGATATATCAATTGTAAAAAATTTAACGGAGCTTCTTCGGCAGGAAGGCTTTGATGTCATTTGTGCCTTGAATTGTAAAGCTGCTGAAGAAAAAACGGAAAGCGAGCAGTTTGACCTTATTTTGCTTGACGTACTCCTTCCCGACGGTAACGGATTTGCACTTTGTAAAAGAATCAAATGTATGTCCGACTGTCCCGTGATTTTTCTCACTGCTTCTTCTGATGAATTCAGTGTAGTAACAGGGCTTGATATAGGTGGGGATGATTATATAGAAAAGCCCTACAGACCGAGAGAGCTTATTTCCCGCATAAAATCAGTGCTGCGAAGAGCGGGAAAGAGCCAGAGTATAATTACTCTCGGTAATGTGAGCGTTGATATGGATAAAGGTATCGTAACAAAGGACGGAAAAGATGTTTTTCTTTCTGCTCTCGAATACAGATTATTTCTTGTGTTTCTTAATAATCCGACTGTCACCTTGACAAGAAATAAGCTTTTGACAGAAATATGGGATATTGCAGGCGATTTTGTCAATGAAAATACTCTTACCGTATATATTAAAAGACTCAGAGAAAAAATTGAAGATGATGCTGCAAATCCGAAAATAATTCTTACAGTCAGAGGCTTCGGATATAAGCTGGGAGAAAACAGATGAAGCTTTTTAATAATCCCGAAATAAAAAAATTCACAGTCATAATTACACTGATTTCAATTCTTTGGGGGATTGCTGTTGTTTTTATTTCGCCTGTTGCTGCAATATGCGTTTTTTCTGCCTGTGCATTTCTTATAATCAGCTTTTTGTTATTTACAAAGAAACGGTATGAGAGAATTGATGAACTGTCGCATACTATTGATAAGATACTTCACGGAGCTGATAGTATAGATATAAATGCTTTCAATGAAGGAGAGCTATCAATTCTTGAAAGCGATGTTCAGAAAATGCTTACAAGACTTCGCGATCAGAGAGATATCCTTGAAAAGGAAAGAGAATATCTCGCAGATGCAATTGCGGATATATCTCATCAGATAAGAACACCGCTTACAAGTATAAATATCATTCTGACATTGCTTCGCTCGGGAGAGCTTACGGAAGAAAAAAGATGCGAACTTCTTATGGAGCTTTCATCATTAATTGCAAGAACTGAAAATCTTGTTACGGTTCTTCTGAAAATTTCAAAAATTGATGCGGGTACGGTAAAATTCGAAAAGAAGGAAACAGATTTACTTTCTGTTTTGAGAAAAGCCTGCGAGCCTGTAACAATCCCGATGGATATTAAAAATCAGAAGCTTGAAATATATTCTGATAATATAAAAATTTGCTGTGATTTTTCGTGGCTTGTTGAAGCAATAGGAAACATTATTAAAAACTCAATGGAGCATACCCCCGAAAACGGAATTATAACTGTCAGAGCTTCCGATACGCCGATTTATACAGAAATTATAATCAGCGACACGGGAAACGGGTTTGATGAGGACGACATCCCCCATATTTTTGAGCGTTTCTATAAAGGAAAAAATTCATCCAAGGACAGCTTCGGAATCGGTCTTAATCTGTCAGAAATGATAATTTCATCACATAACGGTACTGTAAAAGCACAAAACAGAGAAAACGGCGGTGCCGAATTTATTATTAAGCTTTATAAACAGGTTATGTGACGTTTTTGTAATATTAAAGTCACCTTATTGTAATTTTACCGGTGTACAATGAAATTACAAAACGAAAAGGAGATATTCAATATGGATATATTGAGAATTGAAAATCTTTCCAAAATCTACGGAGAGGGAGAAAATCAGGTTAAAGCACTCGATAATGTTTCTTTCAGTGTGCCCAAAGGTCAGTTTGTTGCCATTGTCGGACCGTCGGGTTCAGGAAAAAGTACACTTCTACACATTCTCGGCGGTGTTGATAAGCCCACAAGCGGTAAGGTATTTCTTGACGGGCAGGATGTGTATGCACAAAATGAAGATCAGCTTGCAATTTTCAGAAGACGTCAGGTTGGGCTTATTTATCAGTTTTATAATCTTATCCCCGTTCTTAATGTAAAAGAAAATATTACTTTACCCGTACTTATGGACGGAAAGAAAGTAGACAAAGCTTATCTTGAAGAGCTTATAAAGCTTCTTTCTCTTAAAGGCAGAGAAAAACATCTTCCGAATGAGCTTTCGGGCGGTCAGCAGCAAAGAGTTTCTATCGGAAGAGCCCTTATAAACAATCCTGCGGTTATGCTTGCTGACGAGCCTACGGGAAATCTTGACTCAAAAAACAGTCACGAAATTGTTGAGCTTCTTAAAACCTCAAACAAGAAGTACGGACAGACACTTATAATTATTACCCACGATGAATCCATCGCTTTGCAGGCGGACAGAATCATTTCTATAAATGACGGCAAAATCGAAAGCGACCGACTTCTTAATAAGTGAGGTGAATGTTATGAATATTTTTAAGCAGTTCACCGTCCGTTCCTTGAAAGAGAATAAAACAAGAACAATTGTAACCATAATCGGTATAATTCTTTCCGTTGCTATGTTCACTGCAACAATTGAAGCCTTTGTAACGGTAGAAAGCTATCTTATAAGCTATGCCGAAATGTATAACGGCAAATATCACGTAGGCTTCAACAACGTTGAAAAGGAAGATTTTGATACCGTAACAGAAGACGAAAGAGTAAAGGAATACACCTATATTCAGGATGTGGGCTATGCGGAAATTGGCTCTGTTAATGAATATAAGCCGTATCTTTATATTGCAGGTATTCCGGATGGTTTTACAGACATTATACCAATACACCTGACCTCAGGCAGACTTCCCCAAAACAGTAATGAGCTCGTGGTGTCGGAGCACGTTTACTACAATGGCGAAGTAAAGCTTGAGCTTGGGCAGGAGATAGCACTGAAGGTCGGTCAAAGGCAATTGGCTGATCTTATAAATATCTCCGATGAGGAATATGTCTCCCTTGACGGGGATGCCAGAATGAAGCTGACACAGGAGGTGCCTTTGCGTGCACCTGTCGGTGAAGAACCGCAGGAAGTATTAATAAATACTGCAGAGAAAACCTATACAATAGTAGGCTTCTGTCTTCGTCCTGATGAAAGCATTGAAGACTATGAAGCACCGGGGTTTACTACATATACGTTAAATGAACCCGATAATAACGGTATTTTCAGTATCTATTCTGTTTTGAAGCAGCCCACAAAGTATGAGCAGTATTCTTCAGATATAATAAATGAGCTTGGACTTTCGCGGACGCAAATTAACAGCGACCTTCTTATGTTCAGCTTCCAGAGCTTTAACTCCGCTTTTCCTGTACTTGCTATTGGGCTTATGAGCATACTTATAGGTCTTATTGTATTCGGCTCGGTATCTCTCATTTATAACTCATTCTCAATTTCAGTCAGTGAAAGAACAAGGCAGTTCGGTATTCTTAAAAGCATAGGTGCTACAAAAAAACAGATAAGAAAATCTGTTCTTTACGAAGCTGCAGTTCTTTGCATTATCGGAATCCCTGCAGGTCTCATTGCAGGATGTCTGGGAATTGCAGTCACTTTTTACTATTTAAGTGATTCAATCTCAACCTTCCTTGCTGACCTTACAGACCTCAAAATGCGTTTCGTATTTTCACCTCTTGGTGTAATTCTTGCAAGTCTTATCGGTTTTGTTACGGTTATTATTTCAGCCTATATACCTGCAAGAAAGGCTATAAAAATCAACCCCATAGATTCCGTAAGACAGACTAATGAAATTAAAATCAAAAGAAAAAATGTAAAGGTATCACCCCTTACGGGTAAGCTTTTCGGATTTGAAGCAACCCTTTCTTCAAAGAATTTCAAGAGAAACAAAAGAAAATACCGCACAACTGTCTTTTCTCTTTTTGTGTCCGTAGTGCTTTTCATTTCCGCTTCATCTCTTGCAGCTTATTTTACGGATATTGTTGAAGCCGAAAGCCAGGATATGAATTACGACGTTAAGGTTCAGATGTTTGATTTAGGACATCTTGATATTACGGGTGACGTTAGCGTAACCGAAGAATTGGTAAAAAAGCTCTTTGACGGAACTAAAGAAATTGAGGGAATTGAAGAGATTGCTTTCAAGCAGGAGAAATCTGAAGACCATGACATTGACAGACAATTCATTTCGAAAGAATATCAGGATATGGTTGAACGCGAAAGGGATTTTGCCGAAGAAGAGAAAACTTATCTCAATAAGCACTTCATTTACAACATAATAGACGATGCCTCTTTCAGACATCTTCTCAAAGAAAACGGTCTTGACGAAAAGGATTATTTCAATAAAAATAACCCCAAGGCACTTGTTTATGACAAAAACACTCATATCTATCAGACTGGTGATGAAGAAAGAGTTTATATTGTTCCGTTCCTTGACAGCAAGAAAATACCTACAACCCTTAAAATTACACAAATTCTCCCGTTTTTTACCGAAAACGGAATTACCTATTACTATTTCGGGCAGACCGAAGTCATAGACGGAAAAACATACTATGTCTATGATATCGGACGAGACGAGGGTGAAGAGCTTGACGATTCAACGAAGAGGTATCTTCCCGAAGGTGAGGCTGTAAGCTATCCGAAAATTTCAATCGGTGCATCACTTAAAGAAAAGCCCTATTTTGTTGGCAACGGAACTAATCTTATTTATCCCGAGTATGTTAAAGAAAGTGTGCTTACAGATGTTCCCGCTGAATCCGAAATTTATATAATTACACCCGAGCACAAAAAGGTGGCAGACGATATTGAAAAGCTGAAAAAGGACATTGCTGGTCCTGCCAATAATATAAGTGTAACCGATTATGCCGCCGAAATTGAAAGCACACGTGCACTTGTTACAATAGCAAAGGTGTTAGCTTACGGCTTTATAGTGCTCATTTCCTTAATAGCCGCCGCTAACGTGTTCAATACAATTTCCACAAACATTACACTCAGAAGAAGAGAAATTGCAACCCTTAAATCCGTAGGTCTTACAAGAAAGGGTATGGTTAAAATGATGACCTTCGAATCTCTTCTTTACGGTCTTAAAAGCCTTGTCTTCTCGCTTCCCGTGTCGCTGGGAATCACTTATGTTATCTGGCTTGTGGCTTCCGACAGCGGTTATTATATGAGCTTTTACGTGCCGTGGGATAAATTCCTTATTGCAATTTTCAGTGTATTCATAATAGTTGTCACAAGTATGGTTTATTCTGTCATAAAGGTAAATAAAGACAACACTGTAGAAACGCTGAGAAACGAAAATATTTAGCCTTGTCCACGCAGAATTTCTGCGTGGATTTTTTTGCAGTTCTGCGAATAATATAATAAATTAATTATATTGATTTGACTTTATAAATTTTTAATGATATTATTATGCGAGGATGTGATAATACATATGGAAAATATACTGTTATTCAAAAAACCTGCAAAATGCTGGGAAGAAGCACTGCCGATAGGAAACGGCAGACTTGGTGCGATGGTTTATTCAGGTGCAAAAGAGCTTGTTCTGCAGATGAATGAAATTACATTATGGAACGGTGCACCTTATCCCGATGCGGATAAAAAAGAAGCATATAAGCATTTGCCTGAATTAAGAAGGCTTATTAATGAAAGGAAATACTCTGAAGCCGCAAAGCTTCTTGATGAAGAATTTATAAATAACGGCGGAGGATTTGACGGTGCTTATTCCGGCTCATATCAGACATTCGGAAATCTTAAAATTAAATATGCCGGTTGTCTCGGAAGAGTAAAAAATTATAAAAGACAGCTTGATATCAGTGAAGCTGTTTGCTCAGATTCTTTTGATGCAAACGGTGTAACGATAAACAGAGAATATTTTTCATCTGCCGTTGATAATGCGGTCTTTATAAAGATTTCTTCGTCCGCTTCGGCATTTTTGAATTTTGATATTTCATATGAGCTTGAGCATATTGAAAAATTTGATTTGACAGAAAATTCAATATTATTTAAAGGACACTGTGACGGCAATTCCGAACATATGGCTTTCGCGGGAAAGATAAATGTTCAGGCGGTAAACGGCTCGGTTTCACCTTATAAAAACTCCCTGAAGGTCACGGGTGCAGATGAGGTTATAATCTGCTTCACTGCTGCAACCGATTATATTCTTGATCAAGGTAAGAATTTCAAAGGCAAAAATCCTGTTGAGGTCTGTGAAATGCAATCGTCAAGGATTGATTTATCAGATTATGATAATATTAAAGAAAAGCATACAGAGGATTATAAAAGGTTGTATTTCCGTTCTGTTTTTGAACTTGAAACAGCTTCAGACGCAGATATTTGTCTTCCTGAAAGATTAAGAAGATTCTATAAGAATAAATCCGATATAGGTCTTGTTGAGCTTTTGTTCAATTACGGCAAATATCTTCTTATATGCTGCAGCAGACCTGAAAATTCTCTTCCCGCAAATCTTCAAGGCTTATGGTGCAAGGATTATAAAGCTCCTTGGCACAGTGATTATCATACAAATATCAATGTTCAGATGAACTATTGGTGTGCGGGACCCGTAAATCTTGCTGACTGTACAAAGCCTTTTGCTGATTTTATTTGTGCATTGAGTGAAAATGGGCAAAAAACAGCCAAAGCTTATTATAATGCTCCGGGTTGGACACTTTATACTATATCAAATCCCTGGTTATGGACCTCACCCGGTTGGGGCGGCGGCTGGTCACAATATCCGCTTGGCGGTGCGTGGCTTTGCAAGCATCTTGTTGAATATTATAATTTTACACAGGATAAGGCTCTTCTTGAAAAGTTTTATAACATCATAAAAGAAAACTGTCTTTTTAATATCGCAATTCTGTTTGAGGATGAAAACGGATATCTTATGACAAATCCCGCAACCTCTCCGGAAAACTCTTTCCGTGATGATAGCGGAAATGAGGGTTGGGTTTGCCGTGGCACCGCAATGGATATTGAAATGCTTTATGAGAATTTCTCTGATATGATTGATATTACAGAAATTCTCAGCTGTGATGAAGAATTCAGATGTAAATTGAAGGAGTTAAGAAATAAGCTGCTACCTCTGAAAATCGGGAACGCAGGTCAGCTTTGTGAATGGGAAGGGGACTGGGACCTCAATGCTCCCGAACCTCATCACAGACACGTTTCGCATTTATACGGTCTTCATCCCGGAACAATGATTTCACCTGAAAAAACTCCCGAACTGGCTGAAGCTTGTAGGAAAACTCTTGAGCTTCGAGGTGATGACGGAACAGGTTGGAGCCTTGCATGGAAGATTAATTTCTTCTCAAGGCTTCTTGACGGCGACCACGCCGCAAAGCTTATTTACCGCTTGTTGAGACCTGTCAAGGACGGCTTCGTTACCCGTTACAGCGGCGGTGGGGGAGTATATCCTAATCTTTTTGATGCACATCCGCCCTTCCAAATTGACGGCAATTTCGGTGCTGTTGCCGGTATTGCGGAGATGCTTCTGCAAAGCCATAATAAGCTTTCAGAAAATACCTTCCTCATTCATCTTCTTCCCGCCCTTCCCTCTGACTGGAAAAACGGAAAAGCAGAGCATCTTATTGCAAGAGGAAACTGTGATGTGAGTATTTTCTGGAGTGACGGTAAACTAAAAAAAGCTGTTGTTTCAAAAAATGAAGACGGTAAAATTTTTATAAAAGGCAGATTTACGGTATCCGTTGATAACGGAAATGCTTCCTTTGAATATTGTGAAAATATTACCTCATTTTCTGCTGAAAAAAATAAAGAATATATTCTGACTCCCGAAAGGATGTAATACTATGAAAGAGCATAGAATTGAAACAAAATGTGTTCAGGGCGGTTATACGCCTGGAAACGGCGAACCCCGACAGATTCCAATAATTCAGAGCACAACGTTTAAATATGATACAAGTGAAGATATGGGTAAGCTTTTCGACCTTGAAGCAAGCGGATATTTCTATTCGCGTCTTCAGAATCCCACCTGCGATATGGTTGCCGCAAAAATCTGTGAAATGGAAGGCGGAAGTGCAGCTATGCTTCTTTCATCAGGACAGGCTGCAAGCTTCTATTCCACCTTCAATATCTGTGAAAACGGCGGACATATGGTTGTTTCTTCAGCTATTTACGGAGGCACCTTCAACCTTTTCTCTGTTACAATGAAGAAGATGGGAATTTCCTGCACATTTGTTGATCCCGATTGCTCCGACGAAGAGCTTGAAGCAGCCTTTCGCCCCGAAACTAAGCTTGTTTTCGGTGAGACAATTGCAAATCCTGCTCTCAAGGTGCTTGATATTGAAAGATTTGCTGAAGCCGCTCACCGACACGGTGTACCGCTTATTATTGATAATACTTTTGCAACGCCCGTGCATTGCAGACCTATTGAATGGGGGGCAGATATCGTAATCCATTCAACAACAAAATATATGGACGGACACGGTGCTGCCGTGGGTGGATGTATTGTTGATTCAGGTAAGTTTGACTGGACAAGGTATGCTGATAAATATCCCGGACTTTGCACACCTGATGCAAGCTATCACGGAATTACTTACACTGAAAAGTTTGGTCTTGCGGGTGCTTATATTACAAAGGCAACTGCTCAGCTGATGAGAGATTTCGGTTCAACTCCTTCGCCGCAGAGTGCATTTATTCTTAACCTCGGTCTTGAAAGCCTTCATGTAAGAATCAAGCGTCATTTTGAAAACGCTCTCGCAGTTGCAAGATATCTTGAAGCTAATGATAAAATATCCTGGGTTAATTTCTCCGGACTTGAAAATGACAGATATTATAGGCTTGCCCAAAAGTATCTTCCCGATGGTTCCTGCGGTGTTATCAGCTTCGGTGTAAAAGGCGGCAGAGCTGCAGCCGAGAGGTTTATGAAGTCTTTAAAGCTTATTGCTATTGAAACTCATGTCGCAGATGCCCGTTCGTGCTGTCTTCATCCTGCAAATGCCACACACCGTCAGATGACTGATGAAGAGCTTGCAGCAGCAGGAGTGCCCTCTGATCTTGTCCGTCTTTCCTGCGGACTTGAAAACAGTGCCGATCTTATTCATGATATTGAGCAGGCACTTAATAATATTGATTAAGGAGCAATTAAATGCCGATTAAAATTCCCAATGAATTACCTGCAGTCAAGACTCTTTCTGATGAAAATATATTTGTTATGACAGAAACAAGAGCTATTTCACAGGATATACGACCTCTTAAAATTCTTGTGCTTAATCTGATGCCGAAAAAGATTGCAACTGAAACACAGCTCTCAAGAATACTGGGAAATACTCCTTTGCAGATAGAGCTTGAGCTGATTATGACGGCAAGCCACGTTCCGACGCATATTTCCGCCGAGCATCTTCTTGCTTTTTATAAAACCTTTGATGATGTCAAGCATAAGTATTATGACGGAATGATAATTACCGGTGCACCTGTTGAACAACTGAAATTTGAAGAGGTTGACTATTGGAATGAGCTTTGTGAAATAATGGAATGGTCAAAAAAGCACGTTCACAGCACATTTCATATATGTTGGGGTGCACAGGCAGGTCTTTATTATCATTACGGTATTGATAAATACGAGCTTGATGAAAAAATGTTCGGTATTTTTCAGCATACCGTTGAATATAAAAGGTCTATTCTTTTCAGAGGCTTTGACGATAAATTCTGGGTTCCGCATTCCCGTCATACAAGTGTTAAAAGAGAAGACATTGAAAGAATTCCCGAATTGAGAATACTTGCATCCTCCGAACAGGCAGGGGTGTACTGTGTTACCACAGAAAAGGGTAAGCAGGTTTTTGTTATGGGACATTCCGAATATGATCCGCTTACTCTGAAGGAAGAATATGAGCGTGATATCAACAAAGGTCTTGATATTAAAGCTCCTGTAAATTATTTCCCCGATGATGATCCGACAAAAGAACCCATTGTACGCTGGAGAGCACACGCAAATCTACTTTACTGCAACTGGCTCAATTACTTTGTATATCAGACAACACCTTATGATATCAGCAGTATCCCCGATGAAAACAGTAAAAATTAATCAAATGTTAAAACTTGTTTGTTGATTAATAAGATAAAAGCCTGTATAATTACGATATATGTAATTATGCAGGCTTTTTTGAGGTAACGTATGAAAAGAATAATCGCTTTACTTTTAATTTCTGTTTTATTTTTATCCGGTTGCTCTTTCTTCCCGTTAGGAGCAGAAATAACTACTGCAGAGCCTATATATGCAACGGATGTCAACGGTGAATTTGTGCCGATTCATAAGGATGTGGAGGAAAGTAAACTTGATCCTAAGCTTTTCATAAAAGATGATAACGGAAGAATGATATATGCGGATTCCTCTTTTTCTGTTGTCACGGGAATTGATGTCTCTGTTTTTCAGGGCGATATCGATTGGAACAGGGTAAAGGAAGACGGGATTGATTTTGTTATGCTTCGTGCGGGCTTCAGAGGATACGGCTCGAAAGGCATTATGGAAGAAGACGGAAAATTCAGAGAAAATTATAATAATGCTAAAAAAGCCGGTATTGATGTCGGTGCATATTTTTATTCTCAGGCAATTAATGAAAGCGAAGCAAGAGAAGAAGCGAGGTTTGTGCTTGACATTGTAAAAGATATGCAGCTTGATTATCCGATAGCTTATGATTGGGAATATGTTGATTATGCACAGGCTCGAACAGATAATATGACAAGTGAAGAAATTACATTATGTGCTAAAGCCTTCTGTGAGGAAATCAAGTCGTCGGGCAGGGATGTTATAATCTATTTTAACAGAGAAATCGGTTATTTCGAATATGACCTGAATACACTCAAGGACATTGATTTCTGGCTTGCCGAATATTCTGATTATCCGACATTTATTTACAAATTCATAATGTGGCAATATACCGATAAGGGTGTTGTTGACGGAATTGAAGCCGGTGTTGATATGAATGTTTTTGTTTTCCCTTCAACAGTGTCTGCTGATAACACAGTTGAAGCATCATATGAGGCATACGGTTAAAATTCAGGAGTATCCTTTTTAAGGATACTCTTTTTTTGTTAAAAAATTAGCAATTTATTAAAATACATAAAAATTATTCTTGCAATTAAAAATCCATCTGTTATAATTACAATGTAAGTAATATAATTACTTAAAGAAAGGATGAGTTTTGTGGCTGATTACAAAATTGAACTTACTCCCGAACAGCTTGCCATACTTAACGGCGAACAGGGAGAAACAATGGCAAAAATTATGAAAACACTGGTTATGTACGGTGAAACCTTCGGTGCAACCAAGATGGTTCCTGTTACAGGAGATAAGGGCCATCTTGTTACAAGCTTCGGTATTAAGGTTATGAAGCCCGTATATGAACTTATGGATAAACTTATTGATGCGGGTGTTGTTTCAGGTCAGCAGTTTTCTGTTGATCCTAAGCCTGTTGATAAGAATGTTCCTGCAAGCTTCCTTGAAAATCTTATTTTTAAGAAATTTATGTATTCCGCACAGGATATGTATGACGGACAGCTTCAGAAAATGGGACTTGTAAGTAATTCTGCTTACACTTGTACTTGCTATCTTGACGAAGTAGGTAACACACCCAAAAAGGGTGATGTTCTTTCATGGGCAGAGTCCAGTGCAGTTGTTTTTGCAAACTCTGTTCTCGGTGCACGCTGTAACAGAAATTCAGGCATCATTGACCTTTTCGGTTCAATCGTAGGTTATGTTCCATATTTCGGACTTCTTACCGATGAAGGAAGAAAGGCTACCTGGATTATAGAGGTTAAAACCGAAAAAATCCCCGAAGCACAGGTTCTCGGTTCCGCTATAGGTATGAAGGTTATGGAAGATGTTCCTTATGTTAAGGGACTTACAAAGTGGATAGGTAACGAGCTCAATGATGATGCAAAAGCATATCTCAAGGATTTCGGTGCCGCAACAGCATCAAACGGTGCTGTCGGTCTTTATCACATTGACGGTCTCACTCCCGAAGCAGTTGAAATGGGTGAAAGCCTTATTTCAGAAAATGCACAGGTTTATGTGATTGACGATGCTGAGCTTGAAAGAGTTAAGAATAACTATCCTGTAATCTGGAAGGATAAGAATGCAACACCTAAACTTTGCTTTATCGGTTGTCCTCATCTTACATATTCACAGCTTATTGAATGGACCGAAAAGGTTGAAGCAGGTCTTAAAGCTGCAGGTAACAGCAAGGTAGTTATTCCTACAGTGTTTACTGCTGCACCTACAGTTGTTGAAAAATTCAACAAAACTGCTTATGCTGCAAGACTTGAAAAGACAGGTGTTATCCTCAGCTATATCTGTCCTCTTATGTATATGAATAATCCTCTTTGCGGCAAAAAGCCTGTTATCACAAACTCTAATAAGCTCAGAACTTATACAACTTCCAAGTATTATACAAATGCTGAAATACTTGATTGCATCACAAAGGGGGTTAAATAATTATGAAAGCATTTAAAGGTCGTGTAGTAGTTCCCGGTTCTTGTGAAGCAGAAGCACTCGTAACCAAAAACGGTTTCAATACACTTGCAAGCTTCCAGAAGAGTCTTCAGTTCGGTGATAAGACCGCAAAGTGCGGTGATCAGAACAATCCCGATCTTTTCGGAAAACCCATGAAGGGCACAGCTCTTTGTCTTCCTCAGACAATAGGCTCAACCACAGGCGGTATGGTTCTTTACTGTGCAACTGCTATGGACAGAAGCCCTGCTTGCCTTCTTTTCTCAAAGCCTATTGATTCTCTTGCAGCCGCAGGTGCAATTCTTTCCGATATATGGACAGAAAATTCACTTCCCACAATTGACAGCCTTGGTGATGAATTCCTTGATGCTGTTGAGACAGGTGATAGAATTAAGGTTGAGGAGGACGGTACTGTTACCATTCTTTGATAACTTTACCTAAATATTATGTCAAAGCTTTCAGAAAATTATGAGGGCATTTATTCTTTAATGCTCACTCCCTATAACGATGACCTTTCCATTAATTATAAGGCTTATGAAGAGTATGCTGATTGGCAGGTTGAACAGGGTGTTGAACACTTGTTCTGTGTTTGCGGAAGTTCTGAAATGGTAAATCTTACTCTTGAAGAAAGAGTTAAGCTTGCCGAACTTACCGTTAAGCATAAAGCAAACACAACTGTTGTTGCAACTGCAAATGTTGAGCCTTCCTGGTTCTCTCAGGTTGAAGAAGTTAAAAGAATTTCTGCTACAGGAGTTGACGGAATCGTTTTTACAACAAAGGGTTTCGGAAAAGATCCCGACAGACTTGTAAGCTATATCGGTGAACTCAAGTCTTATACCGATTTACCTGTTTTCTGCTATGAATTTCCCGGCTTTCAGCCTCACCTGATTTCAGGTGAATGTTACGGCAGACTTGTTAATGAATGCGGAATTTACGGTATAAAAGACTGTACCTGTCTCGTTGAAGGCGGTATCAAGGATAAGATTGATAACAAGGGTAGCTCTTGTCTTATTCAGGCAAATATGCCTTTCCTTTTTGAAGCATATAAGCTCGGTGCAAGGGGAGTTATGGCAACACCCACTTCCTGTGGCGGTGCTTTCTTCCAGCGATTCCACGAAGCATTTATGAGCGGCGATATGGCACTTGCCGAGAAGAGATATAATGAAATCACTCTTCTTGACAATGCTATTGATAACGGCTTTAACTGTTCTGCCAAATACCTTGTAAATCTTCAGGGAATCGAAGGTATGAAGCCTATCAACAGAGGCGGTCAGCAGCTGTCTCCCGGTAGACTTCAGAGCCTTAAATCATTCCATAATTGGTGTGTAGCTGAAGGTCTTATGAAGTAATATAAAAAGGAAGTTGATTTTACTCAACTTCCTTTTTTATCGTAAAAATTTACTTCTGTTTTACTTATGCGTTTTCATCAGGTGTTACGTTGGGTTTTGTGGTTTCTTCACCTTTAAGTGATGCAACAAGATCTTTGATTGTGTTTACAATGTAAAGAATAAAATCATAAATCTTCTGAACGAATTCCATAATATATTACCTCCTTTAAATTAGTCTTTTTTGTCGTTTTCAGCTCTGATAGAAGCTACAAGATCCTTGATTGTCTGGATAAAGGTTTTAATAATTTCAACAATTTTATTAATGATTTCCATAAGTATATCCTCCTGATATATTTTTATCAATATAATATTACCACATATTATTTCAAATTGCAATTATTATTTTATCAGTTTACAAAAAATTTACAGAATTTAATTTTACCAATCAAATTTTCGCAGATTTCCGAAATTCTGTAATTCTGGATAGTTCCATTGTCTGAGAACTTCATATGTGCCTATTGCAACGGCATTTGAAAGATTAAGGCTTCTTGCCTCGGATATCATCGGAATTCTCACTGTTGTTTCGGGGTTTTGATATAAAAGCTCTTCCGGAAGTCCTGCGGTTTCCTTTCCGAAAACTATATATGTTTTTTCAGGGTATGAAACATCAGTATGCGTATGTTTTGCCTTTGTTGAAAAATAAAAAAACTTTCCGTCTTTGTTTTTATTAAAAAAATCTTCAGTTGAAGAATAATAAGTCAAATCAAGCAAATACCAATAGTCAAGCCCTGCTCTTTTGAGCTTTTTGTCATCAACCTTAAATCCCATTGGTTCAACAAGATGAAGTCGTGCACCTGTTGCGGCACAGGTTCTTGCGATATTTCCCGTATTCTGCGGAATTTCAGGTTCAATCAGCACTATATTCAGTTCATTCATAATAAAACCTTCGCTTTTAATGTTTTTTATATATTGATTTTAACACAATTTTTTTTATTGTAAATATTTTTTTTGAAAATGATTATACTATTTGCGGAGGTGTTAAACAATGAATATGAATAAAAATGATACAATGAAATATGTGGGAGCTGCAATTGCAATCGGCGGTACTATGCTTCTCGGTTCAGGAATTATGAGTAATAATAAGTCAATGAAGAAAAAAATAAGAAAGACTGCAAATAAAGCTCTGGATGCTTTTGACGGTGTAATTAACGGTGTTCAGAACCTTGTAAAATAATTTTTCGGCGGAATTTAAAATTAATTCCGCTTTTTTCTTTGAAAATATTATTTTTTATGTTAAAATACTGTTGGTGATTAATATGAAATTTATCAGCTTATTATCAGTTATTATTTTATTTACTTTTCTGTTTTCATCCTGTAAAAACAATGATGATATTATGACAACACAAAAATTCGAAAATCCGGAGACCGCAACAGAGTCGATTGTTTCTTTGCCTGAAGAATTAAATGAAGAAGCAACTTCTGAAAATACACAGATTCCTGTTAATCAGAAATCGGATTCAAGAGTTTTTTACGGTAAAGTCAATTCAGAGCAGTCTGCAAATACTTATACCGGATTAACATCTCTTGATTTAATAGATTTTAAGTATTCTTCGGGTATTAATTTCAATGATTTGTCAAAAAAAATGATTTCTCACAGTTACGGTGTTGCTGTAAACGAATTGCCACACAAAATAAGCTCGGATTTTCAGAAATATTTTGATGAAAATTCTTTTGATGCTGTGTGTCTTGATAATAAAACAGATAAAAAGGTACTGTATCTTACTTTTGATTGCGGTTATGAAAACGGATATACCGCAAAAATACTTGACACTCTGAAGGAAAAAAATGTAAAAGCAGCTTTTTTCTGCACATTACCGCAGATGCGTGATAATCCCGAATTGATTGCAAGAATGATAAATGAAGGACACATTGTCGGAAATCACAGTGTGACACATCCTGATTTTTCAACTTTGAATAAGGAACAGATTATTGATGAAATCAAAGGCTTTGATGATTATATACGAGAAAAATTCGGATATTCTTCATTGTTTTTCAGATTCCCGCAGGGTAAGTATTCAGAATATGCTGTGACTGCAATTAATGATTTGGGATATAAATGTGTTTTTTGGTCGCTTGCCTATGCGGATTGGGATATCAATGCACAAAAGGGTGCTTCCTATGCCAAGGAAAACGTTATGTCACGTATTCATCCCGGAGCGGTAATTCTGCTTCATTCGGTTTCTTCAGATAATGCGGGAGCGTTAGCTGACATAATAGATTTATGTGTTGAAAAGGGCTATGAGTTTCACTCACTTGCCGATATATAAGTAAAAATCGGATTGAGTTTTAACAATCCGATTTTTATATTTGATTTATTTTATCGTTTATGTTAAAATAATTTTATAAATTTTATAGGGTGATATTATTGAGACTTGAAGAAATTGACAGAAACGGAACCTTGCAGGGCTATGTGCTTGTTAAAAACTGTGATAAAAAATCTGCAAAAAACGGTTCTACATATCTTGATTTAATTATTTCGGACGGAGAAACTGATGTTGTTGCGAAAATCTGGGACTTCAGAGAAGGGCAGAGTGAGCTGCCTTCAGTCGGAACAATTATCCGTGTCCGAGGTTCTCTCAGCTTATATAACAATCAGCCGCAGTTTAAGATTGATAGATACAGACAGATTAATGAAACTGATAATGTTGATATTCGTGACTTTGTGCCGTCTGCAACCTATAAAGGTCAGGAAATGTATGATGCGATAACGGAAATTACGGAAAGCTTTTCTGACAGTGAGTTAAAAAAGCTGACTCTTGCTGTTCTTAAAGAATATAAAGAAAAGATTATGGATATTCCTGCTGCATTTAAATTGCATCATGCTGTTATAAGCGGTCTTCTTATGCATACATTAAGCTTGTGCCGTCTTGCACAGGCTGTGAGTATTATTTATCCATCTATTGACAGTGAATTACTTTTAACGGGTGCAATTCTTCATGATATAGCAAAAACCGAAGAATTTTCAATTGCTCCGACAGGTCTTGTAGACGGATATACCGTGAGAGGTACACTTGTGGGCCATCTTGTCGGCGGTGCTATGGCAATTGCCGAAATCGGCAAAAAGGAAAATATAAGCCAAGATACATTGATGCTTATTGAACATATGCTGATATCCCATCACGGAATTCCCGAATACGGTGCGGCAGTAAGACCTTTGTTTCTTGAAGCAGAGGTTTTGTCGGCAATAGATACATTTGATGCTAATATTTTTGAAATTGCAGATGCACTTAAAAATGTCAACGCAGGTGAATTTACAGGCAGAATGTGGGCACTTGATGACAGAAAATTTTATAATCACGGCAGAAAACCTGTTACTACGGATGTCCGCATAATTACAAAAAATTCTGATGATGAAATAAATAATTAATAGGTGATATAATGGAAAACTGGACAGAAATTAAAATTAATGTACCTGTTGAAAAGGTTGATGAAGCAGGTGCAATTGCTTCAATGACTGTTCCTTACGGTATATATATTGAGGATTACAGCAATCTCGAAGAAGAGGCTATGGAAATTGCAAAAATTGACCTTATTGATGAAGATCTTCTCGCAAAGGACAGGAGCATCGGTATTGTTCATATTTATATTTCTCCCGAAGAAAACCCGCAGGAAGCAATTTCGTTTATTGAAGACAGATTGTCGGCTGAACAAATTGAATATAAAATTGAACTTGATAATTGTGCAAGAGAGGATTGGGAGAATAACTGGAAACAGTATTTCAAACCTATAAGGGTTGGAAATAAGCTTCTTATCCGCCCCATTTGGATTGATGATTATGAAGCTGACGGCAGAGCAGTGCTTAATCTTGAACCCGGAATTGCGTTCGGAACGGGAACTCACGAAACAACACGCCTTTGTCTTGAAGCACTTGAGAATTATATAACAGCTGATACCCGTATGCTTGATGTCGGCTGCGGAAGCGGAATTCTCAGTGTTGCCGGAATGCTGTTCGGAGCAAAAAGTGTTATCGGTGTTGATATTGATAAGCTCGCAGTTAAGGTTGCAATTGAAAACGGAAGGCTTAACGGTCTTGAATATCCTGCCTATAATATGATTGTCGGTAATCTCATTGACAGAGTTTCAGGAAAGTTTGAGGTTGTGACTGCAAATATTGTTGCCGATGCAATAATAATGCTAACACCCGATGTAAAGAAATTCCTTGCAGAGGATGCAGTTTATATTGTTTCCGGAATTATTGATATAAGAGAAGATGAAGTTATTTCTTGTCTTATACAGAATGGTTTTGATATTATAAACAGACGCACCGAAAACGGATGGGTTTGTCTTGAATGTAAGCTTAAATAATTTTATGTTCGCCGCTCCTAAATTCAGGGCGGTGATTTTTTTATGTTTTCAAAACTCGACACAATAATATACAGTGAATTGATATAATGATATCTGTAAAGGGGGCGGTGATTTATTCAACCGGTTATATATGCTGATATTTTGATACTTTTTAATGCAGTTGTTACTTTTTTTATAAACCTGACAACGCTTGAATTGATTAAGTGTGAGACAACTGCTGTACGAATTATAATTGCATCGGTTTTAGGCGGAATTGCCTCTCTTTTAATTGTGTTGCCGGAAACCTATGATTTATTTCTTATATTTATCAAGCTTCTGATAAATTCAGTGATTATATTTATCCTTTTGGGGAAAACTGATGCGAAAAAGTATTTTAAGGGACTTGCATGCAGTTTTCTTGTTACCATGCTGTTTGGTGGTGTTGTCTTTTTTATCAGTATGACTATTCAGGAAAAACGAATTTTATATAATAACGGATATATGTATTTTGATATCGGAATAACCGGAATAATTGTAATTATTATTTTTGCATATATACTGTTGCATATTCTTAACGGGAAATTCAACAAAAAAGGAATTCAAGAGCTTATATATAATATTGAAATAAAATATAAAAATAAATCTGTTAATTTAAAAGCTTTTTTTGACACCGGCAATAATATCATTGATATTTATACGGGAAAGCCTGTCATTCTTGTGAATATTAGTGAATTGAATGAATTTTTTGATAGAAGCATTTTGGAAAAAATTTCATTGATAAACGATGGTAATCTCCATTTGCTGATTCCTGAAAATTTTCGTTTTTTGCCTGTAAAAACTCTGACGGCAGAAAAGCTTATTCCGGCATTTACGGCAGAGAGTGTGACTGTATCAAATGAATGCTGTAAAAAAATTATCAAAAATCCGACTGTTGCAATTACTAATAACAGCTTTGATAAAAATAACTATACGTCACTAATAAGTAAATCAGTTTTAGGAGAATATTTAATATGAAATTCAAAATTATAATTATAAAATTTATTACCTACATAAAAGATAAAAAAAATAAACACAGTAAAGCGGAATATGATAATTTATTATATCTTAACAGTTCAAGCATACTGCCGCCGCCTCTGACACAAGAGGAAGAAATGAATTGTTATGACGGAATACGAAAAGGCGATGAAGAAGCAAAGAATAAACTGATTTTGCATAATTTGCGTTTAGTTGTTTATATATCAAAAAAATTTGAAAACTCAGGAGTTGCAATTGATGATTTAATTTCAATAGGAACAATAGGGTTAATTAAAGCAGTTAGAACATTCTGTCCGGATAAAAATATTAAGCTTGCAACATATGCCAGCAGATGCATTGAAAATGAAGTTCTGATGCATCTGAGAAAAATAAGCCATATGAAAAATGAAATATCACTTGATGAACCTCTTAATGTTGACTGGGACGGAAATGAGCTTTTGTTAAGTGATATTCTGTATGTAGATGAAGATTCGGTAAGCTTATCCATTGAAAATGATGACATAATAAGAGTTTTGATGGAATGTGTTGATAAATTAAATGAAAGGGACAGAAAAATAATTTATCTTCGATTCGGGCTAAATTCGGAAAATGAATATACACAAAAAGAGGTTGCAGATATTCTCGGAATTTCCCAAAGCTATATATCAAGAATAGAAAAAAGAATTCTTGATAATCTCAGAAATGAATTAAAAAAACAGAATATTTACGGGTAAGAATGATTCCGATTGTTTAAATGCAATCGGGATTCTTAAATTTAAATACAGTATTGTATTTAACACAGCTATTTGTTATAATTAAACACGTATGTTGACGAATTGATTAATATATGTTAATCTAATTGACAGATTATAAAAAAGGATGATACATAATATGTATTATATGTTTTTGGCAGACGGCTTTGAAGAAACAGAAGCACTTGCAACGCTCGATATGTTAAGACGTGCCGATATTGATGTTCAGACTGTAGGTATCGGTAAAACTGAAATCTGCGGAGCACACGGTATATCTGTGAAAGCTGATATTTGTGATTTAGCCTGTTCATTAAATAATCCTGACGGTATAATTCTTCCCGGAGGTATGCCGGGCACGGAAAATCTTTATGCCTCTCAAACTGTTATTAATGCCGTTAATTTTTGTTTCAGCGAAAATAAGTTTATCGGTGCAATATGTGCTGCTCCTGTTATACTCGGAAGAAAAGGTTTATTAAGGGATAAAAAGGCAGTTTGTTTTCCCGGATTTGAAGAAGAGCTTGCAGGTGCGTTATATGTTGATATGCCTTGTGTTGCGGATAAAAATATTATAACTGCTAAAGGTGCCGGATGTGTTTTTGAGTTTTCTTATGAAATAATCAAATATATCAAAGGCACAGAAGCTGCAGATAATGTTATAACCACTATTCAGCACAGTGGTTTATAATTAAAATTAGCGGAGGTGTAAATATGGACGATAAGAGAAACTTTAACAGTGATGCCTATGATGAATTATTGAACAGCTTTTATTCAAAAAATGAAAACACAAGCAAAGATGAAGTCGTGAACAGGGGAGAGGTATATTTCTCTTCTAACACTCCACGAAGGTCTCAAGCAAAATCCTCTTATTCTTTAAACAGAAAAAGCAGCTCTTCATCAAAAGCCGGTGCTGTTAAGACTTCCGGTGCCAATGTTAATTCAAGGCGTAAAAAAACTAAAAAGAATAAAAAGAACAGCAGCTTACAGAATTCAATATTAGCTGTTATAATTGTAATTGTTGTTTTTATTTCTGCTTTTTTAATCAGAATTCCTCTTATGGGATGTATTAATGATATTTTAGCTATTGATGTTTCTGATACCGATTTCAGAGTTGTACTTGAAAAAGATATGGATGCTTTTGAGGTTATTGATGAACTTGGTGACAAGGAATTGATTAATAATCCTCTGTTTTGTAAGCTTTTTGCAAAAATCATGAGCCTTGATGTGAAAAAAGACAGAGAAGGCAATAAGAAAACGATTATTTTTCCCGCAGGCACATATTTTCTGAATTCATCTATGGGTGTCGAAGGAATGCTTAATGAAATCAGAACAAACGGTGTTGATTCTAATACCGTGAAGCTTACTTTCCCTGAAGGATATACTGTTGAACAGATTTTTGAAAAGCTTGATGACAACGGTGTTTGTTCTGCATCATCGCTTTACAAGGTTATGGAAGGCGATGAAATATTCAATAAATTCAGTTTCCTTTCAACAATAACAGAAAAAGGATTAAGATACCGTGCTCTTGAAGGCTATCTGTATCCTGATACCTATGAATTTTATATCGGTGAAGCTCCCACAAGTGTTATTGAAAGATTTTTGAATAATTTTGAAGATAGATGGAGTGAGACATATTCATCTCAGGCTGCAGCATTGGGTTATACTGTTGATGAAATTATAACTGTTGCTTCAATTCTTGAAAAAGAAGCTAATGATGCCGATCAGATGTCTGTTATTTCATCAATAATATATAATCGATTAGAATCCTCTTCTTTCCCGTTTATTAACTGTGATTCCACGGCAATGTATATCGAAAATTATAAGGAATCACTGGAAAAAACCGGAAAATATTCAGATTATATGAAAGTTTATGACACATATCAGAAAACAGGTCTTCCTGTCGGTCCTATCTGCTGTCCCGGTGCTGATGCTATTTATGCTGCTCTTCATCCCGATTCAACTGACTATTATTATTTCCTCCATGATAAAGAGGGTAATATTTATCTTGCTTCAACAGCAAGCGAGCATCAGAACAATTTACAGTATTTAGAATAAGTTTTTTTACACTTTGTTAAAAAATTGTTATTGTTTAATTTTTTTAATTGTTATACAATATATCTGAAAAATAAGTGAAAGGGATGTTATTATGAAAGTATTTATGATTGGCGGTACAGGTCTTCTCGGCTGCGAGGCTGCCAGAATTTTTATTGAAAGAGGTCATCACGTAAAGAGCGTTGCCCTTCCTCCTCTTCCCGAGGGTGCTCCCATTCCTGAAGAGATGGAACTCGAATTCTGCAACATCTATGAAAAGAGTGATGATGAAATCAAAGCAATGATGGAAGGCTATGATTGTTTTGTTTTTGCAGCAGGCATCGACGAAAGAGTTGAATTCCCCGCACCCGTTTATGATGCTTATTATAAGTATAATATTGCTCCTCTCAAGAGAATTCTTCCTCTCTGCAAAGAAGTAGGAATGAAAAATTCCGTTATTCTCGGTTCATATTTCTCATATGCCGCAAAGCAGTATCCTGAAATGAAGCTCACTGAAAAACACCCTTATATCAGAAGCAGAATTGATCAGGAGGAAGTTGCTTTCTCCTTTGCTGATGATAGTTTTGATGTTGCAGTTCTTGAGCTTCCTTATATTTTCGGCACACAGCCCGGAAGAAAGCCTGTTTGGGTTATCCTTATTGAACAGATAAAGATGATGGATAAGCTTCCTTGTACAATGTATCCCGGTGGCGGTACTGCTATGCTTACTGTTCGTCAGGTTGGCGAAGTTATTGTCGGAGCAGCCGAAAAGTCAAAGGGTGCAAAGGCTTGGCCCATCAGTATGTATAATATGGATTGGAAGAAATTCCTTAAAATTGTTTATGCTGCAAGAGGTATGGGCAATAACAGAAAGATTATCAGCATTCCTCCCTGGATGATGAGAATGGGCCTTGGCGGTGTCAAAAAAGAGTATGCTGAAAAGGGTATTGAAAGCGGTATTGATGTTGACGGACTTGCTGACATTATGGCTATCAATCTTTTCATTGACAGAAAATACAGTGTTGAGCTCGGTGCAACAGAGGACGATATCGAATCTGCAATTACCGATTCAATTAAGGTGAGTCAGGCTGTTTATGACGGCACTGCAAAGCTTCTTGAAATGAAGGGCGAATAATTACATATTTGACAATAAAACTAATTGATATTATAATTATTGCGGTGATTAAATCACCGCAATTTTTCTTGGAGTTTATTTATGAAAGATTATGTTTTTCCTTGTGCTGTTGCAAAAAAGTGCGGCGGATGTCAATTGACTAATATGCCATATAATCAGCAATTAAGTTTTAAGCAGAGTAAGGCTATAAAGCTTCTCGGTAAATTCTGTCGCATTGATGAAATTATCGGGATGAAAGAGCCTTATCATTACAGAAATAAGGTTCAGGCAGCTTTCGGACAGACAAAAAGCGGTATGATTATTTCGGGAGTTTATCAGTCAAGCACTCACAACATTGTCAAGGTTGATTCTTGTCTTATCGAAGATGAAAAAGCTGACGAAATTATTGTAACAATCCGTGAGTTAATAAAATCCTTCAGATTATCTGTATATAATGACAGAACAGGAAAAGGCTTTCTTCGCCATGTGCTTATCAAAAGAGCATTCGGAACCGGGGAGATAATGGTTGTTCTTGTAACGGGAACTGCCGAATTCAAATCTAAAAATAATTTTTGCAAAGCTCTTTTGAAGGAGCATCCTGAAATTACAACCATTGTTCAGAATATCAATAACAATTTTACGAGCCTTGTCCTCGGTGACAGGCAGATCGTTTTATACGGAGACGGCTATATTGTTGATGAGCTGTTAGGCTTCAGGTTCCGCATTTCACCGAAAGCATTTTATCAGATAAATTATAAAGGAACCGAAATTCTCTACAGAAAAGCTCTTGAATTTGCTGATATAGATAAAGATGATGTTGTAATTGATGCTTATTCGGGTGTCGGAACAATAGGTATTATTGCATCAAGGTATGCAAAAGAGGTAATAAGCGTAGAGCTTAATAAGGATGCAGTCAAGGATGCAAAAATCAATGCTTCAATAAATAAACTTAAAAACATCAGATTTTTCTGTGCCGATGCAACACAGTTCCTTCTTGATGCTGCTAAGGAAAATATAAAAGTTGACATTGTTTTGATGGACCCGCCGAGAGCAGGAAGTACGTTAGCTTTTATGAAAAGTGTTTGCGAGCTTGCTCCTGAAAAAGTTGTCTATATATCCTGTAACCCGGAAACACTTGCAAGAGATTTAACATATTTTACCAAAAACGGTTACAAGGCAAAAAAAATTCAACCCGTAGATATGTTTCCTCACACAAACCATATAGAATGTTTGGTGTGTTTAGAACACAGATAATTAAATATATCGGAAAAAATAGGGATGCACTTGAAGGGCATTCCTGTTTTTTTGGCTTTTCTCAACATAAATTAACCTTCATATGACGTATAATGACAGTAAAATCGTTTTATTTTACACAAAACAAAAGTTAAAATACTGTTTTTTAAATTTATTTCATTCAGTATGTATAAAACAAGTCCGATTTTCATAAAGATTATTCAGAAAGAAAAATTCGGAGGAATGAATATGTTGAGTTCAAGTATTTATGAGGATATTGCAAAAAGAACAGCCGGAGATATTTATATCGGAGTTGTCGGTCCTGTAAGAACCGGAAAATCCACTTTTATAAAAAGATTTTGTGAGCTTATGGTTATTCCAAATTTACCGGCTGATTTTTACCGAGAGAGATTGATAGATGAATTACCGCAATCATCCGGTGGCAGAACAATTATGACAACAGAACCTAAGTTTATTCCCGAACGCGGTGTTGAAGTATATGTTGAAAATAACATAAAAATGAATGTAAGGCTTGTTGATTGTGTCGGATATATAGTACCTTCAGCATTGGGATATATAGAAAATGAAGAACCGAGAATGGTTATGACTCCGTGGTTTCCTGAACCTGTACCTTTTAATATGGCTGCAGAAATAGGTACAAGTAAAGTAATAACGGAGCATGCAACAATGGGAATAGTGATTACAACGGATGCAAGTATCAGTGATATTGCCCGTGAAGAATATGAGGAGGCTGAAGAACGGGTTATAAATGAGTTGAAGGAAATTAATAAGCCCTTTATTGTTCTTCTTAACTGTGTATATCCCTCAAGTGCATCTTCACAGAAGCTTGCAGAGAAATTATGCGAAAAATATCAGGTTCCCGTGGTGCCTGTAAACTGTATGAATATTACCGATGAGGAGCTTAAATACATATTAAATAAAGTTCTTTATGAATTTCCGTTAAAAAAGCTTGTTGTCAAGCTTCCGTTATGGGTAAAAGGGCTTGAAAACGGCAGTGATGTTCGCAGTAAACTGTTGGATGCAATAAAACTGTCCGGAGACAATATTTACAAGCTTTCAGATGTTCAACGCTTTATTGATGTTTTGAGAAGCAGAGAATATATTACTTCTGTAAAGACAGACAATATTAACCCCGGTAACGGTACGGCAAATATTAATACTGAAATATCAAATGATATATTTTACGGAATAATTTCTGAAATTGTAAATGAAAATATATCGGATGATGCAGATTTACTTGAGCTGTTAAAAAACTATTCGGATATTAAGAAAAAATACTGCAAGCTTGAGTCTGCAATTCAGCAGGTACAATCAACGGGTTACGGTATTGTTATGCCCTCTGTGGATGAATTAATGCTTGAAGAACCCGAAATTATGAAGCAAGGAAGCCGTTACGGAGTAAGATTAAAAGCAAGTGCTCCGTCAATTCATATGATGCGGGCTGATATAAAAACAGAGGTTGCACCAATTGTGGGCAGTGAAAAACAAAGTGAAGATTTAATTAAATATCTCCTCGACGGGTTTGAAGATGATCCGTCAAAAATATGGGAATCAAATATATTCGGAAAATCGCTTAATGATCTTGTAAATGAAGGATTAAAAACAAAGCTTATGCATATGCCTAATGATGCAAGACAAAAATTGCAACAGACACTTGAACGTGTTATTAATGAAGGCTGTAACGGATTGATTTGTATAATAATATAAAATTTTGCCGTCATTATTTTTGATGACGGCAAAATAATTATATGAGTTTTTTATATTCATCTACGGCAATGGAATCACATTTTTCGTTATACGGATGGCCTGCGTGACCTTTGATCCATTGAAATGAAACTTTATGAATCTTTAGTAGCGAATAAAGCTCCTGCCACAATAAAGGATTTAAGACGGGTTTTCCGTCGCTTTTTTTCCAGTTCTTTTTATGCCAGCTTTCAAGCCACCCCTGATTGATTGCATCACAAACATATTTAGAATCGGAAATTACGGTCACCTCACAAGGACGGTTTAATGCCTTTAATCCGTAAATTACGGCAGAAAGCTCCATCTGATTGTTTGTTGTGTTTGTATTTGCACCTGAAATGACTTTTTCGTGTTCGCCGTATTTCAATATTGCACAATATCCGCCGGGCCCCGGATTGCCCGAACAGGCACCGTCTGTATATAAAATTACCGAATTCATTATTTGCTCCATTGTTTTTTTCTTATTCTAACATTTTTTTATAGACTTTGCAATTATTTGAGACTAAATTTTACAGCATAAGTTAATAATAATCCTGTATGAATTGAAAGGGAGAGATATATGAAGGCTGTCATTATGTGCGGAGGAAAAGGTACAAGACTCAGACCTTTGACGGAAAGAGTACCGAAACCGATGGTAAAAATTGTGAATAGACCTGTAATCGACATTATAATTGATAATCTTATTAAATACGGAATTACAGATATTAATATTTCTCTTGGTTATAAAGCTGATGATATAGTTGAATTTTGTGAAAGTAAAAACTATTCAGCTGATATAAGGTATTTTTATGAAAAAGAACCGCTCGGTACTGCGGGAGGGGTGAAAAACTCATTAAATTCCTCAGATGATGATTTTCTTGTGTTAAGCGGAGACAATATTTTTAATATCAATTTAAATAATTTATTTGATTTTCATAAGAATACTGACGCTGATGCAACCATTTGTGCAGTTGAAGTTGCTGATCCTCGTGAATATGGCATAGTATTGTCGGATAATGATATGAATATCATTAATTTTTTTGAAAAACCGACGTGGGAAACAGCTGAAACACACACGGTGAACACTGGCATATATTTGTTCAAGGGAAAAATACTCGAATTGATTCCTAATGGTATATTTTTTGATTTTTCCCGTAACCTCTTTCCGTTGCTGTTGAAGAACAAATATATATTAAAATGCTATAAAACAAATGAGTTCTGGGGAGATATGGGTGAAATTTCATCTATGATTTCGATTACTTCAGAATTATTATCCGATAATAAAGATACATTCAATTATTCGGGAGCTTATTTCGGTAAAGATGTCTGTTTTGAAAACGGAGCAATAATTAAAGCACCAGTCCTTATCGGTAAAAAGACAGTATTGGGCGATAATTCCGTTGTAGGTCCGTTTTCTGTTATCGGAGAAAACTGCACTGTCGGTTCAGACAGTGTGTTGAAAAAAGTAATGATCGGTGATAATTGCAAAATAGGTGCAGATTGTGAACTTAGAGAAACGGTTATTGATGATGAAGTGGTAGTTGAAGATAACTGTTTTTCTGATTCATTTTCAGTAATCGGTTATCGAAGCAGACTGGGAAGGTTTTCACGCTTGCAAAAAAACATCAAAATATTTCCCGGTGTGAATATTTATGATGGCTCATATGTCAATAAAGATGTTCATAATGAATTCGGAAATGAAAAGGAATTTAATGTTTTCGGTATTTCAAAATCACTGACTGACGGCTTTGCCGTCTCTGAGGCAACAGAGCTTGGTGCAGCAATAGCATCGGTTGATTCATTAAATAAAATCGGTATAGGCTCTGATTCTAAACTTGTATCAGAAAACTATAAAAATGCACTTATATGCGGTTTACGTTCTGCCGGAAAAATTGTATATGATTTCGGTGAAATATTCAGCAGTCAGGTACATTTCTTTTCAGCTTATTGTTCTCTTGATTTTTTTATCTTTATTTATGAAAACGAAAATATAATACAGCTATCTTTTTACGGCAAGTATTCAATGCCGATATCATCCTTGCTGGCAGGAAGTATTAATAATAACCTTCGATTTCATTCTTATAAACAATGTAAACCTGAAAGCTACAGCGAAATATATAATATGAAACTGTTCTCTGTGGTGTACAAATCTTATTTTAAAACTCTTGCGGGAAATTTTTCGGAAAATATAAGTCTTAATATTGAATCTGATAATGTGCTTATCAAAGATATGCTGATGCAGATAATCGGAAAAAAAGAATGTGAAAGGCCAGTAAATAAATTAACAGTCATTTTTAAAGAAAACGGTAAGGATATGTATATTATAGAAGATGAGAGATATTATTCATCCGACAACATTCTGGTTTTTTTATGTCAGCTTGAATTAGCAGAAGGAAAAAATATAATTATTCCGGAGCAGTCAGCCGATTTTATTGAAGAAAATTCAGGAGAATTTATTGGTAAAGTGTTAAGAGTTTATGAAAACAGCAACACTGAATTTGATTATGACAGTAAATTAATTCTTGAAAACAGTTGGACTTTTGATTCTGTTTTAATGTTAGCAAAACTACTTGATATACTCAATACCTCAGGTCAGAAAATTAAAGATTTACTTGAATTTCAACCCGAATTTGCAATAAACAAATGTGAAGTTGAAATTGGCGACAGAAGCAAGAATTTATCCGAAATATTTAAGTCTTCAGGCGGAATAAAAAAAGATGATATTTATTACTATTATGAAAACAGAAAAGGCAGTGTCAGAATGAGACAAATGGGAAATTCTAAAAAAATCAGATTGCTTGCCCGCTCATTTGACATTGAAAATGCAAAAGAACTGACTGATTTAATGATTGAAAAATTAAAGTGCAGTATTATTGACAAAGAAGATTAAAAGATGTATTATAAAGTGATATTATTTGCAATTCAGTAAGCTAATCATCCGATTTTCGGATGTTACATATATAAAAGGAGACATTATGCAGAATAATACAAAAAATGCTGAAAAGAAAAACAGCAAAAAAATGACTTCTGCAAGCAAGAAAAATAAATCCGATGACAAGAAGTCAAATGAAAAAAACAATACAATTAATAAATTCGCGAATGATAAAAAATCTGAACTGAATAATATTCCTCCCAAGAATAATACGAAAAACAGCACAAAAAAAACTCCCAAGAAAAAATCCGATACCAATAATTCTTTATCTAAAAAAGTGGCGTCATTGAACCGATATGAATCATTCAAAACAGGAAAAAAAATGAAAAAGCAATCATCTGTTAAGGTTATGTTTCTTGGCGGAATCAATGAAATCGGCAAAAATCTTACTTTATTTGAATGCAATGACGAAATGATAATTGTCGATTGCGGTATGTCATTTCCCGATGCTGATATGCCCGGTATTGATTATGTATTGCCTGATATTACTTATATTGAAAGAAATAAAGATAAAGTCAAGGCTATTTTTATAACCCATGCTCACGAAGACCATATCGGAGGCTTGCCGTATCTTCTGAAATCTGTAAATATACCGGTTTACTGCACTTGTCTCACAGCAGGTCTTATTGCCGGTAAACTGAAGGAACACAGGATTTACAATAAGTGCCATATTGAAATTATTAACCCCGGAGCCACAGTTAAGGTCGGTTCGTTTTCAGTTGAAGCAATTCATGTTAATCATTCAATACCTGATGCTATTGCATTTGCAATCAAGTGTGAAGCAGGCGTAATAATACACACCGGTGACTTCAAAATTGATAACACTCCGATTGACGGTGGTGTAATTGACCTTGCAAGATTTGCTCAGTTAGGTAAAGAGGGGGTTTTATGCCTTCTTTCCGATTCAACAAATTCCGAACGTACCGGATATACACCAAGTGAAAAAAATGTTGGAGAAACCCTTGAGGCTTTATTCAGAAAAGCCGAAGGAAAGAGAATTATTGTTGCCTCTTTTTCATCCAACATCCACAGAATTCAACAGATTATTGATGCATCGGAAAAATGCGGAAGAAAGATTTTTCTTTCCGGAAGAAGTCTTGAAAATGCTACAACAATCAGTATTGAGCTTGGATATATGCATGTTGCCGATAATCTGATATTGCCAATTGATAAGCTCCGTAATTACAGGGATGAGGATGTTGTTATTATAACTACAGGCAGCCAGGGAGAGCCGATGTCAGCTCTGTCAAGGATGTCTCTTGGCGATCATAAAAAGGTCCATATTGACAGTAATGATTTTGTTATAATTTCTGCCACTCCCATTCCCGGCAATGAAAAAACCGTTGCTAATACCATCAATGAGCTTATGAAGCTTGGTGCAGAGGTTATATATGAAAAGAGTTTAGGTATCCATGTTTCAGGACACGCTGCACAGGAAGATCAGAAGCTGATTTTGAATCTTGTAAAACCTAAATATTTTATTCCTGTGCACGGTGAGCAGAAGCATTTAAGACGTCATGAATTAACAGCACAGAGCGTCGGAATACCAAAGGAGAATATAATTATACCCGAATTGGGCAGTGTTGTTGAAATGAATGAATCATTTATAAATGCAACTGCCAGTGTTCCTGTCGGACGTGTTTTCGTCGATGGTACAGGTGTCTGTGATGTCGGCAAATCTATTCTTCGTGACAGAAAAAATCTCTCAACAGACGGTATTGTGATTATTTCTGCTGCCGTTGACGGCTATACAGGAGAGCTTGTTTCTGAAATTGATGTTCAGTCAAAGGGATTTGTTTTTGATAATTCATCTGACGAATTACTGAAATATATTGAAAAAAGCTGTCAGCGTATATTTGACGAATATTCAAAAAGCACAAATATGGATTTATACACATTGAGAAATAAAACAAAGGACGCAGTTTCAAGGTCCATTTATGAAAAAACGAGAAGATCACCTATTATAATTGTGACGGTTTTAACTATATCTTAAAATTTTTTACGGAGGTGTTGTTGTGAATTATAAAGATATATTGAAGAATAATCCTTTTACGGTTGCAATGATACTTCTTGCTACTTTAGTAAGTGCCGTAACTTTTACTTATTCACCTGTTATTGCTGTTTTTGAGCTTGTAATTATTATCGTTACTTCTGTATTTGCATTAAAATGGCTTTCTAAGGTTTCGAAAAGAAAAAAGGAATATCTTGATAATTTTGAGAAATATCTCAGAGAAAATGATGAAATCGGTGAAATAACCGCAGCTTTCCCTTTGCCCTTTGCGATAGTCAGTAATAACGGAGCCATAGAATGGTTCAATAAGAGCTTCCATGCTGTAATTGATGAAAACAGCAGCTGCAATGATATTTTTGAACTGATTCCGACTGCAAAAAGATTTCTTGTCGATAATAATTTCTCTTCCTTTGATTTTATTAATAAAGAAAAAAAATTTACAGTGTTTCCGTCACGAATGCATAAGGATTCTGTAATTTTAATGTTTGTTGACGACAGTGACTTAAAAGATATACGTACTGAATATAATCTTTCCCGTCCTGCAGTTCTTATTATCAGTATTGATTCGCTTGAACAAACTGAAGAAAATCTTGATAATGCCGGTTACTATTCAGTTGTTTCGGAAATTGAACGAATTATAAGTAAGTGGCTGTTTGACAATAATTGTTTATTCAGAAAAACAGCGGAAGGAAAGTTTTTTGCCGTAACAGAATCATCCAATCTTGAATTATTGATTAAGGACAGATTCAGCATTCTTGACAGAATCAGAGAATACAGATTCAATGATAATGAAATGGATATAACCTTATCTATCGGTGTCGGAAAGGAAAAATATTTATTTGAATGCGAAGCAAGTGCAAAGGAAGCACTTGATCTTGCAAGAGGTCGCGGCGGTGATCAGGCGGCAGTAAAAATCGGAGATAAGTATGAATTTTTCGGCGGACTTACAGGAAGAAAGGAAAAACGCGGTAAAATTAAATCCAGAAACGTTTCGTCGGCATTAAATGAAATTATTGAAAATTCAAGTGACGTATTTATTTGCGGACATTCATACTCTGATTTTGATGCTATAGGTGCTTGTATAGGTATTTCTGCAATAGTTCATTCGTGTATGAAAAAAGCATACATAGTTGTTAATATGCAGACAACACTTGCAAAGCCGCTGATTAAATATGTTAAAAAAGCTGATAATGGTGTTTCATTTATTTCACCTCAGGAAGCGGAGAAAATTTTTTGTGAAAATTCTCTTCTCGTAATTACCGATACAATGAGATCACATCTTGTTGAAGCACAGGAGCTTTTGAAAAAATCAACCAAAACGGTTCTTATCGACCATCACAGAAAGACACCTGATTATATTGCAGACAATATACTGGAGTTTCATGAGCCTTATGCCTCTTCAGCTTGTGAAATGGTTACTGAACTGGTACAGTATGCACCTTCAAAAACAAAGCTTATGCCCGCAGAGGCGGAAGCATTGCTGTCAGGGATTATACTTGATACGAAAAATTACACATTAAGAGTTGGTGTCAGGACTTTTGAAGCAGCGGCATATCTCAAGGATTGCAAGGCAGACACTGTAGCGGTTAAAATGCTGTTTTCCGCATCGCCTGAGGAAAATGTTCTGATAAGCAAGCTGATTTCTTCTGCTAAATTTGAAGATAATTATGCGGTTGCATATTCGGAAAATGAACCCGGTGTTTCAAGATTAATAACATCAAAAACAGCAGACGATTTGTTAAACATTGCAGGTGTAGATGCAGCATTTGTTGTTACTGTTGTCGGTGATACCGTTTATGTCTCTGCTCGTTCTCTCGGTAAGGTTAATGTGCAGATAATTATGGAAAAATTCGGCGGAGGCGGACACCAAAGTATGGCAGCCTGCCAGATTAAAGATATGAAGCCGGATGATGTGTTGGAAGAATTGCATCGTTATATGAAAGAATATATCAGACAGTTGTAATTTAGGGAGGTTTAACAATGAAAGTTATTCTTAATCAGGATGTTAAGGATCTCGGAAAAAAAGGTGAGCTTGTCAATGTTTCCGACGGCTATGCCAAAAATTTTCTTATTCCGAGAAAAATTGCGGTTGTGGCAGATGCAACAGCTATGAATGAATTAAAAAACAGAGAGATGTCAAAGGCACATCATCTTGCTGTAGAAAAAGCCAACGCTCAGGCAGCCGCTGAAGCTCTTGAAGGTAAAAGCCTGAAAATTTCGGCAAAAGCAGGCTCGAACGGCAGACTTTTCGGTTCTGTCACATCTAAAGAAATTGCAGAAAATATCAAGAAGACATTTGATATTGATATTGATAAAAAGAAAATTGTTGTTGAAGACATCAGAAGCTTCGGAACTTTTGAATGTACTGTTAAAGTGTATACAGGTATTTCCGCAAAAATGTTTATCGTTGTCGGAGAATAATCTGATTAAGGGGTTAAAATGAAAGAGAAAGATGCTGTAAGCGTTGATACTGCTTCGAGAAAAGTGTTTTCGCTTGAAGCAGAACAAGCTATTTTAGGTAGTATTCTTATTGATCCGTCTTGTTTTCCGACGGTTTCAATGCTCACCCGTCCTGAATACTTTTATTTGCCGCAGCATAAAGCAATTTATATGGCAATGCTGTCTATTGATGCGGCAGGTTCAGGTGTTATTGATCCTCTGCTTATTCTTGAAATGCTTAAAACCGAAAAAGTATTTTCTAATGATGATGACGGAAAGGTCTATCTTTTTCAGTTAGCGGATATTGTGCCCTCAACATCCAATGTTGAGTCGTATTGCAAAATCCTCAAGGACAAGTTCTACATAAGAACACTTATAGGTGTTGCAAATGATATTATTGATCTTGCAGAAAATTCAGGACATGAGGCTGATAAAATTCTTGATAATGCAGAGCAAAGGATTTATGAAATAAGACAAGGCAAGACTGTGTCAGGACCTTCAAAGCTAAGTGATGTTATTGCTGATGTATATGATACCTTGTATAAACTGAATTCTGAGGATAAGGAGCAGTTTAAAGGTTTACCTTCGGGGTTCCCCGATTTTGATAAGATGAGCAACGGACTTAATCGCTCTGACCTTGTTATTGTCGGTGCTCGTCCTGCGATGGGTAAGACGAGTTTTACATTGAGAATGGCAAGAAATGTTGCTGTTTTATCAAAAAAACGCGTTTTATTCTTTTCTCTCGAAATGTCAAAGGAACAGCTTGCACAAAGAATTATTTCAACAGAGGCATTGATTCCTACTCATAAAATGCGAAAAGGTGACCTGACACCTAAAGAGTGGGAACGACTCAGTTCTGCCTGTGTTTTTCTTGCAGATGTTCCGTTATATTTTGATGATACTTCCAATATTACTGTTCCTGAAATGAAAGCAAGATGCAGAAGACTTAAAAATGTTGATGCTGTTTTTATTGATTATCTTCAGCTAATGCAGTCTGCAAAAAAATCAGAAAACCGTGTTCAGGAAGTTACTGAAATTACGAGAAGCCTTAAGCTTATGGCAAAAGATCTTATGATTCCCGTTGTTGTTTGTGCTCAGCTGTCCAGAGGAACTGAGGCAAGAGGCACTTCACATAAGCCTCAGCTTGCAGATCTTCGAGAATCCGGCTCAATTGAGCAGGACGCAGATATTGTTGTTATGCTTTACAGAAAAGATTATTATAAAGGCGAAAAAGAAGATGACAATAAGAAGGACGGTGAACAGGAAAAATCTGCACCTGATGAAGTTGAAGTGAATATTGCAGAGCTTCTTGTTCAGAAAAACCGCCATGGACCTACGGGTACTGTTAAAATGGTATGGAATCCGCAATTTACTTTGTATACTTGTTACGAAGAAAACAAGAATGATGAAAACTAAAATTAAAAACACAATAATCAAATATAATATGATCTCGTCCGGTGACAAGGTTGTTGTCGGTCTTTCAGGCGGTGCGGATTCAATGTGCCTTCTCTTCATATTAAATGAATTGAAGCATGAACTTAATTTTACTGTCAGTGCCGCACATATCAATCATCTTATTCGCGGTGATGAAGCTAAACGGGATGAATTGTTTGTTGTAAATTATTGTAATAAAAATAACATCGGAATTATAACCGTTAATATTGATATTCCTGAAATTTCTGCACGCACAGGTGAAAGCATTGAACTGACGGCCCGAAAAAAAAGATATGAATTTTTTGAAGGATTAGACTGTGATAAGATAGCAACTGCTCACAGCGGCAGCGACCGCGTTGAAACTCTCTTAATGAATTTATCAAGAGGAACAGGCTTGAACGGATTGTGTTCAATTCCTCCTGTCCGTGACAGAATTATTCGTCCCTTGATTGATATAACACGGCAGGAAATTGAAGAGTTTTGCAAGTTAAATTCAATACCTTATATAAATGACAGCAGTAATTTTACTGATGAATACACAAGAAATAAATACAGATTGAATGTTATTCCGCAGCTTAAAGCTATTAATTCCAATTTTGAAGCCAATGTATTAAGATGTCTGAATTCATTAAATGAAGAAAATGATTTTATACTCTTATCAGCTAAATCTGAAATAAGCAAACGTCTTCATAGTCCGGGAAAGCTTTCACTGAATGAATTTAATGTTTTGCCGCAAGGATTACAGCACAGAATAATTATGACATTTCTTGATATGAATAAATGCTATGATTATGAAACAAAGCATATAGATTATATATGCTCGAATGTTGATGCTTGCTATTCTTTGACATTGCCTCATAACAGAAAAATTACGTCTGACAAAAATTCTCTTTATTTTGAAGAGAATTTTAAGCAGGAAGCCTTTGAGGAAATATCTGTTAATATTGCAGATATAATAAATAATGAAATTAAAATCGGCACCATCACTCTCTGTGTGAGTTCTTCTGTTCCTTATTCTGACAGAACGTTGTTTATTGCAGATGCCGATAAGCTTGATAATTGTATTTCAATCAGAACACGCCGAAGCGGTGACAGCTTCACCTTTAAACGAAGACATTGTTCAAAGTCCTTGAAAAAATTGTTTAATGAGTTTAAGATTCCAAAAGAAATCAGAGACAGATTATTAGTAATTGCCGACAGCAGCGGTGTGATTTTTCTTGAGAGCATCGGTGTTGATGCTTCAAGATATATTTCCGCTGAAACTAAACAGTTTTTGATTATAAAAACGGAGTGTGACAAAAATGAATAATGATATTTCAAAAATTTTATATTCTGAAAAAGAAATAGCAGAAATTGTTTCTGAGCTCGGAGCAAAAATTTCAGAAGATTATAAGGACAAAAATCTTCTTATGGTAAGTGTCCTTAAAGGTTCTGTTGTTTTTATGAGCGATCTTATGCGTGCTGTTTCCATTCCTTGTGAAATTGATTTTATGTCTGTTTCAAGTTACGGTGATAAGACAAAGTCAAGCGGTACGGTAAGAATTCTGAAGGATCTTGACAGAGACATTGCAAATTATGATGTTTTGCTTGTTGAGGATATTCTCGACAGCGGAAAAACTCTTAATTATCTTATGGATCTTCTTTATGCAAGAAATCCTGCAAGTATACGTATTTGTACATTGTTTGACAAGCCCGACAGAAGGGAAGTTGATATTTATGCTGATTACAAAGGACTGCTGGTTCCCGATGAATTTATCGTAGGCTACGGTCTTGATTATGCAGAAAAATACCGTAATCTTCCTTATATCGGAGTTCTCAAAGACGAAAAACATTAATTATACCGGAGGCTAAAAAATTGTCTGATAATAATACTTTTGCAAATAAAATTAAGCAATTTGCACCCTTTATACTTCTTCCTGTTTTAATGATTCTTATGATTTCGGTTTTTGTTAATAATAACGGGGAAAATAAAAAACTGAAATATTATGATATCGTTCAGATGTTTCAGAATAATGAAATTGCCGAATATTCACTGAATCTCGGCAGCGGTGTTCTCGAATATAAAAAGCGTGACGATTCTGCTGATTATAAATATACTGTTCCGAATATCAATCTTTTTAATCAGGATGTTCATTCTTTTGTGGTTGAACATAATAAAACTCATGAAGAAAAAGATGATATTGTATATAACTATAAGGCTGGAAACGCAAATTCATGGATTACAAGTCTTATCCCGACACTTGTTCTTTTCGGAGCACTCGGATTGGTATTCTTTGTTATGATGAAGAAGATGAATCAGAGCTTTGTAAGTGAAAATAATCGTTCACTTTCATTTGGAAAAGCACGAATCAAAATGCCTAAAGACGGAGCCAAAAGAACCACTTTCGATGATGTGGCGGGTGCTGATGAAGAAAAAGCAGAGCTTGCCGAAATAGTTGATTTCCTTAAGAATCCGCAGAAATATACAGAGCTCGGTGCACGAATTCCCAAAGGTGTTTTGCTTGTCGGCCCTCCCGGTACAGGTAAAACTCTTCTTGCCCGTGCTGTTGCAGGTGAGGCAAATGCACCCTTCCTCTCAATTTCAGGTTCTGATTTTCTGGAAATGTATGTCGGCGTAGGTGCATCAAGAGTTCGAGATTTATTTGAACAGGCAAAGAAAAATGCACCTTCAATAATTTTCATTGATGAAATTGATGCTGTCGGCAGACACCGTGGTGCCGGAATGGGCGGAGGCCACGATGAGAGAGAGCAGACATTAAATCAGATGCTTGTTGAAATGGACGGCTTTGTCGGAACGGAAAGCGTTATTGTTCTTGCAGCCACAAACCGTCTTGATATACTTGACCCTGCACTTCTTCGTCCCGGCCGATTTGACAGACAGATTACAATGACATATCCCGATATTAAGGGAAGACTTGACATCCTTAATATTCACGCAAGAAACAAATCATTGGCTCCTGATGTTAATCTTGAAAATATTGCCAAAACAACAGTTGGTTTTACGGGTGCAGATCTTGAAAATCTTCTCAATGAGGCGGCTCTTCTTACTGCAAGAAAGAACAAGAAAGCCATAACCTCAACTGAATTAGATGAAGCTATGATAAAAGTTATTGTCGGTACGGAAAAGAAGTCGCATAAGGTTACCGAGCATGACAAAAAGCTTACTGCATATCATGAAGCCGGTCATGCGGTTTCTGCTCATTTCCTCGGCGGACAGGATCCTGTTCAGCAGGTTTCTATTATTCCTACGGGAATGGCAGGCGGCTTTACAATGCATACACCTCTTGAAGATAAGATGTATCGCTCGAAAAAGAAGATGGAAGAAGAAATTATTACTCTTCTCGGCGGTCGAGTTGCTGAAAGTCTTGTGCTCGGAGATATTTCAACAGGTGCATCAAATGATATCCAAAGAGCAACTGAGATTGCAAGAGGTATGGTTACTAAATACGGTATGAGTGAAAATCTTGGTCCCATTACCTTCGGCTCAGGTGAACAGGAGGTTTTCCTCGGTAAGGATTACGGGACTGTGCGTAATTACAGTGAGGAAATTGCGAAAGAAATTGATCAGGAAATCAAAAATATCGTCACAAACGGTTATAAGCGTTGTGAAGCAATATTAAATGAGAATATGGATAAGCTTCATAAGTTGGCTCAGTATCTTGTTGAAAATGAAAAGATTGACGGGGAAGGCTTCCTTCGTCTTATGAATGATGAAGAAGTTTTTACGGAAACAAAAAATAATGAAGATAACTGATTATTTGAGAGGTAATTTTATGAAAAGAATAATTTGTTGTATTTTTTCGCTTCTGCTTGTTTGTTCAGTTTTTGTTTCCTGCGGAAATAATCCCGGCAATGAAACAGATTCTTCTGATAGCAATAACTATGAACTTACTAATCCGGAAAATCCTGTCGCAACTATTGAAATGAAGGATGGCGGGGTTATGAAAATTGAGCTTTTTTATGATAAAGCTCCAAATACTGTTAAGAATTTTATTTCTCTTGCAAGCAAAGGCTTTTATGACGGTCTTATTTTTCACCGTGTAATTCCCGGCTTTATGATACAGGGCGGTGATCCCAATGGTAATGGTTCTGGCGGTCCCGGTTACAATATTGTTGGTGAATTTGCAAATAACGGAATAGATACAGGTTTATTGCATAAAAGGGGTTACGTTTCAATGGCAAGAAAAGGCAATCCTTATAATCCCGCATCATGCTATAATACTGCCGGCTCACAGTTCTTTATAATGGTGGATGATCACGAAAGTCTCGACGGTGATTATGCTGTTTTCGGATATTGCTTTGAGGGAATGGATGTTGCTGACAGCATTGTTTCTCAAAAGACGAATTCCGATGACAAGCCACTTAAAGATGTCGTTATTAAACAAATCCGCGTTGATACAGGCTCAAAAACTTACGAGGAGCCTGAAACAATATTATAAAAATATTGCAAATTTGTTAATTGTTTGTTGTTTTTTTATTTTATAGTTGAAATATTTTAATTCTTATGCTAATATACAACTGTAATATTATGATATGGAGGAATAATTTAATGAAGTGGATTTTTAAGAAACTCATCGTTGTTCTTATTGAAGCTCTCGTTGTTGCTGGTCTTCTTGATGCTTTAGGAATTGACCTTAGCGGTATTCTTGAACAGCTTAAAGCTGAAATTGAAGCAGCAAATAAGCCTACCGGCGGTGAAAATACATCTTCTGATTCAGTTGATGCATAATTTTGTTTAAATTAGTTTTAATAAAAAAATAGGTGTTCTGTTATGAACATCTATTTTTTTAATGTTTTAAGGTGTAAATATGAAAGAACAAATTATAATAAAAGCATATGAGTATTTGAATGATGTTACTCCTTTGAACATAAATTGCGGTAGCTTTTGCAATAGTAAGTGCTGCAAGGGAAATGATAATGACGGTATGCTGCTTTTCCCGGGTGAAAAAGTATTATTTGACAGCAATAAAAATTTTGTAGTATATTTTGATGATACCTACAATGAATTTGCTGTCAGGTGTAACGGTCAGTGTAACAGAGATGAACGACCATTAGCTTGCAGAATTTTTCCGTATATGATATATAAGAATAAGAATTCAAAAACAACTGTTGCCCCTGATATAAGAGCAATCGGATTCTGTCCGTTATTGGATAAGAAATACAGAATAAACAAAAAATTCTTGCGTGCATTGAGAATTACATCGAAAATACTGAATGATGATGTTGAAATTTCACTCTTTTTGGAAAAAATCACTGAAATATTAACTGATTTTAACAGCCTTGAATGATAATTGTTATGGTACAATTGATGGGTGACAAATAAAAAAGAAAATTCAACTCAAATATGGTATGATGTTAATAACCACAAAAACACTTACCGAAAAGGAGTTGAATTTTCTATGGTTAGTTTAACATCAAATGCAAAGTTTCGTC
>JAZSJT010000029.1:0-12162 GCA_045534425.1 Acutalibacteraceae bacterium | reverse complement strand
GTCAAGTGCATTTATGGTAACTTCGCCCATCTGATATTTTTTGTAAACAGAATCCAGTTCAATGAAACTCATATTTTTCACCTTGTTATTTCAGACGATAAACGGTTTCGCCTGTTATTTAATCATACTAACCCAATTATAATTTAGTATATATTATACGCAAAATATAGTCAATAGAAATAATAAATAATAAATTGTAAATTTATGTTAAATTTTATGTTTTTTTGGTTTTTTATTTGATACTTTGTGTAATTTTGGCAATTTGTGTATAATTATATTGTTTTTAATGAATAAATATTCATTACGTTTTGATTTTGCATATTTGCTTAATCTTCCGTGTTGACATTCATTGATATATATATTAATATATAAAGTTGAAAAATAATTGAAAGGAAAATACCTTATGTCAGTTGAAAGAATTCTTTTCGGAAATATGCCTGACGGCAGAGACGTGTATAAATATATCATTACAAATTCCAACGAATGTTCTGCTCATATTCTCACTCTCGGAGCCACCTTCTGCAGCTTTACCATGAAAGATAAGAGCGGTGAGGTACAGGATTTGCTTTTAGGCTTTGACACGGTTGAGGATTATCTTGAACGCTCTGATTATCAGGGGGTTATAGTAGGTCCCGTGTGTAATCGCATAGGAGGTGCCGAAATAGAAATCAACGGTGAGAAATATAAGCTCACTGCAAATGAAAAGGGCATTACCTGTCTTCATTCGGGCGGGGAGCTTGGCTTTTCTTTGTGGAAGGCAATAGTCACAGATTCCGACAGCGTTGAATTTTCTTATGTCGCTGCAGACGGCAGTCACGGCTTCCCCGGAGAAAAGGAAATAAAAGTAACATATAAGCTCACAGAAGACAATGCCGTTCATATCAGATATGAAGCAGCTTCCGATAAGGATACATATCTCAATTTTACGAATCACGCTTATTTTAATCTCAACGGCTTCAATAACGGTGATATTCTTTCTCATTGTCTTACCATTGATGCAGACCGTTTTACAGAGGTTGATGAAAACAGCATTCCCACGGGTAATAATATTGAAGTTGAAGGCACTGTTTTTGATTTCAGAGCTCCGCGTGTTATCGGCAAGGATATAGACGACGAGCATATTCAGCTGCAGTATACCGGCGGCTATGACCACAATTTCTGCATAAATTCCTATGACGGAACACTCAGAAAAATAGCCGTAGCCGAAGGTGATAAGAGCGGAATAAAAATGAATGTTTATACAACCTTGCCCGGTGTTCAGTTTTATGCGGGCAATTTCCTCAAAGGTGTTATCGGAAAAAACTCTCTTCCGATGGAGAAAAGAACAGGCTTTTGCCTTGAAACACAGTTCTATCCCGATACACCTCATCATAAAGATTTCCCCGACTGTCTTTACAAAGCAGGTGAAAAATATATTTCAGAAACAGTTTATGAATTTGTTGTTTGACTTTTACAGATTGTTCACATTTGTTAATATATTACACTTGACTTTACTATTTATTCTGCTATAATAATTATATATTTAAAGTTATGTATCGGAGGTGCGGTTAGTGTCAAAGAGAAAACTCCTCACAAGGGTTTTGTGTGTTGCAATGTGCATGGTTTTTTTGTCTGCAGATTTTTTTGCATCTGCGGCTGTTCTTGCATTTGAAACACAATTTAACCACAGTGAGGCAGACATCGCATGGCTTACCGATCTTGTTATAAAAGAAGATATGACCACAGTGGAGGGGATGACTCAGAGAGTTGAGCTTGTTCCCCGTCCCGAATATCCTTATGCTCAAACTCCCGAAAGCTTCCGTGAAGATGTTGAATATTATACCTCTCTTTACAATCTTGATGCAGGCTCTCAAAGAGTCGGATATATCTACTTTTTCGAGCTTCTTAACTCCAATTCGGGTATTGTTTCAGGTGAAATAAGCGATACGGACATCAGAGAATATCTTGAGGGCTTGGGTGTTAAGTATCCTGCCGTTATGGGTGCCGATGAATTTATAATGGCACGTGTTCTTTATACAGCTGTGGCATCGGGAGCAATAGGAAGTGAAATGCTTCAGCTTTCATCTCTTGAAGAAATTATTGTTTCATACCTTGCTTCGATTACCGGAATGAATATTGAAGCTCTTAAAGAATGGATACCTGACGGTTCGGTTCTTTCTCTTGATAATTATATTCTTGCCGCATCAAGAATTACTCTCTGGACAAACGGTTATGATGTTTCTGCCGACACTCCCGAAGATGAAGTTTACCGTCTTGTTGCCGCAATGACAGTAAAAGCACAGGGCCTTACGGTAGACAGCGGGCTTAGCTTTGAAGAGCTCAAGGAAAAATATCTTGCTGTTATGCTCGGAAAAAAATATTCCGTTTCAATGGACAGTGCCACTCTCACACGTGCAGTGAAGGATGATACAGCAGCATTCTATATTCTTCAGCTTATCGGTAAAAAAGGCGGTCTTTCCATAAGAGAAGACAATGCAACATATGAAGAAGCCTTTTATCTTGTTGCGGAAAATACCGGATATTTTGATCTTGAAGCCGATGAGTTTTATGCAGATATCTATGAGTATGATGCAAAGCTTTCCGTTAGAAACAGAAGTCTTTGGATTTATCCCACTGCATATGCAACTGATTCGGAATACGGGCTTATTGTCAGTGTAAACGGCACACCTGTCAAGAACAACTATTATAACGAGGTTATGCTTGATTCTGAGAAGGAAACACAGGAGCTTGTTATTAAAGTAACTGCAACAGGCAGATATAAATCTTCCGAATGTACATACACGCTGCATATTACTCAAGGAACATATGCGGGAATTGAGGGCGATGAGCCTGTTACAAATACGGGCTCGGAAGACCATTCGTACATTTCTTCAGATTCTCTTGTTTCGGATGTACTTTCCTCATTGGGAATTAATTCTGTTATTTCAGCGGTAATTGACAGTGCATATCTTTCCTTGCCTGCAGGACTTTCGGGGATAGTTTCTTTTATTGCTCCTACGTTTGAAGGAAATAACAGTGGAACCGAAATTTCCGCAACAGGCAAAAATGACGAATTCTATATATCTGTTCTTGACGATATCGGAGCATATGTGAATACGGATATTGACGGTATTCCGGGACTCAGTCTTATTGAAAATTTGGAAAACGGAGACGACAGTTATATTACCTTTGAGTAATAGTGCCGTTGCTGTTTCGTTGGTGCAGCACTCGGTGAACGGATGTTTCAACGGGTGCTTTTTTTGAAAATGTTGTATTTTGGGGAGTGAAAAGCAGATGAATGAAAAGATTCTGATTGTAGATGATGATGTCAATATCTGTGAACTTTTAAGACTTTATCTTACAAAGGAAGGTTTTGCACCTGTAATAGTCAATGACGGTGTTGCAGCTGTTGAAAGTGTTGCGGCCATTAATCCTTCATTGATTCTTCTGGATATAATGCTTCCTAAACTTGACGGATGGCAGGTTTGCCGCAAAATCAGACAAACGAGTGATGTTCCCATTATTATGTTATCCGCAAAAGGTGAAACATTTGATAAGATTCTCGGACTTGAGCTTGGGGCAGATGACTATATAGTAAAGCCTTTTGAAACAAAAGAAGTTGTCGCTCGCATAAAGGCTGTGCTCAGAAGAACATCAGCTCCCTCTTCCGAATCACCCAAAGAAGTAAATTACGAAAATCTTTCAATAAGTATCACGAATTATGAAATGAAAGTAAAGGGTGTTCATGTTGATGCTCCTCCCAAGGAGCTTGAGCTTCTTTTCCATCTTGCAAGTAATCCCAACCGAGTTTTTACAAGAGATCAGCTTCTTGATGAAGTATGGGGATTTGATTATTACGGTGACTCAAGAACCGTTGACGTTCACATAAAAAGACTCCGTGAAAAGCTTGAAGGAGTTTCCGATAAATGGGAGCTTCGCACGGTTTGGAGTGTAGGCTATAAATTTGAAACAAGATAATTATTAATACTATTATATAAGTGAGCAACAGTTATGGCAGTTAAAAGAAAACGCCGTTCGGGCAGTATGTTTAAATGGTATTTCATACAAACCACTGTTTCCGTTCTTTTGTGTCTTACAATATCAAGTTTTTCAGTTTTGTTTTTCTTCTTGACGTTCTGGAAAAATGACAGGCTCACAGCAATGAACAACGATGCTCTGAGTGTTTCTCAGAGCATTGAATTATTTGTTGAAGAAAACAAAGAGGGTATATATGAGGATCATAACACATATATACATTTAGTGCAGAATATTTTGTCGGGAACTGCAAAAACATCTTCAACAGAAATTTTTCTTGTTGACAGTCTCGGGAAAATAATTGTATGTTATGATTCAAAGGATAACATATTACAAAATGAAAGCTTATGCTTTTATCATCAGAATTTTTATTTCAGTAACGAAATAATTTCAGGAATAGAAAATTCTGCAGAGCCGTTTTATAATTACGAGGGAACAGTAAAAGGGTTGTCAGAGGAAAACTATCTGCTCAGTGCCGTTCCCCTTAATGTGAGTAACAGGGTAAGCTTTGTAATTGTTATGCAGACAGAAACACAGGCACTTCTTCCTTATACAACAGAATATTTAAGAGTTATGATATTCGCAAGTATAATTGCGGTGGCAATATCATTTCTTTTGTCTATATTTATTTCATACCGAATGGTAAAACCGCTGAAAAGAATAAACGAAGCAACAAAGCATTACGCAGGCGGAGACTTTTCTGCAAGAATCAATACATCCGACGGATATAAAGAACTGACTCAGCTTGTTGACTCTGTCAATAAAATGGCAGACTCGCTTGCGGTTCTTGAGGAGTCAAGAAGTTCATTTATCGCAAATGTTTCCCATGAGCTGAAAACTCCGATGACCATAATAAGCGGTTTTGTTGACGGAATTCTTGACGGAACAGTGTCTGATGCAGACCGAAATCAGTATCTTTCAATTGTTTCCGATGAAGTAAAAAGATTGTCACGCCTTGTTGTTGCGATGCTTAATATGTCTAAAATAGAGGCGGGAAAGCTCACTCTCAATACATCGCAGTTTTCAATGGGAGATATGTTTATTAAAACACTTCTCGGTTTTGAAAAGCTTATTGAAGAAAAGAATATTTCCGTTGTCGGTCTTGATACATTCGAATATGTGAATGTTGTTGCTGATGAAACACTTATTAATCAGATTGTATATAATTTAATTGATAATGCGGTAAAATTTACTCCCGAAAACGGAACAATAACTCTGAAGCTTTATGCCGAAAAGAAGGAAGCTGTGTTTTCCGTAAAAAATACAGGCTCGGGAATATCAACCAATGAGTGTGAGCTCATTTTCGACAGATTTTATAAGGTTGATAAATCAAGAGGTCTGGATGTTAAGAGCTTCGGAATGGGACTTTATATTGTTAAAAGTATAATAGAACTGCATAAAGGAACAATAACTCTTAACACAGAACCTGAAAAATATACTGAGTTTGTTGTAAAAATTCCTTTACAGTAAGTTAATATTTTAATGATTTTTTAAACTTTTTGGCTTAATATGGCACCAGAACCAGGAAAGGAAATATTATTTTATGAGTGAATTTGATGAAAACAAAATAAACGGCGGACAGGAAACAGACAATTTTGAACGCGACAATTCTGAAAATACTGCAAATGAAGAAAAAAACGAAGGAGTAATTTTTAATTCTGACGGCACATACCACGGGAAGGCCGTTGCTGAAGAAAACGAAGCTCCCAAAGCAACAGCACATAATTTTTACAAAAGCACCTCATCGTCTGACGGTGCACAGCAGAGGACTGATTCGGAAAGATATCCCTACGGAAATACCTATCCTTACGGAAATACCGCACAGAATAACGGTTATAATTCAAGAGTTCAGAATAACAGCTATCAGGCACCAGACGGCAATCCCTACAGCGGCGGTAATAATCAGTATCCGTATAATAGCCGTCCTCCATACGGTAATAATCAGAATCCATACAGCAATAATAATCCTTCCTATCCCTATGGGGGCAACGGGGGGTATCAGGGCGGAAATCCCGTGAACGGCGGATATGCTTATACAAATACACCCGCTTCCGGCGGTAAAAAGAAAAAAGGCGGAAAGGTTTTTGCAGGTTTAGTGGCAGGTCTTTGTGTTTTTCTTGTAATCGCACTTGTTGTGATTTTAGCAGGCGGAAATGAGCCTTCCGGAACAGGGAATGAAGAAAATACAACAACTGCATTGAATCAGAATGTTGAAGAATTTGTAACAAGTGCTTCACCCGAAACGGGAAATGTTGCATCTGAGGGTGAGCTTACCCCCAAGAATATTTTCAAAAAAGTGTTGGACTCCTCCGTTGGTATTCTCGTTTACGACAAATCAAAAGCACTTGCATCCGAGGGCTCGGGTGTTCTTTTTCAGGAAAGTAAGGACGGAAAGTATACTTATATAATAACCTGTGCTCACGTTATTAACGAGGCTTCGGGATATATCCGTGTTCAGCTTTCGGACGGAAAGGAATATGATGCCAAGCTTGTGGGTTTTGATTCAAGAACTGATATCGGTGTTATAAGCATTGAAGAAGCAGGACTTAACCTTGCGGATATCGGAGATTCAACGAAAATTTCTGTTGGTGATCCCATTTATGCAATAGGAAATCCCGGCGGTGTTGAATTTGCAAACTCATTCACAAACGGTATGGTTTCCGCTCTTGACAGACCGGTTAATTCTTCTGCTACAGGCTATACCACGGAATGTATTCAGCACACAGCCGCAATAAACCCCGGAAATTCAGGCGGTGCACTTGTAAATTCCTTCGGACAGGTAATCGGCATAAACTCAATGAAAATTGTTGCTGATGAATATGAAGGTATGGGCTTTGCAGTTCCCTCATCTGTATTCGTTGAAATTGTAAACGAAATTATGATACACGGCTATGTGTCAAACAGACCGAAGCTCGGCATTACCTATGTTGCTGCAAGTGAATACAGCACATACGGAATGTTTGTTGCAATAAAGGGACTTCCTTCGGGCTCAATTGTAATTTATGAAATCGGAAAAGACAGTGCTTTAGCGGGAACAGAAGCTAAAGCCGGTGATATGATAATTGCGGTAAACGGAAAACCTCTTGAAACACCCTCATATCTTTCCGAGGTTATAGAAGAATCGAATGTGGGAGATAAGCTCACACTCACACTTGTACGAATTCACGACGATTATTCCTCCGAAGAGTTTAAGGTTACAGCTACTCTTGTTGAAGACAGAGGTGACACTGTAATCACCGAAGAAGAAACACAGCCTCAGCTTCCGGGAAATTCAGGTTCGGAAGATTATTACGGCGACTATTTCGGACAGTTCTTTGAAGATTATTTCAATGATTATTTCGGCGGAAGAATGCCGTAAAGAATAAAAGCTTGACAGCAGGTGCCTATTGCACCTGCTTTTTTTTTGCAAGAAAAGTACCGCCGTGCAGTAAGCATCGGCGGTAATGAAAGGCGTATTATTTTGAAGCAGGGACATTGATTACAAGGTCTGTGAGGGGAAAACTGCAACAGGGATGAATACAATCGAATTTAAAGTCTGCAAGGCGTCTGTATTCGAGGTGCTTAGGCACATATACCTTACCCGAAAGAAGATGTGAATGACAGAAGCCGCATTCTCCGCTTCTGCAACGGGAGGGGGCAGAGATGCCGTTCTTTTCAAGAATCTGTAACACAGAATCGTTTGTTGAGCCTGTAACAGTCTTTGTTTCGTCCTGAACAGTTACTGTGATTGAAACGGTTTCGGGAATATCCGAGGGGTAATCTGCCTGTGATTTCGGAGCGTGGAATTCTCCGAACATTTCGTGACGGATATATTTTTTGGGAAGATTTAATTTCGGGAGCTCTTTTTCAAGGAAATTATACATAACCTGCGGACCGCAGATAAATACGGAATAGTATTCATTTTCGGGAGCATATTTCTTTATAAGGTCTGCAGTAATAAAGCCCTTTTCAAAGCCGTCCCCCGAAGTCTCTGCATTTTCATCGCTGAGCACGTGAACAACCTTTACCTTATCGGTCTTTTTTGTAATTTCAAGAAGCTCTTCTCTGAAAAGAATGGCATCCTTGTTTTTGCTGCCGTATAAAAGGGTAAGCTCAAAATCTTCATCACCGTCAAGAATTGCTCCTGCCATTGAAACGAAGGGAGTAATTCCGCTTCCGCCTGCAAGACATATAACCTTTTTTGCATCTCTTAAAGGCTGATATTCAAAATGACCTTCGGGAGCGGAAACCTTAATTTCAGTGCCCACTTCCCATGTGTCAAGAATATAGTTTGACATAACACCGCCGTCAACACGCTTGATTGTGAGCATATATTTTCCGTTAAGTGCATCTTGGGGCTTTGATGAAATTGAATAAGCTCTTGTGATTTTCATCCCTTCAATTTCTTCAAACACGGTGAGATATTTACCTGCACCGAAGTATGCGAGCTTATCTGTGCCTTTAGCCTCATCGGGTACTAAAACAAAGCTCTTGCAATCATCTGCACGCTCAATAACCTCAGCAACCTTTACATGCTGAACTTTAGGATGCAAAGCTCTTGCAATAACAGTTGCCTGATCGGGGATTTCATTAAGAACAGGGGATGCATTATCAAAGGTTTTTTGTCTGTCAGAGAGCAGAGATATGAATTTTTTTGCTTTAAGTGATTTGATATCAGCCATTTTATTTGCCCTCCTTTTCAAGTGCTTTTATTGTAAGTCCTGCGGCTTTTTCACCTGTGTAATAAGCACAGCCGTAGCCGTCGCCTCTTTCCTGTGTTGCACCGCAGAACAGGAAGTTTTCAAAGGGTTGGTCCTTCATAAACTGAATAGTTCTGGGAAGCATGCTGTCCCATTTTTCAAGCATATAGCCGTAAGGAGTTCCCTGAGGGGTGTTGAGATAACGTGCGAATGTGGGAGGAAGTGCAATTTCAATTTCCTCAATATAAGGCTTGATTGAAATGTTAAGTGCCTTTTCGCAGGTTTCAATCATATCTTCGGCAACTTTTGTTTTGAATTTCTTATATTCTTCGGGCTTGATGTCCTTCATAACATCGCCGAAGGTCATAGTTGTAAGGAACAGCTGGCTTGTGCCTGCGGGCGTGCAGTCGGGGATGATTTCATTAAGACAGTTAATGATACAGTAACCGCTGAAATATCCTTGGGCGGCTTCATACTGTTTGTCGGAATCTGAATCGGGGGCAATAAATACGGAATAGTCTTTAATTCCCAATTCTTCTTTTGTCTTATTCATACCGAGATAAACGGTGGTGAGTGCACAGGCGGTTTTTCTTGCATTGAGCATTTTCAGCTGCTTTTCGGGAATATCCTTTTTATCCATAAGCTCTGTGAATACCTTATAGGGATAGCAGTTACAGATAAAGCGTTTTCCGTAAACCTCTTTTTCACCGTTAATGACAACACCTGCGGGCTTGCCGTTTTTCATTATTATCTTTGTAACGTCGGAATTATACCAGATTTCACCGCCGAAATCACGGATTCTCTTGTCAATTGCAAGGCTCATTTCGTGGCTTCGAAGATGGGGAATACCTGTTCCGCTTCTGACATAGCTGTGAAGAACGCAAAGATAATAAAGAAAATCAAACTGTGAAGCGGGGGAGCCCATATAGCACCAATAGGTGTTAAAGATATCCTGTGCTTTTTTAGGCATACCGAGAGCATCAAGGGCTTCTTTCATTGTGTGTGAGGTCATTCTCATAATATCCGGAACATCTTTAAGACTTCCGGGGATTTTTGAAGGATCGTCAAGACATTCGAAAGCCTTGAACATATTTATTGATAAATCGAATGCTTTACGGCAGCTGTCATATGAACCGGGTACGATTTCATCCAGTTTTTTTGAGAAATTTTCAAAGCCTACGGGCATTCTTGCATCAACGGTAACTGATACCCCGTTTTCATTTACGAAAGCATCCTTGTCACCCTCCTTTGCGGGTACAATAAGGCGGAAGGTTGAATCGTGTCTGAACCATTTGACATCAGCTTCAATTCTGTTAAATACCTCTTCAATGGTGCCGACCTCTTTTTCGTCACCGATACCTGCAAGCTCGTGAAGTGAGGGCTCAAATTCAAATCTTCCTCTGACGAAAGAGGAAGCAGAACCGCCGGGAATGTTGTGTCTTTCAAGTAAAAGTGTTGAAAGACCTGCTTTTGCACAGTTTGCAGCAGCCGCAAGACCGCCGTTACCTGCACCGATAACTATAACGTCATATACTTTACTCATATAACGCAATCCTCCGTACATAAAAATACACCTTATTTTAGCATCTTGAAAAATCAAATACAATAATAAAAAACCGATAAAAAATTTTTTGGGAAATATGGCAAAAATCAGGTTTGCTGATTATTGATTTTAACTATAGTAATATTAATTTATTTATGATAAAATTTCCTGAAAGAGGGTGTTTTAATGAGATTTTCAATATTTGATGAGCCTGTAAAGGTTTACGGTATTCCCGAGTTTTATAAAAACAGAAGGCTTGAAAGATTTCCCGAGGAAATAAGAAAAAAATTGGTGGAATTTCTTTCTCCGGACAGAAAAGCCATGTTAGAGCATCTTGCAACAAGAACTACGGGTGCTAGAGCTGCTTTCAGAACAGATTCTAAAAATATAAAAATTGAAATGAAATTGAAAACTCTTGAACACGATGTGGGAATGTCAAGATTTGCCTGCTCATCCGCAGCAGTCTATACGGGAAAAGGGGAGAGGCTTTCTTATAAAGGACTTGCAGTTCCGGGTTTTGATGATATGACAGGGGACATTATTTTTACAAAAGATAATAAAACGGAAGATGTAATGATTTTTTTCCCACGAAACGAAATTGTTGAGGATATAATAATAATCCTTGATGACGGGGCAAAAGTTTTACCTCCAACACCGTATAAATACGAAAAGCCCGTCATTTTCTTCGGCTCATCCATAACCGAAGGCGGTCACGCCGCACTTGTAACAAATGCATACACAGCACTTTTATCCCGTTGGCTTGATTTTGAATATTATAATTTCGGTTTGTCGGGAAGCTGTGTCGGTCAGCTTGTTATAGCGGAATATATCTGTTCTCTCAACCCTTCGGTTTTTGTTTATGATTATGACCATAATGCATATAATGCAGAACACCTGGAAGAAACCCACGAACCGTTTTTTAAGTTTATAAGAGAAAAAAAGCCTGATTTACCCGTCATTTTTATGTCCGCACCCAATTTTGACCATTTGCCCGAAGCCGCAAAGAGAAGGGAAATAATAAAACGCACCTATGAAAATGCGAAAGCCTGCGGAGACGAAAATGTATATTTTATTGACGGTGAAGACTTTTTCGGAGAAGATGAAAGACAGTTTTGCACAACCGACACCATACATCCTAATGATTACGGCTTTCATAAAATGGCAAGAGTTATTGAGCCGGTTCTGAAAAAAATACTGACTGAAAAATATTGAAAAGTATTTTATAATATGCTATAATTTAATTATACGAGGAGGATTATTTATGGATTTTTTACTTAAATTGAGATATGTGCTGATGCTTCCGCTTTTAATTCTGACCATTCTGACAAGCCCGAAGGCAGCAAGCACCGAAACGGCAGAGTTGGTGTCGGAGGATGTTTTTGTTTTTGAGCAGGCTCTTATGATGGGACAGGGAATTACCACCGACGGAGAATATTTCTACACAAGCGGAGCTATAGCAGGTGTCGGAATTACGGTGCTTGCTAAATTCACCGTTGACGATATGAAGCTTGTATGTTCAAAGCTGAATCCTCTTCCCGATGTGTGTGAAGACAGAAAAAATGACCATATCGGCGGTATAAGCTATTATGACGGAAAAATCTATGCTTCAGTTGAAGGCCCCGATGAAGGTTATCCCTGTATTGTAGTTTTCGACAGTGAAACACTCACTTGTACCGGAGAAGTATATGACCTGCCCATAGAAATCTTTGACGACGGCGTACCGTGGTGTGCAGTTGATAAGGAATCAGGTTATCTTTATGCATCAAAATGGAGTGATGCCAAAACTGTTTATTGCTATGATGTGAATAACTCCATGGCACTCGTTAAAGAAATCCCCCTTAAAGGTCTTGGTGTGATTGACCGTATTCAGGGCGGCGAATTTTATAACGGAACACTTTATCTTTCAAATGATATTCACGATAACGG
>JAZSJT010000141.1:0-39052 GCA_045534425.1 Acutalibacteraceae bacterium | reverse complement strand
GAAAAACTCCGCTTGCGGAGTTTGGACTTAAACAGAGAAGACTAAGTTACACCTAAATGTGGAACTTAGTCTTTTTTGCACCCTTGTGCTACTGATTTCGGGTTTGGTTTGTGATAAAAGTATGGTGGAGCGGGAAGTGTTGGCACTGCCAACGCGATATATGCCTTGCACTCGATATGCCTGCGGCGCGATATAAATCCCGATGGGATTTGCGATATATTTGCCTGGGGCAAATGTGAAAAGGAGGTGAAGGATGGAAAAGTATATTGCGATTATTATTTCGGGGATTGGCATACTGAGCATTTTTGTAGAAATTTCAAAGATTAAATTTAACCCTTGGAAGATGCTTTTTGAGTTTATAGGGAAAAGTCTCAACCGAGAAGTGAAAAAGGAGCTTGATAATATAAAGGGGTTAATTAAGTCCCAGGGAGAGCATCTTCGGGAGATTGAAATGACGGTAGATATGAACGAAATAAAGAGAATAAGGGCGGAAATTTTTGCTTTTGCGGATTCGTGCAAGATGGGCGAAAAGCACACGGAGGAGGCTTTTTTGCACATTATTGATATTCACGAGGATTATGAAGAGCTTATTGATAAATACGGTATGACAAACGGGCGGATAAGCCTGGATTATGATTATATCGTGAATGTTTATCAGGAGTGTGTGAAAAAAGGAGTTTTTTAAGTGCAGAGTGTAGAATGAAAAGTGCAAAACGAAGGAATAAAATTTGATTGAAAAGGAGGAAGTTTATGAGTATTGAGTTTTTGAGTAATTTGGCGGCGGTTGCAGGGGTATGCATTGCGGCGGTAAATGTAATTGTGGAGGTTTTAAAGGCGTTCTGGTTAAAGGAAGAGACGAGCCGTCCCTTGGCGGTTTTCGTAACGTCGGAGTTTGTTGCGATTTTTGTGGTTGGTGCTTATTGTGTGCTTGAGGGCGTAAAATTGAGCTTGATGATTGGCATGGGGGCGTTCTTCGGCGGTTTTTTTGTGGCATACGGGGCAATGTTTGGCTATGACAAGCTGTATGGGGAGGTTTTCCAAAGTTTGGAGAAGCTTTGGAAGAATTCATAATTGATTTGAGAGGAGGATGTTTGTGATTGATAGATTGATCGAGGTTTGTGAGGGTGAGATTGGTGTTTGCGAGCCTAAGGGTGACGATAAGTACATAAAATACTATAACGCGACAGGCGGAATGAAATTTAATATGGATGTGGCGTGGTGTGCAATTTTTGTTACATGGTGTAAGGCAATGGCGGGAATTGATAAAAGCATAATTCCGCACTTTGCATCCTGTGATTTAGGTAAAGAGTGGTTTGAAAAACGCGGTTTGTACAAAAAAGGGCGTGCTTACGGCGGAGATTATGCACCGAAGAGGGGAGATATTATTTTCTTCAGCTCGGGCTATAACGAAAACGATTCGACCCACGTGGGGATTGTGACGAGCCTTTCGGGGAATGCCGTGTCGACGATTGAGGGGAATACGAGTAACAAGGTGGCGCGAAGGTCGTACTCTGTGGCATCGAAGTATATCATTGGCTACGGCGTGCCCGAATATATCAAAGCCTGTGATACCTATACGGTAAAAAAGGGCGACAGCTTGTGGAGCATTGCAAAAGCTATGCTTGGCAAGGGGACGCGATATGCTGAAATTATGGCACTCAACAACATGGAGGATGCAAAAATTTTCCCCGGGGATATACTTTATTTGCCGGAAAGCTGACCGCGGCAGAAGCCGTTGGGCGATGCTTTTTGGAGCAGAGAGTAAAAATAACGGCAAAAACGGCAAATAACGTAAAATTTGTGGTGAAATTTGAAAAATAACATAAAATTTATTGAAGATTTAGGTTGACAGGGTGCGAGGTTAGTATTATAATAGTAGCAACGTATTTTTGCGTTAATTTTTTTTATTTTTTAGGAGGCAAATGTTTATGAAAAAGACATTAAGCTTAGTGCTTGTTCTTGCTATGGCTATCCTCGTTCTCGCAGGTTGCGGCGGCGAAGGTGATGTAGCAGGTTACACAGCAAACAACACTGAATACTTTATCGGTGGTACAGGTCCCCTCACAGGCGGCGCTTCTTCTTACGGTATTTCCGTACAGAACGGTGCAAACATTGCGATTGAAGAAATCAACGCAGCAGGCGGTCTTAACGGTGTGAACTTCAAGTTCGACATTAAGGACGACCAGGCAGCAGCTGACCAGGCTTCTACTGCATATGACCAGCTCTTTGAAGCAGGTATGCAGATTTCTACAGGCTCCGTTACATCCGGTTCCTGCGAAGCTTTTGCTACAAAGGCTGCAAGCGACAACCTTTTCTTCATGACACCTTCTGCATCTGCAGATATCTGCATTCAGGCTCCCAACGCTTTCCGCGTATGCTTCGGTGACCCCGACCAGGGCGTTCTCGCAGCTCAGGAGCTTACAGCTAACTTCGAAACAATCGGTGCTATCTACGATGAAAGTGATACATATTCCGCAGGTATTTACGAAGCTTTCGAAGCAGAAATGGCTAACATCGGCAGAGAATACACAGTAAAGACATTCAACGCTGAAAACAACAAGGACTTCTCCACACAGGTTGAAGCATTAAAGGATTGCGACGTTATCTTCCTTCCCATCTACTACACAGAAGCAGGTCTTATTGCTAAAGCTTGTGTAGCAAAGGGCTGCGATGCATTCCTTTTCGGCTGCGACGGTCTTGACGGTGTTGCTTCTCAGATTGATGCAACCGTTACAAACAAGATAAGCTACCTCACTCCCTTTGATGTAAACAGTGATGACGCTAAGGTTTCCGCTTTCGTTTCTGCTTATGAAACAAAGTATGGAGCAAAGCCCGATCAGTTTGCTGCTGACGGCTACGATGCAGTTTACGCTATCTTCGAAGCTATGAAGAAGCTCAATGTAAACAACGTTAAGGTTGATCCCGCAGAGCTCGGTAAAGCTCTCACAGCAACATTCACATCCGCTGATTTCTCCTATACAGGTGTTACAGGCGGTATGGTATGGGATGCTTCCGGTGCTTGCGTAAAAGAACCCATCATCGTTGAACTTAACTGATTAAGTTAAAGCTTTATGTATATGCCTGAGGGGAACCCCTCGGGCATATATCCGCCTTTAGAGGTTATTTTCCGGCGGTGTGTTTGCCGCCGTTTTACTCTTTTTTCTTCGTTAAAAATTACTCCAGAAAAGGAGACAGGTATGAGTATTTTATTTGACGGGCTCAGTCTCGGTGCCATATATGCTCTTATAGCACTCGGTTATACTATGGTTTACGGTATTGCCAAAATGCTTAACTTTGCACACGGTGATATCATAATGGTTGGTGCATATGCAGTTTTCGTAACCCTTATGGGTGGCGGACATATTGCCCTTGCCATAGGGCTTTCCGTGATAATCTGTGTTATTATGGGCGTTGTTGTTGAAAAGTTTGCATATAAACCCCTTCGAGGTGCTTCGCCTCTTGCCGTTCTGATTACGGCTATCGGTGTCAGCTATCTTTTGCAGAGTGTTTCCCAGCTTGTTTTCGGTGCAGCTCCCAAGCAGGTAACTATTGCATCGCTCGGTACCGTAGGGCTTTTCGGTGCAAAGATAAGCGTTTCTTCAATTGTCACTCTTATAATCGGTGCAATTATTATGGCAGGACTTACCCTTTTTGTTAAAAAGACAAGAACCGGACGTGCTATGGTTGCCGTTTCGGAGGATAAGGGTGCCGCTATGCTTATGGGTATCAATGTTAATAAAATTATAACGATAACCTTTGCAATAGGCTCCGCACTTGCCGCTGCTGCAAGTTTTTTCTATCTTATGCAGATTCCTTCCGTTGAGCCCACACTCGGTTCAATGCCCGGTATCAAGGCATTTACTGCTGCTGTTATCGGCGGTATCGGTTCAATCCCCGGTGCTATGATAGGCGGTGTGCTTTTAGGTGTTATTGAAAAGGTATGCCTGAGTATTCCCGTGCTTGCACCCTATACCACAGCAGTTGAATTCGGTCTGCTTATTGTTATTCTTCTTGTAAGACCAATAGGTCTTCTTGGCAAGAAGAGAAGAGAGAAGGTGTAATTTATGATAAAAAGTATATTAAAATCAGATGATTTCAAGCTTAAAAATTGCATAAATTACATCCTTGTTGCCGCTGCTCTCGTTGTTTTTGTTGTTATGCAAAACACAGGCAGCCTCAAGGCGTCTTATATGAACCTTCTCGTTCAGATAGGCTACAGTGTTATTCTTGCGGTTTCTCTTAATCTTGTCGTTGGCTTCCTCGGTGAGCTTTCTCTCGGACATGCAGGCTTTATGTGCGTCGGTGCATATCTCGGTACCTTCATATCAATACAGCTGTCAACTGTTATTGAAAGCAAGATAATCTGCCTTCTCATCAGTATGCTCTGCGGCGGTCTTCTTGCTGCTTTCTTCGGCTTCCTTGTAGGTCTTCCCGCACTTCGTCTCAAGGGTGACTATCTTGCAATTGTAACCCTCGCGTTCGGTGAAATTGTGAGAACCGTTTTCAAAAATCTCCCTTGGTTCGGCAAGGCTATGGGACTTTCAACAAATGCAGTTAAATTCAATAAGAGAGATTTTCCTCTTTTTATAATCGTGTTTATAACTGTTCTCGTTGTGCTTTTCTTTGTTCAGAATCTTGTCAGAAGTAAGCACGGCAGAGCAATAACCGCTATCCGTGATAATGAAATTGCGGCAAAGGCAATGGGCATCAATGTCACATATTACAAGCTGTTTGTTTTTGTTATTGCCGCATTCTTCGCAGGTGTTGCAGGTGTTTTCTACGGACACTATACAACTCCCGTTATGTACACCTTCTTCTCATATAACTATTCAATCGAAATTCTTGTTATGGTGGTTCTTGGCGGAATGGGCTCAATAAACGGCTCCATAATTGCCGCAACCACAATAACGGTTATAAACTATATTCTTCAGAAGGAGCTGCCCGGCGACCTTGCCGCACTCAAGTTCCTTATCTATGCACTCATTCTTATCGGTATTGTTATTTTCAATAATGCTCCCAAGCTTGCAGGAATAAAAGAAAAGGTTTCACTGAAAGCACTTATTGCAAGGGTAACAGCCAAGAACCGCAGACCTGAGGATATTCTCAACGATCCCGCACACTGGGATAAAATCCCCACAAAGATTGAAATGAATGAAGTTCTTTCAACAGATATTCAGCCGGGTAATGAGTATGTGCCCGATAAGCCCGGAAAAGGAGGTAAATAAGGATGTCAGATGTAGTATTGAAAACTGAAGACCTCGGTATTTCCTTCGGCGGACTTAAAGCGGTTCAGAGCGTTAATCTTGAAATAAAGAAAAAACAGCTTTACGGTCTTGTTGGTCCCAACGGTGCAGGTAAAACCACAGTGTTCAACCTTTTAACAGGTGTTTATCAGCCCACAACGGGCACATTCTATCTCAACGGTGAAGAGCTCAACGGTAAAACACAGGAGCAGATAAACCGCAAGGGTATTGCAAGAACCTTCCAGAATATCCGTCTTTTCAACAATATGAGTGTTATAAGAAATGTTCTCGTAGGTCTTCACAATCAGCCTGAATTCAAGTGCAATCCCTTTGTAAGCCTTTTCCGTCTTCCCGGTCACTATAAGACGGAGGAGAAAATGAGAGTAAGGGCAAAAGAAATTCTCCGCATAGTAGGTCTTGAAGAGGAAAGAAACAATCTCGCCTGTAATCTTCCCTACGGTAAGCAGAGAAAGCTTGAAATTGCCCGTGCACTTGCCACAAATCCCTCGCTTCTTCTTCTCGACGAGCCCGCTGCGGGTATGAATCCCCACGAAACAGAAGACCTTATGAGGATTGTCAGAAAAATCCGTGACGATTTCGATATGACCATTCTTCTCATTGAGCACGATATGAAGTTCGTTTCGGGACTCTGCGATGAAGTAACCGTTCTCAACTTCGGTACGGTTCTTGCACAGGGTACTGCACAGGAAGCACTCAATGATCCCGAAGTTATCAAAGCATATATCGGTGAATAAGGAGGAGCGTTTATGGCATTACTTGAAGTTAAGAATTTGCAGGTAAACTATGGCGTTATAAGAGCCATTAAGGGTATCAGCTTTGAAGTCAATGAAGGCGAAATAGTTTCTCTTATCGGTGCGAACGGTGCGGGAAAAACCACCACAATGCAGAGCATTATGGGGCTTATCCCCATCAAAGACGGCACGGTTACTTATGACGGCAAGGTTATAAATAAAATCCCCGGACACAAGCTCATTTCAATGGGTATGAGTCAGGTGCCCGAAGGCAGAAGAGTTTTTCAGGAGCTCACGGTTTATGAAAATCTTGTAATGGGTGCTTATACCCAGAAGGACAAGAAGAAAATCAAAGAGGACATTGAAGAAATCTGTACCAAATTCCCCAGACTTGGTGAAAGAAGAAACCAGATTGCAGGTACTCTTTCAGGCGGTGAACAGCAGATGCTTGCTATGGGCAGAGCGATGATGAGCCACCCCAAGCTTTTGATGCTTGATGAGCCTTCAATGGGGCTTTCCCCACTTCTTGTTGATCAGGTTTTTGATATTATCAAGGAATATCACAAAATGGGTACAACGGTTCTTCTTGTTGAGCAGAATGCAAAAAAAGCCCTCTCCATTTCAGACAGAGCTTATGTTCTTGAAACAGGTGACATCACATTCCATGGTAAGGGCGAGGAGCTTCTCAATAACGAAGAGGTCAAGAAGGCATACCTGGGTGAATAAATATAGTTTGTTTTAACAAAATATTTTTATTCAAATGCAAGGTGCAGAATAATAATTACAGCCGCGTGAAGGATTTTTCACGCGGCTGTTTGATATTTTGATTTTTTACCAGAGGATTAATTTCGTGAGGGCACGGTCTGTGTTATCCACACAGTCTGAATTGAAGTAGTAGAGGTCGTCAATGGGGGTTATAAATTCAATGTATCTGCTGCTGGGATCGTTTCCGCCCTCTGTAATAATTTTCTGACATTGATTGATAATGCCTGTGACGTTTTCAACGTTTTTCTGAAGCTTTACTTTTATTGCTGCAAGCTCCTGAATATCCCCGCAAGCGGCAACGGCAGCTTCATATGCGGCCTTTGCCTTTTCATATTCGGGCTTTGCCTCTTTTGCATAAATGCCGAGCCATGAAGCGGCACCCACACTCTTGTTGATTATTGCATAGCCGTTTGCTGCAACGGTTTTGGCTTCTGTGAACTTTGCTTTTACGGTGGCTGCGGCTGCGGCGTGTTTATCTGTTATATATATTTTACAATTACCGCATACACCCCAGCTTGTTGTGTGGCCGAGCTTTGCTGCCATTATGTGATTTCCTCTTGTGCAGAGCTGATCTTCGGTGCAGGTTGCGGCAGGGATGTCGGGAGTGTGCCCCTTTTTCACAAGTCTTTCATCAACGAAGCTGCAGCGTGCACAGGTGTATTTTTCAAGTCCGTCTGTGTCACAGGTTACCTGTGTAATAATCTCGGCTTCACCGAAATTGTGTCCGAGTGCGGGAATGTCATATTCATATGCATCGGTACATTGAGTGCAGGTTGCCTTGCCTTTACCGATATCGGTGCAGGTGGGTGCGAGAAGAACTTCTTTTTCATAATAATGAAGCTTTTCTTCAAGACCTACGCTCATACGGAGAGCATTTCTTGCATCTGCAGCGGAGATTTTTCCGTCAGCATTTGTATCTGCCAGAAGCTTCTGTGCATCGGTGAGTGTTTCAAGTCCCACGGAGGCACGGAGAATTATTCTTGCATCTGCGGCGGTAACATCATTGTCGTTGTTGGTGACATCACCTACAAGTGCGGCATTTGCTGAAAGTGCCGTCAATAAAAGCATAAGTGTTACGGCACATAAAAGAAATAATCTTTTAATACCTTTTTTCATTATATATATCTCCTTTAGCAATTTGTCTTTAAGTGTCATAATTATAGATAAAGAGAAAAAGAATGTCAATATTTATTAAATAATTGTAACATAAACTTTATACATAATTACAATAATATAACATAAGGCAGGAATATTATATAATGCCGCTTGCAATTACCGTGTCGCCGTCATATATTGCGGCGGTCTGTCCCGGAGTGGGAGCTATAACCTTTTCGCTGAAAATAATGTGCATTTTGCCGTTATTGTAGGTTATTTCTGAAGGAACAGCGGCGGCAGTGCTTCTTATTTTTACATTTCCTTTAAATGTTCCTTCGGGAAATTCCTTTACAGCCCAGGAGATGTCGCTTATGGTGACGGCATTTTCCGTTCTTTCATCTTTTTTACAGAGAGTTACGGTATTGTTTTTTGCATTTATCTCTTTTACATATCTCGGCTCACCGAAGGCACCGAGACCTTTTCTCTGTCCCACCGTGTAATTTATTATTCCGCTGTGCCTTCCTATTATGTTACCGTCATTGTCGAGAAAATTTCCCTCACACGGCACAAAATCCGAATGGGTACAGATGTATTTTTGATAGTCGTTATCGGGAATGAAGCAGGTTTCCTGACTGTCTCCCCTTTTTGCATTGGGCAGCTTGAGCTTTTCGGCATATTCACGCACTTCATCCTTTGAACGAAAATCCCCTAAAGGAAAAATCAGCTTATCAATCTGGTCGGGACGAAGCCTTGAAAGGAAATAGCTCTGGTCTTTTTTTGATGGGGCGGCTTTAAGTGTTTTTATATTATATTTTTCATTATATTCCGTAAGTGCATAATGTCCCGTTGCAACAAACGGAATATTATGTTCATTTGCAACATCAATGAGGGACTGTATTTTTGTTGTAACGTTACATCTCACGCAAGGGTTGGGAGTTTTTCCGGAGAGGTATTCATTTATGAAATAATCGGAGACCTCTTTTTTAAATCTGTCCCTGAAATCTGCGGTTATGAGTTCAATGCCCAGATGCTCTGAAATAATGCGGGCATTTCTCATTTCTTCGCCGTCTGCAGAGCAATGTGGAGTAAGCTGAAGAAAGCAGCCCGTTACATTATAGCCTTTTTCAAGGAGAACCGCGGCGGCAACTGCTGAATCAACACCGCCGGAAAGTCCGAGAAGTATATCATTCATTTTTTGTCTACCTCATAATTAAAATCTTTTATTGATATAATAACACAAAAACTCTTGAAAATAAAGAGCCAAAGGTATATAATCATAATGTATATTAGCGGTATTAGTCGAAAAATCAGCAAAAAAACGAAAAAGTGTTAATGCTGACTAAATATTAAAGGATATTTTTGTTGAATATTTCTGTTAAAAAAGTCAGAGTGTAGTTTAGGGGGTTATTTTTTGAGCGGAGATCTGCATTGTCATACCCGTTTATCCAACGGTTCTCTCAGTATTGATGAAATGATTGCTCTTGCAAAGAGTAAAGGTGTTGAAACAATTGCCATAACCGATCATGACTGTCTTACGGGAACGGTGCGGGCAAAGTTAATAGGAGAAAGAAACGGAATTAAGGTAATTACGGGTGCAGAAATCTCGGCGATTGATCCCGAAACAAAGGAAGTTGTTCATATTCTTTGCTATCTTCCTGAATTTCCCGACAGACTTGAAGAAATTTGTCATCATAATTCCACGGTAAGAAAACGTGCTTGTCAGTATATGATGTTAAAGGCTTCACAGCGTTATCCCATAACGCCTGACCTTATTAAGCGATGTGCAACGGGGGCAACTAATCTGTTTCCTCAGCATTTTATGCAGGCTCTCACGGAAATCGGTGCGGCAGACGGCTTTTACGGTAAGGTTTATGAAGAGCTTTTTTCACCCGAAAGTGAAAATAATATAATTATGAAGCCTGCTTTTAAGGATGCAGTCACCGTTATTGAAGCAATACATACTGCAAACGGCATTGCAGTTCTTGCACATCCTGCAAAATACGGCGGTGTTGAAACCTGTGAACGCTATCTTCAATACGGAATTGACGGAATTGAAGTGTGGCATCCGTCTGCAAATAAAGAAACCGCAGATGCTCTTGCCGCTTTTGCAAAAAACAATAAAATTCTTGCAACCGGAGGAAGCAGCTTCCACGGCTTATATAATAAGGATACTATCACAATAGGAAGTTACTGTACGCCTAAAGCACAGCTTCAGGAGCTTTTGGGCTATAAGGCAAAGCAAAAGCGTTTGCAGAAAAAATTAAGCACACAGAACACAGAAGAATAAAAAATAAAAAAAAGTATTGACTTTATTGAACCCTTGTGGTATATTACTTATACCTCTGCGAGGGTTCTTTTTTTTGCCCTTAAAAGCGGACGAATTCCCGCTGTGACAGAGGGAGGCTAACATTAAATGGAGGTGCCGTTATGAGAGTTAAAATTACTCTTGCTTGCACAGAATGCAAGCAGCGCAATTACAACACAATGAAAAACAAGAAGAATTCACCCGACCGTCTGGAGATGAACAAATACTGCAGATTCTGCAGAAAGCACACTCTCCACAGAGAAACCAAGTAATATAAAGCAGCACTTTTCCGAGTGTTCCGAACAGGAGCGCTCGTATCGTTATGCTTTAGAAAGGATGAAATTACTATGGCTGAAAAGAACATCGACAAAGAAGCTCTCAAGGCTCAGAAAGAGGCTGAAAAGGCCGCTGAAAAGGCTAAAAAAGAGAGAATCAAGCAGAGCAAGCCTAAAAAAGAAGGCACAGTTGTTTCCCGCGGTACAAACGCAGTGAAGAAGTTCTGTAAGGATTTTGTCGGTACCTGTAAAAAGGTCGTATGGCCCACAGGTAAGCAGGTCCTCAAAAATGCGGGTGTAGTTCTTGCAACTATCGCAGTTTTAGCAGTTGCAGTATTTGCAGTTGACTGGGTGCTCACAGAAGTATTTGATCTCGGTAAACAGGCAGCAGTAAACCTCGGCGAACAGTTTGCAATTGAAGAAACAACAACTGCAGACGAAACCACAACTGCTACAGAAGCAACTACAGGCAGCGAAACAACCACTGCCGAAGGTGAAACAGGTGAAAGCACAACTGCCCCTGAAGCTTCTGAAGAAACAACATCTGAAGAAGCTGCTACCTCTGAAGAAACCACTTCTGCTGAATAAGTCAGAGTGTGTTTATAGGAGGAAATAACCATGTTTGACAATTTTGAATGGTTTATGATTCATACCTATGCAGGGTATGAAAATAAGGTTTGCGAAAACATTATGATTGCAGCAAAAAACAACGGCTTGGACGATCAGATTATTGCTGCTTGTGTTCCTGTTAAAATTGAACAGAAAAAGAGAATTAAAAGCACGGAACGCAAAAAAAAGCAGGTTAAAAACGAGTTCGTTATTGTAAAAGAAGAAATCAAGGACGATTATATCGTATTAACCGATGCTGAAAAGAAGAAAAAAGAAGAGGAAGACAAGAAAAAATACGACTATGAAGACGTAAAGGTCATCCTCATGCCCAGTTATGTTTGTGTAAAGATTGCCTACGGCGATGATCCTGAACAGAAGGGTAAGAAGAAAATCACAAACGAAGCATGGCAGCTTATCCGTTATCTCAGCGGTGTAACGGGCTTTGTTGGTCCCAACAGTCAGCCCACACCTCTTTCCCCTAAAGAAGTGGAACGCCTTAAACTTGAAAGCTATATTCCCGGCAAAGACGGCGAAGAAGCAACTCCCGATATTGAAGTTGTTCTCAAGGTTGACTTTGAAATCGGTGATCTTGTTACTATCAAAGGCGGTATGTTTGACGGATTCACAGGCACAGTCGATAGCATTGACCTCGACAAAAAGGAAGTATGTATTTCCATATTCTATATGGGCAGAAGTACTCCCACCACAATCTCAATTGATTCGGTTGAGAAGGTTTAATTTATTATTTTCTGGTAATCGGACCGTTTACGGTCTTGTTATAGTGTCCCTCGGGGCACTGTGGGAGGTGCGTTCAGCCGCACCGCCACTACCACATTTTATTTGGAGGTGCAATTATGGCACAGAAAGTTACAGGCTTTATTAAGCTTCAGATCCCTGCAGGTAAGGCAACTCCCTCTCCCCCTGTAGGTCCCGCTCTTGGTCAGCACGGTGTAAACATTATGCAGTTTACAAAGGAATTCAATGAAAGAACAAAGAACGATATGGGACTTATCATCCCCGTTGTTATCACAGTTTATGCTGACCGTTCATTCACATTTATCACAAAGACTCCCCCCGCAGCAGTTCTTATTAAGAAGGCTGCCGGAATCGAAAGCGGTTCAGGTGTTCCCAACAAGACAAAGGTTGCTTCCCTTACAAAGGAGCAGGTCAGAAAAATTGCAGAACAGAAGATGCCCGACCTCAACGCTGCTTCCGTAGAAGCTGCTATGAGCATGATTGCAGGTACAGCACGCAGCATGGGCGTTACTGTTGTTGACTGATCGGCGGAGGTAGAGAATTATGAAACACGGTAAGAAATATATTGAAAGTGCAAAGCTTGTTGACAGAGCAAAGCTCTATGAAGCAACCGATGCACTCGCACTTGCAATTGAAACTGCAAAGGCAAAGTTTGATGAAACAGTTGAAGTACACGTTCGTCTCGGTGTTGACTCCCGTCACGCTGACCAGCAGGTCAGAGGTGCTGTTGTTCTTCCCAACGGTACAGGTAAGAGCGTAAGAGTTTGCGTATTCGCAAAGGGCGACGAAGCAAAGGCTGCAGAAGAAGCAGGTGCAGAAATCGTTGGTGCAGAAGACCTCGTTGCTAAGATTCAGGGCGGCTTTATGGATTTCGACGTATGTATCGCAGCTCCCAATATGATGGGACTTGTCGGCCGTCTCGGTAAGGTTCTCGGTCCCCGCGGACTTATGCCCTCTCCCAAGGCAGGCACTGTTACTCCCGACGTTGCTAAGGCTGTAAACGAAGCTAAAGCAGGTAAGATTGAGTACAGACTTGACAAGACAAACATCATCCACTGCCCCATCGGCAAGGCTTCATTCGGTGCTCAAAAGCTCTATGAGAACTATGCAACTCTTCTTGATGCTATCATCAAGGCAAAGCCCGCTGCTGCTAAAGGTCAGTACATCCGTTCCTGCGTTGTAACATCAACAATGGGTGTCGGCATCAAAATCAACCCCAACAAGGTTCTTTCAAGTGCTGAATAATTAAAAAAAATATATTGACAAAAGAGTTATCCTGTGATAATATACTTTTGTTGCTGTTCTAAAGACAGCAGGTGCATTAATTTGCGTAAGTTTTACCGCCTGCCGAGGAATGGAAATAAAAACTGAAATGTTTTTATGCCCTTTCGTCGTGCTATGGCGGAAGGGCTATATTTATTAATTTCATAAGGCAGGTGAAACAATTTGCCAAGCGTAAAGGTTTTAGAAGAAAAGAAGGCTCAGGTTGCTGCTCTTAAAGAGAAGTTCGAAGGTGCTGTAGCAGGTGTTGTTGTTGATTATAAGGGTATTTCCGTTGCTGACGACACAAAGCTCCGTAAGGAACTCAGAGAAGCAGGCGTTGAGTATTCAGTAGCAAAGAACACACTTATCCGTCTTGCTATCGACGGTACCGCACTTGCAGCAATGGATGATATCCTCAACGGTACAACTGCTGTTGCTACAAGTAAGGAAGACTATGTTGCAGCTGCAAGAATTCTTTCCAAATTTGCTGAAAAGAATGATAATTTCAAAATCAAGGCAGGTTTCCTTGATGGCGAGCTTATTTCTCTTGAAAAGGTTGACTCTCTTGCAAAGCTTCCCTCAAAGGAACAGCTTCTTGCAACAGTTTGTATGGCATTCCAGGCTCCTATGGCATCTTTTGCCCGTGTTATCCAGGCTATAGTTGACAAGGACGGCGAGGCTGCTCCCGAAGCACCCGCAGAAGAAGCTGCACCCGCAGCTGAAGAAGCAGCAGAATGATTTGCTGTAAATTAAATTAAAAAATTAACTAAATTTATTTATTTGGAGGAAAATTAAAATGGCATCTGAAAAGATTATTGCTATTGTTGACGCTGTTGCTGAACTTTCAGTTCTTGAACTCAGCGAACTCGTTAAAGAAGTAGAAGAAAGATTTGGCGTAAGTGCTGCTGCTGCAGTTGCTGTTGCTGCTCCCGTTGCAGGCGAAGCTGCTGCTGCAGAAGAAAAGACAGAATTCGACGTTGTTCTCGAATCCTTCGATGCAGCTGCAAAGATCAAGGTTATCAAGGTTGTTCGTGAACTCACAGGTCTCGGACTTGCTGAAGCTAAGGCTGCTGTTGAAGCTGCTCCCAAGGCTCTCAAGGAAGGCATCTCCAAGGATGACGCTGAAGCTGCAAAGGCAAAGCTCGAAGAAGCAGGCGCAAAGGTTGCTATCAAATAAGATATCTGAAAATGATACTTATCCGCACTCGGGATTTTCCGGGTGCGGCTTTTGTCATTATTAAGGGTGTTAAATCGACACCTTGTGTCGGTGAAACAGACGCTTTTAAATGCAAAATGCAAAATGACGGAAGGCGATAATTGAATTCGGAATTCGGAGAAATTCGGGAGCGGAGACCGCTCCCCTACGGGTAGAGCTGTTCGCATATCATTTGGGAGAGGACACCCCTCCCGTGATAAAAAGTTCGGCGGTGCTTCCTCCGAAATCCGAAATCCGAATTTGCGCATTCTTGACTTTAATTTCGGTTTTTGATATAAAGAAAATATAAAGCAATTTGCGAAAGGAGATTCTTATGGATATTTTTACTGATGAAATTGCTGTGCGTGAGGAAGAGAGTGCCGTAATTCCGAAAAATAAGATTATTATCTTTTGTTTTCTTGCATCGTGTGTGCCCTCAATCTTTGAGAATCTGCTGACTCCCGTTTTGTATGATATTATGTCCCGTGATATCTACATCCCGTCCGCTGTTATGGCGGGGGCGGGGACTCTTATAACCTGTCTTGCGACGGCATTAAGACTTGTGTTTCTTCTCTTCGGCGGCTATAATATCACCCGCTCTAAAGAGGGAGCCGTGAGATTTACGGGCATTTTTATGTTCTCTTCCGCTATCGCCTCTAATATAACAGGGCTTCTCGGCTTTCTTGAGCATATGCCGCCCTCTTACACAGAAATAGTTTCATGGGTGCTTCTTGCCTTAAGAGTTCTTTTCTCTGTAATTGCTGCTTTCATCTCAGTAAAGCTTTTCACTGTTTTTGAATACAGAACAGAAAACCGCTATGTAAACGGTACCGAGAGTGCTCTTTTCAGAAAAAAGCTTATCATATTCCTTGTTGTAATATATGCCGTTACCTTTGTTGTTACCGGTATTTTGCCTTATTTCGGTGCCTTGCTCGGTAATACTATAGAAGCTGTTCAGCCTCTTTTATATAGTATCAGCATTCTCACATCCCTTACAGGAATACTTATGCTGTATCTTATCTGCAGATTCGCTTACAGCGTGAGAAATGTAAGGGCAGATGTCATAGGCTTTGGAGCGGCATATTATATTGCGGGTGCACTGACCACCCCCGTAACGCTTCTGATATCAGCCGGTATTGAAATGTGGTCGTTTTCGGAAATGTCCAATTTTGTTGCAATTATAACAGGCTTTATCCCCATGGCTGTCAGCATTGCTTCAGTCATTGTGAGTATATTCATTATGTTCACGGTGCTCAAGATCTTATTCCCCGTAAAGGAAGAACCCGTCCCCGAGCCCGCTTTTGACCCCGTGAACCGCTCCGAAGAGATTCTCCGTAATCTCATAGAATCGGAAAAAGAATCGGAAACAGAAGAGTAAAGTATGTCTTTTTATGGAAAAATAAAGGATTTGAAATGAAATTTTGATTATTTTACGGAGAACCCCCGGCGAGGTTTCCCCGAGAAAAACAGTCCGCCGGACTGTTTTTCTTCCCCTCCTGCGCTTTTTGAAGCAAAGGGGATTTCGCTGTCTGCGGACAGCGACAAAGGCTTTGCCTCTTGACTCTATGAGCTTTTGAAAAAGCTCAAGCAAAACTTTTTCTCCGGCACTCCCGTGCCGACATTAGCATCCGACTTCCCGTGAAGAACTAAAATACGGACACCACAGAGTTTTTCCCATTGGTGTCCGTAATTTTATTGTTTATCAGCCTATATATTTGATTGCGGCGAGGGCGGCGGTGGCACCGTCTGCTGTGGCGGTTGTAATTTGTCGGATTTCCTTGCTGCGGCAGTCGCCTGCAACGAAAATGCCGTCGAGATTTGTTTTGCAATTTTCTTCCGCATCAACATAGCCGTAGGAATTGAGTGTTACGGTGTCCTTGATAAATTCCGTTGCGGGGATAAGTCCTATTGCCACGAAGCATCCGTCACAGGAGACAGTTTGTTCAATTCCCGTGTCGGTATTCTGAATTTTAATTCCGGTCAGTGCATCCGCACCCTCAAAGCCCGAAACAACGGACGAGCAGATAATTTCTACATTTTCTTTTGAACGGAGAACATTCTGCAGAGCTTCTTCACCCGTGAGGGTGGGGAGGTTTTGTATTATTGTAACCTTCTTTGATGTTGCAGACAGAAGAATTGCTTCCTGAAGTGCACTGTTTCCGCCGCCGATAACGGTGACGTCCTGTCCCGCATAAAATGCACCGTCGCAAACGGCACAGAAAGAGATACCGTTGCCGATGTAATTTTCTTCACCCTCTACACCTAAATGTCTGTGAGCCGCACCCGTTGCAATTATAACGGTCTTTGCTGTGAATGATCCGTTTTCCGTAATGACCTCTTTAATTTCACCGTTTCTGATTTCGGTTACTGTCTCAAGCTCAAATTCCGCACCGAGAGAGATTGCGTGTTCCACCATTTTGTCGGCAAGCTCTGCCCCCGACAGCTCATTGAAGCCGGGATAGTTTTCAATTTTTGGGGAAAAGGTCACCTGACCGCCGAAGCCGCCCTTTTCAATAACAAGAACGCTCTTTTCGGCACGTCTTCCGTAAATAGCTGCCGTAAGCCCCGCAGGACCGGCACCGATGATTATAATATCATACATTGATTTTAATTCTCCTGAAAATTAGTAATATTCTGTAGAACGGAGGTCGGAGAAAGAATTTTAAGCTTTTCAGTCACTTATATCCCGTATCCTGATTTATTTTGATAGAAAGCGTGAGCTGTATTTTTTATGGCACTGCTCCGAATTCCGAATTTAAACAGACATTTTATGTTTGTGCAGTAATTTCTTTTCTTCTTTCTGCAAGGTCGTGGTACATCTGTGCACGTTTTTCTTTGGTTAAGGGCCATAAGAATTTTGGAATTATGCCAAGTGCTCCCGATATTGTGGGCACTGCGGAGCACAGGGCAAATAACCAGAATTTTGTTCTGTCGCTCTGTGTTCCGATTTTAATTCCCTGAACATAGCCGATTTTTTTGAGGATAATGCTTCTCACGGAGTTCATAAGCGAGCTCTGGATTTTTAATACAAGGCTTTTTGCAACGGATGTGGTGGCTTCCATTCTGTAGCCGTTTTTCCATTCGCAGAAATCCATAGCCTCGTTCCAGAGATCGTTGTTTATAACCTTGTTTACGCCGAATGCCCATTTTGTGAACCATTCACGGACACCCACCGCTACAACCATAGGAATCATTTTTGTGTAATTCTTTCCTAATAGTCCGAAAAGGAAGAAGCCGAGAGACAGTATATCACCGTAAATATCCGCACCCACCCATAAGGCTTTTGATGAAAATCTTTTTCTCAAAAACGGAATAAAGCCGTATGAAATACTGCCGTTGAGGGAGGAGGGGATATTTGCAAGAGTAATAAGCGAATATGAGCCGAAAACATCAATAAAGTAGTTGCTTTCAGAGGTGCTTACGGCAAAGCCGCCGAGGAAATCCGAAAGACACATAAGAAGAACGGGGTAGTTTGTGACAATGGCACGGAGTCCCTCTTTTACATTAGGTCTTTCAAGAGACTGGGGAACTCTTTCCTTTGAATTAAAGAAATAGTAAAGAGTGAGCCCCGAGGAAATAACCGAACAGCCTACACCGAAGGACATAAAGGCGGTTGAAAGCTTTATTCCCAGCTTTTCGTTCACTATAAGGTCGTAAAGCACACCGAATATATATCGGGGCATATCTTCACCCAGATATCCCGAAAACAGCTCCGCAAGGGTTATAAGCCGCACACGTTCATTGGGGTTCGGTGTGGTGGTTGACATATATCCGCCTTTTGCAAGGTTTATAGCCGTTGAGGCGGTTTCCTGAATAACCGTGAAGGCAAAATAGAATATGAGCTTAGGAATGTGTGTTCCCGAAGTGCCGGGGAAAAACAGAGGAATCATCCAGTAAAGAGCTCCGAGAAGTGTCAGAGGCACCTGAAGACCTAAAAGATAGGGACGGAATTTTCCAAGTCTTGTTCTTGTGCTGTCCACAAGAGAGCCGAGAAGAATATCGTTTATGGTATCCCATGCACTTGTGAAGATGTTTACCACAGCATTGACGGTGAAATCCACCTTTACAACGTCCCATATATATCTTTCCTGAAATGAATTGATGTTGAAGGTGTTTGAAACGTCATTGAGAACATAGGCTACGGATTCCTTCACACCTACATAATTGAAGTTCTCATAGATATTTACCTGATTTTCGGGGATAGTAGTTGTTGTTTTTTCGTTATCCATAATTAGTCCCCCCTTAATCCGTTACCGTTACGGTACATTCTGCGGCAACAAAGCCCTGCTCGGAATATACCGTGATTATTGCAGTTCCCGCACCCGTACCGGTGATTTCACCCTTTTCGTTGACTTCGGCAACGCTTTCATCGGATGAATGAAAAAGAACTGTCTTTATTGTTGCATCCTTGGGTGAAGCTTCACCTGAAATCACTTTCTTTTCACCCTTTTTCAGCGTTACCGCAGTTTCGCTGACAGTTATTTTTTCAACTGCAGTGACAACATAAACCTTGCAGGTGTCTGAAAAGGCTTTTCCCAGATATTCCAGCGTGACGGTTATTGTGACAGGCTTATCGCTTTCTTTAACGGCTGTCACCTGTCCGTTTTCATCAACCGTTGCAACTGTTTCGTCGGAAGAAGCGAATGAAAGCTTATATTCATCCTCGGAAAGCCCTTCTTCCGTAAAGGGTGTGACAGTCAGAGTATCATAACCGTTTTTGGTGAGTGTTTTTATATCTTCTTCAATTCTTATACCCGCATAGGAGAATTCATATATTTCCTTAAAAACAGGTGTCATTGAAAGAGACGAGGAGCCCGCTTTATAAAGAGTGTTTATAAAGGTGATGCTTGAGGAATAGGAATATGAACGCTCAATTGAAAGAGAAGAAAGCTCCTTTGTTTTCTCTTCGTATGTAAGTGTGAAAATAACATCAGAGGGAATGAGCTTTTCATTGATTGCGGAAAAAACACTTTCATTTTCTTTACTGAACATTGAAATTGCGGTTTTATCCTTCGCACTGAAATACATATTTTTGAAAACCCTGCTGAATGTCAGCTTCAGTGTCATTTTTCCGTCTGATGCTTCTGCATCGAAAGAATCGGGAGTGCTTTCGGGGAGCTTCTTCAGAACGGCAGAAGCGTCTTCACCGTATTTTATTGCAGTATCTTCATAGTTTTCTTTAATATGAGAACTGAAATTTCCCGAAAGGAAGGAGAAAACCTTTCCTGCGGCTTCATTGCTGCAGCTTATATCTCTGATTTCAATATCCGTTCTGCCTGAATATTTCAGAATACCGCTTGTGACGGCATCGTTTATGAGAGAGGTGAATTGTGAAAGGGCTTCTTCGTTTGTTTGGGGGAGAAGAGCTTCATTTTTTTGGAGCACTGATGTGTCGAAAACACTGCCCGGCTGAACGGATTTAGCCGTTATAATAATTGCAATACTTGAAACGAGAATAACAACAACGGGAAGAATTATTGTAATAAGAATTATGCTTTTTACATTGAGTTTTTTCTCTGAAAGCTTCATTTTTTCTTCCCCTTTCTTCCCTTTTTCTTTGTTTCCTCTTCTTTTTTGTCTTCTTTAACAATGGGAAGAGGAAGGTCATCAAGGGTGATTTCATTGTTTTTCAGCTTTTCTTTGATTTCAAGGCGTTTTTTGTCTGCTTCTTTAAGCCTGAAGCCGGGGGGATTGAGATAAAGAAGCAGAGAAAGCACAGCGAATGCACCGATAACAAGGGAGCTTAAAATTCCTCCGAAAAGTGCCTTTGCTGTGATAAATTCATAAGCACCCGAAAGGGTTACGGCAAAAAATGAGAGAACCGTGCCCGTAAGCTGGAAAACAACAGCGACTGCCGAAGCAATAACCGAGCCTAAAGCCGTCTTTTTTATGTTTATGAAGCTTAAAAGCCATAAGACTAAAGATGCAACAAGGCACAATGCAGTCAGCATAAGAAGACCGAAGCCCACGAGAGTCAGAATATAAAGCTCCGTTGCGACGCCGAAGCTTCCGAGGGGCAGAAGAATGTTATAAAGCCCGTCGCTTATAATTGAATAAACACCCAAGGCTCCCACGGAAATTTTCTGTTCCCACCACGGGAAAGACAGCTGAACATTGAAATGGGGTATAAGAAGTGAGGCGATCGAAAGGAGAAGAACGATTAATCTTCCTATCTGAATTTTTCCGCCTATAAATGCCGCTTTGATTTTTGCCACAAGAAGTCTTGCGGATGCCGCTTCAAGCTCTGTCTTTTTTGCATCCCGCATCAGGTCTTCTTCCTGAGTGTAGTACATGATATGTACACCGCACTTTTTACAGTTTGGTGAAAGGTCAAATCTTTTGATTTCAACCCCGCATTTAGGACACCTCAAAAAATCACCGCCTTAAAAAATACTTATATATATTTTAATAAAAATAACAGAATATTTCAATCTTCCATTATTCCGAAAAAATTACTGCACTTTTGGTTAATATGGATAATATAATCTGTTTGACAAAAAAACCTTATCAGTTATAATGTAAATACAAAAGCTTTTTAAGGAAATAAAAAGTACAGGAGTTTTAATATGGCAAGTCACTTTTTTGCACTTTTTTCGAGAATGAAATATATTGACCGTTGGGCACTTATGCGTAATACCGACACGGAAGCTTTAAGTCAGCACAGCCTTGATGTGGCGGCTATTTCCCACGCTCTTGCAGTTATCGGAAATAAGAGACTGGGAAAAAACTACGATACGGGGAAAACTGCCCTTATCGGCATATATCACGATATGCCCGAAATTATTACGGGGGATATGCCTACTCCCGTGAAATATCACAATAAGGAAATAAGAGAGGCCTTCGGCAGTATTGAAAAAGCAGCACAGAGGTCTCTTCTTAACACTCTTCCTGATGATTTACGTGAAGAATATGAGGCTTATCTTATTCCCGATGAAAAAAGCGAGGAATATTGCCTTGTGAAAGCGGCAGATAAAATTTCCGCACTTCTCAAATGTATGCTTGAGGAGAGAAGCGGTAATACGGAATTCATAAAGGCAAAGGAAAGCACGGAAAAAGCCCTTCACGGTATGAATTGCCCCGAAGCGGAAATTTTTCTCGGTGAATATCTCGAAAGCTACGGAATGGTTCTTGATACCGTTTTGGAGGATACGAAGGAGTAATTATGGATATATTCGAAATACTGAAATCAATCTGTGAGGCATCATATCAGAATGCATATGAGAGTGAAACTCACACCGTTATAAAAAAGCTTATGGCAGAGCTTTCCGATGAAATCCGCTCGGATGCTCTTGGAAACATAATCTGCACCGTCAATAAGGACGGGGAGGGCGACACGGTTTTCAGTGCCCATATGGATAAAATAGCAATGCTTGTGACAGGTATTGACAAAAAGACGGGAATGCTTAAAATTGACCGTTCGGGCTCAGTTGATATCCGTGTGCTTCCCGCTTCCCGTGTTAAGGTGCTCGGAAAAAAAGAGCTTACAGGCTGTATCACAAGCACACCGCCCCATCTCACAAAGGGTGACAAAAATACCGCACTTCCCATAAGTGAGCTTTATGTTGACTGCGGACTGTCTTTTGAAGAAATTTCCGAAATAGTGTCACTCGGCGACAGAATAGAATATTTGTGTCCTGTTGAAAAGCTTTTGGGTGACAGAGCTTCGGGTGCATATATGGATAATGCGGCAGGCTGTACTGCGGTTATTCTCGCCTGTGAAATGCTTAAAAAGAGCGGAATAAATAAAAAGGTTACCGCAGTTTTCACCACAAGAGAGGAAACGGGAAAGGGCGGTGCTCAAGCCTCTTTTACCGCACTTCAGCCGGAGCTTGCACTTATAACTGATGTATCCTTCGGCACTGCCCCCGGTGTGCCGAGAGAGTGCTCCTCGCCCTTGTCTTCGGGCACAATGATATGCATTTCCCCCATTCTGCAAAAAGATGTTTCCGATATGCTCATATCTGTTGCAAAAAAGAACAATATTCCCTACACGGTTGAGGTTATGGGAGCAAGGACCATGACCGACAGTGATGTGGCAGTCACTGCAGGAAACGGTATCCTTACGGGGCTTGTCAGTGTTCCCCTTATAAATATGCACACACCCGTTGAAACTCTTGATATGAAGGATATTGAAGCCGTTGCGGAAATTTTCTTTTATACGGTGAAGGGGGAATAAGTATGTTTGAGCTTTTAAGGGAGCTTTGTTCTCTCAACGGTACTTCCGGAAGAGAAGGCAAGGTCAGAGAATATATAATTTCAAAGCTGGGCGACAGGGAATATTTCGTTGATGCTATGGGAAATCTCATAGTTGAAGTGAAAGGCAAAAAAGAAGCAAAGAATAAGATTATGATATGTGCCCATATGGATGAGGTGGGCTTTATTGCCACTTACATATGTGAAGACGGGCTTATCAAATTTGATACCGTCGGCGGAATTTTACCTGCGGTTATGTCGGGAAGACGTGTTGTTTTTGAAAACGGCACAATCGGTGTAATAGGTGCACGTCCCGTTCATCTTATGAGTGAAGCGGAAAAGAAAGTGCTTTTAAGTGAGGATAAGCTTTATATAGATATCGGAGCTTCATCCCGTGCCGAAGCTGAAAAATATGTTTTGGCGGGTAACAGTGCGGTGTTTTATGCTCCATTTGAGGAAATGGGCAAAAAAATAGTTTCAAAAGCCCTTGATGACCGTTTCGGTTGCACGCTTATGCTTAAAATGATAGAAGAAGGTCCCGAATATGATATGACCTTTGTTTTCAGTGTTCAGGAAGAAGTGGGACTTCGCGGTGCAGGCTGTGCCGCCAACAGAATAAGACCTGATTTTTCAATTGTGCTTGAAGCCACCACCGCCGCCGATGTTGCGGGGGTAGCCGACGAAAACAGAGTGTGTGTTCAGGGTGAGGGTGCGGTTATTTCCTTTATGGATAATTCCACAATATATGACCGTGAGGTTTTTCTGAAAACGCTCACTCTCGGGAAAGAAAAGGGCATAAAGGTTCAGGTAAAATCTGCGGTTGCAGGCGGAAATGATTCGGGAGCAATTCATAAGAGCGGTGTGGGAGTGCGTGCCGCCGCCATAAGTGCCCCTTGCAGATATATCCACTCTGCATCCTGTGTTCTTCATAAGGATGATATTGTTTCCTGCTATGAGCTGGCTAAAGCACTGGCGGAGGAATTAGCCCTTGCTTAAATTCAGAAGAATGTGTGAAGCTGACAGGGAAATACTTAAAAGCAGGTGCCGTGATATAATTCACGGCACTGAAAGCTTTACATATCTTTCGTGTATTTCACACACGGAAGACTTTTTCTGGTGCGGTGTCACTGAAAATGATGAAATAAAAGCTCTGATTATAAACACGGGTGACGGTAATTTCAGGGCTTTCGGGGAAGAAATTCCCGAATTTCTCAAGCTTGAAAAAAGATGCACTATGGTTTATTCTAAAAATGAGGTTATATTTGAAAATGATGTGACGGAGCTTGAAAACCGACATATAAGCGAATTTTATAAGAAGTATTCATCCTCGTCTTCTATGGGCTTTGATGATAAAATCAGGTATGTAAACACGCTTCACTGTAAAAATAAAGGCTATTGCAGATTTTTCGGCATTAGGGAAAATGACACTCTCATTTCGGTTTCTGCAGTGACAGCCGAGAATGATAAATATGCACTTATCGGAAACGTATTTACAATACCGAGAGAAAGAAACAAAGGATTTGCCGGAATTTGTGTGAAAAAATGCATTGATTTTTCTTTGTCACAGGGAAAAATCCCTTTTCTCTACTGTAACGAAAATATGAAAGACTATTATAAAAAATTGGGTTTTGAGGAAATTTATGACTAACTGCGATATATGTCCCAGACACTGTAAGGTAATAAGAAGCGAGAAGAAGGGCTTCTGCCGTGTGAGCGATAAAATCACACTCGGCAGGGCAGGGCTTCATTTTTGGGAGGAGCCCTGCATTTCGGGACTTGGCGGTTCGGGAACAATCTTTTTCACCGGCTGTAATATGAGGTGTATATTCTGTCAGAATGAGCCTCTTTCAAAGGGTATTGTCGGAAAAGAAGTGTCGGAAAAGAGGCTTCGTGAAATATTTTATGAGCTTATAGACGACGGAGCGGACAATATAAATCTTGTCACTCCCACCCATTTCGTTCCTGAAATAGTAAAGGCTCTGTCTGCGGAAAAGCTTCCCGTCCCCGTGGTATATAACACGTCCTCATATGAAGAGGTCAGCACCCTCAAAATGCTTGACGGACTTATTGATATATATCTTCCCGATTTGAAATATAAGGACAGTGCCTTGTCGAAAAAGCTTTCAAGTGCTCCCGATTATTATGAAAAAGCAGTTCCCGCCATAAAGGAAATGATAAGACAGACGGGCGAGGAAAAATGGGATGAAGACGGACTTCTTCTCAAGGGTGTTATTATAAGACATCTTGTGCTTCCGGGATTTCTTGCAAACACCTACGACATCATAGACACGGTTTCAACCGAATTTCCGGATGTGATGTTTTCTCTTATGAGCCAGTATACCCCGCCGAAAAAACACCTGCCCACAGAAAGCCTCAACAGAAGGCTCACCGAAGAAGAATATGAAAAAGCAGTGGATTATATGTACCTTTCAGGCTTTGAAAACGGCTTTTTACAGGAGCTTTCATCAGCGAAAGAAGAATACACTCCTGATTTTGATTTGTACGGTGTGTGAATTTTTATTTGACTTTTTGTTAATTTTTTTGTATCATAATATTAATATATTATGAAATATGATTGAGGTTTATTTATGGTTAAAAAAACTGCTTCTGTTATACTTTCTTTTGTGCTGTTATTTACCGTTGCGGTGGTTCCTGCCTTTGCTTCCGAGGAAAGGCTTCTCGGTTGGGAAGACCTTACGGATAATACCTATCCCTTTGTTTTCGTTCACGGAATGGGCGGTTGGGGTGCTTATGAAGAAAATGCACCTATGCCTTACTGGGGCGGAATGAGCTTTGAGGGGCTTAAAATGAGTGTTGGCGATACGAATATCGTTGATATTCTTAATTCCTACGGAATTGAAGCCTATGAAGCATCCGTGGGACCTTTCTCAAGTGCCTGGGACAGAGCCTGTGAGCTTTATGCACAGCTTACGGGAACTGTCGTTGACTACGGAGAGGCTCATTCAGAGGCTCACAATCACGACAGATACGGCTATTCCTATGAGGGAAAGGCTCTTATGGGTGAAAACTGGGACCTTACTACTCCCATTAACATTATGGGGCATTCCTTCGGCGGTCCCACAGTTCGTCTTTTTGCTTCTCTTATGTATTACGGCGATGCCGATGAAATTGCCGCAACAGGTGAGGAAACCTCTCCTCTTTTCACAGGCGGTCATGATGTTATTCACTCCTGTGCAACATTCTCAAGCCCCAACGACGGCACACCTATTGCAGATTTTCTTGTAAATCTCAAGCTTATTGCCCTTATTGCTTTTGCGGGAAATCTTCTGGGAACCGTTTTCGGTGATGAGGTTATGATGTGGCATCTTCGTTTCGGCCATTTCGGAATTACTCCCAAGGAGGGCGAAGAAAGAGCAAGGTTCAGCATCGGCAACATTGTCAATTTTTATAATTCAAACGATAACTGCGGATATGATATGACAATAAAGGGTGCAAAGGAGCTTAATGAAAAAATCAATATTGCTCCCAATACCTATTATTATTCATATACCGCTATTGCAACGGAAGAAAACTGTTTGGGCAGACAGAAGCTCAACACCCCCTCACTTTTCACATTTTCATCATTTATTTTAAGTGCTTATGAGGGAAAGACCATTGACGGTGTTAAAATGACAAAGGAATGGGCAATTTCCGACGGTATTGTGCCCTATGCCAGTGCAAAATGCCCCATGAAAGACATTGAAACTGCAAAGAATTATACCGAAGCTATGAATAACGGGGAAGAAATTCTTCCCGGCAGATGTTATATGATGGATCCCCTTATGGACTTCCAGCACGCAAGCTATATGGGAACAAAGGGCTGGCCCACATCGGTTGAGGATTTCTATACAGGCTATATAAACACGGTAAACAGCAGATAAAAACAGGCAATAAGGCGTTGTGTTCGGATGAACGCAACGCCCTTTTATTCGCCTGCGGCGGGGTATATTGTTTCGCAGTGATAATTTATGTTAATGAAAATAGGGAGACACTTCATCATTACGAAGTTTCTCCCGAGGTCTGTTTTTATGAATTAATCCTTTTGACTGTTAATGAATTCCATTGTGTCCTTAAGGCTTTCCTTTAATGGGCGGGGGTTATAGCCCAGCTCTTTCTGTGCTTTTTCATAGGAAAAATTGCAGTTTGAATTGAGCTTTCTCACGGCATAGCGGGTGAAAAGGGGAGTTTGTCCCGAAACCTTATAGAAAACCTCCATAACGGGAGCGGCAACGTCAATTATGCCCTTGCCCAGCTTGATTTTAGGCGGCTTGTTTCCGCACACCTCTGCTAATAGCCTTATAAATTCGTCAACGGTACAGCTTTCGTTGCAAAGAAGATAAACCTCACCTGCACCGCCCTTGTCACCTGCAAGAATTGTACCTATGGCAACATCACGGACATCAACGAAATTATATCCGCCGAAGGTCATGCTGATGGGGAATTTCCCTGATGAAAACATTCTTATCATATTGCCGATGCTTGAAATCTTGAAGTCATAAGGCCCCATACAGGCACTTGGCTGACATACCACGGTTTCAAGAACACCGGGTTCGTTTGCAGAGAGCACCTTCCCTGTGGCTTCTGCCTTTGTTTTTGCATATGTACCCTCTAATTCATCGGGGTTATATTCATAAACCTCTGTCATTTTCTCACCGTTCGGCAGCGGAACATAGGTGTCAACGCTTGACATATATACCAGTTTCTTGACACCCGTTTCTTTACAGGCCTTTATAACATTTTCAGTGCCCGTTACATTGACTTCATATACAAAATCCTCGCTGCCGGGCTTGATTTCAACACAGCCTGCAACGTGATAAACAGTATCGCAGCCCTCAAATGCATCAAGAAGAGAGGGGTAATCGGTGATGTCCCCCTTAACCTTTTCACAGACAAGACCTTCAAAATAACCGGGATCCTTTCTCAGAAGAATCCGCACATCACGGTCGGAGTAATTCTGAAGCTCCTTGAGAATTGCAAAGCCCACATGGCCTGTTGCACCTGTAAGGCATACTGTTCTTTTTTTCATAAAATAACCTCATTTCAGAGTAATAAAAACACGTAGTTATATATTCCGCAGCAGTAAATACCCAGACCTGCTACGATGAAAACGTGAAAAAGTGAGTGAATGTATTTCTTTTTTGCTCCGATTTTATATAGAACACAGCCTATTAAAAGAACTATACCGCCCGAAATTAAAGAAATCAAAGCACCCTTAGGAAGATTCTTGAAGGTACCGCTTCCGAGAAGTGCACATATAAAGGACGACAGAATATACATAGCCATTCGCACATTTTTGAATTTTCCGAAGAAAAACACCGTGAGAATTGTGCCCGTTATAACACTGCCCCACGAAAGAATAAGCATAAGCACTGCCGCCAAGGGACTGCCTTTAGTAAACACTGCGGGAATACAACCCGTAACCGTGCCTGCAACGGCAAAAAATATCGCGGTGTGGTCAATAACCCTGAAAACTCTCTTTTTGTCGCCTTGAGGCAAAATATGATAAACACACGAAGAAAAGAATGTCATAAATGAACCGAGAGCATAAAGACAGGCACATATAAGAGGAAATGCTTCACCCCTGCAAAGAGGTATTATTTTTATGACAATAAAAAAGGGAATTATAAGCCCCAAAAAGTGGGTTAATACATTAAGCACCTCTTCGGTGCGGGAATAGCTTACAAGCTCAATTTTCTTTTCCATAGCTGTCATCCGTTAAAACTACAACAATATCATTCACATTAGTGCCCGTGGGACCTGTCATAATAAGTGCATTCGCTTTTTTCAGAGCATAATATGAATTGTTGTTATTAAGCTCCTTTTCGGGCGAAAGCCCGGCTTTTTTTATTTTGTCATATGTGTCGCCGTCACAGACACCGCCTGCCGCATCTGTGGGACCGTCCGTTCCGTCAGAGCCCGCCGATGCAAATACGATACCGTTTTTTTTGTTAAGAGCAATTGATGCGGTTAATGCCATTTCCTGATTTCTTCCGCCTTTTCCGTTGCCCTTTAATGTGACCACGGGTTCACCGCCGAAAATATAGCAGCTTTTTCCGTTTATTTTGGGAATATTCTTAATGATTTCAAGGGCTTCATCTCTTGCTTCCCCCGAAATATCCCGTTTTCTCTGAAAAACGGTATAGCCCAGCTCCTCAGCCTTTTTACCTGCACCGTCGCACAGGATATTTATATCCCCGGCGAAATAATAACCACCGTCATTTATCTTAATTTCGTCTTTTGTTAAAATTATTTTTCTTGTGTCCTTATTAATATCGGGAAGATATGAGTTCAGAATATCTTCTGTAAATTCATCGGTTTCTTCGTCTTTTACCGTAATTCCCGATGCTATAACGCTTTTATCGTTGCTTAAAACATCACTTAAAGCAATTGTGATTACCTTTGCCGGATATGCCGCTGCAGAAAGCCTTCCTCCTTTAACGAGAGAAAGCCTTTTTCGCACGGCATTGATTTTTCTTATATCTGCACCTCTTGAAAGCAGCTTTTTTGTGATATCTCTTTGAATATCCGAAGAAGCTCTGCTTTTTTCAAAAAGAGCACTGCCGCCGCCTGAAAGAAGAACAAGCAGGGTGTCTTTTTCAGTGAGCTTTTTTGCTGTTTCAAGAGCAATTTCAGCCGCTTTTTCACTGTTTTCGTCACTTATGGGGTGTCCCGCTTCAATAACAGTGAATATATCTGAAGCAAAATTTTTCGCGTGAAAATATTTGGTTACAAGAAGTCCTTTTATAATCCTTTCACCAAAAAAATCCTCTGCCGCCTGTGCCTGAGGCACCGCTGCCTTTCCCACAGCCAAAATATAAACCTTTTCGGGAAGGGAAAGGGATTTTAATATATTCAGTGTATTCTCATAAGGCAAGGCCGCCTTAATTCCCGCATTTATTATTTCAATAATATCTTTTTTCATAAAAATTTATCAAAAATCATTAAAACTGTTCTTTTTCATCCGACTTATCATAATGTGATTGTGCATTTTTCATTGTCGGGTAAATCGGGATACATCAGCTCTTTTGTGAGAATTTCAATCTGGTCTGTTGTGCGGAGTATTTTTTCTTTGCTCTTTATGGGGAGCTTCTTTATAATTTTTGAGGGAAGCCTTCCCGCAGAGCAAACAATAATTTTTTCCTCTTCTGGGATGTTTTTCATATTACGGCTGCCGTCAAAAATACTTAAAAATACGTCACTTACAAGGTCAAGAAGTTTCTTGTCCCGTATCACTTTAAGAGCCTTTTTATCAATGGCTTTTCCGAGGGTGAAGAAGTTTATAAGCTTGCCCGCAGTGCCGCATTTCATTTTAAGAAGCCTTTTGCAGACAAAACGGATAATTGGGTATAAAAGATTATATGAGGGAATTTTTATGCCGTTTGCACGAAGTCTTTCATAAAAATCCTTCTTATCCTTAACTCCTGCTTCAAGGAGATTGAAAAGCACTCCGAGGGTGTGCTTTCTGAAATATTCTTCACCGCATTTTTCGCCGTTATATGTAAATTCATCAAGGGATTTTACTTCAATCTGAGCGTTTTCGCCGTCAAAGGTGAGATATGTCACGGGGGCAGGATGACCTGTGAGGGAGCCGAGATTTATCTGTGTGATTTTGTTGCCGTTCGGAGAAACAAATTCCGTTGTTCTCTGCATATGAGAGTGCCCGACAAGCATAAGACGAAGTCCGTTATCCGCAAGAACAGAAGCAACCTTGAAATTATCACCTATGGACTGACCGCCGTTTATGAGCTTGCAAAACGGGTGAAGAAGCAGATGGTGCTCCATTGCAATACATTTATTGCCGTCTCTTTCGGCATTTTTAAGCTGGGTTACCATCCAGCCCAAATGCTCTTCACTGTAGCCCGATTTTCCGCCCTCGGCATCACAGTCATCGTGCACTGCAAGAAGACGAAGTCCGTCACACACCTGAAAGCATCTTGAAGCAAGTCCGATTTTAGTCCTGAATTCCGAAATACAGTCCTTTTCGCCGAAAATACTGTAGCATTTTTTTAGGTCCTCGGGTGAGAGAGTTTCCACATCATTATAAATATTTTCACCTTCAAAGCGGCGGGGATTACGGTCCGAGCACCAGTCGTGGGTTGAGGTTATCACATAGAGCTTCTTTTCCGAATTGAAGCGGGCAAATTTTTCAAAAACCTCTTCGTGGCTGAATTTTTCACCGTCATTTGTGATGTCACCTGCAATACACACACAGTCGGTGTCTTCCGAGAGAAGCTTATTGAAGGCACTGTCAATAATTGCCCCTGTTTCTTTAAGGCACTTCTGGTCACTGCCCTCTCTTAATTCATAGGCTCTTCCCGAAACACCGAGCCTTTCGCTGTAATGGTGAAGGTCTGCAATAAATGCAAGTTTATAAATTTTCATATATTTTCTCCGTTCCCAAAAATTGCCTTTATGTAAAACAATTTATGAATAAATTATAAAATATTTGTTAATAAAAGTCAATTAAAGAAAGATAAAAGTAATTATTTTGTTAATTATATACCGAAAATAAGCTCTTTTGTTAGTTAAAAAAATCGGTTTAAGCTTACGAATGAACTTAAACCGATCATAATTATTTGTGATAGAGCTTTTTTGTTTCACTTTTGGGCTCACAGGTCATATGTATGCCCAGCTTTTTGAAGGTCTGTACATCAACCGTTGAAAGCATAACTGAGGAATGTGCTTCAAGACCTTTAAGGCGTGGAAGCTGTTCAAGAGCCTTTTTTGCAACGGGATTTGTAACGGCACAGATTGAAAGGGCAATAAGCACTTCATCAACGTGAAGACGGGGATTGTGGCTTCCCATTGACTGTATCTTGAGCTTTGTTATGGGTTCAATGATTGCAGGGGAGAGAAGCAGCACATCATCGGGAATATCTGCAAGAGTTTTTATAAGATTTATAAGCATTGCCGAGGAAGCACCTAAAAGCTCCGAGGTTTTACCCGTGATAATCTTACCGTCTGCGGTTTCAATTGCGGCGGCAGGCTTATTGGTAAGCTCTGCCTTTTTCAATGCGGCACCTACTGCCGGGCGGTCTTCCGTTGAAATGCCCAGCTGATGCATAAGAAGCTCAATCTGATGAACCACCGAGCTGTCACCCAGTCCCTGACGGGAAAGACAGGCGGCTTCATAATATCTTCTTATAACCTCCTGCTTTGATGCTGCACAAACTGCATCATCATCAAAAATGCAGTTACCAACCATATTTACACCCATATCCGTGGGGGATTTATAAATGCATTCACCTGAAATTTTGGTGAGCATAGCGTTCAGCACGGGGAAAATTTCCACGTCTCTGTTATAATTTACCGCCTTTTCACCGTATGCTTCAAGGTGGAAGGGATCTATCATATTAACGTCATTAAGGTCTGCGGTTGCGGCTTCATATGCCACGTTTACGGGGTGCTTGAGAGGAAGATATCAGATAGGGAAGGTCTCGAACTTTGCATAGCCTGCCTTCTGACCTCTTTTATATTCGTGATAAAGCTGTGAAAGGCAGACTGCCATTTTTCCCGAACCCGGGCCGGGAGCGGTTACAACTACAAGTGAACGCTCGGTTTCAATGAAATCGTTTCTGCCGTAGCCGTCGTCACTCACAATAAGGGGAATGTCGTTGGGATAATCGGGAATGAGATAGTGTCTGTATACCTTCATTCCGAGGCTTTCCAGTCTTTTCTGAAAGCTTATGGCGGCACTCTGCTCCGCAAACTGGGTGATAACCACACTGCCCACAAAGAGTCCTATTTCTCTGAAGGCATCAATAAGACGAAGACAATCGGCATCATAGGTGATTCCGAGGTCTCCTCTTCTTTTATTCTTTTCAATTGCATCTGCGGAAATAACAATTACCATCTCCGCCTCGTTACGAAGCTCCTGAAGCATTCTTATCTTGCTGTCGGGCTGAAAGCCGGGAAGAACACGGGACGCGTGAAAATCGTCAAAAAGCTTACCGCCGAATTCAAGATAAAGCTTGCCGCCGAACTGATTTATTCTTTTCTGAATATATTCTGACTGCAAACGAAGATATTTGTCATTGTCAAAACCAATTTTAGCCATAGTAATTACCTCTGCTCAATCAACAAACATACTAAACAGTATAGCACCAAAGTGAAATAAAGTCCATAGAAAAACAGAAATTTACAAAACAACTTACATTGCGGCAATTTTTATGAGAACTTCTGTCATTTTTTCAAGGCTTTCCACGGAAATAAATTCTCTCACACTGTGGAAGCTTTCACCGCCTGTAGAGAGGTTGGGGCAGGGAAGTCCTTCATAGGAAAGTCTTGCTCCGTCGGTGCCGCCTCTTATAGGGACACAAAGGGGCGTGACGCCTGCTTCTTCGAATGCCTTTTTTGCATTGTCAATGAGATACATAAAGGGCTCGATTTTTTCCTTCATATTATAATAGCTGTCTTTGATTTCCAGTGTGAAAGTGCCGTCTCCGTGAACACCGTTGAGATAAGACACAAGATTATCGAGGAACTTTTTCTTTGCTTCAAATTTCTCTCTGTCGTGGTCTCTTATAATCATACGGATTTCACCTGAGGTTTCGTCGGCTTTTATGTCGTGGATGTGATAAAAGCCCTCATAGCCCTCGGTTGCGGCGGGGATTTCATTTTTCGGCATCATCGACATAAATTCAGCCACATAAAGTGCGGCATTTTTCATTTTGTTTTTTGCGGAGCCGGGGTGAATAATAACACCCTTGACACTTATTTTCGCACTTGCGGCATTGAAGTTTTCGTATTCAATTTCACCGAGAGCTCCGCCGTCAACGGTATAAGCCTCTTTGGCGGCAAAACGGGAATAATCAAAGTGGTCCGCCCCTCTTCCTATTTCTTCATCGGGAGTGAAGCACAGGGCAATTGTTTTGTGAGGCTCTTCGGGATTATTTATGAAAAATTCACACATGGAAGCAATCTCTGCAATTCCTGCCTTATCATCAGAACCGAGAAGAGTTTTTCCGTCGGTGATTATAAGATGCTGACCCTTATAGTTTTCGATAAAGGGATATTCTTTCACCGTGGTGAAAATTCCGTCAGAAAGCTCAATGTCGCCGCCGTTATATTCAATTATTCTTGTATTGACGGGTGAATCGGGAGCATCGGGGGAAGTGTCCATATGAGCCACAAAGCCTATTGCCCCATCCATATTTCCCGTAAGCTTCGCATAAACATATCCCTTATCATCAAGAACAACATCTTCCATTCCGAGTGCTGTCAGCTCATCCGCAATAAACCGACCGAGAGCCTTCTGCTTGTCGGTTGACGGAACACTTTTTGAAAACTCATCCGATGATGTAGGGAAGGAAACATACTTTAAGAATCTGTCAGATACATTCATATTTATAAACCTCTGCTTTATTTTCTTTATAAATTATAAATTTCCATTCGCCAAAAAGCAAGAAAAAAATTAAGGTCGGGAGTCGAAGGTCAGATGAATTCGACGGAATGTTATTCTTTCCGACAGCGGAAGCCTCGGTCATCGAGGTATGCTTGGAGGTCGAAGGTCGAATGTCGGATGTCGGATGGCGGATGAAGTGGGATGAAATGCGATTCTTGTCGGTAACGGAAGCCTCGATTATCGAGGTATGCTTGTGGGGATATTATATATGGGGAATGGGAGGAAAGAAGAAATCCCAAGCGGAAAGTTACCGCTTGGGATAAAGCTTTGTTTGATTTGCTTGCAAGGCATCAGAAAAAATCATAAATCAGGCTTTCTCCGGACTCTGAACACGGAGTGTGCAGGTTATTTGTTTTTTGCAAGAAATTCCAATGTTACCTGTGCTGTTTCGTCTGCCTTGTTTTCTATAAACATATGTCCGCCGTCTTCAACTACATAATCCACACTGCCTTCGGGGAGAACTTCTCTTATAGAGTTCTTTGATGCATCGGGGATAACGGAGTCGGCACTGCCGTTTACGAAAAGAACGGGCTTTCCGTTTTTTATGGCTTCATAATTTGTGTTGGGAAGCATTGAGAAATTGTAGCAGGCACCCTTGCCCGTGCCGTCAATTCTTATGGGCTCGGTGATTTTGGAAATGTCATAATTTGCGGCATATTCCTTGTCGTTAAGTCCCATACGTAAGAAAAGCTTAACAAGGATGTCAAAGCGTGTCATAAGCTGCATAAGAGGTCCCATAACAGCGACAAAAATGTCGTTACCCATCATGGCAGCCATTGCGGGCGAATTATTGTTTCCGCCTGTTCCGTATAGGAGGAGATTTTTAACGCTTTCGGGATATTTTTCAGCCACTGCCTGTGCAACATAGCCACCCATTGAATGACCTGCAACATACCAGGGCTCATCGGAGAGAGTAACCATAAGGGCGTGCATAATTTCTTCTCTGGGAAGCTTTTCCATACCTGCGGTTTCTCTTGTTGAATAACCAAAATCGGGAAGATCGGCGAGAACACAGGTATAGCCTGCAGCCTGAAGTCTTGAAGCCAGTTCAACCCAGCAATAAGAAGAAAGGGCAAAGCCGTGAATCATAAAAATCTGATCAATTTCATCTTCTGCTTCAAAAACTCTGTAGTGAATGGAATAATCTTCATATTCGAAGAATTCACTGTCTTCGAAGGGTGTTTCATAAGCGGCAAATGCAGGAGCTGCAACCGCAAACATCATTACAATGCTTAAAATGAGAGCAATTATTTTTTTCATATATAATTTCCTTTCATATCGTTAATATTTAGTTCATAATATCATTTATCTGCTGATTTTTCAAGTGTACACAAAAATTTATTATAAATTTTCGCGTTTTCTATGGAAAAAAGTATAAATTAATGTTAAAATAACATTAATACGGAGGAATAGATATGGATATTATGGATTTAGCCTCAAAAGGCATTGTTAAAATTACAAAAAACTACGGCAAAAAGGTGCAGAAAACTGCCACTGCTTACCCCATTCCCGAAGAAAAGCCCGTAAAAATTTCGGGGGACACATTCCGAGCAGGCTTTTCGCGTGCTGAAATTATGCCCGACCTTTCTTTGGACAGAACATACTGGATTGCAGGTCACGGCTCCGGACATAAAATGGAAGGCATTTTATCTCCCGTGTATATCCACGCTATGTGGCTTGATTGCGGAAACGATGAAGGCATCATCTGGATAAGTGCGGATATTGTGGGACTTACAAACATTGAAGTGAATAAAATTCGTTCAATGATACTTTCCCGCCCCGAAATGAAAAACTGCAAGGCAGTGCATTTCAGCTGCACCCATTCACATTCGGGTATTGACACTCTCGGCTATTGGGGCAAGGCAAACCTTGTCGGCATCCCCTCCGACGGAAAGGTTCCCGAATATATGGAGATGCTTTTCAAAAAAGCGGTAAAAGTCAGTGTTGAAGCATATAATAACAGAAAAGAAGGCTCTTTATATAAGGGCTTTATCGGTATTGAAAACGGTCTTTCCACAGGAAGACGTCTTCCCGACCGCCATGAGGTGCTGTCCCGTCTTCGTTTTGTTCCCGATGACAAAAGCTCTGAAATATGGATAATGAATATCGGTGCACATCCCAATTCATTGGGCGGCGGTAACCGTCTTCTTTCAGGTGAATATCCCTATTTTATGAGAGAAATCATCAAAAAAGAAAAAGGTGCTGATGTGATTTTCGGTATCGGTGCCATAGGCGGTATGGATGCAAAGGATTTCTCCTGTGAGGACAGAGTTGAAGAAATCAAGAAGCAGGCAGAATATTATGCGGAAAAGGCTCTTTCAATTGAAGAAGAAAAAAAGCTTTCTCCCGAAATCAAGTTCATTATTCAGCAGTTCTATCTTCCTGTTGACAACAATGTTCTTACACTTCTTGCTATGAGAGGCACCATGAGCTTTAAGGCTTTCCCCTCAAACATCAGTGAAACGGGTGTTGCGATGAAAACGGAAATCACCTATATGACAATAGGCGATCAGAAAATTCTTATGCTTCCCGGTGAAAATTTTGTTTCCACGGTTTACGGCGGCTTTATGGATGCCGAAAATTCCACAACAGGTCTCGGTGCAGAGGTCAATGCAAAGCCCCTTGCTGAAATTGCGGGTGACAGTGAAATGATTACCTTCGGTGTCACAAACGATATGGCGGGTTACTGTGTTCCTAAAAACGACTTTGTGCTTCATCCCACCCAGCCATATCTCAATTCCACCCGCGACCGATTCAATGAAAACCACTACCACGAAACAAATTCTATGGGCCCCGAAACTCACAGAATTCTGGCAGAAGCTCTGGAAACGGTAGTAAAGAATTTTAATAAGTAAAACAGATGTAAAAAGAACGGTATAAGTCAATAATGGACTTGTGCCGTTTTTATGTGCTTTACTTTTTTTGAGGGAAGTTGAAATAATAGTTAATAAATTATTTATAATTTGTGGTGATGATATGAAGCTTATAAGAATTATTGCACTTATTTTAATTTTCTCTTTGATTTTTGCTTTTTCTTCGTGTAAAACGGAAAATATAACTGAAACTACCACCGCTGTTTATGAAGAAACAGTTGAAAATATAATTACCGAGGAAGCTTCGGCGGTACCTGTTGAAGCTACAACCGACATTCCTGTTGAAACTCTGACAGAGGCTCTTGTGACTGTTCCTGAAACCACCGAAGCACCAACGGAAGCTGTGACAGAGCCTGTAACCGAAGCCACAACTGCGGTACTGGAAGATGTTTCATCGTGGGACACCCAAAAAATTGCAGACTTTTATAAAATTGCCGCAGAGAATACGGGAAATTCGGTTAAATCCGAACAGGTTGTTGAGCTTTCGGACATATCCGTAAATAACGGAGTCTTGGGAGGTATGTTCAGCTTTGTAGCTCCCGTGCTTTCAAAATTCCTTTCATCAAAGGCTGCTGTAACGGATGGCATTACGGGTGATTTTAATAAGCTTACCGCCGCAGATGTGAGTTCTTCAAGGGCACAGAAAGCCGACAGTGGTACAGTGCTTGAATTCAGCCTTCACAATCAGTCGGGAAATGCGAAAGAGGGTACTGACGGCAGTGTTTCCCACGCTGTTTCCGTTGTAGGAGATCTCGGAAGCATTATGCTTCAGCTGAAGGATGCGGGACTTCCCATAGAAATTTCCGTTGAAAAGACGGTTATTTCTTATAGCGACGCCTCTGTAAAGGTGCTTATCGGTGAAGACGGAAAAATCGTAAACGGCATGTGGACCTGTACGGTTGAAATAAATCTTTCCGATTATTCTTTTGCGGGAGCAAGGGTTGACAGCACCCGAGTTGTTCTTAAAAACACAATAACCGTAAACGGCGGCTTCAATTCCTGAAAAAACCCCATTTTTGTGCAATTTATACAAAAATGGGGTTTTATAATTTTTTTGTCAATTTCACTTTCTTGTTGAATATAAAAATCTTAATATATATAATGAAACTGTATGGCTACAATAATGTGCTGTATAGAAAAAGTTAAAAATTCAACAATGAAAGGTTGGTTTTATTATGGACAAGAAATTAAGAATCGGTATCATCGGTTGCGGCGGTATTGCTAACGGCAAGCATATGAAGAATCTTGCTAAATTCCCCGATAAGTGTGAAATGGTTGCTTTTTGTGATATTATCGTTGAAAGAGCCGAAGAAGCTTGTAAGAAGTTCGGAACAGAGGATGCAAAGTTCTATGAGGATTACAAAGAGCTTCTTAAGGACGAAACCATTGATATAGTTCATGTTTGCACACCTAACCGTTCCCATTCATTTATTACAATAGATGCTCTTGAAGCAGGCAAGCACGTTATGTGCGAAAAGCCCATGGCAAAGACCTATGCAGAAGGCAAGGCTATGCTTGAAGCTGCAAAGAGAACAGGCAAGAAGCTTACTATCGGTTATCAGAACCGTCAGTGCACAGAGCACCTTTATGTAAAGAGTGCTGCAAAAGAAAACGAATTCGGTGAAATTTACTATGCTCAGGCACACGCTATCCGCCGCAGAGCGGTTCCCACATGGGGCGTTTTCCTTAACGAGTATGAGCAGGGCGGCGGCCCCCTTATCGACATCGGTACTCACGCACTTGACCTTACACTTTATATGATGGACAACTACGAGCCCAAGATGGTTGTAGGTAACACATTCAGAAAGCTTGCCGATCAGACAAATACAGCAAACGCATGGGGCGACTGGGATCCCGAAAAGTTCACTGTTGAAGACTCCGCATTCGGTCACATCGTTATGAAAAACGGCGCAGTTGTTATGCTTGAAGCATCCTGGGCACTTAATGTTGCTGACGCTAACGAAGCTTGCTATACTCTTTGCGGTACAGACGGCGGTGTTACAACAAAGGGCGACCTTCGTATAAACAAGGTAAAATACGGCAGACAGACAATTGAAACTCCCAACCTCGATGCAGGCGGCGTTGCTTTCTATGACGGCAAGAAGGGTGATGCATCCGAGCTTGATATGTATCAGTGGCTTGAGGCTGTAATCAATGACACAGATCCTTGCGTTCTTCCCGAGCAGGCTCTTTGCGTAACAAGAATTCTTGAAGCTATTTACACATCCGCAAAGACAGGTGCCCCCGTATATTTTGAAGACTGATTGAGGTAATAAAATGAAACTTGCTGTTCAGTTATATTCACTTCGCCATCATATGGAAAA
>JAZSJT010000132.1:0-97818 GCA_045534425.1 Acutalibacteraceae bacterium | reverse complement strand
CCTGTTCCGTTTTCCTGCTTGAATTTTAGATTTTGAGCAATTTCTTTATTTCGGGAACCTTTATTACCACTGCCGTTCCGATGCAGGTTAAAATGCATTCCGGAAGCATATACTGTCCGTTATAAACGAGGGAATAAAGATAAGGGCTCATTCCCTCCGCCCACTGTCCCCAGATTACCACACCTGTGACATAATGACAAAGAAAACGGACAAAAATTACGAGAGCAACCCCGATAATTACCCCTGCATCATTCCATTTTTTTCTGAACATACCTGCAAATCCGAGAACAGTGAAAGGTACAATGTAATCAAAAAGCAAGCATATTATCCATGTAACAGGTGTTACACAGTAAACGAACACATTTCCGCTTGCAAAGCCTATTGCAAACTGTATAACCGAATACAGAAATGCTGTTGGAAGTGCCCCTTTTATTCCGTATTTTACGGAAACAAGACATATGGGAAGCATACTCAAAAGTGTGATTCCGCCGCCCATAGGCATTTTCCATACTTCAACGAAGCTCAGTACCACCGAAAGTGCAAGAAGCACGGAGCATTCCGCGAGCTTCATAAGATTTTGTCTTCTGTTTGTTTTTTTGTTTTGTTCTGCCATTGTAACGTTCCTTTCTTTTTTACAAAAATAGAAAATCCGTACGCTACACTGGCGTACGGATACAATAACAGTATTTGTTTAACTCCCTACGCCGGTATTACCCATATCAGGTTAAAGGGTTTGACTTTCGTCATCTCAGCCTTTTACAGCACCCCTGTTAAGATTTTCGAGGTGATTATACACCCTGAAAAGCACTTTGTCAATATTAATTTTCAATCATTATGAGAAGCGTTCCTTTTTTTACACAAATCACGGCTTCATTTTCATTAAATGAATTGCTCACTCCGAGAGAGAAGGTATTGAAAAGCTCGGCATCCTTCAAGGAATAGTGAAGACCTTTAAGGGTTACGCCATCACTTTTTTCACTGAAAGAAAAAACGGACACTGTCTTCCCTTTCTCTCCCTTTATGCGGATTTCTCCGTCTTTCAATGCGGTTACGGTATAATTTTCGCCGTAAAGATATGCTCTTTTCCCCTTTTGGGCAAGTGACACAACAAGAGTATAGTTTGCATATGTGTGGTCAACTCTTCCGCCCATACCGCCGTATATATGAATTTCATCATATCCTTTTTCAAGGGCAATATTCACAGCCGCGTGAGTGTCGGTCACATCCTTTTCAACGGGAAGCACCAATGCATTTTCGGGAATAAAGGAAGACGAATCAAAATCCCCCACTGTTAAATCGGGGGATATACCGTGATTTTTAAGAATTTCACAGCCTTTGTCGGCGGCAATTATAAAATCCTCGGATAAAATCACCGGAAATTCATTTCCGTAAACACCGCCGCCGAATATCAGTGCTCTTTTCATATCAGCTCCCCTTTATTGCAGGATAAATGTCCTTGACTTCTGCCGCAATAAAATCAGAAGACTCCATTTCTCCCTCTTTGCAAAAACCGTAAAGCACACCGATACATTCTATTCCCGCATCTCTTGCAGCGGCAATATCAAAGCGGGTGTCACCTACAAGCACGGTTTGTTCCTTTTTTACACCGAAGAGCTTTATTGCTTCAAGGGCGAGAGAAGATTTATCTGACAAATGACACTGAAATGAGGGACAGAAAAAGCCGTCAAAAAGCTGTTCAAGCTTTTGCTCTTTTGCAATTTTTGTAACAAATTCATAAGGCTTTGAGGAACAAACGGCAGTAAGATACCCCTCATTTTTGAGCCTTTCGAGCAGCTCTCTTATGCCGTCATAAACTCTCACCTGTGTTGAGCCTATGGGCTTATAACGCTCACGGTATAAGGAAACCAGCTCTTCTGCAACATCCTTGTCGTCTGTGCAGTTCCACATAAAGCTGTCAAAAAGAGAAGGACCTATAAATGAACGAAGCTGCTGTTGAGAAAGAGGCTTCAGCCCTTTTTTATCGAGGGCATACTTTATGCAGTTATATATACCCTCGCTGTTATCAATAACAGTGCCGTCAAAATCAAAAAGAATGAGTTTTTTCATTTTAATCTCCGAAACATTCGTCATATGCCTTAAAAAGTCTTTGTGACACTTCTTCAATCGTGCCGTCGGCATTTATATATACAATATTTTCTCTGTTTTTAAGAATATCAAACACCGTATCAAACTGACTGCTGATTTTTGTGAGGCTTTCCGTGTTTTCATATATTTCTATAGCCTCGTCGGGACGGTTTGCTCTTATTCTCTCAACACATTTTTGCGGAGACATCGTGAGAAAAAGCACAAGGTCCGGCCGCCGTATTTCGGGACAGCTGAAATGCATATCCATACACCAATTAAGGTCGGTTTCGTGTCCCTGATAGGAAAAAGTAGAGTAGTAATAACGGTCGGAAATAACCGTTTTCCCGTCTTGCATCATCTTGTCAATGCCGTCTTCTTCATTTTTATTATGAATTATTCTGTCGGAAAGAAACAAAGCAGCCAATGCCCACGGAGTGGATTTCACTTCTCCCGACAAAATTCTTCTTATAAGCTTTCCCGTTGGGTGAGAAGTGGGCTCTGCGGTGATTTCAACCGTTTCTCCCTTGCTTCTTATATAATCTGCAAGTATTTTTATCTGTGTGGTCTTGCCTGTACCGTCAAGTCCTTCAACAACAATAAATTTACCCATTTTTTTACCTTACCTTCAACAAATTATCGGATAAGCTTGCCAGCTCTTCCATGGTGAGTGCTTCTGCACGGACAGTGAGAGAAAGACCTGACATCTCCAAAGCCTGTGCCACCTTATCTTTAGCCATACCCATTCCGGAAGAAATACCGTTTGAGGCAGTTTTTCTTCTCTGTGAGAAAGCGGCTTTCACCATTTTAAAGAAAAACTCCTCATCCTCCACCTTCACGGGCGGAGTTTTTCTCACATTGAGCTTAATTACACAGGAATCAACATTGGGAGAGGGGGTAAAGCAGTCCCTTTTAACCTCAAAAAGCACTTCGCTTTCGGCATAGTAATTAACCGCAACGGTAATTGCACCCGAATCACGGGATCCTACCCTTGCACAGAGGCGGTCGGCTGCTTCCTTCTGCACCATAACGGTGATGCTTTCAACGGGAAGCTTGCTTTCAAGAAGATACATCAGAATGGGAGAAGTGATGTAGTAAGGAAGATTTGCACAGACATTCACGGGCTTTCCCTGAAAATTTTCAGCAATCAGCTTATGAAGATCGGTTTTCAGCACATCCGCATTTATAACCTCAACATTTCTGTAATCCGTGAGAGTTTCCGCAAGCACGGGAATAAGACGGGTGTCAAGCTCAACCGTTATGACCTTATCTGCTCTTTTTGCGAGCTCGACCGTGAGAACACCGAGTCCCGGCCCTATTTCTATTGCACAGGTTCCCTCTTTCACACCGCCCATTTCTGCCATTCTCGGACAGACCGTGGAGTCCACAAGAAAGTTTTGTCCCAGTGCCTTTGAAAAAGAAAAGCCGTGCTTTCCGAGTATTCTTTTTATTACATTAAAATCTGTAAGCTCCATATCAACCAACTATATATTTTTCATATTCCTTGGAAACTTCCGCCCATTTATCCGTGTCAACGGGAGTATACTTTTTAAGGTTTTCACCCTCTGCAATAATTCTTCTTGCTTCGGTGATATCCTTTATTTCACCCGTAGACATAAGCTGAATCGCAATATTTCCGAAAACAGTGGCTTCAATGGGACCGCCGTAAACGGGAATACCGCAGGAGGAGGCCGTCATCTGTAAAAGAAGACCGTCTTTTGTTCCGCCGCCCACAACATTTATATGGGGATAGGTTTTACCTGTACATTTTTCAATTCCGCCGAGAACATAGCGGTATTTAAGAGCAAGGCTTTCATAAATACAACGGACAATTTCACCCACTGTTTCAGGCACATACTGACCTGTTCTGCGGCAGAATTCCTTTATTCTTGAGGGAAGGTCTCCCATCGCAACAAAATCGGGAGCATCCGGATCTATAAAGCACTTAAAGGGTTCGCTTTCAAGTGCAAGCTTTTCAAGCTCGGCATAGGAATATTCCTTGCCCTCTCTTATCCACTGACGGCGGCTTTCCTGAATAAGCCATAATCCGCAGATGTTTTTGAGAAATGCGGTTGTATAGTTATATCCGCCCTCATTTGTGATATTAAAGGCGAGGGATTCCTTATTTACTATGGGAGTGTCGGTTTCCGTTCCGAAAAGAGACCATGTTCCGCAGCTTATAAATGCAAAATCCTTTTCGGCACTGGGAACTGCGGTAACGGCAGACTGCGTGTCGTGCCCCGCAACAGAAATGACAGGAACAGCGGGAACCCCGAGTTCTTCACAGATTTCATCACTTAAATTTCCGAGAACATTACCTGTTTTTACAATTTCGGGAAGAAGCTTTTCGGGAATACCTAAGGCCTTACAGATTTCTTCGCTCCACTGTCTTTTATTTATATCAACAATCTGTGAGGTTGTTGCAATAGAATATTCCGCACACTTCTTGCCTGTAAGAAAATATCCTAAAAGGTCAGGCATAAAAAGAAGTGTTTCGGCTCTTTCTAAAAGCTCGGGACGGTTGAGTTTAAGGCTTAAAAGCTGGAAACAGGTGTTGAAGTCCATAAACTGAATACCCGTGAGCTCATAAAGACGCTCCTTTGAGATAAATTCTCCGGAACGCTCTATCATACCTGTGTTTCTTTCATCACGGTAATGCACGGGATTTTCGAGAAGCTTGCCGTCCTTATCAAGAAGACCGAAGTCTACACCCCAGGTGTCAATTCCTATTGAATCAAAGCCTCCCAGAGCCTTTGCTTTTAATATTCCCTGCTTTATTTCGTGGAAAAGACGAAGCACATCCCAGTAGAAGGTGCCGTTTACCTTTACGGGATCATTGGAAAAACGGTGAATTTCTTCAAGAGTAATTTTTTCTCCGTCAAAGCTGCCGAGAATAGCTCTGCCCGAAGAAGCACCAAAATCAAATGCTAAAACTTTTTTCATATTTATCTCCTGTATATCCGAATACTGTTATAATTCAAGCCGCCTTTGCGGCTTCATACAGTGTTACTTTGCACTATTACCTTTACCTGTTACTTATATAAGCACGCTTGCGGCTATAAGCATTTGTCCGCCGTAGTAGGTTACAACATTGAATGAATTAAGTCTGTATGTTTTTTTCTTTGTTTTTATTTCTGTTCTGTCATCGAACATCATAAGGCATACACCTGCATCGGAAACAATAAACATAATTACGCCGAAAATCAGCACAATGCCTCTGATAAGTGACATTCCGCCGTTCATTGTGAGCACAGCAGCACGGATACCCAGCACCACCATGGCATCAATTATCATAGCATATACGAGCACGGCGGGAGCGGTAGCACCGAGATTTATTTTCATCTTTTTCTTTGCTATTATTTCAAGGCAAAGCATAGCTGCCCACGGAACAAAAAGAACAAGATCCGAAAGCCTCAGAGGAACTCTCACGGCATAGGCTGCAATATAAAGTATATGAGCTATCGCAAAAGCAATTATTCCCGGAAGACCTTTCATTCCGAAAAGATTATAACGAAGAACCCAGTCACCGATAAAGGATGCACAAAGACCTGCAACAATAAGCCATGCATACTTCATATGCGGGGGATTACACACAAGGGTGAGATAAAAACCCGATGCAACAAAAGGCAGAGACGTTAGAAGCTTCTGTTTCATTGAGCCGTCCTTATACATAAAGCGGTATGCAAGAAAGGCATCAATCAGAAGAAAAAGAATATAGACATATTCCATTTTATATAACACCCTTCTTGAGAATGATGTTTGCATATAAAGCCTTTTCACTTGTGGCAATTACTGCATAGGCTTTTTTTGTTCTGTCATAGAAATCAAAGCGTTCAATCTGTGAAATTTCTGTTTTTCCGTTATGTTTTTCAATTATTTCCTCATATGTCGCCCAGATTTCGGGGGTGGGATCGCCCTTTGTTGTTGCCATAAGAGAAACGGGAGACTCGACATATGTATCAAGAGGGAAAAGCTGTAAAACAGCATCAAGAATTTCGGGCACACCAAGACCGTCACAACGGATAAGCCTCTGGGCACAGGATGCGGCGGGGAAATTGCCGTCACCTATTACGATTTCGTCACCGTGTCCCATTTCACATAAAATTTTAAGAAGCTCGGGAGAAACAAGAGCGGGAATTCCTTTAAGCATAATAAAAAACCTCCAAAAAACTATTAATCTTCAGGCGGAATACCGTCTGTATACTGTGAATTATATAAAAGTGCATAGAAGCCGTCTGCTTCGAGCAGCTCATCGTGAGTTCCCTGCTCCACTATGGCACCCTTTTTCATAACAAGAATGTTGTCGGCATTCTTTATTGTTGAAAGGCGGTGAGCAATAACAAAGCTGGTTCTGCCTTTCATGAGCGTATCCATGGCAACCTGAATTTTCTGTTCCGTCTTCGTGTCAACAGATGAGGTTGCCTCATCAAGAATAAGCACCTTCGGGTTTACTATAACCGCACGTGCAATAGTGAGAAGCTGACGCTGTCCCTGTGAAATATTTGTGGCATCTTCTGTAAGCATTGTGTCAAATCCGTCGGGAAGTGTCATTATATAGTCATAAATCTGTGCGGTTTTTGCGGCTTCATAAACCTCTTCGTCCGTAGCATCGGCTCTGCCGTATCTGATATTTTCTTTGACTGTCCCTTTGAAAAGCCAGGTGTCCTGAAGCACCATACCGAAATTACTGCGAAGGTCATTTCTTGACATTTTGTAAATATCGGTTCCGTCAAGGGTTATGGTACCTTTTCTTATGTCGTAAAAACGCATCAGAAGATTTACAATGGTTGTTTTGCCTGCACCTGTGGGACCTACTATCGCAGTGATGCTGCCCGGTTTTGCGGTAAAGGAAAGTCCGTCAATAAGAGGTCTGTCCTCAACATAGCGGAAGGATACATCCTTGAATTCCACACAGCCGGCAGTAAATTCCGGAGCTTCCGTTACCTCATCTGCCTTTTCATCAATCTCGTCAAGAACATTGAAAACTCTTTCAGCAGATGCGAGAGAGGACTGTATTGAATTTATAATTCTTGACATATTTATTATGGGATTTGAGAAATTTGAAGAATGGGAAAGGAATTTTGTAATGTCTCCGACTCCGCCGAAGGCTGTCGGAGAAACCGTACCCATATGAATCCCGATATAGAAAAATCCGCCCAGCACACAAAGAGAAACATAGTTGATATTTTTAACAAGAGTGAGAACGGGATTTAATATACCCGAAATCATATTTGCCATAAAGGAATTTCGTCCGAGCCTTTCGGTGATGCTGCGGAATTCCTTCACGGATTCGTCTTCGTGACCAAACATACGAACAATGGTGTGACCGGCATACATTTCCTCAATGTGTCCGTTGAGGTCTCCCATCGTGTCCCAATAACGTCTGAACCATATCTTGGACACCTTCGATACCTTATAGGAAATGAAAGCGGAAACGGGAACAAGGCAGATTGCGGCAAAGGTCATAAGGAAATTTCCCGTATAACACATCATGGCAAAGGCACCGACAACCTGAATGATACTTGTCATAACCGTGAGAATACAGCTTTTAAGGCTGCCGCTGACATTATCAATATCATTTATTATTTTTGAAATAACCTGTCCTTTTGTCTGTGCATCAAAATAAGAAAGCGGAAGACGGGAAAGCTTACCGTTAAGCTCACTTCTGAGTCCGCAGACAAGCCTCTGTGAAACACCTGCGGAAACAAATTCCTGAATGAATGTAAATATACTTCCTGCGGCATAAAGCCCCGCAAGCTTAAAAAGCTCGGAATATGTGGCAGAAAAATCTATAACACCGCCTGTAAGTCTGCCGTTTATCTGCTCCTGAAGAATACTGATGATATTACCCATATATTCGGGAGAAATAACATTACAGGCTGTGCTCAGACACGCACTTACAACAACTACTATCATAGGAAGCATATGAGGCTTTATAAGAGAGAGAAAACGGAAGAAGGTCTTTTTTGCATTCTGTGGCCTTGTATCCTCTTCTTTATGAGCACGGTAATCCGCATATCTGCTCTTATATTCTTCTTCGGGGACAAAAATACTCTTTTTCTTACTCACTCTCACTGTCGGTCACCTCCCCTAAAGCATCCTCGGAAAGCTGGGTAACAACTATTTCTTTGTAAATTTCACAGGTTTCAAGAAGCTCTTTATGAGTTCCCTGTCCTACCACCTCACCGCCGTCAAGAACTATAATTCTGTCGGCATTGAGAACGGTACCCACACGTTGGGCAACAATCACAATATTTGCATCCGTGAGATTTTCTCTCAATGATGCACGAAGACGGGCATCGGTAGCCAAATCAAGTGCAGAAAAGGAATCGTCAAATACAATAATTTCGGCACCCTTTACAATGGCACGGGCAATTGCAAGACGCTGCTTCTGACCGCCCGAAAAGTTTTTTCCTGCCTGTGCAACAAAGGAATTTATTCCGTCGGGCATTTCCGCAACAAAGGACTTTGCCTGTGCAATTTCAAGAGCCTTCCAGATTTCGGCATCTGTGGCATCTTTTTTGCCGAACCTTATATTGTCCGCAATGGTACCGCTGAAAAGGAATGCCTGCTGGGGAATAAATGCAATTCTTTTTCCGATTTCACCTTGTTCAATATCTTTGACATTGACTCCCGCAAGATTCACTTCACCCTCGGTGGCATCGTAAAGACGGGGAATGAGATTACACAGTGTTGTTTTTCCGCTTCCCGTGATACCGATTATTGCAGTGGTTTCACCGGGATTGGAGCTGAACGAAATGTTTTTGATTTCAAAGGGCTTTCCCGGTTCCTTAGCAGGCTTCTTTTTCTTGAGAGAGAATTTCTTTTTCTTTTCTTCTTTTATGACAGGCTTATACTTGAAAGAAACATTTATGAATTCCAGCTTGCCCTTATCCTCATCCCTTGGCATTACGGGATTTTCGGGAGGAAGCACATCGGACACAGCATCCATAATGGCTTTTATTCTTTTACCCGAAATAGATGCACGGGGAAGCGAAACAATAATTGAAGCTACTGATGTTATGGCTCCGATTACAAGCGAGAAAAATGCAATAAATGCAGTCATATCGGGAATTGTTTCAAGAATTTCCTTGCTTTGCGTGGCAACATCAAGTTCATTTGCCGTCATTATGTACTTATAGATAAGAAAACAAATGAGAACATATAAAAGCATTGTTATGACAGGCATAAAAGCCGACATAATTCTTGAAGCTTTAAGGGCAATTCCCGTAAGCTCAATGTTTGCTTTTTCAAATCTTTCATCTTCATACCCTGTTTTATTGAATGCTCTTATAACTCTTATGCCGCTTATTTTTTCACGCATTATCTGATTAAGCTTATCTGTAAGCTTCTGTACCTTTGAATAAATGGGCATAATTATTGAAATAAGAATAATTGCAAGTACCGCAACTATGGGAATGCTCCACAAAGAAAGCCTTGCAAGCTCACTGTTGAGAGAAAACGCCATAACAAGCCCACCCACAAGCATTATGGGAATAGGCACAAGGGATTTCAGAGTTGAAAGCACCACATCGTGCACCTGACGGACGTCATTTGTGGTTCTCGTAACAAGAGATGCGACACCTATTTTATCAATATCACTCTGGGAAAGACGGGAAACCTTGTCGAAAATATAATTTCTCAAGGTTATTGAATATCCCACAGAGGTTTTTGTGGAAAAATATGTGTTGAGAATTGACGTTATTATACTTGCAAGTGTAAACCCAAGCATAATAAAACACAGCTCCAGGAGCCTGTCCATATCATAAGCCAATATACCCTCTGCCATAATATTTTTGGTATATAAGGGTATAAGAAGCTGCATAACAGTATTTGTTGTTGCAAAAATAATGGACAAAATAAGAGGCACTCTGTGAGGCTTGAGCATTGACAGAACTTTTTTCATTTTTCTTCCTCTTTTTTATTTATAATCTTTTCAATGATATCATATCCGTTAAAAAATTACAATACGGGAGAATTTATTTTGAGGCAATAATCTATTATAAAAGTATAAAATCCTATTCATATAATTTGTATAAATCTACAATTTTTTTTAATTTTATTTTTTTTACTTGTTTTTTTTACATATATCATTGATAATATCATAGTATGCGATTAAATATGATTATAAAGGAAACAAAAAAGTATGGTCTTTTCAAGCTGGATTTTCTGTTTTGCATTCATACCTGCAAATCTTCTTTGCTATTTCTTTTGCAAAACAACAAAAACAAGAAACTTCATTCTTCTCGCGTTTTCACTGATATTCTATGCATGGGGTGAACCCGTTTATATTGCAATACTCGCACTTATGGCTCTGTTCTGCTGGCTGTTCTCACGGCTTATTGATACGGCAAAAAGTGACAAAGAGAAAAAGCTGTGGCTTGCAGCCTCCGTTGCCGTGTGTCTCGGTGCAATAGGCTATTTCAAATACATAGGCTTTACGGTTGAAACCATCAACGGAATAATAGGTACAGATATTTTTGCAATACCTCAGGTTACACTCCCCATAGGTATTTCATTCTACACCTTCCAGCTTATCACATATGTTATTGACGTTTACAGAGGCGATGTTCCCTCGCAGAAAAGCTATTGGAGAGTTCTTTTATATGCATCTCTCTTCCATCAGTGCATAGCAGGTCCCATTGTCCGTTACGGAGATATTGAAAATGAGCTTACAAACAGAAGTGTAAATCTTGCTGAAATGTCTCAGGGACTTACAAGATTTTCAGTAGGTCTTGCCAAAAAGGCTGTTCTTGCCAACAGCTGCGGTGCAGTGGCAGATACCCTTCTTCTCACAGATGCCGCCATAGGAAACTCTTCTATGCTTGCTGAAAATATTGAAACACTTATGGGCCGCTCAGCAGTTTCCTTATGGGTAGGTATGGCATTCTATATGCTTCAGATATATCTTGATTTCTCCTCTTATTCCGATATGGCAATAGGTATGGGACTTATGTGCGGCTTCCACTATAAGGAAAACTTCAACTATCCCTACATCGCAGCTTCCGTTACGGATTTCTGGAGAAGATGGCATATGTCTCTTTCCACATTCTTCAGAGATTATGTTTATATACCTCTGGGCGGAAACAGAAAAGGCAAAGGCAGACAGATACTCAACCTCTTTATCGTATGGGGGCTTACGGGACTGTGGCACGGTGCTTCATGGAACTTCGTTTTATGGGGACTTTATTTCTTCGTGCTTCTTGTTCTTGAAAAATTTATTTTCGGCAAATTCCTTGATAAGCACAAAATTGTCGGAAGATTTTATCTTCTCGCTGTGGTCTATTTCGGTTGGATATTCTTCAAATTCACAGACTTCACACTTCTCGGAACAGTATTCAAGGGAATGCTTTGCCTCAACAATAATCCTTTCAGCACATATGAAGCCACGAGCTTTGTTTCAGGATATATTTTCTTCTTCATTATATGTTGCATAGCCTGCACACCCGTTATGAAGATTATGAAAACGCTTCTCATAAAATTCGCAAGGCCGAAAGCAAATGCCGACCAAAAGAAGATGATGACCACAGGAAATTATGCTGCAAGCATAATTTACAGAGTAACGGATATTGCTATCCCCGTTGTAACAATTCTTCTTGCAGCCATTGCCCTTGTGGGTGACTCCTATAACCCCTTCTTATATTTCCAGTTCTGAGAAAGGAGACCGAATAAATGAAAAAATTACCTTCCGCAAAAGTTCACCGTATAATCAAGCTTTCGGTTTCTTTTGCCACCGTTCTTATAATTTCAACCTTATGCCTTATAATTCCTTTAAGACCAACAGTTTCGGAAGCTGAAAAAAGAGAGCTTGCAAAGTTCCCCGAATTCAGCTTTGAAACACTTCTGAACGGTGATTATTTTGACGGTATCACCACTTGGTTTTCAGATACCGTACCCTTCAGAGACACATGGATGAATCTTAATTCAAAGCTTCAGAATTTCCTCGGAACCTCCGGTACACTCACAGGCTTCAATGAGGGTGTTACGGGAGACAGCATTCCCACCCCGATAGCTCCCAACGAAAATGAAACTCTCCCCTATGTTGATCCGGATGCCACTGAAGAAAATCAAACAAACACGGAAGCAACCACAGCTCCCGAAGAAGTTACATATCCCGAAGACGAAAAAGAAGCACAGAATGTTGAACAGCTGGGAAGCATTGTTATCTGTGACAATGCAGGCTTTGAATATTATAATTTCGTGCAGTCCACAGCAGATAATTATGTAAAAGCACTCAACACGGCAGCTTCCCGTTTTTCAGGTGTTGCAGATATTTATGTATCAATAGCACCCAACAGCACGGATATCACTCTCAACGAAAAAGTCAGAGCAAAGCTTTCCGTTTCCGACCAAAAGGAAGCCATTAACTATATGCTGGGTTCTGCCTCATCAGCTCTTAAAAAATTCAACTGCTACGATAATATCAAGCAGCACAGAAACGAATATGTCTATTTCCGCACAGACCACCACTGGACCGCACTTGCCGCCTACTATGCATATGAGGTTTTCTGTCAGACAAAGGGCATAACTCCCCTTTCACTCAATCAGTATGAAATATGGAGCTTTGACAACTTCCTGGGCACCTTCTATAACGATTCAGGCTCAAATCCGGCATTAGGGGCAACCCCCGACAGAGTTGACGCTTATAAGCCGCCCTGTGAATATTCAACAACAGTTACAAACAAGAACGGCGAAACAAGCAATTGGTTCTTGTTCTATGATGAAACAAATGCTCCCGCGTCTCTTAAATACGGCACGTTTATCGGCGGTGACAACCCCCTTACAACCATCACAAACAATTCACTCACAGAGGGTGAAAGCTGTCTTGTTATAAAGGAAAGCTACGGTAATGCATTTGTTCCCTTCCTTGTTTACCACTACAAAACAGTTTATGTCATTGACTACCGTCACTATAGCGGCAGTCTCAACAGCTTCTTATCAACCCACCCTGTTGACGATATCATCTTTATGAACAATATCTCAATGACAAGAAACGCAAAATTAGTACAGAATATGTCTAATTTCATAGCAGGCTGACAAAAAAACCTTAACCCGTCGAGGGTTAAGGTTTTTTTATGTTTTTCCAGTATTCCTTTGCTGCCTGCTCGGTTTTGTTATCACCGTAGGTGTAATATTTTCTGTCCTTTAAGTTATCGGGGAGATACTGCTGCTTCAGCCAGTGATTTGGGGCATCGTGCGGGTATTTATAGTGCTGACCTTTCACTGCGGCATCTTCACCGTCAAAGTGCTTATTCTGCAAATGTCTCGGAACAGGGCCCGCAAGTCCCATTCGTACGTCCGAAATTGCCGCATCGATTGCCGCCTCTCCCGAATTGGATTTAGGGGAATTACATACAAGAATAACCGCATCCGCAAGAGGGATTCTTGCCTCGGGAAGGCCTACCTGCATTGCAATATCACAGGCGGATTTTACAATGGGTATAATCATAGGATACGCAAGCCCCACATCCTCACAGGCACACACCATAAGTCTTCTCGTTGCGGAAATAAGGTCTCCCGCTTCAAGTATTCTTGCAAGATAGTGAAGTGCGGCATCCGCATCGGAGCCTCTCATTGATTTCTGATAGGCTGAAAGCATATCATAATATTCGTCGCCCTCTCTGTCATAGTGCATAGCTGTGCGTGTACACACCTGTGCTATGGCATCAAGGGTGATTTTTCTCTTTTCTCCCCCTTTTGCTCTGGGAGAGCCGAGAACGCTCAGTTCAACTATATTGGCTGCTTTTCTCATATCGCCGCCGCAGGAGGATGCGATAAAAAAAACAACACCCTCTTCAATTTCATATTCTTCACCGTTGTCCTCACTTAAAATTCTGAAGGCTCTTTCAATTGCAGGAACGGCATCTTCCGCAGAAATACTTTTAAATTCAAAAACCGTGGAACGGCTTAAAACTGCGGAATATATGTAAAAATAGGGATTTTCCGTTGTGGAGGCAATAAGAGTTATATCTCCGTTTTCAATATACTGCAAAAGAGACTGCTGCTGCTTTTTATTGAAATACTGAATTTCATCAAGATATAAAAGCAGCCCGTTGGGAGCGGCAACAGTGTTAATTTCCGAAATAACGTCTCTGACATCAGACAAAGAAGCACTTGTACCGTTTAGAATATGCAGTTTTTTGTTGGTTGCATTGGCAATAATTCTTGCAACCGTTGTTTTTCCCGTTCCCGAAGGACCGTAGAAAATAAGATTGGGAACGGTTCCCGATTCTATAATATTGCGAAGGACAGCCCCTTCTGCAAACAAATGACGCTGTCCCGCAATTTCTTCAATTGTTTTAGGCCGGATTCTGTCCGCAAGAGGAACTGACATTCTTTTCTCCTTATAAAGCTTAATAAAAAAGCAAATTAAAAAAACACAATTCTGCGTTCCGCACTCTGAATTTCGTTAATTTTATCTTATAAAATCAACGACAAAGCTTCCGAGCGGGTTCTGGCATCCGAACGCATATTTCCGCGAAGTGCAGACGTGGTGGTTTTTGCTCCCGCAGCTCTTGCACCTCTCATTGTCATACAAAGATGCTCCGCTTCAATAACAACGGCAACACCCTGCGGCTCAAGATTTTCCATAAGAAAATCCGCAATCTGGGAAGTGAGCCGTTCCTGTATCTGCGGTCTTCTTGCAAAATTATCAACAATTCTTGCAAGCTTTGAAAGACCGATAACCTTGCCGTTGCCGGGAATATACACAATATGTGCATTACCCACAAAGGGCAGAAGATGATGCTCACACATTGAATAAAGAGGAATATCGCGTACAACCACCATTTCCTCATTTTTTTCCTCATTGAAAATTTTAAGATGCTCTTCGGGAGATTTTTCGAGCCCCATAAACACCTCTTCATACATTTTTGCAACTCTTCCGGGTGTTTCAAGAAGACCTTCGCGGTCAGGATTTTCACCTATTGCAATAAGAATTTCTCTTACTGCATTTTCTATTCTCTTCTTATCCATAATTAAACTCCTGTATAATCCACAGTAAAGCAGGATGAAATAAATTTATTGCCCATCATATTGAACTGAAACTGATTATATCCCGATAAAACCTTATTGCCGACTCTGATTTTCGTTACATAACCTCTGTCCTCATCCATTGAAGCAGTATGCTCGAGAATTTCCAGCCATTCATCGGGGTTGTCCGACAGAATTATCGTGCTGTCATAAGCGAGAATAATGTTTTTCAATTCTTCGGATGTATATGTAAACTGCTCAATAAACAGGGGATTTTCCATATCAAAGTGACTGGGTACAGGTGTGAGATAAGAATAGGGAGCACCCCACACACTTTCGGATGAAGCAGTCATTCCCGCGGCAAGACCGCTGTATACCGCTAAAATCGGCTCATTTTTGCCTTTTACCGTGATATACTGTCCCATAACTTCTTTTACAAGCTTTTTGAGATTTTCGGGAATGCTTTCATAAGCACCCTCATAGGCGACGCCCACATCCCAACGGCTTTCAACCACAAAATCAAAACGGGCAAGATTTGTAAAAATGCAAAGCGTCATCGCTTTAAGGGCTTCTTTATATTTTCCGCCCTTTGTCACACCGTAGATTTCCTGATATACCATTCTCACAAGGATTTCTTCGATGTCTCTTTCCTTTTGCACCCACATTTCCTTTTTTGCTTCTTCATTGTATTCATATGTAGGATAAATTACACTCACGGGAAATTCATCAATGAATTTCACTTCTGTCCCCGTGTAGTAATGAGAAATAATATCGTTATAATTATAGCCGTGCTCTTCGAGTGTCAATGCACCGTATTGAGAAAGTCCCACCCCGTGTCCGTAGCCGTAAACCGTAAATGTAAAGGTATCGGCAACTGCACTTGCTGCCGGAGGAACAGGCACCTTCACATCAAAAATACTGTCAGTCGGAGCATCAATTCCGTCGGGCAAGGTAACAAAATCTTTTTTCGGTCTTTCAAGTCCCACGCTATAGCGGAGAATGCTTCTCGCATCCGAAGCGGTAACCTTTCCGTCTTCATTTGTATCAGCAATAACAGACTGTGCCTCTGTAAATTTATCAAGCCCTACAGAAAATCTCAAGGCAGCCCGTGCATCAGCCGCTTCTATGAAGCCGTTTCTGTTGACATCCCCAAAAAGAACCGTTTCAGACGCATTAACGAAAATTGACGGCAGAAACAGAAAAACACAGGCTGTAAAAAATGAAATAGCTTTTTTCAACATAATTTCAAGTACCTTACGGCACCCTCCTGTCAAATTTGGGAATTACCCCACATAAACCGTATTCTGTGAGGTATTTTCTTCGCTTTCAGTTGTGTTTTCTTCTGAATTTTCTTGTGTTAAAGCTTCTTCCGATGTTTCTTCTTCGGAAGAAGTTTCCCGGGTTGAGCTTTCCGATGATGCTTCGTCTGCAAAGTCACCTGTCAGACGGTTTTCATCGTCTCCGGGAGTGAATTTTTCAAACATCCCCTCAAAAGGATTTCCTGCAGGAAATACCCATTCAATAAAATTCTCTGCCCATTGGGATATTGAATATTCATGGCTTGTGAAATATACCGCCACAAAAACGATAAGTGCTGTGATTACGGCGGCAACACCGGCTATTGCAATTTTATACCTCTTTTTTGCCGCTTTTTCCCTCTCGGAATAATCTTCCTCACAAACAGCATCATTTTTCATTACATCCGAAATAAACACAATCAGATCCGAACAGCATCTCGAAAGATATGAGGGAATATCTTCACCTTTGAAAGAACGGATTTCTCTGACTGCTGTCTCTCTTTCGTTTGTTACGGCAAGATATACTATTTTTTCACTTTCGGGACCTTCTCCCGTATAGTATGCACTTGATATTGCAACACCGTATCGGCAAGAGAAAAACTCACTGGCAACAATTGACAGATTAACCACATAATCAACAGGCGGCATATCTCCTCTTTTTTCTGATACAGGAGAGAATTTTATAACCTCCTCCGAATTATCAAATGCTTCAATATATTCTTTCAGGAAACCGGCAGTGCTTGTGTTTGCAACGGCAATTGTTGCAGAATTTTCTTTGAGAAGCTTGAAGAGCTTTTCGGAATAATACTTTTTAAGCACACCCGTGTCTATATTTATATGATAAACGGAATTAAGATAAGGTACAACCTGTGAAGTAATAAGTGCGGTGGTACGCTCTTTTTCATACGGCAAAACGATTATTGTCTGATTTCCGTTAGCAACCGAAAAACCGGCATAAAGCCCGTCATCAAGAACAAAAACTCTGGAATTAGGAGCAATGAACGCATGGCTTACGGAAAATTCGTAATCCTCCTCTTCCTTGTTTTTGCCCAATTCTTCACAAGCTCTCTCTAAAAGAGTGGAATCACAGGTAAGCTCAAAACCAAAAGCCTTTGAAAGCATCTGCTTTACAGTACCGAACTGAGCCGTATCGGCAACAAAAACAAGAGTATGAGCTTCACTCACAGCCTTTGCGATATCAGTTGTTGCATCCTTCATGCTTGAAAACGCTGCCACTTCACCGTTGTCTTCTATTACATCAGCAAACAACCGCTTCAATTCTCCGTCAAAGCGGGAAAAAGAACTGTGATTTTCAATACCCAACAAAAAAAATCTTACTTTCATACTGTATCCTTTTCTTACTCTTTCACTAAATCATAATTTATCGGGCTGAAGCCCGATAAAAATTCGGAATTCGGAATTCGGAATTCCGAATTTCGGGACCTGCGGTCGGCATTATATGTGCTTCGCACAGTTTTGCATATTACAATCAAACTTCAGCAATGTGCCGACGGCACGAGCTATAGAGCGAAGCGGAACAAGGCGAAGCCTTCCACAATTCCGAATTCATAATTCCGAATTCCGCATTATCATAATTTAGCAGTCTCTGACTGCTAAATTATGATTTATGTTGTTTCCGGTGCGGGATTTGCAGGGGGCGGTACGGCTGTGGTGTTTTCAGGAGCTGAAACGGGAGGAGCCGCTGTGGTGTTTTCGGGAACAGAAACCGGCGGTGCCGCTGTGGTGTTTTCGGGGGCTGCAACCGGCGGTGCCGCTGTTGTGCTTTCGGGGGATGTTACAGAAGGCGTCACCTGCTGTGACGGATTTTCGAGAGGTGCAGGATTGGTTCCCGCTGCAGTTGTGTTTTCAGAAACAGGTGCGGCTGTGGTATTTTCCGCAGATGCTGTAGTATCTGATGCCGCGGTTGTCCCCTGTGCAACATCTGTTGTTTCAACGGGAATAAGATTTCCGTTTGCATCTTCAATATAATAAATAGGCTTTGTTAAATCCTCATAGGGGTTTTTAAGTCCGAGCTGGTCATAATATGCCTGCGGATAGCGTGCGGAATGGTTAAAGGAGGCTTTTGAAACATCAACCTCTGCACTTTCTCCGTCTCTTACAAGCCGGGCAAAAACAACAAGCCTTCCGCCTTCGAAAATATCCTGATAACAGGTATAAAGAGTCAATATCTTATCTGTTGCCTTCACATCAACACCTGTTTTTATCATTGAACGCTGGCGAATACCGTCAATCATAGTCATAAAATCATTGTTTGATGCGAAATCGGTTATGAGATAACTGAAAAGATGTCCTCTGTCTGCGGCAGATGTGGAGTTCGTGAGCATAACGCCGAAAATCTTCCACTGCGTTTTTTCATAAAGTGTTTCCACCGTAATGACAGGTGCTTCCTTATAGCCGTCAAGCTTCATATAAGCAGTAAGCTTATTAAAGCCTAATTTGTCGTGGGTGTTATGCCCGTAAATTATCGTGTTCTTGCTTAAACCTTCTTTTCCCATATCGGCACGGTAATCAACATAGGGATTTCCGTAACGGCTGTAATCTCCGTACATATTTTTCCACAAATAATACGTGGGGGCTGACTTTCTCTGCATAAGAGGATACCAGAAATCCTTGTCCTCAATTTTAAGAACACCTACGGTATCCTGATTTACCGCATAAAGCTTTGCAAATTTGAGATTCATTCCCTCGGGGAAATCCACATCGGGATACTGCTTTCTGATATTCTCCCAGAGCTGCTTTATTTCAAAGTCAAACATCTCGGACTCATCAATGGTTTCTATTTTTGTTTCCCAGTCGCCGAGGTCTTTTATTCTTTCGCGGTATGTGAAATAATAGAAAACCATATATGAAAGTCCGAGAACAAGAAGCACAAAGGAAATATCCATAACCAGTTTTCTTACGATTTCCTTTTTGCTGTCCTCTTTATTGGGAAAATTTTCTTTTATAAAACGCCTGAAATTCTCTTTGGAAAAACGGCTCGTAAAATAATTGACAAATGCCTCTTTAAAGGTCAGAGAATAAATCACCCTGTCGGGAATACCTTCTCTCCTTATAACCCTTGCAGGCGTATCAAAATTATTGAATTTGTTCACGGTGTTCCTCTCAATAGTTATAATCCGAACAACGGATTATCAACAGTTATTTATTTTTTCTTTTTTTGCCCTTTTTGTTATTCTTTCGTTCAGAGGGCTCAGATGCTGATTTTTCTTCACCGATTTTTTCGGTAAATTCGTTTTCCGACAGCATTTCGGCATTAAAAACCGCACTGAAATTTTTCTCTTCCGAAGGCTGTGAAAGGGGAATGTTTTCTTGCTTTTCATCACTCTTTCCGGCATCATTATCGGTATTTTCAGATATTTTTTCAGTGTATTCATCACCCGATATTGCAGTCGCATCAAATACCACACCGAAATTCTTTACGGGAATTTCTTCACCGGGAGCTTTGTCCGTGGAAAAATCGTCATATTCTTCAAAAGACTCTTCATTTTCCGCACTGTCAACCGCCTCCCTGAGTTCAGGTGCCAACTGCTCCTTGAGGGCTCTTACTTCTTCAAGCCTTCTTCTTTCCCTAAGCTCCGCCTCCCGTCTTATTTCTTCCTGACGGGCAAGCTCTTCAAGACGCTTTCTTTCTTCTTCTTCGGTACGCTTGTTATATTTATCAACAATCTCCTGTACGGTGGAACGAAGACCTGCAGTTTCTTCCTTTACATCTTCAAGTTTATCATCAGCATAATAAGGTATGCTTTTTTCTTCGGAAACAGAGGAATCTTCTTGCTCCTGCGGATTAAGTGCCGCATTTATTGCTTCATCAACAGAAGGCTTTATCTCTCTTTGATAAGAGTCCTCCCTTCTGCCGAAAAATCTTCTTTTTTTCTTTTTCTTATCGCTTTTATCTTCTACCTGCAGCCAGCTCGTATCAGTCGGAACATAGGTATTGCGATATAGAGAATTGCCGCTTCCCGTTCTTTCGGTTTTTCCGCTTGAAGAGGCATTATTTCTTTGAATTACGGAAAAACCCTCCGGAAAAAAAGGTTTTTTTGTGCTGCTGAAATACTGTGAATTGAGATCAGGTCTTTCCAGATCCGCATCTCTTGATAACGGATCTATGTAGGGAGATGCAGGGTCCTGATTATAGTATGACGGAGCCGCAGAAGCAATATACGCTTCCCTTGTTACAAAGGTTCTCGCATATGCACTGTCACCGCGAAGCATTCTGTCCTGACGGACTCTCTCTCTTCTTGCAGCCTCTCTTTTTGCTGATTCTTCCCAGTCTGCATCATAAACAACTCTCTGCTCTGATGCCCCCACACCTATTGTGGGATATCTCACATCGCCTGCAGCCGTAAATTCGGGACGCATAGCATCCTTTGCAGCCTCGGAAAAGGCATCTTTAATTGAATCCGGAAGCTTTTCTTCTATTCTTTCGTCAGCAGTGGGTTCAACAAAAACATAAGCATCCTCAGCCTCATATTGAACTCTTTCACGCACACCGATATCATCACTTCTGTCGGATAAATCTGCAACTGCAGGTGAATAGGGGGCAGTGTTACTGCCTACATACTTTGCAAAAAGCCCGTTGAATTCATCGTTGAAGCTGCCGTCGGGATTAAGTATCCCCGCAAGAATATCATCTACACTTTCTTCTGCAGCGGAAGAAAGATTTTTCTTTTCTGCATCTGACATAACCGTTTCTCCTTTATTTTCATTCTCTTAAAAAATTATGCAAATGCGTCCCACACTGCATATTGTGAATAGGGATTCACAAGTCCGTTTTTATCATAATAATACTGTGGCATTCTTCTGTCGGGGTTTTCATATGCCGCCGATACATCAACCTCTTCAGACTCCCCGTCTCGTACAAGCCTTGCAACAACAACGAAACGGGCATTTACCTTGCCGTCTATATCAAGAAGATGCGAGCATGTTGAAAGACAAAGGAATTTATCTGTAGGCTCCACGTCAACAGAGGGATTGACTATATAGCTTCTGAATGCAACTTCATTTGCAAAGCCTAAAGTATTTGCATCTGAAAAGTTATCGTACCAATAATAGAAAAGTGTATTGTCAAATTCTTCTTCAGCTGCACCTACAAATGCACCTATTATCTTCCATTTGAAATTTCCGTAAATGGTGCTCATTTCAATTACGGGATGCTCACGGTAATATTCAACATCTTCATACTTATTGAGGTCGGTGAACATTCCTCTCTGATTCTGGAGATAGTGTCCGTAAAGGATGGTATTTTTAGAAAGCCCTGCAGCTCCGTTTTTGCCTAACTTATTACGGTAATCCATAAATATGCTTCCGCCCACATAATAGTCGCCGTGGAAAGTCGTGCGGTCGTAGTCGGTATGGTTATCCGTCTGCAAAATAACGTGGTCTATATTTGTGCCTTTTATTCTTATCCAGCCGGCAGTGTCTTTATTTTCGGAATAAAGTGCCTTGAAGCCGTTCTGAATACCTTTCGGATAATCGACATCGGCATAATTGGGAGAAAGTGTATCGGCAAAAACAGTTGAGCCGTCATAATACACCGCAGGTCCGCTGTCAGCTTCAAAACGGGCCTCCTCTTTTATTGCCTGATACTCGTCAGCAGTTCCCGTAAAATAAAGAAACAGACCGATAAAGCTGAAAACTGCCGCATTGAGAATCCACAGCACGGTTATGATTCTCTTGTCTGCCGCCGTCATTACCCGTTTTTTTGCTTCTTCAATATCAAGCTTATCCTCATCTGTATCATACACCTTATCAAGATACAGGTCTTTTGCATCAATATTTACTTTATTTCCGTCGGACATAGATATTCCCTGAAAAATTTCTTTTTCGGAGGAATAACTATCTTTATCCGTAAAATTCATAACTAACCACCTCAATAAATAAAGTTGTTCAGAATAATATTAACATAAAAATATTGATAATACAAGTCATATTATATACAAATAAATAATATTTTTTTTACTTTACTTATTTATATATAGCTGATATAATTAATTGGAATGATGTTTTTTCGAAAGGTTGAAGCTTATGCATCTGCAAAGCACAGCAAAAAAAATAATTGCTGTTTTTTCTGTAATATTGACGGTATTAAGCCTTTGGGGCTGCAATGAAGAATATACGGAAAAAACCTCTTTCGCCATGGGAAGTGTTTTTAGTGCCCGGGTGTTCTCAAGGGACACTGAAAAAACGGAAGAAATATTACTTCTTCTGGACGATGCCGTAAAGCAATCCGATAAAGCATTTTCAAATACCGATGAAAACGCAGAAATTTATAAGCTGAATGAGTTCGGCATTCTTAATGCATCTGATTATCTGAAAAAATCACTTTCGGACACAATTACGGTGTGTAATATTCTCGAAAGAAGTGTAGATATATCCATCGGAAGAGTTACGGCTCTTTGGGGCTTCAACACAGACACACCGTCTCTTCCCGATGATAAAGAAATCCGTGAAGGCATAAAAAACTGCGATATTGATAAAATCACCGTAGAAGCCGAAAGCTCCAGAATATCCATTGATAAAACCATTGCTGTTGACCTCGGAGCAGTCGGAAAAGGTCTTGCCTGCGACAATGCTCTTGAAAAAACAAGGTATTACGGCATACCTTATATCGTTTCCTTCGGCGGAACGGTTCTGGCATACGGAAAAGGCCCGCAAAACGGCAAATGGACCGTAGGTATCAGAAATCCTTTCGGAAAAGAAACGGATATTATAGGAAAACTCACATTTGAAGCAGAATCAGAAAAAGATTATATCATCATATCAACCTCGGGAAATTATGAAAAAACATTTACTGAAAACGGAAAAGTCTACCACCACATTCTTGATTCCGCCACAGGCTACCCCGTTGAAAATGACCTTGTGAGTGTTACCGTGGTATCAAAATCAGGACTGAATGCAGATGCACTCTCTACCGCTGTATTTTCAAGAGGTCTGAAGGAAGTTTCACTTAAATGGCTGAAGGCTTTCGGCTCCGAAGCAATATTCATCTTTAAGGACAAAACATATTATGTTACGGATGGCTTAAAAAATTCTTTGGAAATAACAGAGGACGGCTTCTCTTATAAGGAATACGATGAAAAATAAAGCTTTGTTCAAACGGGCAGATATGATAATCATAATCACACTGCTTCTTATCACTGTTCTGCTTTTTACGGTTAAAAAAAACACAAAAAACACAGAAGCGGTTATTATAACAGACGGCGTTACCGTTGAAACCGTTGATTTTTCAAAAACACTGCAGCCTTACACAATGGATTTTGAAAACGGAATTTCCGTTCTCATAGAAAAAGACGGGATTTCAATTATATCTTCCGATTGCTCAGGGAAAAACTGTATTAACTGCGGCAAGCTCACTTCTTCGGGGGACATGGCTGTGTGTATACCGAACAAAACTGTTATAAAGGTATCCGGAACAAAAAACAACAGAACCGATGCAATAACATACTGATATGAAAAACAAAAAAATTTTCACACTTACATTCACTGCCATGCTTGCCGCACTGGCACTGGCACTGTCATTTATTGAAAGACTGATTCTTTCAGCATTTCCCTTACCTATGGGGATAAAATTCGGCTTTTCAAATATCATTGTAATGTTCGCCTGTTCAACGCTGGGGCTTATCCCCGCTCTTGCAATAGCCGTTATAAAAGCCGGCTTTGCCGCTCTTTTATCAGGTATAAGCTCAGGCTTCATCTCTCTTACCGGCGGAGTTTTAAGTGTACTTACCATATATTTTCTCGGCAAAATCCCGAAAGAAAAAATCTCTTTTGCGGGCATTTCCGTAATAAGTGCCGTAATTCACAACATCGGTCAAACAGCCGCGGCATCACTCATTGCCGGAAGCGGACTTTTTATGGCATATCTGCCTGTTCTTCTGCTAACAGGACTGGCTTCAGGTATGGTAACAGGCACAGTTCTTAACATAGTTTATCCAAAGATAAAAAAAATAAATTCAGACTGACAGTAATATAAATTATTCGGAGGTTTTATTATGGCTGATTTACGCCCCGATGCCATTCTGAAGGCAATCGGAAAAGTAAAGGGCGGCGTTATGGTCGCTCATAACAAGCACACGGCTGACAAGGAAACCGTGAGAATGCCCGCACCGGAAACTGTAACCCTGCCTATGCTTCAACACATAGGTGCTCCTTGTGTACCCACGGTAAAAAAGGGCGACACCGTAGCAGTGGGACAGGTTATCGGTGACAGTGACAAATATGTCAGTGCTCCTGTTCATGCTTCTGTTTCGGGCAAGGTTATTGCAGTTCAGGATGTTAAGCTTGCAAACGGAAAAATGGCTCCTGCCGTTACTATAGAATCTGACGGTGAAATGAGACTTTTTGAAGGAATTGAACCGCCTAAAGTCACAAATAAGAGTGAGCTTGTTTCGGCTATACGTGCCTCGGGACTTGTAGGTCTCGGCGGTGCAGGCTTCCCCACTCATGTAAAGCTCAACACACCCGAAGACAAGGATATTGATACTCTCATTATCAATGCAGCGGAATGCGAGCCCTATATCACCGTTGACTACCGTGAATGTATTGAAAATTCATGGGATATTATGGGCGGTGTTTATGCACTTCAGGAGCTTCTCGGCTTCAAGAAAGTGGTTATTGCCGTTGAGGACAACAAGCCAGAAGCCATTAAAATTCTCAAAAACATCGCTGACAGTGACATTGACCACGGCAATATTGTCCGCCTTATGACGCTGAAATCACGTTATCCGCAGGGTGCGGAAAAAATGATGGTGCTTTCTGCAACAGGCAGAAAAGTTCCCGCAGGGGGACTTCCCTCCGATGTAGGCTGTGTTGTTATGAATGTGGCAAGTGCGGCTTTCGTTTCAAGATACCTGAAAACAGGCAAGCCTCTCACAAGCCGAAGTGTGACGGTAAGCGGTAACTGTATTGCAAATCCTATGAATGTCCGTGTTCCCGTGGGAACAGAGCTCCAGAAAATCATTGATTTCTGCGGCGGCTTCAAGGATGAGCCTTATAAAATTCTTTCCGGCGGGCCTATGATGGGTACTGCAGTAACAGGCACCGATGTGCCGCTTCTTAAAAGCAATAATGCAATTCTTGCTTTCTCAAAATCGGAGGCAAAGGTCAAGCCCGAAAGAGATTGCATACGCTGCGGCAGATGCCACAGTGCCTGTCCTATGAATCTGATTCCCACACAGATTGAAAAATTTGCGACATTGGGTGACGGCGAAATGCTTAAAAAACTGGGAACCTCCGTTTGTATGGAGTGTGGCTCCTGTGCATATTCCTGTCCCGCAGGAAAACCCCTTGTCCAGCATATGAGACTGGCAAAAGATGTTATGAGAAAGGCAGGGATAAAATAATGAGTGACAAAAGAATTCTCACTGTCAGTGCATCTCCCCACACCAAAAGCTCAGGAACCGTGACGGGAATAATGCTTGACGTTATAATTGCTCTCATTCCTGCAGCTTTTGCAGGCATTGCAGTTTTCGGCTTCCGTGCAGCTCTTGTTATTGCAGTTTGCACCGCAAGCTGCGTAGGCTTTGAATATGTTTCGAGAGTACTTTTGAAAAGAAGCAACACAATAGGCGATTTAAGTGCCGTTGTAACGGGACTTCTTCTTGCCTTCAATCTTCCCGTAAGCATTCCCATATGGATGTGCATTATAGGTTCTCTTGTAGCAATAGTGGTAGTAAAGCAGATGTTCGGCGGAATAGGACACAATTTCGCAAACCCTGCAATTACTGCAAGAATAGTGCTTCTTGTTTCATTTGCATCCGCCATGACAGGCTTTACCGCCCCCGGCAGAGCCTCGGTTGATGCAATAACCACAGCAACTCCCCTCTCATATCTTTCTTCCGTTGACCTTTCAGGAGACATTACAGCACAGTTAAGCAAATTTACTGCCGACGGCGACCTTCCCGGACTATTTAATATGTTCTTCGGCGTAAGAGCAGGCTGTATCGGTGAAGTTTGCTCCGTAGCTCTTATTCTCGGTGCGGTGTATCTCGTTCTCCGCGGAGTTATAAGCCTTCATATTCCACTTGCATACATAATCACAACAGCCTTATTTATGCTTGCTGTTTCAGATTTCAATATTCTTTTCACCGCATATGAAATTCTCGGCGGCGGTCTTCTTCTCGGTGCATTCTTTATGGCAACCGACTATTCAACAAGTCCCATAAACAAAACGGGTAAAATCGTATTCGGTATCGGATGCGGACTTCTCACCGCTGTTATCCGTCTTTACGGTTCTCTCCCCGAAGGTGTTTCATATTCAATTCTTCTTATGAATATTGCAACTCCGCTTATTGAAAAAGCAACGGCTCCGAAATTCTTCGGATTCAAGAAGCCCCAAAAAGAAAAGAAAGAGGAGGCGGCATCCTAATGGATAAGAACGATATCAAAGTAATAATAAAAACCGCTATCTCACTTTTCCTTATTTGTGCGGTTGCAACAGGTATTCTCGCTTTTGTAAATTCCGTAACCGATCCCATCATCACAGTCAACAACGAAAAAGCCGCAGATGAAGCAAGACTTCAGGTGCTTTCCGAGGCAAAAGAATTCACACAGCAGGAAACGAACGGAAAAGCTTACTATATAGGCATTGCTGACGGCGAGACCGTAGGCTATGTGTTCACAACAAGTGCTCCCGGCTACGGCGGTGCAATTGAAGTTATGACAGGCATAAAGGCAGACGGAACCGTTTCGGGAATAAGCATTCTTTCGATTAACGAAACTCCCGGCCTCGGTATGAATGCAAAGAAAAGCAGCTTTCTTTCACAGTTCACCGGCGATACAGGCAGCTTCTCCGTTATAAAAAATGCTGAACCTAAAGACAATGAAATTCTTGCAATAACCAGTGCAACAATCACATCAAAAGCCGTGACAAACGCAGTAAACGAAGCTTTGTCACTCTATAATTCGGTAAAGGAGGGATAAGAAATGGCTGAAAAGCAGAAAAAGAGTTATGTTAAAGAGCTGACAAAAGGTTTTCTTAAAGAAAACCCCGTTTTAAGGCTTGTTCTCGGCACTTGTCCCACCCTTGCCACTTCAACCTCGGTTGTAAACGGTGTAGGTATGGGTATCGCCGCCACAATAGTTCTCATTTGTTCAAATATTGCCATTTCCGCATTGAGAAAAGTTATCCCGGCAAAAGCAAGAATCCCTGCGTATATAGTTATAATTGCCTCTTTCGTTACCATGGTTCAGATGCTTGTAAAAGCCTTTGTTCCCGCACTTGATGCATCTCTCGGCGTGTTCCTTCCTCTTATAGTTGTAAACTGCATCATTCTCGGCAGAGCCGAAGCATATGCAAGTAAAAATCCCGTGCTTCTTTCCGCCATTGACGGTCTGGGAATGGGAATAGGCTTCACTGCCGCTCTCTTCCTTATGGGCACCGTGAGAGAAATCCTCGGTGCAGGCACCTTCCTTTCAGGTATTGACACAATGCTTGGTGCATATATTGATTTAGGCACATTCACAGGCTTTGATTTCACGGAAGAGATTGCCGAAATCGGTTTTGCCCCAATGACTCTCTTTATTCTTCCCGCAGGCGGCTTCTTCGTGTTCGGAATATTGATGGCTCTTGCAAATAAGCTTGCCGAAAGAAAAGGACTTCAGAGTGCAGTTCTCAACGGTTGCAGCGGATGCCCTCACGCATCGTTCTGCAAACAGTTTTCCGAAAACGGCGAATGTGTTTCCGTAGAAAACAAAGAAACAACAGAAGAAAAAATTTCTGTACCGGAAATGAAAGCAGAACCGATACCCGCGGAAAAAGCTGTTAAAAAGACTGAAGTAAAGACTGAAGTAAAGACTGAAGTAAAAGCTGAAGTAAAACCTGAAGAAAAGACTGAAGTAAAACCTGAAGAAAAGGCTGACATAAAGACTGAAGAAAAGGTCAGCCAAAACCCTGTTACTCCTGTGAATAATAATTCCTCATATAACAGCTCAAAGAAGAAAAACAGAAAGAAAAAGAAAAAAGAATTACCTAAGGCAGATTCACTTGAGCCCCTGCCCGACGTTATTCCCGAATTTATAAAAAGAGATATTGAAAAGAAAAAGGCAGAGGAGGAAAACAAAGAATGAAATTTTTTATTGCTCTTCTTGTAATGGGTATTCTCACACAGAACTTTGTTCTTTCAAAGTTTCTCGGAATCTGCCCCTTCCTCGGTGTTTCAAAAAAGCTCAATACCGCAGTGGGTATGAGTGCCGCAGTTATTTTTGTTATGCTTCTTTCAACAGCGGTGACATATCCTCTTAACATCCTTCTTGAGAAAAACAATATGGAATATCTGCAGACAATTGTATTTATTCTTGTTATTGCCGCCCTCGTACAGATGGTTGAAATCGTGCTTAAAAAGTACATAAAATCCCTCTATAATGCTCTTGGTATTTATCTTCCTCTTATAACAACAAACTGTGCCGTTCTCGGTGTTGTTATTCTCAACATTGACAATATCGGCATTTACAGTGCACAGAATTACGGCTTTTTACACTCAATGGTAAATTCCTTTGCTGCCGGTGCAGGCTTTATGCTTGCCATGGTGCTTTTTGCAGGTGTCCGTTCAAGACTGGAAACTGCAGATGTACCAAAAGCCCTGCAGGGACTTCCCATAACTCTTGTTTCCGCTTCAATCGTATCCCTGAGCTTTCTCGGCTTCGGCGGTATCGTTGAAGGAATGGGACTTATGTAAGGAGGAAGAAAAATGAATATAGTACTTCCTATTATTATTGTTGCGGGAATAGGTCTTCTTGCAGGTATTCTCCTTGCGGTTCTTTCAAAAATTATGGCTGTTCCCGTTGATGAAAAAGAAGAAGCCATAACAGAGGTTCTCCCCGGAGCAAACTGCGGTGCCTGCGGTTTTTCGGGCTGCTCGGGTTATGCTTCCGCACTTTCAAAGGGCAACACAAAGGACACAGGTCTTTGTGCACCCGGCGGAAGTGAAGTCAGTGCTCAGATTGCTGAAATTATGGGACTCGCAGCAGCAACAATAACACCTATGGCGGCAGTTGTACGCTGTATGGGTAATGATGAATGTGCATATAAGAAAATGGACTATTCGGGTGTTTCAAGCTGTAAAATGGCTTCACAGCTTTTCGGCGGCGATAAAACCTGTATCTACGGCTGTCTCGGTCTCGGAGACTGTCAGCGAGTTTGTCCTTATGATGCAATAAATATCTGTAACGGAATTGCAATAGTCGCCCCCGAGCTTTGTCGTGCCTGTAAAAAATGTGTGGCAGAATGTCCAAAGGGACTTATTGAGCTTATGCCGAAATCAGAAATCAAGGCTGCTGTTCTTTGCAGAAATCACGATAAAGCGGCTATGGTAAAAAAAGAATGCGAAGTAGGGTGTCTGGGCTGCACAAAATGTGTAAAGACCTGCCCCGAAGGTGCAATTTCAATGGACAACGCCGTTGCAGTTGTGGACTATAACAAATGCACAGGCTGCGGAAAATGCGAAGAAGCCTGTCCAAACAACACCATAAAGCTGTTAAACAAATAATATTTCTGCTTTATGCCTGCTATTCAGTATCTCATACAACTAAAAATTATTATTCCGGAGGTTCAGATATGAAAAAGTTTATGGATAAAGATTTTCTTCTTTCCACCGATACTGCAAAAGAGCTTTTTGCGGCGGCAAATGAAGAACCTATATTTGACTGGCACTGTCACCTTCCCCCCAAGGATATTTATGAAAACAAAACTCCCCGTGATATTGCTGAGCTCTGGCTTTCGGGCGACCACTATAAGTGGAGAGGTATGAGAGGTGTGGGCATTGATGAGGAATTCATCACAGGCAGCAAAACACCTTATGAAAAATTCAAGGCTTGGGCTTCGGCTATGCCCAATTTTATAGGAAACCCCCTTTATCACTGGACGCATCTTGAGCTTCAGAGATATTTCGGCATTTATGAATGTCTCAATGAGAACACTGCCGATATGATATGGGAAAAGGCAAATAAAATGATAAGTGAAGGCGGCTTCACTCCCCGTGAGCTTATTGAAAAATCCAACGTATACTGTGTATGCACAACAGATGATCCGGCAGACACGCTCGAATATCACAAGCTCTTAAAGGAAGACACTTCCTTTAAATGCAAAGTGCTTCCCGCATTCCGTCCCGATAAGGCTCTTGCAATAGAAGCACCGACATATACAGATTGGCTTCACACTCTCGAAAATGTTTCAGAAGCTGAAATCACATCCTATGCACAACTCAAGGCAGTTCTTCTCCAAAGAATTGAGCTTTTCAGTGAAATGGGCTGCCGTGCAACAGATCACGCATTTACCCCCGTTCCCTATGTCAGAATGGAAGACAGCGAAATTGAGAAAATCTTTACAAAGGCTCTTTCAGGTGAAAAAATCTCCGCTTACGAAGCCGAAGGCTATAAAACAGAGCTTTTCCGCTTCCTTGCAAAAGAATATTATAAAAAAGGCTGGGGAATGGAAATTCACATCGGTCCCATGAGAAACAACAACACAAAAATGTTCAGAAAACTGGGCCCCGATGCCGGCTATGACTCAATAGCTGACAACGAAGTGGCTTATAAGCTCTCCCGTCTTCTTGATTCCCTTGATGTTGAAGACTCTCTTCCGAAAACAATTCTTTTCACACTCAATCCCAAGGATAACTATGTGCTGGGCACGATGCTCGGAAACTTCCAGTCCTCGGAAGCAGCATCCAAGCTCCAGTTCGGCACAGCATGGTGGTTCAACGATAACATTGACGGTATGAGAGAGCAGATAAAAGCACTCGGAAATCTCGGTGTTCTTTCAAAATTCATAGGAATGGTAACAGACTCCCGTTCATTCCTTTCCTACCCCAGACACGAATATTTCAGAAGAATTGTATGTGAATTTATAGGAAATCTCGTTGAAAACGGTGAATATCCCGATGACCTTGATTTCCTTAAAAATGCAGTAAAGGATATTGCTTTCAGAAACGCAAAAGCATACTTTTCTCTTGACTGATTTTTAAGCATACATTCAGTTTCATAGGATTAAATATATATCACAAACATAAATTAGGAGAATTGTGATGAATATACTTCGATTTTTAACCCCTAAAATAGAAGTTGAATATATAAACTATTCAAGCTCTGTCCGTCAGGGACTTGAAAAAATGAAATTTCACGGATATTCGGCTATTCCCGTTATTGATGATGAGGGCTGCTATAAGGGTACTGTCACAGAGGGTGACTTTCTGTGGGCTCTCTATAACGAAAACAAGCCCGATCTGAAAAAGCTGGAAAAAACAGAGCTCAAATCCATCATAAGACACGATTATCAGCCCGTAAAGGCCTCCGCCTCCATTGATGAAATTCTTTCCCGTGCATACTATCAGAATTTTGTTCCCGTGGTAGACGACAGAGATGTTTTTATCGGAATAATCAAAAGAAGAGATATAATTAAATATCTTGCATCAAAAAAGGTGGAAATTCCCGATTTCCCCGAGGTTTCGGTTCACGCATAAAAGGAAGGCCGTTTATTTATGAATAAATATTTATATAACGATATAAAGCTTTGCGGTACAATAGTATCAGACACGCATATTGACGAAAAACATCCCACAAAATGGTTTCCCATGGTGCTTCTTATGAGAGCATTGGGTACATCAAAAAAATTCAACTCCGATGTTTTTCTCTCAGTGGGAGACACCACCTCCCGCGGCAGTAAAAAGAACTGGGAAATGACAAAAACCTGCTTTAATAAGGTGACTAATGCCGCAAAAAAAATTATGCTCACTATAGGCAATCACGACGGCTGGAACGATAACGGCTTTGATGATGCAATAAAAGAATACTATTCGGCATACCGCGATATATGTAAAAGAGAAATCACAACGCCCTATTTTTCCGAAGTTATAAACGGTTGCTATTTCATCTGCATCGGCACTGATGCCGACAGCGGCTGTGAAGCATCAATAAGCGAAGAACAGATGCTTTGGTTCAGAAGTGAAATGAAGAAAGCGGGAGAAACAAGCAAACCTATTTTTGTTTTCTGCCATCAGTCCCTTAATCAGCGTCACGGGCTTCCGAGAACCTGGGACCGTCACGAGGATCCCAACCGTCCCCTTACAGACGGAGGAATCGGTGACAGAAGTGATGAGGTTGCAGCCATTCTTAAATCGTATAAAAATGTATACTATTTCAGCGGGCACTCCCATATGGGCCTTTGCGGTGAAGATATGAAAAAGAAAGAGGGCTATTCCAGCTTTGAGGAGGAGGACGGTGTAACACTCATAAATCTCCCCTCTCTCGCCTGCGGAAACCACCACGGTGAAATGCAGGGACTCGGAATCGGCCTTCAGCTTGAGGTTTATACCGATAAGGTTGTTCTTCGCCCCATAAATGTGGTAACAGGAAAATTCATCACATCACTCAACATCAAGGATAAAAAGCCTTACTATGAAAACATAACAGTATGACAAATACCCCTTGCCTTAAAGCAGGGGGATTCTATTTAAAAATAGAATTCTTATTGAATAAACAAAAATAAGAATATATAATTATTCTATACTAAATAAAGTTTTTAGGAGAAAATAATGAGAATTACAATTATAGACGGTCAGGGCGGACAGCTTGGTGCACAGCTTGTAAAAGAAATTTCCGCACAGTTTCAAAATGTCACAATAACCGCTATAGGAACAAATGCGGTTGCAACCGCAGCAATGCTTAAAGCCGGAGCAAAAAACGCGGCAACCGGAGAAAATCCCGTGATAGTTGCCTGCAGAAAAACTGATGTGATTATTGGTCCCGTAGGCATAGTCATAGCCGATTCCTTACTGGGTGAAATAACAGAAAAAATGTCAACTGCAGTCGGAAAATCAAATGCTGTTCGAATTCTTATCCCCACAAATAAATGCGAAAATCTGATTGCAGGTGTACCTAACCTTAATACGGGTGCATTAATAACCGATGCGTTAACAAAGTTGAGTAATATTATAAAACAACAAAAAGATTGACAATTTTCCTGTTTCATCATATAATATTTACATAGTTCTGAAGAATTGTGCGGAAACTGAAGTTTCCTTTCGTTTATTATTTTTTCTTATCAAGCGATACTATGAAGGTGTCATTATCTCTGCAGAGATAATGGCTCTTTTTTTAAGAAAGGAAATTTTATGAAAAACAAAAAATTGCTGAAAATGATTCTTGCCGCACTGTTTCTGGCATTGAGCTTTGTTATGCCCTATCTTACAGGACAAATTCCCGAAATCGGGGCAAAGCTGTGTCCTTTACATATACCCGTGCTTCTGTGCGGTTTTGTCTGCGGTTGGAAATGGGGACTTACAGTCGGCTTTATCGCCCCCTTATTCCGTTCTGTTCTGACAGGCGGATTTCCGCCTATGTTTCCCACTGCCCTTTGTATGGCATTTGAGCTTGCCGCATACGGTGCAGTTACGGGACTTATGCACAGGCTTCTTCCTCAAAAAAAGCCTTACATATACTGTTCACTTCTGATTGCTATGATAACAGGCAGACTTCTGTGGGGTGTCGTAATGTTTATTTTTATGGGCATAAACGGAACTCCTTTTACATTTGCGGCTTTTACTGCAGGAGCATTCACCAATGCAATTCCGGGAATAATTTTACAGCTTGCAATTATTCCTCTTATTGTAATGCTTCTTGAAAACAAAAAAATCAAAAAACTGATTAATTGAAGGGGGACACTATGACGGGAAACTCAAAAACACAAGAGCTTCTTATAAATCATTATAACAATTATCCCGATTTACAGATACAGGATATTTTCAAATTCCTGTATCAGAGCTCATTCGGCTGCGAGCACGCTGTTCCACATAGTGACAATATAATTTCAAATATAAAAGAGGAATATCTGTCAAAGGCTCCTGAAAGCAAATCCGTGCTTGAACAGCTTGACGGTGGCTATTGCCGAGTTCCGCTGTCTTTTATGAATAACGGCTTATGTGCCGAAACCCTGGGGAAATTATTCTTTTTATCCTCAAAAAAAGAAGCTGACGGTTTGACTCTTCTCAAAAAAAAGCTTAATACGGCAAAAGAGCTGATATCAAAAAAGCTCCTGCCTTTTGATATAACAGAATTTGAAAATGAGTTAAAATACTGGGAAAGCGAAGGCTTCCCTGCAGTTCATCATTCGGATGCGTTCAGAGAAACCTATAATCCGTCATACCGTGTTATTGCAAATGAATTTATCCCTTTTCTTCCTTTATTCTCAGAAATTGATAAAAGACTGCAAAAAGGCTCGCTGAAAATTGCTATTGAAGGCGGCAGTGCAAGCGGAAAATCCACATTGGCTGAAATCCTCACAAAAGTCTATGCCTGCACAGTTTTTCATACTGACGATTTCTTTTTACGTTCCGAACAACGAACCCGCGAAAGATTATCTGAAATCGGCGGAAACCTTGACCGTGAACGCTTTATTGAAGAAGTTCTTCTCCCCTTAAAAGAAAATAAAACAGTATATTACCGAAAACTTGACTGTTCAACAATGACAATTCAGGATGCAACACCGATAATTCCTAAAAAGCTTATTATTACAGAAGGAGCATATTCAATGCATCCCGAAATGGAAGCTTATTATGATTTTTCCGTTTTTCTGGATATAACACCCGAACTGCAAAAAGAGCGTATAATTAAAAGAAACTCCCCAGATTTTGCTGAACGCTTCTTCAACGAATGGATTCCCCTCGAAAACAAATATTTCAAAGCAACAAGCATAAAGAAAAGATGCACTCTCTGCATCAGTATAACTGATTAACTCACTATGCATTCTGCATATCAAATAAAAAATTGCTCAGGGAGACCTGAGCAATTTTTTTATTTTATAAGGCATTCGCCTGTCATTTCTTTGGGCTGGGCAAGTCCCATACATTTAAGCATTGTGGGACATATATCAGCAAGCCTGCCGCCTTCTTTAAGCTCGCAGGGGTAACCTACAACACAGAAGGGAACGGGATTTGTTGTGTGGGGAGTGAAGGGATTTCCGTCTTCACCAATCATTCTGTCTGCGTTGCCGTGGTCTGCTGTAATAAAGCACACGCCGTCCATTTCAAGAGTAGCCTTTACAACATCGCCTACACATTCGTCAACTGCTTCAACAGCCTTGACTGCAGCTTCCCACACACCTGTGTGGCCTACCATATCGCAGTTAGCAAAATTAAGAATAACAGCGTCATATTCACCGCTTCTGATCTTTTCGCAAACAGCATCTCTGACGGGATAAGCACTCATTTCGGGCTGAAGGTCAAAGGTGGGAACATCGGGAGACTGAATAAGAATTCTGTCTTCGCCCTTGAAGGTCTTTTCTTCACCGCCGTTGAAGAAGAAGGTTACGTGAGCATACTTCTGTGTTTCAGCAATACGAAGCTGTGTTTTGCCGCAATCCTGAAGATATTCACCAAAGGTCTTTGTGAGCTCTTCGGGAGGAAAGGCAACGGATACATTGGGCATTGTCTCGTCATACTGTGTCATGCAAACGAAATTGAGAGGGAAGAAGCCGTTCTTTCTTTCAAATCCGTCAAAAGCTTCATCAACAAAGGTACGGACAATCTGTCTTGCTCTGTCAGGACGGAAGTTGAAGAACACAACGCTGTCGTCAGCCTTGATAGTACCCTCTTTGTTTACAACGGTGGGAACAATAAATTCGTCTGTAATTTCCTTGTCATATGACTTCTGCATTGAGCCTACTGCATCGCTGTCTTCAAGTCCTTCACCGTAAACAAAAGCGGCATAAGCCTTCTGGACTCTGTCCCATGCAAAGTCACGGTCCATAGCGAAGTATCTGCCTGTAATAGTAGCAATTTCACCAACACCGAGCTCCTTGCACTTTGCTTCAACATCGGCAACAAAGCCTTTACCCGATGTAACGGAAACGTCTCTGCCGTCCATAATGCAGTGAACATATACCTTTTTGAGACCGTAGCTTTTAGCCATTTCAAGAAGACCGAAAAGGTGCTCAATGTGGCTATGTACACCGCCGTCGGAAAGAAGTCCCATAAGGTGAAGAGCCGTGCCCTTTGCCTTACAGCTTTCCATAGCTGAAATAAGTGCGGGAATATTGAAGAAATCTCCGTCCTTGATGGACTTTGAAATTTTAACAAGCATCTGATAAACAACTCTGCCGGCCCCTATATTGGTGTGACCTACCTCAGAGTTTCCCATCTGTCCGTCGGGAAGACCTACATCAAGTCCCGATGCACCGATAGTTGTGAAGGGATTTTCAGAGAAAAATTTATCCAGATTGGGAGTTTTTGCAAATTTTATGGCATTGCCTTCGTCACAGTTTCTGATGCCGAAGCCGTCCATAATACATAAAACAACAGGTTTTTTCATTATACTTTTACCTCTATGAAACCGGAATATCAATCAAAAAAACCAAAAATCAGATGAAGAATCCAACTGACAGCTTCTCTGAATTCTGAATTCCGAATTCCGAATTTTATTTTGATGCTGCTTTAACGATAACGGAGAAATCCTCTGCCTTGAGAGAAGCACCGCCGATAAGACCGCCGTCAACATTTACCTTTGCAACAAGAGCATCGGCATTCTTGGGATTCATTGAACCGCCATACTGAATTGTAACTGTTTCGGCAACATCTGCACCGTATGCTTCAGCAATAGCAGCTCTGCAGAAGCCGTTGCCTTCATCTGCCTGATCGTCTGTTGCGGTAACACCTGTACCGATAGCCCATACGGGTTCATAAGCAATGATAACATCTTTAAGCTGTTCGGCTGTTACATTTGTGAGAGCCATCTTTGTCTGGAACTTGAGAAGAGTTTCTGTGTAGCCGAGCTCTCTCTGTTCGAGCGTTTCGCCGACACATACGATGGGCTTGAGACCTGCTTCGAGAGCAGCGAGTGTGCGAAGGTTTACTGTCTGGTCTGTTTCACCGAAATACTGTCTTCTTTCGCTGTGACCGATAACAACATATTCAACACCGAGTTCAACGAGCATATTTGCGGCAATTTCGCCTGTGTATGCACCGGAAGCCTTGAAATGTACGTTTTCAGCACCGATTTTGATGTTTGAGCCCCTTGCTGCTTCAACTGCAGCGGGGATGTCAACGAAAGGAACGCAAAGCACAACTTCGCAATCAGCACCTGCAACGAGGGGCTTCATTTCTTCAATAAGAGCCTTTGCCTCGGCGGGAGTTTTATTCATTTTCCAATTACCTGCGATAACTGCTTTTCTGAGTTCTTTTTTCATTTTTTTTATCCTCCGAAAAATCGGTTTACCGTAAAAAAGCGGTAAACCGTTATTTTTAATTAATTATTTCTCGTCAATGCAAGCAATACCGGGAAGAACCTTGCCTTCAAGGTATTCAAGAGATGCACCGCCGCCTGTGGAGATGTGGCTCATCTTGTCAGAGAAGCCGAGCTTCTTAACTGCTGCAGCAGAGTCGCCGCCGCCGATGATTGAAATTGAACCTGATTCTGCAACTGCCTTAGCTACTGCAATTGTACCTGATGCGAATGCTTCCCATTCAGAAACACCCATAGGTCCGTTCCAGATAACCGTTCCTGCACCCTTGACAGCATCAGCAAAGATTTCTTCTGTCTTGGGACCGATGTCAAGTCCCATCCAGCCGTCGGGAATTTCGTCGGAGTTTACAAGCATATTTTCTGTATCGGGAGCATATTCCTTACCTACACGGTTGTCCTGAGGAATGAGGAACTTAACGCCTTTTTCTTCTGCCTTTGCCATAAGGCTCTTTGCAAGCTCAACCTTGTCTTCTTCACAGATGGATGTGCCGACATTGTGACCGAGAGCACGCATAAAGGTGTATGCCATACCGCCGCCGATGATAAGAGTGTCGCACTTATCAATGAGGTTTTCAATAACACCGATTTTGTCGGAAACCTTTGCACCGCCGAGAATTGCAACAAGAGGTCTCTGGGGATTTTCAAGTGCACCGCCGATGAACTGAATTTCTTTCTGAATAAGATAGCCTACTGCAGAGGGAAGATAATCAGCAACACCTGCAGTTGAGGAGTGTGCTCTGTGAGCGGAGCCGAATGCATCGTTTACAAAAATATCGGCAAGTGCGGCAAATTTCTTTGAAAGCTCAACATCATTCTTTGTTTCGCCCTTTTCAAAACGGACATTTTCAAGAAGAACAGCTTCGCCTTCTTTAACTTCTGCTGCAAGTGTCTGTGCACTTTCACCAACAACGTCAGCTGCAAGCTTTACTTCAAAGCCGAGAAGCTCGGAAAGACGGGCTGCAACGGGAGCCATTGAAAATTCGGGGTTGAATTCACCCTTGGGACGTCCGAGGTGAGAGCAAAGAATAACCTTTGCACCGTTGTCAAGAAGATACTTGATTGTGGGAAGAGAAGCAACTATTCTCTTGTCACTGGTGATAACACCGTTTTCCATTTTTACGTTGAAATCGCAACGTACAAGAACTTTTTTGCCTTTGACAGCGATATCTTCAACTGTCTTTTTGTTGAGTGCACTCATTGTAATTTCTCCTTTTATTTTAAGTTTAATTATAACCTGACTTTAATCCTTTGTTATTTTACAATAATGTTAAAATTTTATCAATTATTAAAATATACAAAGAATTATCCTATTTGAAAAATAATTTGTAAAAACCTTTATATTGCCGTCAATTGCTCCAGAAAAGATAGCCGTCAAGAAGCACTGCTCTCACGGGGGCGGCTTCAACTCCCTGTATTTTCAACGGAAACGCTGAAAGGAAGTATTTTCCCGGCTTCACCTGCGACAAATCGAGATTTTCGAGAACCGCAATCCCTTCACCCAGTATGGCACGGTGGGGATTTTTCTGGTCCTCGGGGCTTCCTATGGAGTTAGAATCCGTTCCTATAAGGTCATATCCGAGAAATGCCGCGGCTTCTGCACCTGTTTTTTCAAAGAATGCCTTTCCGCCGCTTTTTATGAGAATTTTTTTCTCACCTTTGGGAAAATATTCATCCACAACGGCACCCGTTATCATAGGCACGGGAATTTCAATAACACGGCATTCACCCACAAATTTTTCAAGAGGAACATTGTTAATGGTTGCTCCCCCGTCGAGAAAATGAAGCGGTGCATCGGCGTGTGTTCCTGCGTGGAGAGTTGTGGTGAGCCTTGCCATATTACAGCTGTCACCGCCCGATATACTTGAAAAAACAGTAAGCTCCGGAGCAGGATCTCCCGGATACGGCTCGGTTGTTATCATATCTTTTGTAATATCAATTATTTTGAGATCCATAAATACACCGCCAATCGTAAGAATTCCGCATAAAGCACAGCGGAATAAGGCGAAGCCTTCCGAAACATTTGCCGACGGCAAATATATCACTCCCGTCAAAGACGGGAATATCACGCTTCATAATTTGCCGGCTGCAAATTATGAAACATTCACGTGTCTGTCAACAAGAACTGTTGTAATAAGGAACACGAATACTGCAGCAATAGCGGTACAGTAAAGATTTGTTATAGAATATGCACCGAAACCGAGGTCCCAGGCAGCTGCGACTTCTGCTGAAGAAAGGGTAAATGTATATGCGGTTTCGGAAACGATAATATAAATCTTTATGAGCTTTGTAATCATACCAGCAAAGGTGCTGACTGCAAAAAAGCCGAGGAAGAAATAGATAATTTTGCCGAATTTACCGATTTTGTGGAAAGGACGGCAGTTTGAAAGAGTAATTGCAAAGAAAATGAGAAGCACAAATACTATTATTCTCACCGCACCGTCAAAAGCATAAAGAGAAGCGAGGCTTAAAAGCACTGCGATTGAGGGGGTTGCAATACCTGCGGATTCGCAAAGCTGTGCAATCATTTCAACAACAAGCTCATAAACGGAATAATACATATCATTACCCTGAACTATGTTTACGGAATGGTTTACGTTATAAATAAATGAACCGAAAATGCATACACAAAGCACAAAATAGTTAAGTATTACCCAGAAGGAGCCTGCAATCCACTTTGAAAGAAGAAGCGTGCTGCTTCTGACGGGAAGTGTCATTGTGAGGTGGCCTTCTGCACCGAACATATTTCTCTGATATTCTCCCACAATACCCGTGATTGTCATTATCATACCGATTGCGGCAGTGAGACATAAGGCTGCAGATGCGATTATTTTTATTACAAGACCGAGTCCTATTCCCGTGTCGCCCCATTTTGTCCAGTCAACAAAAAGAAGCACAAGCATAACGAGTCCTATGATGCCCATTGTAAGATACACATTGGCAACTGAGCTCATATTTGCTTTAAATGTATTTTTAGTCAACTTCCCAAGCATCACCGATTACCTCCTTGAATATTTCTTCAACGGATTTTCCTGTTGAACGTAAGGTTTCAATGCCTGTATTAACAAGAATTGAACCGTGGCCGAGCATAAGAATGTGGTCAAAACTGTGTTCAAGGTCATTAACAAGATGAGTTGAGAGAACAACAGTTGCATTTTCTTTATAGTTATTCATAATGATGTCAAGAATAACGCTTCTTGCAGCAGGATCCACACCGCCTAAAGGCTCGTCAAGCAAATATATATCCGCACTTCTTGACATAACAACCAGAAGCTGGAGCTTTTCTTTCATACCCTTTGACATAGTCTTAACCTTCTGATTGAGATCAAGACCGAAACGGGCGGCAAATTCAATTGCCTTCACCTTGTCAAAATCCTGAAAGAAATCACCGTAATAATTTATACAGTCAATGGTGCGGAATCTTTCGGGGAAGAAGGTGCAGTCGGGAAGATAAGCAACGTGTGCCTTTGAGCCGATACCTATAGGTCTTCCGTCAACCTTAACCATACCCGTATAATCGTGGATAAGTCCCGAAAGAATTTTCATAAGAGTGGTTTTACCGCAACCGTTGGGACCTAAAAGACCTACTATCTTTCCCGATGGGATGTCAAAGGAAATATTATTGAGAACCACATTGCCGTCATAATCCTTTGTAAGATTTCTGACCTTGAAGGCATATTCACTGTGGGGTGCACTCACAGGTGCAGCTTCAACAGGTGCTGTGTCCTGTTCAAAAGGCTCAGGTGAATATTTCTTTTTACCGAAATTTAAAGCCATTTTCTTTTCTCCTTACTTTCTGTTATCGTGTGCGACACCGAACTGGGGGAAGCCGGCATCTGAATATATATCTGTAAAACCGTCATCTGAAAGAACACGTGCGGCAACACCGAGAGCTATATCGTTATATGCCGTATCATCGTGTCTTTGTTCGGCGAAATACCATGTTTTTTCAGGCCATAAGCCATAAGAAGCATCAACCGTTTTATCAGGTGAGAGATGCTTGTGTGAACAGTCACGGCAGTGTCTTCCCTCTTCGGGGAAAACCGTGAGAACCTCACCTAAAGGTGCAGAAAGTGCACCCATAGAGGTAGATGAAAGGTCTATTATCGTATCAGAGGATAATTTATCGGATTTAGCCAGTGCCATAAGAGGAAGACCGTAGCCGCAGATTGCGAAAAATTCCACACCCTCTTTTTCAAGCTCTCTGACTTTTTCGGGGAAGGCTTTTCTGTATTTATAAAATTTATCCGCTTTTTCTCTCAAAGCCTTATGCTTGTCGTCTGAAAGATATTTTTCGGCAAGTTCTTCATATCTGTCGGGAGGAATTATTCCCCACATTGAAAGAGAATTTGCAAGAACCTCCGAAATTATTGCATCAAGTGCTTTCTTTATGGTGATTTCAAACACACCGTCGGGCATCATTTTAAGAAAACCGCCCACTGCCTGTGCGGACTTTGCATCCATAAGCATTTCTATCATAGCAACGCCGTTTTCCGCCTTGACATCATTTGCCATAATGTCGGCAATAAGCTGGCTTCCGCCTAAAGCCGCAACGAAATACATAACCCTTTTTACGTCTTTTTTATGTGCAAAAAGCTCAAAATATGCAGTTGAAAGAGCACCGCCGAGACTTACGGGAACAAGATTTACCTTGTCACTGCCGGTTTTCTCTTTGACCATATCAATAAAAGAACTTAATTCTTTTGCGATTTCATATGTATCTCCGAAAGAATTGTAGGAGAAGAAATAGAGATTTTCCTCACCAATTCTTTCACTGAGCATCTGCAGAGGTACCATTTTATAGATATATCTTTTTTCATCAGCGGTACATTCTTTAAGGCTCTGCGGATAAGACACAACACGGAGCTTATTTTTCATTGTGCCGTCGGGATTTGTTCCTATGGGATTTGCAACCTCCCTAAGAAGCGAAGCCACCTTGTCGGAAAAACCTGCATCTCTCCTGAAAAGCATCATCCTCATAAGAGAGCTCTTGAGCTCATTTAACAGGTCCTCACCCTCAACATCAAGAGGCCACGCCATTTTTATCTTATTGCCTGAGTTATCAACCATTTCGACCTTGGATTGACCGATACCGGGAAGAATAACACAGGGAGTAAACTTAACATCAGACATAAATTTTCCCCAATTCTGACAAATATTCACTTTATAGTACCACAAGGAAAAAGAAAATGCAATAGTATATATATAAATATATTTAAATCCGGATGTCGGAACAATTTATTCACCTCATTACACAATAAAGGATGAGGTGAATTCATCGTTCATAAATCTTTTGATGAAAATATTGTCATTCAAGGCATTTACAGCGGAGATAAAGCTCATTCCCACGTGATGGGACATATAGCTTTTCACTATCCTGTAATTTTCTGGTTCCTTTCTTTTTTGCGTATAATCAACAGCTTCATAAAAGCCGTATTTACCGACCGCTCCTGCTTTTTCAAGACGGTAAAGATTTCTTATTGCATCTTTTGGTGACAGGGTGAGAGTCAGAAAGGCGGAATAGGGGGAAATCACACTGTCCGTATAGGCATTTTTATTCAGTGCCAGCTCTTTTATACCGTGTGCCTTATACATATACCCCTGCATTTCATCAAATTCATAATAGGCACTTTCGGAAATTCCGTAGGGTATCCCCTCTTTTTCCGCTCTTTTTTTCTGCAGCCTCAAACAGCCCTGAAGTCCTTCATAATAGAGAGAACCCACGGGTGCCTTATGGAACAAGTGAGGCATAAAATATTCAAACATAGTGCCTGTCCACGACATAATCCTTTCGCCCGTGAAACTGATTTTTTCAGGCCGTGAGAGCATTTTCCAATGAGTGTATGGAACCTGTCTTCTTGCAACGGCAAAAAAGGAGCCCATTCTCGCTTCACTCATATAACACTCGTAATATGAGGGATGCTTTTCACCCGTGTCGGCATCAATACCGATGCTGAAAAGGTCTCTCACGCTGTCATAAAACACGGAAAGGTCACTGCTGTAAAGCATTTTTTCAATTCTTTTTGCGTTTTTCAGTGACTTTTCATCACCGTATTCATAAAGTCCCTCTTTAACAGCTGTGAGACAGGTGAGATAATTTCCGCAGTCAACAAATGAAACAAAGGACGGTGCTGCCTTATCGGCAGTTCTTATATTGTACCAGTTAAATAAATGGCCTTTATATTTCGGCAGCTTGTCTATTGTATCAAGACTTTTCTCAATCAAGCCGTTCATTTCATCTTTTTCAATAAAGCCCATATCTTTTGCTCCCAAAAGACTTGTGAGATATAAGCCAATGTTAGTGGGAGATGTATATGCAGCAATCCGTTGACAGTCTTCCCCCGAAACATTATCAGGCGGAAGAAAGTTTTCTGATTCCGTCACATTTTCACTGAAAAATCTCCACATATGAAACGCCTGTTTTTTAAGAAAACGCCGTTCATTTTCCGAAAAGCTGTAAGTCCTTTTTCTGATTTTAATACCGTCAATAAGGGAAAACGGAACGAACATCAAAAACAAAAAAGCGGCAATTTTATGAAAACCGGTTCCCGAAAAAGAAAGAAAAACCGATGTCGCAAAAGGGAAAACAACAGAAGAAAAAAGCCCGTGCTTTTTCATTTTTTCACTGTCGGAAAAGGTGCACCACGAAAGCAGTTTTTTCTTTGATATCAGGCTTCTCCATGAGGCTTTAAAAATTGCATCAAGAATATAAAAAAATGCCGTCGGTAAAGAGGAAATCCCCAGAACCGCTCCCGATAATGAACGGCAGAAGGGCGTAAACGGACCTTGATATTTTTTTATATAAAATGCCTTTATTCCGTTTTTTATAATGACTTCAAAAAGTGAAAAAGCATCGGAAGAAACAAAGGAAAATAAGGATATCAAAAGAAGAAAAACCGAAGCTTTATACGATAAAAAACAGGAAAAAATCACAAAAACGAAGCATATAACAGGTGTCAGTGCACGACGGAAATTATCGATAAGAAGCCACTTCCCGAAAAAAGTCATTTTCGGTGAAAGCTTTTCTTTTCCCAAAGGGAAAAATACATATTTTAAATTCTGAATATCCCCTCTAACCCATCGGTGAAGACGTCTGAAATAGCTTTCGGGGGACGCGGGAAAGCTTTCCGTGAGTCCCGCTCTCGGACAAAAAAGTGTGCGAAGCACGTTTCCCTCAAGAATATCGTGTGAGAGAATTCTCCCTTTATCGAAAATATCCCCTGCCGCCATATCAAAAGCCTCAACATCTATAAGACCTTTTCCCGAAAAAACAGCCTCTCCGAGCATATCGGAGTTTCTCTCACTGACACTCTTGATGTATGCGGCACTTGTGCATACCGTATAAGCAGATGAAAACACGGTTCTGACAGATGAAGAAAGTGATGAGCTGACGAGAGGTGAAAAAACTCCGTAGCCTTTCGTAACCCTCTTTTTATCAATATCATAATGAGCCTTATTAAGGGGGTGAAATGCAACACTCAAAAGCTCACGCAAGGAATCAAATTCGGGAACACTGTCACTGTCAAGTGCATATATATATTTCACCGAAGAAAACCCCGTTTTATCACCGAAAAAGGTACCGGAATAATTATTGGAACCTGAATTCAGAAATTTCACAAGAGAGCATATTGCACCTCTTTTTCTTTCATATCCCGTAAATTCATTTTCCGTGGGACTGAAAACTCTGTCGCGGACAATAAGAGAAAAACCGCCCGAATATTTGTCATTAAGCTTTTTTATAACCTCTTTTACCGCTTCGACATCTTTTTCATCATCTTTCCTTTCGGGAGCATCACTGCTTTTAAGGTCGCAAAGAAGAAGTATATTTAAACCTTTCATATACAATGATTTATATAAGTGTAACAAATGAAAATACAGCTTTTCCGTTTCTTTTTTTGAGGGAAGAAGACTTGTAACGGTAACAAGAACAGGACAGTTCTTCACAGTCTTTTTATCCATAGCCAAAACATCCTGCGGCGGAAAAATTTTTGCACATATTCTGTCAAAAGCAGGCTTTAGCAGTGCATAAAACGGAAGCAATAAAGCTATGGAAAACAAAATATTTTTTATGATAAAATGAGCAGCAAAAGCACTTAAAAGCAAAGAAAAAATCCATTCCGAAAGAATAAAAGCTATTGCTTTTTTGCAGTTATTTTTCCTTATCGGCATAAAAAATCCGATATGTCTGTTCTTCTCTTTTGAAAAAGAGAGGATTTTTTTGATATATTCGCATTCCGTCACTCCCCTTTTTCGGGCTTCTTCAATAACGGTAAATCTGTAGATACTTTTAGTGTCTTCCGACATATTTTCATATATTCCCGCAAAATCATCGCAAAGATATCTTTCGGCGGCACATATATCATAATATAAATCCGAAAAGGGAATTTCAGCAAGGGATAAGAGATTTTTTACGGCACAAACAGCAAGGCTTTCTTCTTTCCCCATAATATTTTCGGATATTACGGCGGCACACCCGGCATACATCATAAAGGACAGTGCTTCACACTGAAAAAGGCTCAATTTGTGTGAAGAAAAAAAAGATATTATCCGCCCCGCTGTCACCTTTTCCTCTTTGGAAAAAAAATCCTTACAAAGAGAAAAAAGCGGTAAAAGATTCCTTTCACCCTTTGATGAAATAAACCCTTGTGCCGCTTTTATCCCTGAATTGACTGAAGAAAAATTATCAATAAACCATAATGAAGCGGAAGAATTTTCACCCTGCCGCTTCAATAATTTATAGCATTTCTTCAAATTTCTGTCATACTTTCCGAGAAGTCTTTCAAGCTTCATACAAGCCCTCCGAAAATCACTTTTACAGAAAGTTTTGACAAAAATTACACTTTTATTCCTTATTTCTTTTCACACTGAAGAAAAATTTTTCAACAGTGCCGCCGTGAATGACGGCAGTTATTACGGTTACACCCGTTTTAAGCTCTTTTGTTATATCAAAAACAGTTTTTTCACCGTCGAAAACACCCTCAATCCTGCTCTTTCCCGCAAAAACCTCAATATTTTTGTCGGTACTTTCAAAAAACACGGTAACTGTATCGTTCACCTGTTTCGGACAAACAAATTTTCTTTTGACGGTAAAAACATTTTCTGAAGACATGGGGAAGGAAGCCGGTTTTTTCAGCAGCAGTCCTTTTTTGCCTTCTTTTTTTCTGCCGTCAAAATAATACCATTTATCACAAAGAGCAACAGTTCTGTCCATTATTCTCTCCTTTTTTCAACTGCCTGATTAATTCAATATATTTTCGTCAGCATCACTGAGTATAAACTGGGGATATTGAGAAAATGTGTTTATTGTGGGCTGTTTTTCGCTTTCAAGAAGAGCAAAAATAAAGTATGTTGCATCAGAGCCGTAAAGTCCAACAACGTGTCCCGCATCCTTCATAAACCATGTATAATCGGGATAAAGACAGGTGGATGCGTTTATGCACTTATCAGGGGAAATATACTTGCTGTCACCGACTGCAAGCTGCTCTTCAGTAAGAGTCTGCCCAATAACGCTTACAAGTGCACCTCCCGACATGGGTGCTGTTTCAATCATTCCGTCACCGTGATATTTTGCACTTTCGTAGGCGGGCACAAGAGGTGAATTGTAGTTTGCGATAACAGCGAAATTCACACCGCTTTCAATAGCACCGTCAATAATTTCCTGTCTTCTTGAGGAAACATTATTATAGTAGCTGTCAAGTCGGTTAAGAAGTCCCGCATACTCGGCTTCTTTACCCGAGAAAATAAATTCTCTTGCGGCGGGATAGCTTTCACCCTTCATCATAGACCAGAATCCGGGAAGAGTTGCAAAGGTGGGAATAAGGGATTCTTCAAAAATCTGTGCTTCGTGCTTCTTTGCAAAGCTATTTATAATTTTACAGAGAATGTCAAGTGAACCTGTAAGATTTGCAAATTTAAGCAGTCCCGCAAGAGAGGGTACCATAGCACTCACATATCTTTCAACAGAATCAGCATCAAAGCAAACCTTTCCCTGAAAAAGGTCTGTAATAACATCTGCTCCGAAAATAACGGAGGTATTTGAAATAACAGTACCGAGCTTGCTGTATCCGTATTCAGCCATATAAGCGGCAGTGACACTTCCGCCCATACTGCAGCATATAATATCAGCCTTTTCACAACCTGTGTCGGAAAGAGCCTTGTCCACCGTCTGTGCGAGAAGGTCGGCATTGTCCTGAGCATCAAGTCTCCAGTCATATACAAAATAATATACCATATCAGAGCCGTAGCGGTCAGCAAGTGCCGTTACGAGAGAAATTTCATCCGTAGCATATTTATTAAGCACCTCGGGATAATTAGCAACGGCTTCGGGATACCACTCCGCCGATATATTGGAGTGAAGTGAATTTCCGTTTTCATCGCAAGGGTATGCGGAGAAAAGCGTTACAACATATTCACATATAACTGATATGCCTGCCTCGATGCTGAAAGAGGAAAGCACGGCAACAAGAGTTTTTCCGAGATATTTAATAAGCTCACCCGCATCAAACTGAACATTTACGGGCTTTGCATTTTCAGTTCCGCGGTCAAACTGCAGACCTCCTGCAAAATTCATTCCGCGGACAACAATAACGGGAGAATCGTTTTCAACCCTTTCAATGGGAAGAGGTTCCCCCACAGCACTTTCATCCTCACCTGATGCAAAAGCAACAGTAAAAGAAGAAAAAACAAGTACAAAAGAAAGCACAAAAGCAATAACCTTTTTCATAATCTTCCTCCATTTTTCAATTTAAGATTATTTTAACATATGAGGAACAAAAAGTAAATCATATTTTACAATACTGTTTTCTCACAAAACAATTTCGTTTCAGGGGAAGAAAAAGAGCAATTAATGCAGACAAAAAATTAAAAACAATATTGATTACCGCTATTTGCAGGCTTATGTTTTCGCGGAAAACTTCAGATATGATTTCGGGAAGCGGAAAAAGCTCTGCCAAAAAAATAAAGATGAATGCACCCGCAAAATTATATATGATGTGCATATACGACACTTTTTTTGCACTGCCGTGAAGTCCCGTTGATGCAATAAGACAGGTGGCACACGTACCGATATTTGATCCGAGAATTATATAAAAAGCCTGTCTTATTCCGATAATACCTTCTGCCCCCAGAACCTGTAAAAGTGCAGTCACAGCAGAAGACGACTGAATTAACGCAGTAAAAAACGCACCCGTTAAAACACCTGAAACAGGGGAATTGCAGGAAATGAGAATATCGTCAACAAAGGGGATTTCTATAAGCTCGGAGGAAGCCTCTCCCATAATTCTCATACCTACAAAAAGAAGCCCCAGTCCCGAAAAAAGAATACCGAAGCGTGCCGCATTCAGTTTTTCGGGAACCATCAGAAGGATTACTCCTAAAATTATCAGAACAACAAGAATATCCGAAAAAGGAAAAGAAGTCAGAAGCCCCGTAAACGTTGTTCCGAGATTTGCTCCCACAATTATCCAGAATGCCCCGTACAATGAAATAATTCCCTCATCCGCAAAGGCTGCCGTGAGAACGCTCGAAGCCGAGGAGGACTGAAGACAAATTGTGACAAAAGCACCCGTCAGCACTCCTGACAACCTGTTTTTTGTGCATTTCATAAGCAGCTTTTTCAGTTTAACCGAAAAGGATTTCTGCAAAATAAATTTAATCAGAAGCATTCCTAAAATGAATACGGCTACCCCTGAAAACAGAAAAACAAATGACAAAAAATACACAAAAACTCACCTGATGTAAAATTGATGTAAAAAGGCAAAAAAATATAAAAAAAGGACAAAAAAATATATTGACACAGTGCAACTGCTGTTGTATAATGTCAAAGAATTAATGCTAATTACCCACGCAGAACGCGGAGGGAGGGAATAAAATGAGTCAGGTAAAAGTTAAAGAAAATGAATCTCTTGACAGCGCACTCAGAAGATTTAAGCGTCAGACATCTCGTGACGGTGTTATTCAGGAAGTACGTAAGAGAGAGCATTACGAGAAACCCTCTGTAAAGAGAAAGAAAAAATCCGAAGCTGCTCGTAAGCGCAAGTACAAATAATTGGATTAAACAGGCGGGCCTTTTTAAGGTCCGTCATTGTTTTTGGTGAGAGAAAATATGAAAAAAAGCACAAGCATTGAAACCAATTCCATGCCCCGCTATTTCTATGACAGCATCACAGATATTACTCCCGAGGACATCTTTTCTATGGGTGGCAGTGCAGTAGGAATTGACCTTGATAACACAACGGTATATGACAGTACACTCACACTTTTTCCCGGCGTGCGTGAATGGATCAAAAAAATTCAGGAAGCAGGAATTCCCGTTGTTATAGTGACAAACACCTATAATATTCGTGCAAAGCTCATTTCAAAAAAAATGGGGGCACTTCCCTATATTGCAAATGCAGACAAACCGGACATCAGATGCTTCAGAAAAGCAACGGCAATCACAAAAACCGATATTTCAGGCTTCGTTATGATTGGCGACCAGCTTTTCACCGATGTTCAGGGAGCAAATAACGCAGGGGCAATTTCCGTGAGAGTGAAATACAAAACAAGGGAAATTCTTGCCCTGTTTCATTTCCTTAAAATCAGAAAACTGGAAAAAATATATCTTGAAAATAAAGGTTCAGGTGATAAAGTATGATGTTCCATACAGATAAGCTTTCAGAAAAAATAAAGAATTTCGCAGATGCAGCTCTCATTTTTTCAGAAGAAAACAGAAGATATTTTACCGAATTTCCCTCAAGCGACGGTGCATTGGTTGTATTTGAAGATAAGGCTTTGTTTTTCACAGACAGCCGTTACACCGAAGCTGCCGCAAAATGCATAGGCGAAAGCTTCGTTCTTGATTCTTCTAATATATATGAAAAACTCACGGAATTATTCGAAAATAAGGGAGTAAAAAAGGTTGCCCTCGAAAATGACAAAATAACACTTGCAGATTTCGAAAATCTCAAAAAAAAGCTTCCCGATGTTGAATTCATTATAACGGAGGAGCTTTCAGCTGCTATTGAAGAAATCAGAATAGTTAAAGAGACCTCCGAGGTTCAAAAAATTAAAGCCGCCCAAAAAATTGCAGAGGATGCCTTCGACCATATGCTTTCTTTCATTAAGGAAGGTATGACGGAAAAAGAGGTTTCTCTTGAGCTTGATTTTTATATGCTCTCCCACGGAGCTGAAGCCGTTTCCTTTGAAACCATTGCAGTTGCAGGAAAAAATTCCTCAATGCCCCACGGTGTCCCCGGCGATTATAAAATTCAGAAGGGCGATTTCCTCACTCTTGATTTCGGTGCAACGGTAGACGGCTATCATTCCGATATGACAAGAACAGTCTGCATCGGCGAGCCCTCCGAAAAACAGAAAGAGGTTTATGAAACGGTATTAAAAGCACAGTGTGCCGCTCTTGATGCACTCAAAGACGGAATAACAGGTGTTGAAGCCGATAAAATTGCACGAGATATAATCGAAAATGCAGGCTACGGCAAGAACTTCGGCCACGGACTCGGTCACGGTGTGGGTGTTGAAATTCACGAAGCTCCCCGGCTTTCCCCCAAAGCACCTCACACTCTTAAAACAGGTCACGTTGTAACAGTTGAGCCGGGAATTTATCTCCCCGGTGAATTCGGTGTGAGAATTGAAGATATGGCACTTATCACTGAAAACGGCTGCGAAAACCTTACTTCCTGCAAAAAAGAGCTTATAATTCTGTAAAAATAAGAGAATTTTTGCGGTATTTTTGTATATATACTGAAAATATTCATTAAGGTACTTGCAAAAAGGAAAAAAATATTATATTATAGTCAGGTAAACAAACAATTGATTACCGAGAAAGGATTGATATTTATGGTATCAGCCGGCGATTTCAGAAACGGCGTTACATTTGAAATGGAAGGCGGAGTTTGGCAGATTGTTGAATTCCAGCACGTAAAGCCCGGTAAGGGTGCTGCTTTCGTTCGCACAAAGATAAGAAACGTTATTCAGGGCAGCGTTGTTGAAAAAACCTTCTCCCCCACAGACAAGTTCCCCACTGCTTTCGTTGAAAGAAAAGAATGTGAATATTCCTACAATGACGGAGATCTTTACTACTTTATGGATCCCGAAACATATGATATGATTCCCGTAGGTGCAACAGAGCTTGACGACAACTTCAAGTTCGTTAAGGAAAATATGGTTTGCCGTGTTCTTTCCTACAAGGGCAAGGTTTTCGGCGTTGAGCCCCCCAACTTTGTTGACCTTCAGGTTACAGAAACAGAACCCGGCTTCAAGGGCGACACAGCAACAAACACTCTCAAGCCCGCAACTGTTGAAACAGGTGCTGTTGTTAAGGTTCCGCTTTTCATCGAAGAAGGCGAAATGATTCAGATAGATACACGTACAGGTGAATACCTCGGCCGTGCATAATCAATGAATTTCTGCGGCTGCAAAACCTGCGGCCGCTTTTATTAAACAAAAAAAAGGAGTTTACTGTTATGACAATTACAGAAAAAGTTGCATATCTCAAAGGTCTTATGGACGGTCTTGATATTGATAAAACCACAAAGGAAGGCAAAATCTTTGCCGCTATGGCAGATGTTCTTGAAGACATCGCTCTCACAGTAGCAGACAACTGCGACCAGCTTGATGCTATTGACGAAGACCTCGAAAATCTTGAAGAATTCGTTTATGAAGGCGATTTCTTTGATGATGACGATGATTATGACGATTTCGACGATTATTGCGACGGCGACTGCGACGGTTGCGACGGCTGTGACGATTTCGATTATGACGAATATGAATACGAAATTGAATGCTCAAACTGCCACGAAACAATCTTCATTGACGAATCCGCTTTTGAAGAGGGAAAAACCTTTGAATGTCCCAACTGCGGAACCGTCCTCGAAGCATACACAGAGCTTGACGAAGAAGAATAAGACTAAAAGAATTCGGACTGCAACCAAAACGGTTGCAGTCCTTTTTTGTTTCCGAAAAATCAAGCTTTTATGATTTTTTTGCAGTCCTCCTTGCAACTATTCCTGCAATCGGTGCCATAGCAGCGATTATCACAAAAAGATAAAACAAAAAATCGTCAAAGAAACCGCCCGAACCCATATTAATTCCAATCTTCATAAAAGCAATATCTGCACCGTAAATAACGGACCCGATAAACGGTACAGCAATAAAACTGAATGAAGCTGCAAGGGCATCAAAAATATTTATGTTTGTTATTAAAGCCAGTTCACCGAAAAGAAATGTAAAAAGTGAACTCACCGTGGGAATCAGTAATATAATTATATATGAAAATAAAAATGCTGACTTTCCGTTTTTTGCAGTCTTAATCCCGAGGAATATACAAACCGCCCATAAAACAGCAGGATATATTATCGGAAGTGCAGATGCAATACCAAATTCAATACCGTCCCCGGGTGTCGGCAAAAATCCCGTTAAAAGAATACCGAATACCCACATTAAAATACCGAAAAACAAACCGTAGAAAATTTGAGTTTTTTTAGTTTTTCCCATAAAAGTACCTCCTTATCTTTTACGGTTAAGACCAAGTGCTTTGTAATCATAAGATTGGTCCTTACCGAATCCCGTGATATCCGAAAATGCAAGCTTTCCGTCCACAAAGCAAAAGCTCGTATAAATATCAGCATTTATAGAGTAATCTCTTCTGTCTTCATATTCTGAATGAAAGTTCAACATTTCGGTATCACTTTCAAAATCAAAACAGGCAGCTTCAAGAAATGCCACGGATGAGGGAAATTTTTTCAGAACATTATCTCTGTTGTCTCCTTCTTTAAGAGTAAGGAAGCCTTCATAGCATTTTGCTGTATCCTCATTTCGCCATATTCCAAGAGCCAAGGTGCGGTTATTGTATAAATAAACTTGCTTATAGACAAGCTTATTATCCGAAAATACAAGAATAATAACAGTGTCATTATACAGGTCTTTGACGGTATAGGATGTATCTTCAATAATAAAAACCTGTGAGTCCGGCATGGAATATCCCGGCTCAAGATCGGGAAGATAGTATCCACCGTCGCTTTTTTCATATTTTCTGAAGCCGTAACTTCTCAGAATAATTCCCGCATCCGTTTCGCTCATTCCGGAAGTCAGCTCTTCATAAGCATCTCTTCCTTTTTTGTTATCAACTATTCTTGAAATACTGCCGGTCATCATATTGTTATCCATAAATGAATATTTCTGTGCAGTAAAATAAAAAAGAACAGAGGAAAGAATAACAAGCGAGAATATAAGAGAAAAATAAAGAATAAGCGGCTTTTTCTTTCTTATTTTTCCGGGCTTTTTCTTTCTTTTGGATTCAGTAAACACTATTACAGTGGAAACAAGTCCCGCAAAAAACAATATGAGCATTATTACAATAGTCAGATATGCCGCAAGATTAACAATGGACTCTGCATCAGAAAACATAAGAGTTGTATTTGTTACGTGCTCAGGGATTTTTAATAATGCACAAAACATGACCATAATTCCTATGGACACACTCTGAAAAATACCGCTGGAAAAAATAAAGGTCAGAAGATTAAAAAACATATAAACGGTTACGGATAACAGAAGATATGCTTTTTTCTTCCGAAAACCGTATATATACATAAAAATTATACTGCCGACAAAAGTCGCACTTATAAAATAATGATAAACCGTGGGATAATCTGATGTGGTGTCCGCAGAAAAAAGAATAAATCCGGTAAAAAATGCCAGAACACATACAAACGTCAATGCAAAAAAAGCAATTATGCCGGGAAGCCTTTCAAAACGGTATATTTCACCGAAAGACTGCCTGATTTTTGAAGGCTCACCCATACTTTTCACAGCTTCAGAAACACTCTCCTCCTCACTCATTCCCGACTCCATAAAGAAATCCGTTTTATCATAAATGTGTGAAAGCAGTTCCTTTTTCAAGTCCTTACGTCTGTAAAGGGGAAGTCCTTTCGGATAACACTCTTTTATAAAATCATCAATCTCTTTATGTAGCTGCATTCAAAGCACCCCCCAAGAGCACTGCATTGACAGCACCGACATACTCCTCCCATTCTTTTTTTGATTCTTCAAGAAGCTTTATTCCCTTATCTGTAATATGATAGTATTTTCTGACACGGGAATCCTCAACAGTATCCCAGTAGGAGGTCACCATTCCATCTTTTTCAAGTGAATGCAAAACAGGATATAATGTACCTTCATTAAATTGAAAAACACCGGAAGATAACCCCTCAAGATATCCTATCATCTGATATCCGTAAAGGTCATGCTTTTCCAGCACGGACAACACCATAAGAGTAACACTGCCCTTGCTGACATCTTTTTTAAGTTTCATAACAATCATCCCTTCAAAATTATTTATATAACAAGCCAAAAGCCTGCTGTGAACTCAAGAATAAAAGCCTCACCAAGCAAAAAACAAACTCCTTAACACAAAGCCTCGGTTATCGAGGTATCTTTTGTAAAATTTTGCTGTGTTGGTAAACTCCCTCTGCTACTTCATTGATAACCGCTGCAAGCTCGAAGCCTCGGTTATCGAGGTATCTTTGGTAAAATTTTGCTGTATTGGGAAACTCCCTCTGCAACTTCATTGATAACCGATGCAAACACGAAGCCTCGGTTATCGAGGTATCTTTTATAAAATTCGTTGCAGAGGATAAAAACTTCCTTGCAGCTTTCTTTATTTTTGATTTGGATAAGACCTCGGTTATCGATATGCCTTGTATCTCTATGTATATGTTAGCAGAAAAGCCTGCCCTTTTTCAAGAGGCAGATTCAATAAAATTATATCCGTCGCGTTGTGTTTATTTCACAAATGATTAGTTAATAAATTATATCATAAAAAGATATACGGGAATTGAAATCAGCCATATAAGGATAAGAACAAAAATACCGTATAGCTCAAATGTTTTATAACCGTTCTTCTTTTTTAGCGTGATAGCTTCATATAAAACAAGGATTAGAATAACAGGAAGTACAAAAACTACGGATATAATATATCCACCCATTCCCGTCCACCCGTCTTTGAATTTGAGCGTCTCGACAATCGCGAACAGCATTAGAATCAGAAGCCCCAAGGAAACGGTGCTGCAAATTGCAGAATATACAATACTGATAATGTTATATTTGTTGTATTTATCATTCTCTTTCTTACTTCCGATAAGCTCTTCCGGAGTGATATGAAAAAATACTGCGAGACGTGCGAGATTATCTTTATTGGGATAGCGTTCACCGGATTCCCATTTAGAAATCAGCGTGCGGGACACAAAAATCTGACTTGCAAGTGTCTCCTGCGTTAAACCTGCATTGTTTCTTAATTCTTTCAGCTTGTCTTTCAGTTCCATAAATTTACAGCTCCTTTTATAAAATTAACCTAAGATATTTGATTTTTGTCTCCGTTCAATATTACAGTACCACATCACAGTAAAAACAACAAGTGACATAGATGTGACAACTGTTTTATTGTCATTCATCAAAAAATATATGCAAATCCGTTTACCGATTTTGTTGATTTGTTTCCGTTTATATTATATAATCTGATTGTGGGCCCCCAAAAAAAAGAATATACGAAAAGGTGACTACTATGTTTTTGGAAGAAAGACAAAAGGAAATAATTGATAAGCTTAATAATACAGGAAAAATAACAGTTGCACAAATTGCAGAAGATTATAATATATCCGAGGAATCCGCAAGACGCGATCTTCGTCTTCTTGAGCAAAAGGGTTTTTGCAAGAGGACATACGGCGGTGCCGTTTTACTTAACCGAATTATGGTTGCTCCGCCAGACGACAGAGATTTCCGTGCAATGCCGATAAAGGAGAATTATAAAAATATTGCTGTTTGTGCAGCGGGAAAAATAGAAAAAGATGATGTTATATATCTTACAAGCGGCAGCTTCGGTTATATTATAACACAATATCTGCCAAAAGATATTCCGTTTACACTTATTGTAAATTCCGTTGACATTGCAGTAAATTTAAGAGAATTTGACAATATCGATGTGTTTGTTACCTGCGGAAGAATGAAGAAAAACGGAGTGAGTGTTGACAGTCTTGCTTGTGATTTTATAAAAAATTTCTGTTTTGACAAATGCTTCATGACAGGCTCGGGGCTTACGGCAGATTTCGGTCTGTCCAACGGTACTGCCGAAACTGCTCAGTTTCAAAGAACAGTTCTGCAGCAAAGCAGGAAAAAATATTTACTTTTACCCTCTGTAAAAATCGGAACAAATTCATTTATAAAGGTTTGCGATACACAGCAATTTAATGAATTAATTACAGATTGTGATGTAAGTGAAGCACACATTGAAGAGCTTGAAAAAACAGGCTTAAAAATAACTGTTGTCGGTGAAGAAAAATGACTCGTGAACAAAAACTTCGCAACAAAATCCTTGATAATTATAAAAGTTTAAGAAGCTTTTCAACAGAAGCAGATATTCCCTACAGCACACTTATGACAATTCTGTCACGGGGAATAGGCGGTGCCTCCTTTGATATTATTATTGCAATTTGCAAAAAACTGAAAATAAATCCTGACGAAATTTAACAGAGTACCATTCACGGGACTTTTTGTGTGTTATAATGTTAAAAAATTACAGGGAGCTTTGCTATGGTTTATCTTGATACGTTCAGTTTTCCCTCGGAAGAACAGGAGTTTTCACATCTGTTTCCGAAAACAGGGAAAAATATTATGACTTGTTATACTTCTAAATATCCTTTCGGTCTGTTTTCAGGAAGAGAAATCCCCGAAGCCTTTGAATTCTCTGATATCACAATTTTCTGCGGAAACAACGGCAGCGGAAAAAGCACAATTCTCAATGTTATTGCCGAAAAGCTGAAAATCAACAGAGACTCACCCTATAACAGAACTGATTTTTTTGATGATTATGCTTCTCTTTGCACATATACACTTGAAGACAGCATTTCATCACACAGCCGTGTAATTACCAGCGATGATGTTTTTGAAAGAGTGCTTGATATCAGAAGAATAAACAGCGGTATTGACACAAAAAGAGAGTCAATCGTCAACGAATGGCTGGAGCTTCGAAGCAGAGACACAGACACCAAGCTTCACGGAATCGAAGACTACGACCGTTGGAAAAAAATTCAGGATGCGAGAAACAAAAACATAAGTCAGTCACAGTATATCCGCTCACGGCTTATGAGAAATGTAACCGAGCGTTCTAACGGAGAAAGTGCATTGTCTCTTTTCGTTGATGCAATTCACGATAATGCTCTTTATATTCTCGACGAACCCGAAAACAGTCTTTCTCCGGGAAATCAGCTTGAACTGAAATATTTCCTTGAAGATGCTGTGCGTCACCACGGCTGTCAGTTCATAATTTCAACCCACTCCCCTTTTCTTCTGTCCCTTAAAGGTGCAAGAATTTACGATATAGATTCCGTCCCCGTAAAAATTTCAAAATGGACAGACCTTCCCTGTGTAAAAGTCTATCGGGAATTTTTTGAAGAAAACGCGTATAAATTCAGATAAAAAACTACCTGACTAAAAAAACACAAGACCGATTATTTTTGGTCTTGTGTTTACTTTTATTTTTTCTTTTTACCGAAAAGGCCTTTGCCTTTGTCCTCGTTGAGAGAGCCTACATTTGCGGGGTTGAGATCTGCTTCAAATTCTCTTAAAAGCTCCTTCTGTTTTTCGGAAAGCTTTTTGGGTACTACCACTTCAACACGAACAAGCTGGTCACCCTTGCTTCTGCCGTTTAAGTTCTGGATACCTCTGTCCTTGAGCTTAAATACATCACCGGGCTGTGTACCTGCGGGGACTGTGTATTTAACATCACCGTCAAGAGTGGGAACGATAAGCTCGCAACCGAGAGCAGCCTGAGCAAAGCTGATGTTTGCCTGATACCATACATTATAGCCGTCTCTTTCAAAGAAGGGGTGATTTCTTACATTGACACCCACGCGAAGGTCACCTGCGGGCCCGCCGTTTACACCCTTGTTGCCTTGTGAACGCACGGAAACTGCCTGGCGGTCATCAATACCTGCAGGGATATTGACATCAACCTTTGCAGCCCTTCTCACTCTGCCCTGACCGTTACACTTTCTGCAGGGATTAGGAATTATCGTTCCCTTGCCGCCACAGGTGGGACAGGGCTTTTGTGTCTGCATTACACCTAAAATGGTTCTCTGCTGACTTGTTACCTGACCTGAGCCGCCGCACTGTGAACAGGTCTGTGTGGTGGTACCGGGAGCGGCACCCGAGCCGGAACAACCGTCGCAGACTTCAACACGGTTTACCTCAACTGTCTTTCTGCAGCCCTTTGCAGCCTCTTCAAATGAAATTGTGATATTGGTCTGAAGATCGGAGCCTCTCTGAGGGGCGTTGGGATTGCTTCTCTGTGAGCCGCCGAAGCCTCCTCCGAAGCCGCCGCCGAAAATGGATGAGAAAATGTCACCCATATCAAAATCCATACCACCGAAGCCGCCGCCGAAGCCGCCACCGCCCGCACCGTAGTTGGGATCAACACCTGCGTGTCCGAAACGGTCATACTTTGCCTTTTTATCGGCATCGGAAAGCACCTCATAGGCTTCATTACATTCCTTGAACTTTGCCTCTGCTTCAGCATTTCCCGGATTCAGGTCGGGATGATACTGTTTAGCCATTTTACGGTAGGCTTTTTTTATTTCATCGTCCGAAGCACCTTTTGAGACACCGAGGACTTCATAATAATCTCGTTTATCTGCCATAACATTTTTCCTTTATTATGTTCTGAAAGCACTGAAAGCCGCGGAAAACGGACAGTCTTCCGCAGCAAAAATTTAATATTGATTATACATCTGTGTAGGATGCATCATAGTAGCCGTCTTCACCTGAAGCACCTGCATCTGCAGTGCCGCCGTTAAAGCCTGCACCTGCACCGAAATCGGGTGCACCCTGCTCGGGAGCAGCAGCCTTATAGAGCTTTTCGCTGATTTCGTAGAATACCTTTGTGAGCTCCTCCTGACGGGACTTGATGAGATTATAATCTTCACCCTTGAGAGCTTCTTTAAGAGCATCTACTGCAGTGTTGATGTTAGCCTTATCGGCATCTTCAAGCTTATCTCCGCTTTCGGAAAGAAGCTTTTCACACTGATAAACCATCTGGTCTGCATTGTTCTTGATATCAAGCTCTTCCTTACGCTTCTTGTCTTCTTCTGCAAACTGTTCTGCTTCTCTGACTGCCTTTTCGATGTCTTCCTTGCTCATATTGGAAGAAGCAGTGATTGAAATAGCCTGTTCCTTGCCTGTGCCGAGGTCCTTTGCGGAAACATGAACGATACCGTTAGCATCTATATCAAAGGTAACTTCAATCTGGGGTACGCCTCTTCTTGCGGGAAGAATACCGTCAAGCATAAACATACCGAGAGTTTTATTATCCTTTGCAAATTCTCTTTCACCCTGAAGAACATGAACCTGAACAGATGACTGATTGTCTGCTGCAGTTGAGAAAATCTGGCTCTTTTTTGTGGGGATAGTTGTATTTCTTTCAATTATCTTTGTGCAAACACCGCCGAGTGTTTCAATACCCAGTGAAAGGGGTGTAACGTCAAGAAGGAGAAGTCCCTGAACGTCACCGCCGAGAACACCTGCCTGACTTGCAGCACCTACTGCAACCCATTCATCGGGATTGATGCCCTTAAAGGGCTCCTTGCCTGTAAAAGCCTTGATTGCTTCCTGGACAGCGGGAATTCTTGAAGAACCGCCGACCATAAGAACCTTGTCAATTTCAGAAATTTTAAGACCTGAGTCGCTTATTGCCTGACGAACGGGGCCCATTGTTGCTTCAACAAGGTCAGAAGTAAGCTCGTTGAACTTTGCACGTGTGAGTGTGAGCTCAAGATGCTTGGGACCTGTTGCATCTGCAGTGATAAAGGGAAGGCTTATTGCAGATGTGGTAACACCTGAAAGCTCAATCTTTGCCTTTTCTGCTGCTTCTTTAAGTCTCTGCATAGCCATTTTGTCGCCGCGGAGATCAATTCCGTCGCTCTTTAAGAATTCGGAAACAATCCAGTCGATAACTCTCTGGTCGAAGTCGTCACCGCCGAGACGGTTGTTACCTGCTGTTGCAAGAACCTCCTGAACACCGTCCCCCATTTCAATAATAGAAACGTCAAAGGTACCGCCGCCAAGGTCATAAACCATAACCTTCTGGTCGTTTTCCTTATCAATACCGTATGCGAGTGCTGCAGCTGTGGGCTCATTGATGATTCTCTTTACCTCAAGACCTGCAATTTTACCTGCATCCTTTGTTGCCTGACGCTGTGCATCGGTGAAATATGCGGGAACTGTGATAACTGCTTCTGTAACAGATGTTCCGAGATAGCTTTCGGCATCACTCTTTAATTTCTGAAGAATCATTGCAGAAATTTCCTGAGGTGTGTATGTCTTATCATCAATCCTTACTCTGTATTCAGTACCCATCTGTCTTTTAATGGATGCAACTGTTTTGTCGGGGTTTGTGATAGCCTGTCTCTTTGCTACCTGACCAACCATTCTTTCACCTGTTTTGCCGAATGCAACTACAGAGGGAGTTGTTCTTGCACCTTCTGCATTAGCAATAACAACGGGTTCACCGCCTTCGATAACTGCTACACAGGAGTTTGTTGTACCTAAGTCAATACCAATAATTTTTGCCATTGTTTTTTCCTCCAAAAATATATATTAATAATCAGTTTGCAACTATTACTGTGGCGTGACGGATAACTCTGTCACCCATTTTATAACCCTTCATATAGACTTCGGAAATCTCGTTTTCACCGAGTTCTTCATTATCTATATGCATAATTCCGTTATGAATATTGGGATCGAATTGTTCGCCCTTTTCTCCGAAGGCTTCAACTCCGAAAGAAGCGAAAACCTCAAGAAGCTGACTTACGGTCATTTCAATGCCTTTCTTATAAGTATCAAGGTCACTTGCCGCCGCCGAGGCTCTTTCAAAGTTATCGATTACGGGAAGAAGCTTTGCAATTATATCCGTTTTCGAATCGGAATAGATTGCCTCCTTTTCCTTCTGGCTTCTTTTACGGAAGTTATCATATTCTGCAACGGTGCGAAGAAGCTTATCATTTGCCTCTGTTAGCTTGTCATTGAGCTGTTCTATAAGCACATCCTTTTCATCAAGGACTTCTTCTACGGTTTCTTCTGCCGCAGCTTCTGCGGTTTCTTCTTCGGGCTTTTTCTTTTCTTTAGCCAATTAAAACATCCTTTCAAATTTAAGTATCTATGATATCAGCGAGAATATGTCCTGTTATTTCACTGATATATTTTACAAGAGGAATAACTCTTGAATAATCCGTTTTTGTGGGACATATAACACCGATTGAACCTAAGGAAACCTCCCCGACCTTATACGGTGCTTTTATAACCGCCGCATTTCGCAGACACGGAAATTCATTTTCCGTACCGATTTTAAGGTCTACGGGAGTGTCTTTATTCGTCTCAAAAAGAGCAGCCGCAGTTCCTTTATTGCCTAAAAGCTCGAGAATACGGGGAGCAAACGGTGAAAGCTCCGTGTCAGACATCAGTGCATACTGCCCTTTAACAACAACATCCGCACCCGATGCTTCAAGTGCCGCATCAAAAAAGGATACTATCAGAGGCATCATTTCAAGTGCTTTTTCTCCGAGCGACACTGCAACGCTCTGGAGCTTTGCAGTGGTAAATTCACCTGTATCAAGTCCTATGAAATTTGCGGCTGTAACATTATGATAAAGCTCAAGTGTTTCATAATCGGGTTCTTCTGAAAGCTTTGCAATTCTGTTTTTGGTAACCCCCGCCGAGGTTTTCACAATCACCATTGCGGTTTTGTGGCTTAACGGAAGTATCTGCGTACCCGTAATCACCGGATGCTCACTGTGAGGAGTTACGGCAACAGATGTCAGTCCCGTAATTGATGAAAGAACTTCAAGGATATTCCCCAGAATACCCACGGTATCGCCTTCTGAACGGTCGATGCTTGAAAGAATTCTGAACATTTCTGCATCGGAAGGAGAATAATTCATAAGAAGCTTATCTATATAATATCTGTAGCCCTTATCAGAAGGAATTCTTCCTGCAGACGTGTGAGGCTGGTCAAGATATCCCATATCTGAAAGATATGCCATTTCATTTCTTACAGTGGCGGATGAAACAGGGAAAGACAGAACTTCAACAAGAAACTTTGAACCGACAGGCTCACCCGTGGTGATAAATCTTTCAATTATTGCCGAAAGTATTTTCTCTTTTCTCTCGGAAAGTTCCACTGAAGGCCCTCCTGTCCGTTTGTTTGTGTTAGCACTCTCGGGTTGTGAGTGCTAACTGTAACTATAATATATATCTGAAAAAGGCTTTTGTCAAGTGATTTTTGCAATATTTTTCCTGTTTTTTCAAAAATATAGCAATTAACCGTCCGGACTGCCAACATTTTCTGTATTATGCATAAAATAAAAAAATATACTTGTATTACCTTGCTGTTTATGGTAAACTTTAGTGTGAATTAATATTAATATATTATAAACGGAGATGAATATATAAAATGACTGATATTTCAAACCTTTGTATGGTATGCTTAGGAACAAAAGATGAAAACGGTCTTTGTTCCGTTTGCCGTCAGGCTGAGGATATTGTTCAGACTTCCCCGCTTCTTCCATTAAAAAGCGTAATTGCACAAAGATATATTATTGCCAAAGCCCATAAAAGGAACAGTGAAGGCATAACCTATGCCGCTTACGACATGAAGCTTGAAAAAAGTGTTTCCGTAAGAGAATTTTATCCCGAAGGCTTCTGCGAAAGAGACGCAGATCTTATAACAGTTTTACCAAAATCAGGAACGTCAGAAGCATATGACAGATACCTCAATTCATTCATATCACTGTGGACAAAGCTTATGCGGCTTAAAGGTATCACCGCACTTATAACCGTTACCGATGTTTTCAAGATAAACGGAACTGCTTATGCGGTATACGATGAATCGGAACGTGTAACACTCAGAGACTATCTTCTTGAAACAAAGGAAGGCTTCATTCCCTGGGACAAGGCACGTATGCTTTTTATGCCCGTGCTTTCCACAATCGGCACACTCCACACCTCGGGGATTTTCCACAGAGGAATAAATCCTTTGTCATTTGTTTTTTCAAAGGACGGAAAACTGAAGCTCACCGATTTCTGCATTGAAGCCGTCCGCTCCCCTGCAGGGGCACTTGATTCTGAAATTTTTGACGGATATGCCCCCGTTGAGCAATATTCCTTAAATAAAAAAACCGATGCAAGAACAGATATTTATTCATTCTGCAGCGTTATTTACCGTTCACTTATAGGAACAACTCCCATTGATGCAAAAACAAGAGCAGAAAACGACAGAATGATGATTCCCGCAAAATTTGCAGAACAGCTCCCTCCTTACGTTATAAATGCACTTATAAACGGAATGGCAGTTGAGCCTGACGACAGAACGGATAACATTGAACAGCTGCGAAGCGACCTTTCGGCATCTCCGCGTGCTGTCGGAGCTTCCGCTCCCGGTTATTTTCCCGAAAGAACCGTCAGAGCACAGCAGGAAACCAAAAATATTTATATTGAACCTCTGACAGACGAGCCGGTAAAAGCACAGCCCGTGCCCCGTAAATCAGCCCCTGTCACCGCAGAAGCTCCCGCACCGTCTTCATCATCAAGAAAGAAAAATGCACTTATTGCCGTATTGTGCGTAATTCTCGCAATTCTTGTGTTGGGAATAGGCATTCTTGCAGGTGAAATAGTAAAGCTTTCAGGCGGAGCAAACGAGGAGCAAACAACCGTTTCAGGTTCTTCAATAGTTCAGGTGCCGAGCTTTATCGGCGGTTATATATCCGATATAATAACAAACCCGCAATATACGGAATATTTTGTTTTCAAAACAATCACGGAAAACAGCTCAACCGTTATGGCAGGCGTGGTTATAAATCAGAGCATTCCCGAAAATGCACAGGCAACAAAGGGAGAAACAATTATCCTCACCGTCAGCTCAGGTCCCCGTTCATTCCAGCTTGACGATGTATCGGGATGGACTTATGAACAGGCACAGGCACATTTCACCAGTCTCGGACTTGTTTGCAAGCAGTCACAGATTCACAATGACGGCACTCACGTAGGCGGTGTTATTGCAGAAACAATCCCCGCCGCAGAAAGTGTCGTAAAGCAGGGGGATATCATAACTATCGTTACCTATACCTCTTTAGATGAAGAAATTCAGTCAGAAAGTCCGAATATGAGCGGAAACTCGGTTGAAGATTTCCTTCAGGGACTCAATCCCACCGAAAACACAACCGCCGCCCAGACACCCGTTCAGTAAAATCCAATTTAAAGGCAGTGACAGACAGATGAATTATTTTCAGTTATTAAAAGAAGATATACAGTGCGTAAAGGACCGAGACCCTGCGGCTACATCCTTTATTGAAATTCTTCTTTTATATCCCGGTCTCAAGGCTGTCCGTTCACACCGTAAGGCACATTGGTTTTATAAACATAATATGCCCTTTATCGCAAGATTTATTTCCCAAAGAAGCACAAAAAAGACAAATATAGAAATTCATCCCGGTGCCACCATAGGAAGACGCTTTTTCATAGACCACGGAACAGGTGTCGTTATAGGAGAAACTGCCGAAATCGGTGACGATGTTACCATATATCAGGGTGTAACTCTCGGCGGTACGGGTAAAGATGTAGGCAAACGACATCCTACCGTCGGTTCGGGTGTTATGATTGGTGCAGGCTCAAAGGTTTTAGGCCCGTTCAGAGTAGGCAATAATTCAAATATTGCCGCGGGAAGCGTGGTGCTTCACGAAATTCCCGACAACTGTACTGCTGTCGGTGCTCCCGCAAGAGTAGTAAAGCGAGACGGAAAAAGAGTGGATAATCTCGACCAGATACATATACCGGACCCTGTGGCACAGGAATTTGATAAGCTTTATAAACGCATCGGTGAGCTCGAAAATGAGTTAGCCGCTTTAAAAGGAGAATGATATTATGAAAGTGTATAACACACTCACAAGACAGAAAGAGGAGCTCCGCCCCATTAAAGAGGGCGAATTCAGAATATATGCCTGCGGTCCCACCGTATACAACTATATCCACATCGGCAACGCAAGACCTATCTGTGTGTTTGATGTTTTAAGACGCTATCTTGAATATAAAGGCAACAATGTTATTTTTGTTCAGAATTTTACGGATATTGACGATAAAATCATCAACCGTGCAAACGATGAAGGAATTACCTTTTCAGAGGTTTCCGAAAAGTATATCAAGGAATACAAAACCGATGCCTCAGGTCTTAATGTAAGAGAAGCAACAATCCATCCCAAGGCAACGGAAAATATTGATGAAATAATTTCAATAATTGAAGCACTTGTTGAAAAAGGCTATGCCTATCAGGCTGAAAACGATGTATATTTCAGCCCCCTTAAATTCAAGGAATACGGAAAGCTTTCGCATCAGCCTCTTGATGACCTTATGGCAGGAGCCCGAATAAACATCGGCGAAAAGAAAAAGGAAAGCATGGACTTTGCTTTATGGAAGGGCTCAAAGCCCGGCGAGCCCTATTGGGAGTCCCCCTGGGGACAGGGCCGTCCCGGCTGGCATATTGAATGCTCCGCTATGAGCAGACGCTATCTCGGCAAAACCATCGACATTCACTGCGGCGGTCAGGACCTTGTGTTCCCCCACCACGAAAATGAAATCGCACAAAGTGAATGCTGCAACGGCACAACCTTTGCAAATTATTGGATGCACAACGGCTTTATAACCGTTGACAATGAAAAAATGTCAAAATCAAAGGGCAATTTCTTTACGGTGCGTGACGTAGCAAAGCAGTTCGGCTATGAGCCCATAAGACTTCTTATGATTTCCTGCCACTACAGAAGCCCTATTAACTATTCATATGATTCTCTCATGCAGTGCAAAGCATCTCTCACTCGTCTTCACACCTGCAGAGATTCACTTGACTTCAATTTGGGTTCAGCCGTTGAAGGTGCAGCAGGTGAAGAGCTCATAAAAAACCTCAACGACTTCACCGCAAAATTCTGCGAGGCTATGGAGGATGACCTCAACACCGCAGATGCTATAGGCACGGTTTTTGACCTTGTAAGATACATAAATAAGAATGTGCTTACGCCGGAAGCAACCAGAGGCTCTGTTGAAGAAGCAATAAAAGTATTTGATGAGCTCACAGGCATTCTCGGTATCGTTTACAGCGAAAAAGAGGAAGATGAAGCAGATGACAGTGCTGAAATTGAAGCACTTATAGAAGAAAGAACTGCAGCCCGAAAAGAAAAGAACTGGGCAAAAGCAGACGAAATCAGAAACCGCCTCACCGAAATGGGAATTGTCCTTGAAGACACTCCCCAGGGCGTAAAATGGCACAGAGCATAACAAAAAGCGGTCACAAGACCGCTTTTTATTATGCCTGAAGTCAAAGCTCGGAGGTTGCAAAAATCATAACGGGACCTTTTTTGCCTTCAAGCCTATTAATATAAATTTTTCGAGAAAGCTTCAGCTTCAATTTAAGCAAAGTTCTCCGGCATCAGTCCCTCTCCTCGTTATCGCTTTATTTCATACAGAACCGTGCTTCCCGACTCTGCGTTAAAAAATGACAGACTGTATCTTCCCTCCTCTGCGAAATATGTATTTTCGGAAAATATTTCATTCTCATTATAAAAATTAACCTTTCCGAGAAATGTGTTTATATCCTCCGAGCCTGTAAAGGCCTTTCCCGCACTTTCACAGAAATTTATATAATCATAAGCAATATCATTATCCGTATTCATTGCACTTATTCCCAATTGGGTTATATAGCGGCTTTCATCCTCTTTCGCCGTAATCAGAATATCATTTTCGCTTTTCGCATTTATAAATAAAAACCATTGGCCTTCCGAATAAAAAGCATCTGTCATTTCAAAGGAATATTCGGGAAGCTCTTTTTTCATCCGTAAAAGCAACTCCGAAAAATCCACTCTTATCGGCTTTTCACAGGCACAAAAAGTAAATACAAATAAAAATATTAACAAAAGAGACAAGAGTTTTTTTGATATATTCAATAGAATCTCTCCAATATTATGTTTTTTATAAAATAGTATTTGATATTTTATCTATATGTATTATAATAATTATGTATACCTCTTTTTAATTTTAGGTAAAAGGAAGATAAGTATGGCAGATAAAAATAATGAATATCCCGATATTTCAGGACTTTTTGATATAGACAAAAACGAATTACCTGACGAGCTCATACCGAAAGAAAATTCTTCGGGAAAAATAAGAACACCTTTTCTTACTGCAGATGAACCGAAGGACCTCACAAAGGCTGAAATAAAAGCAGAAAACAAACAGAAAAAGCAAGAAATAAGAAAAAAGAAAAAGGAAAATTTTCGCAAAAAATCCGTTATTGCAATTTCCTTGCTTCTTGTATTCATTATAGCTTTTGAAATTATAAGCTTCTTTGTTGAAGACAGCAAAAAGCCTGTAATAACCGCTGAAAAGCCCATAGAAGAAACAATCAGCAGATATTATTCCTCAAAGGGCGTTGCAATTACAATAAACAACAAAAAGCAAATTATGGTAATTGATAATGATTATGATGTTCATTACATCGAAAAGGGACAGGCAGTGGAATTATCCCTTGAAAATGTAACAGATATCAAAGGCACGGTAACAGATATAAAAGAGCAATCTCCCGACTCGGAATATATAAAAAGCTATGCGGAAATCCTCACGGGTTCAGTCCCCTCCACCCCCGTTTATGCAGTTTTTATTACCCCCGAAAATGAAGAGCAATTAATAAAAGAAGGCATTCTCGTCAATTCAAAGATTATAACAAAGCAATCGGAAAATACACTTACGATAAGCTCAACAGCTGTTCAGTATAACGGCAACCAGCCTTTTGTGTGGATATATTCCCCCATAAAAAAGACACTGACAAAACAGGATGTCAAAACAGGGCTGAGTGCTGACGGAAAAACCGAGATAACCGCAGGAATAAAAAAGAGCAGCCGCATTGTCACATATTGCTCCAAGGATTTTTCGGTTCTTTATGAAGGAATAAAAGTAAAACACAGTTAAAATCAAAGTAAAAGGTGAAAATATGAAAAACATATATCTTGTTCAGGCAAATGCCGTATACGGCGACAAGATAAAAAGCACATATATACCGTATGCCGTCGGTTGTCTTGCAGCATATGCTTTTTCTGATGCAAACATAAAAAAAGAATATACGCTCGGAAAATTTATTTACACCAGACTGTCTCTTGACGAGGCACTTTTGCGTATCCGGAATCCCTTTTTAGTAGGCTTTTCCTCAAGCATATGGAACAACGAATACAACAAAGCACTCGCTATCAGAATAAAAGAAAAATATCCCGACTGCATTATACTTTTCGGAGGCCATCAGATTCCGCCCGACAGCAGCAAAGCATTCCGCGAATACCCTATGGCAGATATTCTCATTCACGGCGGCGGAGAAGAAGCATTCAGAGATATTCTTTTAAGCCATATCAATAAAAAAGCTCTTTCCGAAATACATAACATTTCTTATAAAGACAGCAGCGGGAACACTTTTTCAACCGAAAGAATAAATCCGTCTACTCCCGACTACCCTTCTCCGTATCTCACCGGAATATTTGATTCAATCCTTTCTGACGGCTACGAGTTTTCTGCAATCATTGAAACCAACCGCGGCTGTCCCAATCACTGTGCATTCTGTGACTGGGGGATTCTCCGTTCAAAGGTCAGACAGTTTGACCTGCAGAAGGTTTTTGATGAGCTTCAGTGGCTTTCCGACAACAAGGTGGAATATGTTTACTGTGCAGATGCCAATTTTGGTCTGTTCGACCGCGATATGACAATAACCGATAAATTTATTGAGTTGAAAGAAAAAACAGGATATCCGTCAAGGCTCAAGGTGAATTTCACCAAGAACCGATGTGATTTTGTAGGTGATATAAGCCGTAAGCTCAGCGAGCATGATATGGGAAAATCACAAACCTTATCTTTTCAGAGTGTAGACGGAAAGGTTCTTGAGGCTATTGGCAGAAAAAACATAGCACTTCCCTATTTCAGAGAGCTTCTTTCAATGTATGAAAAAGCGGGAATACCCACTTATTCAGAGCTTATATTAGGTCTTCCCGAGGAAACCTATAACAGCTTCTGTGAGGGAATATGCTCATTGTTAGAAAACGGTCAGCATAAATCAATAAATATTTATCCCTGCGAGCTTCTTCCCAATTCGGCTCTCGGTTCCGATGCTTTTATCGAAAAATATAAGCTTCGCACAACAAAGCTGCCATTTTCACAATTCCACTGCGAAAAAACAGACAGTGAGGTTACGGAATATTCATATCTTATAACCTCAACCTCTTCAATGACAAGGGATGACTGGGTTAATTCTTATTTCTTCTCTACTGTCATTCAGAGCTTTCACTGTCTTGACATAACAAGAGAAGCCGCAATATATATGAGAAACACAGAAGGTATTGCATATATAGATTTTTATAAATCACTTATTGATTTTGTCTTCTCACAAAAAAATTCATATCTTTACAATATCTTTACAGAGAAAAAAGCACATCTTGATGCAGTCAGCAAAGCCGAAGAAACATTGGGAATTTACGACAACCGTTTTGGTAAAATTTCCTATGAACCCGATGAAAATATGTTCCTGAGCTGTATTTATGACAGCGAAAAGCTGTTCAATGAGCTTCTCTGTTTTATTAAAACAATCACAGATGAAAATACAGCCGAAATGCTGATTTCATATCAGAAAGCTATTCTGAATTTACCCGGAAAAGAAGATATCACAAAAACATTCCCCGTAAATCTTCCCGAATATTTCCGTAATTGCCTTAACGGGGAAAGCATATCCCCAGAACAAAAGAAGACAACGGTAAAATTCATTTCTCCAAACAAAACCAATAATTGGGAAACCTATGCAAGAGAATGCGTATGGTACGGAAGAAGAAATGAAGGAATGCACATGAAAATCATAATTTAGCTTTGCTGAACTATGATTTATACGGAGGTTTTTATGAGTAATATAATTATTGCCGGTGCAGGGCACGGCGGACTCAGTGCAGCTGCCATACTCTCTAAAAACGGCTGCGAAGTTACCGTTATTGAAAAGCACACAAAAGAAACCATAGGGCACGATTGGCACGATTGTATGGATATTCCTGCCTTTCGTTTTGCTGATGTGCCTGTTCCCGATGAAAAGGATTTTCACAGAGGACTCACTATGTGTTACTTCAATCCGAAAAAGACCGCAGCCATTAATATGGACGGCGGTCCCGGTGTGGCACAGTCAAATTGCATTACCATAGACAGAAAATTTCTTATCAGATACCTTATTTCACATTGTGAAAGCTGCGGCGTGAGGTTTATTTTCGGTGCCGATATAAAAGGGGCAATAACCGAAAGCCAAAAAGTTCTCGGCATCACCGCCGTTGTTGACGGCGAAGAAAAAGAATTCTTCGCAGATATGGTTATTGATGCGGCAGGTATGAATTCACCCGTCAGACGTTCACTGCCTGATGAATTCAACATTCAGAAAGAAATTCCCACAGAGGATACCTTCGAAATATTCAGAGCATACTATGAAAACACAGAAAAATATATCACATCTCCCAATTATTCCGTTTTCTTCTTCAACTGCGGCAAGCCCGGACTTGACTGGGTTATAACAAAAGAAGAATATATTGATGTTCTTATAGGAAAATTCGGAAATCTCACAGAAAAAGAAATTGAAACCTCTCTCAATGACATCAGTGAAAATTATCCCGGCATCGGAAATAAGCCGATAAGAGGCGGAAATATTGCCAAAATTCCTCTTTCAAAAACACTGCCCCTCATTGTTGCAGATTCATATGCACTTGTAGGTGACAGTGCCTGTATGACAGTGCCTCTCAACGGTTCGGGAATTGACCTTTCCCTTCAGGCAGGTAAGCTTCTTGCAACCACGGTTATGGCTTCAGAAAAAAACGGCTTCAGAAAAGAGAGCTTATGGCAATATCAATACAGATATTTCACTCTTTTCGGATTTGACCTTGTTCCGATTAGCATATTAAGACGCTTTTTCGGCGTCATAACAGCTGAAGACATTGATTTCTTTATGGAAAAAGGAATTCTCACAGAAAAAGAAATAGGAATGGCTGGCGGTGTATCGGGAATTACCGCTTCTTATGTGATTGATAAAATCTCTGCCGCACTTCCCAAGGCAAAGCTTTTGCCTGACCTTGTAAAAACACTGAAAGAATTTCCTATGTATCCGGTAGTAAAAAATACTATGCCGCAAAGCTGGGATGAGAAAAAAGTTACTGCGTGGATAAAAAAATACAGCAACCTGTAAAATTTACCGCAATAATAAACTAATTATTATATTGCATTATAATATTTTTTATGATATTATAATTATGTATATTTTTGCTTCCGGGAGGAAATAAGAATGAAAAACAAGATTTTATATGTGTTTTTCGTCGTAACGGCACTTATGTGTTGTTTCGCTTTTTCGGCTTTTGCAGGCTTCGATATGGATGCTGATGACATTCTTGAGCTTGAACAGGTCGAAAATTACTATGAATGCTATGCCGTAGGTGATATTGATGGCAACGGTGCAATAAAAGCTGATGATGCCCGTTTCATTCTGCGAGCAGCAGTAAATCTTGAAAACATTGATGCATCTGCTTTTATCAAAGCGGATATTGACGGTGACGGCAAAATCACGGCAAAGGATGCAAGAACCGCTCTTCGACTTGCAGTCGGTCTCGATAAAATTCCCGACCACGATATTGAAGAGATAGTTATAGCTCCGTCAACCTGTGCAACAGACGGTCTTACTGTTAAGCTTTGCAAAACCTGTCTCAAAATCTATGCAAAGGTTACGGTTCCCGCTAAAGAAAACGGCCATATTACCAACGGCCGCTGGACAATTGTAAAGGCTCCCAACTGTATGGAAGACGGGGTAGGTCAGCTCAAGTGCATACTCTGTGAACAGGTAGTAAAAGAAGAGCCCGTTAAAAAGCTTACTACTCACAGCGGCGAATGGGAATATCCAGACGGCAAGGATTGCTACAATCCTTATGTTGCAAAACGCACCTGTGATGTGTGCGGTGAAAAAGAAGCAAAAAAAATCAACCCTCCCGGTGAATGCGGCTTACATAATGTTTTATCAAAAAACTATGAATTTAAAATTCTGAAAAAAGCAACCTGCACTGAAGACGGCGAAGGTGTGATAGCCTGTAAGCACTGTGAAAAAACAAAAGAGCCTGAAGTCATTAAAGCAACAGGTCATCTTTTTGAACGCGAGGTATTAACCCCCTCAACCTGCACGAAACAGGGCTCTGTTGCAGATATATGTGTAAACTGCGGTGAAACAGAAAACGAGCTGCTGCTTCCGCTAAAAGAACATTCTTTTGATAACATTCATTACAAGGTAACAGAAGAGCCCTCTTGCTCCAAAGAAGGCAAAGCAGATGTATTCTGCATAGAATGCTCTCTCAGCGATACAATAACCCTTCCCAAAACAGAGCACACGCTCATTGGCGAATGGTCTGTAACAAAAAATCCCTCCTGCACCGAAAAGGGTGAAGCAGCAGGCATATGTGAATATTGCGATGACGTAACAAAAGAAATTGAGGCAACAGGACATACAGTTGCAAATTGGGTAAATACAAAACCTGCCTCATGTACTGAAGAAGGGCTGAAAACAGGATACTGTTCAGTCTGCGGTGATGAAGCAGCAGAAGAAAAAATTGAAAAAATTCCTCACAAATTTGACAAAAGCCATGTATATTATAACCCTGAAACAGAGGTTCCCTGTAAGGGTGTGTGGGACAGTTATTTCAAGTGTCTGGTTTGCGGTGAGCATTCAGACATAATTGAACAGCCTCAACAGAAATGCTCAAATGCTCATTATCAGCAAACAAGAGTTGTAAACGAGGCTTCCTGTACTGAAAGAAAAACCACAGTAAAGGTCTGCGACTATTGCAAGGAAGACATCAAGGGAACAGAAGTAAAAACAGGCAAGGCTCTCGGTCATAATTTCTCAACAAAATGGGAAGAAACAAAGCCTGTTTCCTGCACAGAGGACGGAGCAAGAGAACGCTCCTGCTCAAGATGCGATGAAAAACAGACAGAGATTATAACAAAAACAGGACACATACACGGCACCCCCGTCCGTGTATCAGAAGCAACCTGTACACAGGGCGAAAAAACAGAAATATACTGCACTGTATGCTCTGCACTGTGTGAAATAAGAACAGGCGATCCTCTTCCTCATAAGGAAGTCAAAAAGCTTATCGCAGACTCTGCAAGTGTAACAGAAGAAGGCGACTTTATAGTAAAATGCACAATCTCCTGTGAGGTTTGCTCAACCGTTATTGAAGAAGAAGCAACAGTAACAAGAATTGAACTCAGAGCAGACGACGGAATTGAAGTAGTATTCTCCGAAGAAAGCGGAATAAATCCCGGTGATGAAATAGTATTCAGTGTAAGTGGTGCTGAAAACATTATTGCTTCCATTCACTTCGGAAATGAAGGTGAAAACAACTTCCTTGAAGAAGAAAATGACGAATACCGTTTCACAATCCCCACCGATCTCGGCGATGCAGAAACAATAAAAATTATTATTCAGAAACTCAATTAATACGAAAGCCATCCGAAAGGATGGCTTTTGTTAATACAAAGTGCAAAAAAAACGGAAATATGCCGTGACGGCTGTTTCCGTTTTTTTAATAAAAAGTTATGTTTCGTGTTTTGCTTAATTTGATTTTTTTCTGAGAGCTCTGAAAAATTCTGTTAATACTGCAGAGCATTCTTCTTCCATCAAGCCGCCCTGCACTTCGGGACGGTGGTTATAGGGCAAGTCAAAAAGCCTTATAAGGCTTCTCACGCTCCCCGCCTTTTTATCGTATGCTCCGAAATAGACTTTTTCAATTCTTGAATTTATAATAGCCCCCGCACACATTGGACAGGGTTCAAGAGTGACATAAAGCTCGCATCGGGGAAGCCGCCAGCCGCCGAGAGCCTTACAGGCATTGCTTATTGCCTCTATTTCTGCGTGGCAAAGTGCGTTTTTCTCAAGCTCTCTGCCGTTATACCCTTTTGCAATAATTTCACCGTCTCGGACAATTACCGCACCTACAGGAACTTCTCCCATTTCGGCTGCTTTTCGGGCAAGGCATAAAGCCTCTTTCATAAAATCGGGATTATATGAGCTCATCTGCTTTTTTAAGGGTATTAAGTCCGCACCTTACACCTGTTTTGGCATCTTCCATGCCTTCAAATTCGACAGTGATAAAGCCGTTATAGCCCGCATTTTTAAGTATTCTCAAGCACTGAACTACAGGCACAACACCGTGACCTATAATAGCACCGCGAAGGAAGCTTCCGCCTCTTGTCATAAAATAGCCGTCGGGAGCAACAAATTCGTTGCCTGTTTTCTTATGAAAATCCTTTGCGTGAACATGAACGGCATAGGGAGCAACATTTCCTACCGCAACAGCAGGATTTTCATCTGCACAAAGGAAATTGCCGATGTCAACAAGAGCACCGAAATTTTCATCATTAACTCCGTTTATGATTGCTTCAACACGGGCCGAATCCTGTGCAAAAAAGCCGTGATTTTCAATACAGGTTCTGACACCCTTTGTTTTTGCATATTCTGTAACCGCCTTATAGCCCTTTATAATTACAGGCAAGGCATTGTTGAAGCCAAGCCCCTTTTTCTTGTCTTCTGCATTATAACCGCCTGTGGCATCGTGACGCATTGTATGGCATCCCATAGCAGCACAAACATCGACCTCACCCTTAAGTCTTTCAATTTCCTTTTCGGTGTCATATAAAAGATTGGCACCGATACAATATGCGGCAATTTCTATTTCGTGCTTTTCGGCTTCCTCTTTAAGGGTTTTTGCATATTCCAATTTATCCGTTCCGTCGGGAGTGTGAATTTCTGCAAATTCAATGCCGTCAAAGCCCATCTCTTTTGCAAGTGCGATAAGACCTTTTTCGGTATACTCTCCGTTTGAAGTAAGCTTACTGTAGCTGTAAGAGCTGACTGAAAATTTCATATCCTTTCTCCTTTGCGTACTTATATAATGTAATATAAATAATATATTATTGACTCGTAATAAATTCCCGAGGTAACCTTGACATAATATGTTCCGGCAGAAAGTGCTTCATAATTCGCCTGTGTATTTTCCGCATCCGCCAAAACTCTGACAGTAGTTATGCCTGTAGCTTCTCCCACCGTACATTCAACAGGATTAAAGCTTTCATCATATAAGGTAACATTAAAAATATTTCTGTTATTGCCGAGGATTTCGTGTTCAAGCATAAGGGAAACATCCGATTCTTCGGTGAGCGTGAAAGAATAATAATCATAATCGCTGTCAGCCCCTCCGCAATCTGCAATAAGACCTGTTACGGCAGTATCCGAAAGCAAAATATCAGACGAAGAGAAAGAATTATTCGCCTCTGTTTCCCAGCCTTCAAATGTCGTAAACGAAACAGTAAGATAGTAATCTTCAGAATTAAGATAGAGATTATCACTGTCAACAAGCACATAATAAGTACCCTTGCCGAGACCTATGTGAGATGATGTACTGACATCGTCACTCCAAGCGGAAATACCTTTGAAAAGCACCTCACCGCTATCATCCGTAAGCACAAAATTCCATCCGTTTTTGTCTTCGGCTGTTGCGATATGTGAAAATTCAAGCATAAGAGTTCCGCTTGACGGAACATCAAATTTGAAATAATCTCTGTCTATCCCCGTAAGTCTTTCGGCTACAGAACCCGTTACCGTAGAGTTTACGGAAATTTCCGTGGCAGTTTCTTTTGTATCGTTCTTTTCAACCTCATAGGAAACATCATCCGCTCTGCTGAGTGTCAAGGTGTAAGGCATATCCGCATACACTCTGTTTCTGACAAGCACATAATAATTTCCCGCAGAAAGACCGATAGCACCGCTTCTGACAAGCTCATCCGTAAAAAGAGAATTTACGGAATAAAGAGCAGTTCCGTTTTCTGAATATAAAATTATCTGCCAACAAACAGTTGTTTTATCCTTAATGGCAGGATGCTCAAATTTAAGCTGTGCGAAGCCGTCCTCATACTGACGGAACATATACCAGTCCTCGTCCTGTCTGTCCTTAAAATATGATGCGGTTCCCTTTATGGGCACGGAGCTGAAAAGAGATGTATATCTGTAAATATTATCATTGCATTCAATTTCATAATCACTGCCGTATTCTGCAGTAACATCAATTCTGTATCCGTCAGAGGTAAATGCCATTCCTTTAGTAACAACAAGACGGTAATTTCCGGGAATAAGGCCAAGCTTTACAGACTGTTGCTTTGTAACAGTAGGTTCGGAAATAAGTGTGTTGAGAAGACGGTAAGCGGTTTCGCCGTCCGTTCCGTTAAGATAATATTCGCCGTAAAGAGATATTTCCCAGCCTGCAGTTCCGATTATCTCTTTATGCGAAAAAACATACTGAAAAGCACATCTTTTTTCAAGAGAAAAGGTATATACATTCACACTGTCAGAGGCTTCAAGTGAACCTGTATTTTCGGAAAAGAAATATAAGGGATATATGTTTTCATAAGTATCGGGCTTATATGAATTATAATAAACCGGTTTAAAAACCTCTGAAATGACAATATCTTCCGATGTATTCTCTTCTTTGATACCGGTTTCTGTTTTTGAAGCTGCTTGCTCGGTTACCGCAACCGTATTTTCGGACAATACATCTTCACCGAAAAGCTCAACCGGAATATCCGTTTTGTTTTCAGCAATTTCTTCCGACAGGATTTCAGTTGACATCTGCGTTGAATTATCTGTTATTTCTTCAAAAGAAAGGCTTTCTGCTTTTTCAGCAACAACAGCATCCGTATTCTCTTCCCTGTCGGCAAAAATCACGGCAGGAACAATATTTTTCTCAAAAGGCATCAAAGCGACCGTCAATAAGACAGCCACCGCAATATAAAAACCGACAATGCTTCTGAGTTTATACATCAACCATTTCTCCAATACTCAATATACACATTCATTTTATCACAAACCATACCGTTAATCAAGAATAATTACACCAAATCCCCATATAAAACATTGACAACAAAGCATAATTTTGCTAAAATTACAATATTAAAAAATACACGCCTCCATAGTTAAATGGATATAATAAACCCCTCCTAAGGGTTAGTTGTGGGTTCGATTCCCGCTGGGGGTGCCAGATGCGGCGAGACAAGCTCGCCTAAAAGAAGAAAGAATAAAGAATAAATAAGAAATAAAAATGTTTCCGTTTTCGGTGCCGCTTCTGTATTATTCTTTATTCTTTATTATTTTTTTCTTTATTCTTTAAAAAGGAGAATAACGATATGCAGAAAGATAATCCCTTATTAGATAAATCCTTGTTGTTCGCCGCAAGAATAGTAAAACTCAATAAATACCTTACCAAAGAGAAAAAAGAAACAGTTATCGCTAAGCAGATTATCCGCAGTGCGACATCAATAGGTGCAAATGCCAACGAAGCGATTTACGGTCAGAGCAAGGCTGATTTTATAGCAAAGCTGCAGATTTCTCTGAAAGAAACCGCTGAGACAGAATATTGGTTAAGACTTTTGATTTTATCTGAATACATAACCGATAAGGAAGGTAATTCTTTGCTGGATGACTGCCTTGAAATTAAAAGAATACTCATTTCTACACTGAAAACTGCAAAAGAAAACAAATAAAAAAAGCCGAAAAAACCTTTATTTTACAAAGGTTTTCGGCTTTTTGTCATTTTAGGGTTTCTCGTAAAAATGTCAAAAATCCATTAGCAAGAATTTTTTGCTAATGAAATTATGATAAATTGATATCCACCTTCGAGGCGGACGGTTTGCTAATGAAAATTAGCACGAAAAATGGCGTTTTGCTAATTTTCTGCTAATGGAATTTTTGACGGAATTTTGCTATTTAAAAGGCGGTTGTTGTATCCATTGTTTTAAATCAACTATTTAATGTAAAGTGTATATATTAGATTGAATTTAGTATAGCGTTTGTGATATAATCAATTCAAAGAATAAATTAAAGGAGAATTGATATGGGTTTATTTGATATGTTACAAAAGAAAGAAAAACAACAGAAACCTATTTCAATGTTGAAGATAGGTTCTTGGGTAACACAATACAGCGCAGGATATTGGAAGGTTGTAAATATTTTTCCAAAATATGCGGATGAGGATTATAGTTACGAGGGGACGTCTTGGAAAAAGGGTGACCGTCTTGGCGAATGGGTAATATTAAAAAAAGGCTTTACAAGTAAAATGAAACCCAGCAACGCATGCGAATTCGTTGATTCACAGTGGTGCAAACCTGTATCAAATGACGTTATAGAAGCTATTGAAGCAGAGTTTGAAAAGAATCCAAAAGCAAAACAAAAATTTGATAATGCTCCTGACATGCCAAATCCTTCTATTGCAAGCGCATGGTTAAAACTTTCCGATGAACAAGCAGATTCTTTTGCGGAAGTTATATCAAATATACCTGATAAATTTACAATGGAACAATTTTGGGTATATGCAGATAGTTATCATAAGTACGTAGTTGACCCGTCAAATGCTACACACATTTTGAATATGTGTAGTTATTTGTGGGAAATCAGTGACGATTTTGAACCACTTCATTTTAAAGCTGAAATCAAGAAACTTTGATTGTACTACTTGTATTCCGGATTATATGAGTAAAAAATAATTTTTAAACGACAGTATGTTACTACAATAACATACTGTCGTTTTCCTTTTTTCAAGCCTTTGCAAATTGCTTGCTAAAATGAACAGTTAAAATCAAATGATATTCTATGCTTTTTCTTGGTAAAAGAATAACAGCATAATAAATGAAGAAGCAAGAAACAAAGGGAATTTAATGGTTTTTATGAGCTTAAAATGCCATCCACCTCCCAAACTCCTAAGGGTTAGTTGTGGGTTCGATTCCCGCTGGGGGTGCCAAAAAGTGCCGAAAATCTTGAGGTTTTCGGCACTTTTTCTATGCTTCGGGCTTTATACTGATAAAATTCAATTGTAGTATATAAGTGGTGTTTGATATCAGGTTGGTTTGGGTTAGTATTCTAATATCAGTTTTTCGGGGTTTTTCAGGATTATGCTTTGAAAATTGTTTTTTGTCAGGAAAAAGGAGAAGTTTTCGGGGTTTTTTATGGCATTATATAAGACTGCTTTTTCATTGAGAGCTTCGGCTATGAGTTTTTCAGCTTTTTTGTATTTGCCTATGAGGGCTAAAATTACTGCCATATTGTTTTTTGCTGCAACGATGCAGCTTTTTTCATTTGGGAAATTATCTTTCAAAATATCGGCAAAAAACGATAATTGAGACAGGATTTCAAGATAAGCTTCATCCTCTTTTATGCCCGAAAAGCGAAGGCTCTGTGCTTTTATGAGGAGACATTTCATCTGACAATCAATATATAATTCGGAAAAGCAATTATGCGACAAATGACTCAAGGCAATATCAATGGGCAGCTGTGCTTTTATGAGACACTCTTTTTCATTTGTGTGCAAAGCCTCAAAAAAATGCATTCGAGATAAATTCAGATGAACACGGCAAAAACCGGGCAAATCATTTTCGAGGGAACGGTATTTCATCGCTTTCTTAAAGCTTTGGGCGGCTGCGGCAAAGTCATTTTTTATTGTATATAAAACACCAATACGTTCAAATGCATCAGCAAGAGCGGTCAGCTCTTCATTTTTGAGCCGGATTTCAAGAGTCCTTTTATAGAAATATATTGCCTGTTCAAAGTCGCCCTTATTTTCCAGCTCTGCGGCTTTTTCACAGTCGGCATTTACAGCATCAATTTCGTTTGAAAAGCATTCAGCTTTTTCTGTTTTCAAATTTAAGAATTTTTCAAGATAATCGTTTGAAAATTTCAAATTATTCCCTCACAAATCGCTTATTTTTTTAATTATTTCTCAAAATAACCTGAAAATCAACCATTTCTGACAAATGCAGAGAAATCAGGAATAATTAAATGTTAATTCCGTATTGAAATTAATATTTTTTCATAATTCCCCCAAAAAACACACGGTCTCCCGATTCTGACCATCGGGAGACCGTGCGTTTTCTTAAGGAGTGAAATTATGTTAAACAAGAATGATTTCAGTGATTCCGTGAAAAAAAGAACCGTTTAACATAAATTCAAACAAAATAATTTTATTATAATGCAATTTCTCCGAAAAGAGGTGCATCATAATGAGTAATACCGCAGTCACAATACTGCTGAATGTCAAAGAGACGGCAGAAGAAGCTGATTATTCTCCAGAACAGCTGAATGATTTCATTCTTGGAGTGACATATATGTCCGCAGCCTGCAATTGCTTCTTCCTCTTCAAGCTGTGCATTTGTCTTTACAGAAATCTTAAGGTCGAAGTCAGGCATTGCGAAGCTGATTTTTTTACTTGTGAGATCTACACCTTCAAGTGTAACTTCCTTGCCGCTTGCATCCTTTATTACAAAGCATGCAAAATCTTCCATAAGGAATTCAAGCTCAATTGCGTCACCCGTTCTGATGGTTGCGGTGTGGCCTGAATTGCCGTTTACAGTGAAAGGCATTGAGCTTGTGTTAGCAACAGTGATATGTCTCACAGGATTAACGGTGATTGACCATAAAGCGGAAGCGGGAATGAAATAATCGTTTTCAACAGGATTATACTTTGTTGTGATTTCAAATGTTCCGCCCTCGTCTGTGTAAACTTTACACTCAAAAGAATAACCTGCTTTTACTTCGGCAATTTCTTCGTCGTTGCAATATACAGTAAAGGTACCCTCGGGACGGTAGTCTCCGCAATCAATAAAGAACTTATTAAGCCCGGAGCCTGTTGCTCTTTTTACTGTAGGAGTAAATTCAACATCCTTGAAAACTGTTTTTATATAAGCTTCTGAGCCTGTGTAATTCGTGTTTGTGTAATTAAGAACAGATACCTTATATACTTTTCCGTTTTCAGCTTTGGAATTTGCATCTTCAATCTTTGTAACAGACGAAGTGGGATAGTTGAGAAGTCCGCCCTTAATATAAGACAAAATATCTCTCATCATTGTTCCGGGAGCAACCTCATATTCAAAAGGCTCATCAGCTGTAGTGCCCTTAAAATCTTCACCGAAAGAAATGGGAAGAGCATTAACTGTTACAGGAACAGATACCGTAAAACCAACATAATTATCTGTATCATCTGGGGTAAAAGCTACCTCAATCTCATATGAACCTGCTCTAGGTACTGTATTTATCATACTCTCCACAACTGAAAATGTACCAGAGACATATGTGTCACTATTAACAACAACAGCAGTTGCATCAACAAAATCATATGATTCCCATGTTAAATTAGGATTATAGTCAAAATTAACCACAGGCATTGTTTTTAATGCAGTTGCTTTCTGATCTTTTTCAACTTCAACATAAATATAATCCGTAACGGCTTCATAAGCTCTCGTGTCCCCTTCCCATTTAGCAAGATATTCTCCGCTTTCTGTTATTACCTGTGTCGGCTCAACCCAAGACCAAACTTTTGAAGATAAATTAAGTTTTTCATTATAAGGATTTTTCATTGTACCGCCCGAAATAATTGATTCGGAAAGCGTTTGTCCTTCTTTTATAGGTGTTGCTACAGGAGGATTGGATTCATCCATAAGTACGGCAGTTGTTTTCTTAACAACATATGTTACATCTGTTGACATTAACTTATTAAATCCAGAATACGCGGTACTATCATCCGGAACAAATTTAATATTTGCTTTTGATGCATCAGAAGCAAGACTAATAGATAATGTTGCATTAAAATGTTCGAAATGTCCAGGAACTATTTCTGTATCTTCCAAAACACCATCACCATCAGCATCATACCTGACTTCGCCACCTGTAATTGTTATATGCTCACCGACAATCTGACCAACATACATTTCACCTACAGCAGTAGGCCATTCAGTTACATTTGCAACAGTCAAAGTAATTTTTGTCGCCGCAGATGAAAATATAGTTGTCATTAAAATCAGCACAAAAATAACACTTACTATCAGTATGTGTCTAAAATATTTTTGTTTATTATTTTTTTTACCCATACAAGCAAATCCTTTCAAAAAAAATAAGTAATAAAACACTAACATGTTTTACAAACTAAAGTACAAATAAACGAATAATCATTAATCATCACTTCCAGATTTAAAATATGAAACAAATATAACCGGTTACATCTATATTATAGTCGAAATTCGTCTGATGTCAATAGACAAAAAATGTCTATGGTATATTTATCAAAAAAAACAGAAAGGATTGTTTTTTATGCAGTTTCATGAAAGATTAAGAAATGAAAGAGAAGATAGAGATATGACTCAAACAGAATTAGGAGCAATCCTATTTATGTCTCAACGAAAAATATCACGATTAGAATGTAAGGCATCCGAACCAACAACAGATGAAATTATAAGCATTTGTAAATTTTTTAATAAATCTGCTGATTATATGTTAGGCATAACGGATGAATAAAAAAAAGTATATCTAAAATTATAAATTTTTGTCTGTTTAAAGATTAATTATTCCGCAGGGTACAAAAGTACCCTGCGGTGAGAAAATGTTAGTCATAACACTTCCTCAAAAGATCAACGAATTACACTTGAGGTATCTGTGATACAGTACCCATCAAAATACACTCATAGTCAATCATGTCAATTGCGCCATCATTATTTACATCAGCTGCTATTAATGCCGCACTGTTTTCAATAGTTGAAGTGTCTTCGAGATATAACATAATATACATACCATCTATATCTGCGAGAATTTCACCATCACCATCAACATCGCCATAGATAATAACAGTATATGTTTCAACTACAGTTGTATCTTGTTTTACAACAACCGTTGAACCTGTGCCGATTGTTGAATCTGTAGAAGGAGTTATTGTTATTGAATAGCCAGTATTCGGTGTAATCCAGGATGTAATTGTAGATGTACTAAGTCCTGTTGTAAGTCCATAAATAAGCTTATTATCGTAGTCTATTACCGTAGTTTTTCCTGAAGGAACAGTAATAGTGGCAATAACAAGACCATTCATCTTCTTCATAAGTTCAATGCGAGCATCATTGACTTCTGTTTGAAGTGCTGTATTGCTTGCAATCAGATCATTTGCCGCATCAAGAGCAATCTCGAAAGCTGCCCATGATTCTGCAGTATATGCTGATTCAATTAAATCTTCTGCTTCATCAACAAGATTAATTAATTGTGTCTTGTTTGTTGCTTTCTGAATAAGACGTCCGCCCCAGAGGTTAAGCTGCTGTGTTGCATAAACAAGGTCAAATACGGGGATTGAGGGAGCGACAAATGTGTCATCATCCTCGGGAGCAACCTGTGAATTTGCAAGAGAAGCGGCTCTGTCATAAGCTTCTTCAAAACGGTCATATGTGAAGAGAACATAGTTATCACTGTCAACTGCTTCATATTCTGCAATTTCAGCATTGAGAGCAGCAAGCTTTTCAGCATTTGTTTCCTTTGCCTTTGCATCGAGTGCTTCAACAGCGGCATTGATAGCTTCAACCTTTACATAGTATTCGTTCTGAACGCCTTCAAGGTCAGCGTTTACGTCATTAAACATCTTATCGTGGTCGGGATTGCCGTCAATAAGAGCAAAACCGTCGGATACTGCACCCAGATAGTTGTTCCATTCTGCGTTTGCATCGTCAACGAAATCAACTCTCTGTCTGTTTGTATCCATTATGTCACCGAGAACACCGGGAAGACCGAAATCGTTATAAATAACTATCTTATGATTTCTTGCTTCCGATGTGCCTGTTGTGGTGTTACCGAACAAGCCCTTACCCTGAACCTCAAACTGAATGTTTACGTCATAAATTCCGTAAGGCTGAGGTGCATTGGGATCGGTTATTGTGGAAACATAGGGATTTACGGTACCGTAGGTTGCACTTGTTGCGGAGGAATCGTCGATATGAACGATTGAACCGTTTGCGGGTGCATGAGCTGCGATACCTTCGGGTAATGTTCCTGTAACTATTGCTCTCTTGACGTCGACAGCACTTGTAATAAGACCGCTCTTGTTTGTAGCAAGAATGGAGAACAGTGATACACTATATACATCTGTTGTATATAAGTATGTTGAGAAGTCCTCGAAGGTAACGTTGTTTGCCGTTACTTCCGCACTTGAAAGGTCATAGTTACTTGAAGCGGTGTAAAGATGTGTATAAACGGACTTCACAAGAGGAGTGCCGTTGTTAATTCTTGCACCGTCTTCATCGAGGATGTAGTATGAAAGGTCAAATCTTGCTTCGGTTGCAGCAGAAACAGCACCTGAAACCGCAACATCATAATAGCCGTTTGCGGCTATCTTTGTGCCTGCGGGAACAGAAGCTGTGAGACCTGCATTGTTTGTAAGACCGACAAGCTCAATTTCATACATCTTATCCTGTTCAATAGCAGTTGCACCAACGGGAAGCCAGCCGGAGTTGATACCGTCAGAGTAATTTGTGATTCTCATCTTGGTGTCGGAAGGCACGGAGCCTGATGTGCAATTAATTCTGCTTGCAATGTCAATTTCAAGGTCACCGAGGCTCTGGGGGTCAGCAAGGCCCATAAGCATAACAACAAGATTAAGTGTTGTTTCCTGAAGTTCGGGACGCTGGGCGAGAGATTTCAGAAGACCGCTGATAATATTGTTTGCATTTGAAAGAGGATTAATAATTGCTTCAAAGGTTGTAATTTCATCAAGGTCAACAATACCGCTCTTGTTGCCATTATCATCTGTTACATAGAAAGCAGTATTAAGAATGCCGCCTACAAAATCAATGAGAACATCACGAACGGATTCATTAAGGGCACCGCCTTCGATGTGATCAAAGAACACGAAGAGACCGTTGATATCCATTGCAAATACGGTATCAAAAATGTAATTAATAAGTGATTTAACAGTAAGACTACGCGGATCGTCAGTACCAAACATAGCACTGTAATTTATCCATTCTTTGGGAATGAACTGCCAGAGAATAGCATCAAGCTTATCCCAACCGTTTTCTGCATCATCAAATTCGGTATCATCAAAGAGACCGTTGATGTAAGGCATACACCAAGCGATAAATGCAGAGATAAATTCATCTGCGGTTGAGCTTACAGGACAGTTGAGCCCGAGATTTGCATTAAGATAATAGCAAGCTATATCTGCACCCATTTCGATAATGGCATCACGGTACTGTGCTGATGTTGTATCTGAAGGCATATCGGGATAGGTAACCTCGGGAACGAATCTTACAACAAGCTCACGAAGGCCTTCGTATGCTATCTTTTCCATTGTATCGCGCTCTTCGAAATCGAGGTGCTTTACAAACTGTTCAACAGCAACACGGGCAATATAGTCACCAAGTTCTTTAAGATCATAGTTGTCAACATTTTCTGTTTCGCCGCCGGCTACAATAATCTGCTTGAGAAGAACTTCAAGATTATAGGTGAGAGTTTCAACATTTGATTTGCCAAGCTCTGCACCTCTTGCAGTGGAAATCCATTCGGATTTGCCTTCAAGAAGCATTTCTTCAACAACAATCTTAAAAACATCGTTGAGCTGCTCAACAAGACCGAGCTCTTCGTCAAACTCATATCTTTCGATAACATAGTTACAGTCAACAAGCTCGTGAAGCTTGCCGCCGTCTGCCTGATTGGCTTCAACAGCTTCTCTTATAACAGTTTTGAGGCTGCTGTTTAATACGGGAACAATAAAAGCATTAAGAGCTTCATAAATACCTTCTTCAATTACGCTGTAAGCTGAATCGGATTCGATATTTACTTCAAAGCCGGGCATTACACCCTCAAAGCCCATTTCATCCGGTCTTTTACCTGCAAGCTGATTATCGCAAAGGAACTGAACAAAATAATCAAGGGTGGGATTTTCGGGCATTGCTTCGTCTTTTACGGGATGAAGAAGATCCCAGATAAGGTCATCAAGCCAACCGTTGAAATCGTCGATAATCATACGGAATTCGGGAGGCAGGAAGCCGTGAACGATACCCCAATTAAAGCCGTCATCAAACATTTCGAGAAGGGTGGGGGCACATTCGGCAAGATAATCAACTAGACTTGCAATAACCTCAAGGTCTGTTTTGTCTGCAGATGCTCTTCTTACGGAAGCAATAGCAGATCTGTTGTTTTCAAGTACAACAAGGTCACCGACAGTGAGGCTTCCGAAAAGCCAGTTGCCTGTGATGCTGTAGATTGAATCAAGTGCTGCATCAACAGAAGTTAAGTCTATTGTGCCGATAACGGGGATATCAAGGAAGATATCCTCCTTTTCAAGCATATCGTCAAGGTCATCAAGAATAAGAGATGCCTTCTGAACACTTGTCAGTTCAGCTTTATCAATAGAGTTATACTGTCCGATGATTGCACTGTCGAGATAAGGGCTGTATGCAGCTGATGCGGCAACGGAAACGGTTCCTAATACCATAACAGCGGATAACAGAACAGCCAATATTTTTCTAATGTTTTTCATGGCATTTCCTCCATATTTTTTTTGTTTCCGAAATTATAAACTGTTTTATATTCTCCCTTTCGGGTTCCTTAATTTTCACTTCATAATTTTCGGATAGCGGGTATGAAGATTATGTGAAAGCGTTCAGCGTGAGCAGGCTTTTATCAAACCATACCCTTAATCATTTTTGATAGCAGCCTGCCCACTTGCACATACTTGCCATCGGTATCACATCCTTTCAAAGAGAATTATATCTACAAATCAAACCATATGATTTATATGCGGTGCGTTAAAAATTAACGGTCAATCATACGTTGTTCAATTTATATCCGAATTATGAATGGTTCTGAAAATCTATATCCTCTACAAATTTATCCGCATCAGCCGAATCCTTTAATCCGCCGTCTTTAGATGTAAGTGTTATCATAAGAACTTTATTATTTAGTTTCAAAAAATAGATATATGAATCAAGGGCTTCACCCTCGTCATTTGTCACTGTCATTGAAAAACGTTTCATAGGTACATCTTTAAGTACAATTTCTTCAATGCCGCTTTCGGCTATACCTGACAATTCAGCCGCTTTATATGTATCTGAAACATAAGCATCAAAATCTTTTACAACTTTGGTTTTATCCGTTATATTAAACTGTATGGTTCCCTTTTTGTTTTCAAGCAAGGGGTTGTTTCCCTCTGACTTGACTTCAAAATTTTTCGGTATATCAAGACTGTAATCGGGAGCAATTATTTTACCGTCGGTTATTGTCACGGGCTCTTCTTTTATTGAGGTCTGTTCTTCAACAGCATTTTCCGTCATTTCGGTTTCACGGGTGCTTTCTTCTTCAGCTTCATTTTCCGTTATATCCGAAGCTGCTTCAGAGGAAGCTTGTTCATAAAAAACACTTGTTTCTTCATTCACACCGTTTTGAGAAGCTGCCCCATCGGTTACTGCATCGGGAAATACCGGGGATACATTTGCTTCCGAGCTTGTTATTTCCTCATTCACGTTTGTTTTGCAAGAAACCAAAACGAAAATAAAGCTTAAAATCAGAATAAACACAGTTGCCTTTTTCACTGTCAAAACCTCCTTTGATATATCTATTCTAAAAATAGAGATTTCTTAACAATTTTTCAATAATTTGTGACAACTGAAGAAAAATCGGGAATAAACGTAGGAAAAATTTCCCATTTAAAATGAAAAAACTCCCGTAATCAGCCTGAAAACCGACTACGGGAGCAAAGTTATTCAGTTGTTATTTATCCGGAAAAGTATCAATTATCTTCGATATTATTTCTTTATGCTCCTCGGATTTTCTGTTAAGCTTCTCCGCAATTTCACTGTCAACCGAATACACACTTCCGTCAATAAGATAAGATGGATTGACATTAAGTGCAGAGCATATATCAAGAAATGTAAAGAAGCTGGGTGCCGCCTTGCCGTTTTCTATGTTTGACAGATGATTATTAGAAATGTTTATTTTAACTGCAAGCTCTTTTTGTCTTATTCCCAATTCTTTTCTGCGTCTGAATACTCTTTTACCGAAGGATTTAAGCTTTTTTGCCATTTGTCTTCACCTCTCTGTTTTGTCTGGGAAGTGCTATATCTGTCTCAAAAATATGGTTTTCACCGTCATATTTCCAATCGTATAATGCATCATATTTCTTTATTATTTTTTTCACTATATTAAGTCCCAATCCGTGATATGCTTTTTCTGCTTTAGATGTTATCAGCTTCTTCCCTACGGTTTGCGGCGGATTTATACAAGTGTTCCTTATAATTATTCCGTCATATCTGCTGTTTTTTGAAAACACATATAATTCAATTTGTGAATTCTCCGCTTTTTCTGCCGCTTCTACTGAATTATCGAGAAGATTATTAAGTAACGTAGATAAATCAACATCATCTATATAGCTAAGATTAGCAAGCTTAACAGACGGAGCAAACCTGATTCCTTTTTTTTCACAAATTGATATGTACTTACTTATAATCAGATTAAGCATTTTATTATCACTTATTCCGACATATGATATCTTGTCAACATCTGAAATTAATCTGTCAAGATACTTATGCATTTCTTCAATGTCGTCAATATATCTTATTTGTAACAGATGATTTTTTATATCATGCGAAAAATGCTTAATTTCATCATTTGTCTGCTCAATTACTTCAAAATATTTTTTATCAAGCTCTTGCTGAAAATTAATAGTTTTTATATCGTATAATTCATCATAGTTTTTTTGTGCTCTCTCATAAATAATAAAAACTATTATGTCTGCAAACAATAACAGTATTGAAACAGTTGAAATAAAAATACTACTGACATCAGACACATTATAGTCATATGAAATATAGCTAAACAATAAAACCGTTACAAGACTTGTTAAAGGCAGTAAAAATAAAATCCAAAAAAAATTGTCTTTTGTCTCTTTAGTTTTCTTCGCAGCAAAAAACTTTTTTATTGCCATCATAACCGAAGAATAAATTAATTTACTGGAAACAATAACAAAAATATAAGCACCAAAATTTGAATGCATTGCATTAAAATCATTAAACAATAAGGTACATAAACTTATTACGGCTAACTCTGAAACTGTCATTATACTAACAAATATTATCGTATGAAAAACAGCATTTTTAAACGGCGTTTTGTAAATGAACACAAAAACAAAGGTATACAATAAGACTATAGCTATTGCATTTATATAGCTTATCCCAAATTGATATAAAACACAAAGAATTGTATTTATTCCTATTATTGCAATAACTTTAATTCTGCGTTTTTTTTCTGATATAAACAAGGAATCTGCATAGTTATATAATAACAAAAATTCAAAAACATACATCAAAATGTCAACAAAAACTTTTATCATTTACTCTCCCTCCCCGATAAATTCTAAAAATCTGCGTTTAAATTCCGGCTGTTTTCTGTTGGATATTTGAATTTTGATTTCACCACTTGGCAAATCGACAGTAATTTCTTCTCGCTTAAAATTAGAAATATAATTCATGTTTACAATAAAACTGTTATGAGGCACAGCAAAAATTGAAGCTGTCAGTATTGATTTGATTTTTTTGAGGCTCTCTCTTACAGTATATGTTTTTTTGTTTGTACATACTGTAACCGCTTTGAGATTTGCTTCAACATAAATTATATCTCTGCTTTTAACCCTTATAATCTGATTATCTTTTGTGGAAAGCATAATAAGATTTTCATTCATTTCCTGCAATGCTTTTTCAAGTGCAGAATAAACTCGTTTCTGTTCGACAGGCTTTTTAAGAAAACGTATCACATGAAGATCCATCGCAGCATCAAGATAATCAGTATAAGAAGTCACTACAATTATAATACAGTTTGCATTTTTCTCTTTCAGTTTTTCTGCAATTTCAATACCGCTGATGTCTCCTAATTCAATATCCAGAAATACTATATCAAAATTTTCATCACTTACAAGTATTTCGTCACCGCATGAATATTCCATTATTTCTGTCGGAATTTCTTTGTCACCGAAAAATTCAGTGATGAAAGGTCTCAAGGTATCTCTGTGAAGCAAAACATCATCACATATTGCTATTTTCATTAAAACACCCCATTAAGCTAATTAATTAATTTATTTACAACGAATTTTTTCGCTAAAAAAATACATTTCTTCTGATATCATTAATTTTTCTGCATTTATCACACTTAATTGTAAAAAATGACAAAAATATTTAAATTTAAAGTAAATCTATGAAAGGAGAGAATGTTTTATGTCAGATAATGCAAAAAAACTTATGGACAAGCTTTCTACTAAAATCTTGAAAGCAAATCTAAGCGGAATAACAAGCGTATTAGCATATCAACCTGAAGTTCCGGCAAAAGCACAGCAGTATTTGGATAAAAAAGTAATAAATGATAAGTAAAATTTCTTGTCATTTAGCAACATTACTTATGAAAAATACTGAAAATGCAGAAGACAGGCAATACCGGGAAGTGTATCAATATGTATTATTTTTAATACTCAATTATTTATTTTTCTTTGGGTATTCATTTATAATAGGAGCACTTCTCGGTGTTCCGTTTCAAAGTATTGTATTTTTCATAAGCATCGCTTTCCTTCGCCGATATGCCGGAGGCTACCATGCGAGCACGGAAAACCGCTGTCTTATAATCTCATCCCTGTATTTTCTGACAGGAATAATATTAATTAAATTAATGAATTTTTATATCGACAGAATAAATTTCAATATTATATTGAGTGCTTCTGTTATATGCTCATTAATTATTCTGTTTCTTTGTCCCTGCGACTGCCCGTCAAAACCTGTTAAAAAAGAAAAAATAAACAGTTTACGGCTTAAATGCATTGCTTTAATACTGATAATGTATACAGTGTGCTTCATCCTTTTCAGATTAAAAATAATGCTTTATATATCTCCGTTTTTCTCCTCGGTTTCCATTGAAACAGCTCTTATGATTGCAGGAAAAATCAAAATACAAACAGGCTTGTCACATTGAACATAAGCATTCAACCGTGACAAGCTTTTTTTACGGAAAAATCCAAAACGCAACGCAAATTAAGAATTATGCCTTATAATTATAGTGTCAAAAATACGAAGAAGTAACAAAAACAATTTGTTTTTTAATGCAAATCGCTGTAAAGAGTCACAATACCTGTCATTTTATGGGACTTCAATATATATTTTCTTGAAAAAGAAGTGGGAGTATGTTAGAATTAATTGACATTATCAGGCGGTGATTTTATGGAAAAATGGAAATATGTTGATACGATAATCGGCACAGTGGGAGACGAACAGAGTGAAAGCTCTCACGGCGGCGGAAAAACACATCCGGGGGCTTGCACTCCCGGCGGTATGGTGCAGCTGTCTCCCGACACCGTAACGGGCGGGGACAACGGCACGGGCTACAATTACTGTATGAATACCATTGAAGGCTTTTCGTTCAATCATATGAGCGGAATAGGCTGGTATGGGGATCTGGGAAACATTCAGCTTATGCCCGTAACAGGGGAAACGGACCTTCGTTCGGGAAGCAATGCGGAGGTTCCCTTCAAAAAAGGAAAAGAGGGCTGGAAGTCAGCCTTTTCCCACGATAATGAAAAAGCAACGGCAGGCTATTATTCTGTTTTTCTTGAAAGATACGGTATAAGAACGGAATGCACCGTAGCTCCTCACACGGGAATTCTTCGTATAACCTATCCCGAAAATGCAGATGCAAGAGTAATTTTTAACTTCTCAAGAAGAATCGGCGGCAAGGCTGATTTTGAGGAAATAAATATAATCAGCGACAGCAGAATTGAAGGCTCGATTATCTGCACGCCCAAGGGCGGCGGCTTCGGAAGAGGCAACGGAAAAATAAACTACAGGCTGTTTTTTGTCTGTGAATTTTCAGTGCCTGCAAAAAAAATGCAGTTCTTTTCAGATGAAGAGCTTCAGAATAAAAAGCTCACCTCCTTCTGCGGTGAGGATGTGGGCTTGCTCGCTCATTTCGGCGGCTATAATGAACCGATTCTCATAAAATGCTCAATATCTTATACCGATATAGAAGGTGCAAGACTTAATTTCACGGAAACCAACGGCTTTGACTTTGATTCAATAAAAGAAAATGCCGAAAAGCAGTGGGAAGATGTGTTCAGATGTGTGGATGTTGAAGGAAGCAACGAAACTGACCTCACGCTCTTTTATACCTGTCTTTACCACACACTTTTAGACCCGAGAGGTGCCAGTGACATTGACGACAGATTTTCCGTTGAAAACGATATATTACAGGACAGCGCCTATACACACCGCACAGTTTTCAGCGGTTGGGATGTCTATAGAAGCGAATTCCCTCTGCTTTCTGTTATCCGTCCCGATATCGTAAATGATGAAGTAAATTCTCTTCTTAAAATTGCATTGAAAAATAATGCCTCCTTCCCCCAGTGGGAGCTTTTAGGCATAAATGCGGGCTGTATGGTCGGGGACCCCGGACTCATTGTTGTTGCTGATGCGTTTATAAAGGGCATAAGAAATTACGACTCCGAAAAGGCATATGAAATAGCAAAAGCCTCTGCACTTTCAAGTAAGGAGCTTTTCGGCAAGGAATTCAGAAGTGTTCACCCCGATTGCAAACAATATATAAATGATGCTTTTGTTCCGAAAAAAATCAGCGATACACTTGAATTTCTTCTTGCGGATTACACATTATCCCGTTTTGCAAAGGCACTCGGGAAAGAAGATGATGCCCGTTATTTTGAAAACAGGGCAAACAGCTACAAAGAAAACTACAATCCTCTTCTCGGCTTTATGGCTCCGAGAAAGGAAAACGGGAAATTTATGTGGATGTGGGGCAGATATGACGATAACTGCTGCGTGGAAAGTAACATTTTCCAGCAGTCCTGGTTTGTCCCCTATGATGTAAAGGGACTGAGTGAGCTTTTCGGCAAAAAGAGAATGATAAAGCTTCTTGAAGTATTCTTCAGAAAAGCAAATCTCGGGGCATTATGGAGTAAGGACTATAACCACTCCAATGAGCCCTGCCACAACATAACCCACTATTTCAGCATTTTAGGACTTCCCCACCGCACCCAGTATTGGACAAGACGTGTTCAGAAGGAAGCCTACCGTCTCGGTGCCTTCGGCTTCTGCGGAAACGAGGATGTCGGTCAGCTTTCGGCATGGTATGTGCTTTCGGCGATAGGCTTTGCACAGGTGTGCCCTGCAAGTCCCGAATATTACATAAATACTCCTCTTTTCAGAAAAGCCACAATAAAGCTTAATAAAGCTTATCACTCCTGCGAAGTATCAGACACATTCACAGTTGAGTGCGACAAGGATCCGCTGAAATATCCTTATATTGAAAAAGCCTGTCTTAACGGCAAAGAAATCAAGGATATTTTCCTGACATATGACGAAATCACGGCAGGCGGAACATTCAGCCTCACACTTTCTGAAACACCCTCTGAATAAACAGAATAAAGCCTGAATCTACAGTCAGCGTAGATTCAGGCTTTTATTATTCTTTTATATTTTTTCACATCTGACGGTTATTCTGTATTGACCGCCATAGGTGCAGGTGTATAAAATCAGGTCATCGCCGCTGTTTTTTACCTTGTCAACATCAGTCGGCATAAGAAGCTCAACAGAAACAACCCTGTATCGGTAAACCTCTGACTCCATATCCGTGAATATAACCACATCACCCTCAATGAGGTTGCCGAGGTAACCGAAATGGTATCTGTAATTATGTGCCGCAATAACAAGGTTATCGGTTTTTGTGCTGCCGAAATAGCGGCAGGGGGAAATCTTAAGTCTGCTGTAGTCCCACTCGGACATAACGGGCAACTCAAGATCAAGCACAGGAACAGATAAGTATCCGATATATCCGTAACCGTCGATTTCTTCGATTTTCATTTCATCATCGAAAGGATCAACAGACGTTTCAACTATCTCATTTTCGGCAATTGCAACACGAAGAGATTCCATAAGCTCATATGAGCTTTCCTGAGCTCTTTTGCTTTCAATATTGTTATGAACAAGAAGAGCAAGAGCTGATATAATCAGCACAAGCCCCACGCTCATAAATGCAACACCTATCTTTTTTCTCATACCGTGTCCTCTTCTTTTTTGCCGAAATTAAAAATTGCCCAGCCGATACCGAAAAGAAGCAGACCTGCTGCAGAAAACACAGGGACAGGCCAATTCAGCATTCCTGTGTCGATAAGCTCATCAGATTCTGTTGTAGGCTCTGTTTCCGGCTCTGATGACGGTTCATTGTCGGGTTTTGCTCCTGTTTCAGTTTCAGGCTCCGAGGGATTTCCGGATGAACTTTTTTTATTAATTATGGTAACAGTGTTTGCTGAAGTTTCATATAAAACAGAATATCCGTCGGGCACTTCATTTTCAACAACGCTCCAGGAATAATTCATAGAAAGATTATCCCATCTGTAATGCCAGCCGTTATCCTCGCTGAGAGTGATTCTTTCAACCTCTCTGAAATCACGCAAAAGGCTGACTGTTACGGAATCGGGATGCTCTGATTTCGTATCCCATACCTTTTTCACGCTGATATATGTTGTACCTTCAACGCTTTCGGCACCGTAAATCTTCATTTTCGGTGTGGCGTTTATATCATAAAGCCAATTTCTGTTTTCTTCGTCAAAAACAGGAAGATTGACAACAAAGGGGGTCGGCATAAAATAGTCCGGAAGATCTCCCATAGGAACAATCAGATATATACCGGGTGCCAGATTATCAAAAACAACAGAACCGTTTTCATCCGATGCTTTTACTGTAAACGGCAAAGAATGGCTGAAAACAAAGTGGGTGAGATGAATAGGGAAATAGGCATCCTGCAGGCTGCTTATGTCCATTTTACTATTCTCATACGGAATCACATAATCATAGCCGACATCGTTTTCCTTCTGATAGGCTGCGGCAAAGAAATATAATCGGAAGGATGCACCCTCCAAAGGTGTTTTCGTATCAGAATCAAGTATATGCAGAGTTATGCTGCCGTTTTTATCAACAATTGCCGAAGCATCGGGAGAAAAAGCACAAAAACAAAAAGCTATAGCCATTATAAAGCAAGCTGCAGAAGTCAGAATCTTTTTCATCTTCATCGGATACTCCCCTTTCTTACTTAGTCTTTATTTCTTTTTTTCTTTTCCTTTGAGGATTTCCCTAAAAGATATATCAGAAGCACGCCCAGAATCGGAGCGGCAACTGCGGGAGTTACAATAAGCGGATCAATGCGGTATGCCTCTGTGATGACATTTATCTTCTTTTCTTCTTCAATGTTTTCAATTCTTGTGCCTCTGACAAGCATACGGTGGGTGTTGATACCATAGGGCGTGCAGGTAACGAGAGTGCAATAATCCTCACCCGCTGTAATATAAAGATCATCAACCTTATCCGGCAGAATAATCAGAATCTGATCAACCTGATAAGTTATTGTTCTGTCAAGAATTCTTATTGTAAAAATATCGCCTTTCACAAGCTTATCAAGATTAGTAAAAAGCTTTGCTGACGGAAGACCTCTGTGAGCAGAAAGAACACTGTGAGTGTTCACACCGCCGACAGGAAGCGAAGAGCCCTCTACATGTCCTACGGCAGAATTCAGCACCTGATCGCTTGTTCCGTGATAAATGGGAAGCTGCACCTTGATTTTTTCTATGGTGATATAACCCATCATCCCGTCACCGCTGATATCAAGAGCAGCATAATATTCATCCTGAATATTCTTATGTCCCACAAAGGGTGAAGACATCCGACTCAGCTTACGGTTATATTCATCAGCCTTGGAAAAAGCCTCAGAATAATCCTCAGGAGTCAAATCAACGATAAGGTCATCATAGTTTATGATTGCCTGAGACTGCCTTTTTTCATTCCAGAAATCACTTATTGTGGGATAAAGAAGAACGCACAGACCTATGAAAAATATTGCAACCAGAATTATGGTTGAAATATTTCCCTTTCTTTTCTTTTTTATCTGCTCGGGATCCTTTTTTGTCTTTTCCTTTTTTTTCATAGTGTTTTCTCTCTTAAATAAAATTCTCAACGTCATCACCGACATTTCAGAAACAACGGTCAGAACTTTATGGGGTTTCCCCTGCCGGCATTATGCCGGCAGGGATTTTATTTCACATAATCGGTTTTATATAAAATAGCTTATGTATAATCAGCTTTCGCCGTCGGAATCATCAGATTCCCGGTTCCTTCATGCAAAGGAAGACATTCTCTTTCTTGCAATGAGAACGATGATAGCAGCGAGCATAAGAAGACCGCCTACAACATAGAAAATTGTTGTACCGATGCCGCCTGTTTCGGGAAGAAGACCGCCGGTCTTGTTCTCTACTTCAATTGTTGCGGGATCTGCGTTATTGATCTTATAGGATGCTGTAAGAGCTGCCTCATCATATGTGCTTGTTACTTTAACGTCTATGTCAGCAGCAAGCTTGTTATAGCCTGCGGGAGCTTCTGTTTCGTGAAGCTTATATGTACCTTCGTCAAGACCTGCAAGAACGAACTTGCCGTTAGTGTCGGTTACAATTTCTGTTACGGTGCCCTGTGCATCAAGTCTGTATGTGGGAACACCGCCTGTTGTTGTAACATCAGTGAACTTAAGAGCATTACCGTCCTTATCAAGAAGCTGGAACTTAGCGCCTGCAAGATTAACCTTGCTTGTGCCGTCCATTGTGTACTTTAATACATCCATCTTCCATGTGTATGTGGTTGTCTTATGCTCTGCTGTTTCCCAAGTGCTGTTTTCACCGTAGGAAAGCTTAACAGTATTGTCGTTACCGTCTGTTACGATGTTAGCATTGTCGTTAAGAACTGCAGAGTAGTAAACTGTAAACTGTGTACCCTTTGCAAGTCCTGCAATAAACTCATTCTTGAATGCTACGTCAAAGGTATGTCCGTCATCGGGAGAAACTGTTACTGTGTAGTTTGCAGCATCAACAACTGTACCGTCAGCAAGCTTAACAACTACATCGTTGTTGAAGGTAAGACCTGCTTCCATGGTATCGTGCATTACATAGTTTGTTGCACCGAGACCTACTGTAATGGTGGACTTATAGTTAACTGTCTGATCGATATCAGCATCGTTTACCTTGCCCCAGCCTTCATCGGCATTAGCCACTTCGCTGTCTTCCTGAACGAACTTGTCGATGTCAGGCTTTTCATTCTTTTCGGTTGCCGTAAAGGTTGAATTTGTATTTGTAAGAGCGCAAAGAGTACCGAGAGAGGTATCAATTGCATAGTAACCGAG
>JAZSJT010000041.1:0-10285 GCA_045534425.1 Acutalibacteraceae bacterium | reverse complement strand
ATTGACGAAAAGTTCTCAAGAGACATCACTCCTTTGGGAAGCCCTGCAGGAAAGCTCACAGAAGAAATGGCAAAACTCACAGGACTTAAAGCAGGTACTGCTGTTGCTATTCCGATTATTGATGCTCACGTTTTCGTTCCCGCAGTAGGTATTTCAAAACCCGGTCAGATGCTCGCTATCATGGGCACATCAACCTGCCATATGATGATGAGCACAGAAGAAAAACAGGTTCAGGGTATCTGCGGTGTTGTATCAGACGGCATTATGCCCGGACTTTATGCTTATGAAGCAGGTCAGGGTTGTGTCGGTGACCACTTCCAGTGGTTTATCGAAAACTGCCTTCCCAAGAAGTATTATGATGAAGCAGAAGCTGCAGGTATGAACATTCATAAATACCTCAGAAGCAAGGCTGAAGTTCAGAAACCCGGTGAGCACGGACTTGTTGCTCTTGATTGGTGGAACGGTAACCGTTCGGTTTTGGTCGACGTTGACCTTACAGGTATGATTCTCGGTATGACACTTCTCACAAAGCCCGAAGAAATCTACCGTGCACTTATTGAAGCTACAGCATACGGCACAAGAATGATTATTGAAACCTTCCGTGAATACGGAGTTGAAGTAAATGAATTTTATGCCGCGGGCGGTATTGCAAAGAAGGATCCTATGACAATGCAGATTTATTCCGATATCCTTAATCTTCCCATTAAGATTGCGGGAAGTGATCAGGGCGGTGCTCTCGGTTCTGCAATTTTCGGCTCAGTTGCCGCAGGTAAAGCTAACGGCGGTTACGATGATGTTTTCTCTGCCGCTTCAAAGCTCGGCAAGGTTCTTGATACAAAATACGAGCCCAATCCCGATGCAGTTAAGGTATATGACAAACTCTATGCAGAATATAAGATACTTCACGATTATTTCGGCAGAGGTGCAAACGATGTTATGAAACGCCTCAAGGAAATCAAAAAGTCAGTGTAAGGTGATAATTTATGAAGAACTACAAGTTTTATTTTTTAATCGGCTCACAGCATCTTTACGGCGACGAAACCTTAAAAGAGGTTGATGCACACGCAAAAATTATGGCAGACGGCTTTAATGCAGATCCCGTAATTCCCTGTACTGTTGAAGTGTTACCCTGTGTCACAACCTCAAAGGCAATTGAAGCGGCAGTAATAAAGGCAAATAACGATCCTATGTGTGCAGGTATCATCACATGGATGCATACCTTTTCTCCCTCAAAGATGTGGATTTCGGGTATCGGGAAGATGCTGAAGCCCTATCTGCATCTTAACACACAGTTTAACCGCGATATTCCTTGGGACACTATTGATATGAATTTTATGAACCTTAATCAGAGTGCCCACGGTGACCGTGAACACGGCTATATCGGAACGAGAATGGGTGCAAAACGCAAGGTTATTGCAGGTCATTGGGAAAATGAAGCTTTTCGCAAGGAAATTGCTTCATGGATGAGAGCGGCCGTAGGTGTTTTTGAAAGCAGAAGAACAAGAGTGCTCCGTATCAGTGACAATATGAGAAGTGTTGCCGTAACAGACGGTGACAAGGTTGAAGCACAGATGAAGCTTGGTTGGGAAATTGAGCATTACGGTGTGGGTGACATCATTTCCGAGCTTGAAAAAGTAACCGATGCAGAAATTGATGCACTTATGAAAGAATATGAAGAAAAGTATGTTATTGCCACCGATAACATAGATGCAGTCCGCTATCAGGCAAAAGAAGAAATCGCAATAAAGAAGTTTATGGATGAAAGAGGCTTCACTGCTTTTCACACAAATTTTGAAGATTTGCAGGGCCTTCGTCAGCTTCCGGGGCTTGCTTCTCAGGACCTGATGAGCAAGGGCTACGGCTTCGGTGCGGAGGGTGACTGGAAGGTTGCTGCTATGACAAGAATAATGAAGGCAATGACCTCTGATATGACAGGCGGAACAGCCTTTATGGAAGACTATACTTATCATTTTGAGCCCGGAAACGAAATGATTATGGGAGCTCATATGCTTGAGGTTTGTCCCACAATAGCAGAAGCTGTGCCTGAAATAAAGGTTTTCCCTCTCGGCATCGGAAACAGAGAGGACCCTGCAAGACTCGTTTTTAAATCAAAGCCCGGCAAGGCTATTGTTGTTTCCCTTGTTGATATGGGAGACGGACTTCGTATGATAGTAAACGATGTTGAATGTGTCGAGCAGGTTAATGACACTCCCAAGCTTCCTGTTTCGGCTGTTCTCTGGAAGCCTATGCCGAATCTCAAGACTTCTGCAGAAGCCTGGATTTATGCGGGGGCAGCCCACCATTCCGTATTAAGCTATGATGTAACAGCTGAAATGATGAGAGATTTTGCAAATATGCTTGATATCGAATTTGTTTATATTAATAAAAATACCGAAATTAACTCTTTTGTAAAAGAGCTCGAACTCTCATCTCTTTTAAGAAAGCTGAAATAATATGTATAAAGAAATAAAACAAAAGGCTTATGAAGCCAATATGATGCTTTATAAATTAGGTATTGCTCCTTTTACTTGGGGCAATGCCTCCGAATGTGACAGAGAAAAAAAGGTTTTTGCAATTAAGCCCTCGGGGGTAGAATATGATTCCCTCACCCCCGATATGATGGTTATTGTGGATTTTGACGGCAATAAGGTGGAGGGGGAGTATAACCCTTCGTCCGACACTGCCACTCATGCCGTATTGTACAGTAAATTCCCCGAAATCGGCGGAGTTGTACATTCTCATTCAATAAATGCAGTGGCTTTCGCACAGGCAGGCTCCTCCATTCCCGCACTCGGCACAACTCACGCAGATTTCTGTTTCGGTGCTGTTCCCTGTGCAAGAGAGCTGACAAGTGAAGAAGTGAACGGCGAATATGAAAAAAGCACGGGAGATGTTATTGTTTCCCATTTCAGAGATAATAAAATTGATGAAAATGCAGTACCTGCAGTGCTTGTGCGTTCTCACGGACCGTTCACTTGGGGAAAATCCGCAAAGGATGCCGCAAAAAATGCGGGAACGCTTGAAATAGTTGCCGAAATGGCACTTAAAACTCTTCGCATCAGCAATAATGTTGAAGAAATTCCCGATTATCTTCTTAATAAGCATTATATGCGAAAGCACGGCAAAAACGCATACTACGGACAGGGAAAATAATATGACAGAATTTACCCATTTACATATACATACTGAATATTCATTGCTTGACGGTGCCTGCCGGATAAAGCCTCTTATAAAAAGAGTAAAAGAGCTTGGTATGACAAGCATTGCTATGACCGACCACGGTGTAATGTACGGTGCGGTTGATTTCTATAAAGCCTGTAAAGCCGAGGGAATTAACGGAATTATAGGCTGTGAGGTTTATGTCGCACAGCGTACCCGCTTTGATAAGGTGCACGGTCTTGATAATGAAAGATATCACCTTGTTCTTCTTGCTGAAAATCAGACAGGCTATCAGAATTTAATCAAAATGGTTTCTTCCGCCTGGACGGAGGGCTTTTACACAAAGCCCCGTGTTGATAAGGAGCTTCTTGAAAAATACCACGAGGGTATAATTTGTCTTTCTGCCTGTCTTGCAGGTGAAATTCCGCAGGCAATTCTTAAAGGTGACTATGAGAAAGCAAAGGAAATTGCACTTTGGTATCAGGGAGTTTTCGGTAAAGACAATTATTTCCTTGAAATTCAGGACCACGGAATTAAAGATCAGCAGCTTTCCAATCCGAAAATCATACAGCTGGCAAGAGAGCTCCAAATACCTCTTGTTGCCACAAATGACGCTCATTACATCACAAAAGAAGATGCTGAAATACAGAAAATTCTTGTCTGCATAGCCACAAAGCATACCATTGAGGAAGACACGGGTATGGGCTTTGAAACAGAGGAATTTTATGTTAAATCAGGTGACGAAATGGCGGCACTTTTTCCTGATGTGCCCGAAGCCATTTCAAATACCAATAAAATTGCCGAGCGTTGCCACGTGGGCTTTGAATTCGGCAATACAAAGCTTCCCATTTTTGAGGTTCCCGATAACCGTGACCATTTTGAATATTTCTCTGACCTTTGCTATAAGGGTATGGTACGCTGTTACGGTGAAAACTACCCGCAGGAATATATGGACCGTCTGAATTATGAGCTCGGTGTTATAAATCAGATGGGCTTTATAGACTATTTCCTCATAGTTTGGGACTATATCAACTATGCGAAAAGTGTGGGAATACCTGTCGGCCCCGGACGAGGCTCCGGTGCGGGCAGTATTGCTGCATATACCTGCGGTATCACCGATATTGATCCTATGCGTTATTCTCTCCTTTTTGAGCGTTTTCTTAACCCTGAACGAGTCAGTATGCCTGACTTTGATATTGACTTCTGTTATGAAAGAAGACAGGAGGTTATCGACTATGTTGTCCGCCGTTACGGGGCAGACCACGTTTCGCAGATTGCCACCTTCGGTACTCTTGCCGCAAGAGGAGCGGTTCGTGATGTCGGCAAGGTTCTCGGTATGAGTGTTGCCGAATGCTCCGCAATTCAGAAGGAAATTCCCCAGGAGCTGGGGATGACCATAGAAAAGGCTCTGCAGTCCAATCAGGAGCTCAAAAAGATGTATGACAGTAATGCTCTTGTAAAAAAGGTTATTGATACATCAATAAAGATCGAAGGTATGCCCAGAAATACGGGTATGCACGCGGCGGGTGTTGTTATCTGCGATAAGCCCGTTGACGAATATGTTCCGCTTTTTAAAAGCGGAGATTCCGTTGTTACACAGTATTATAAAGGCTGGGTTGAAGCTTTAGGGCTTCTCAAAATGGACTTCCTCGGTCTTCGTACGCTCACCGTTATTGACGACGCAGTCAAGATGATAAGAAAAAAGGATCCCGACATTGATATTATGAAAATTGATGTTGATGATCAGAAGGTATATAAAATGCTGGGCGAAGGCGGAACCTTCGGGGTGTTCCAGTGCGAATCAGGCGGAATACGTTCACTGATGATAAATATGCAGCCCAAAAACCTTGAAGATATTATTGCTGTTATTGCTCTTTACCGCCCCGGTCCTATGGATTTCATTCCCGCATATCTCAAAAACCGACAGGAGCCTGATAAAATTCAATATCACACACCGGAATTAAAGCCTATTCTTGATGTTACATACGGAACAATTGTTTATCAGGAACAGGTTATGCAGATTTTCCGTGAGCTTGCGGGCTATTCTCTCGGTGCTGCTGATATGGTTCGCCGTGCTGTTGCAAAAAAACAGGCAGACGTTCTTGAACAGCAGAGAAAATTCTTCCTTTACGGCTCGGACGGTACTGACGGCGGTTCAAAGTGTGACGGATGTATAAAAAGAGGTATCACCGCAGAGGCAGCAAATGCTATATTCGACGATATGGCATCATTCGCATCCTATGCATTCAATAAATCCCATTCTGCCGCATATGCTTATGTTACATATCAAACTGCATGGCTTCGTTGTTATTATCCACAGGAATTTATGGCTGCTATGCTCACATCCGTTCTTGATAATACCGATAAGGTTGTGGGCTACATAACCGAATGTCAGACAAATCTCGGCTTCAAGGTTTTACCTCCCAGTGTAAACGAATCCGATGAAAAATTTTCCGTTGTGGGAGAAAATGTACGCTTCGGTCTTCTTGCGATAAAAAATCTCGGAAGCGGTGTTATAAAAGAAATTATCCGTGAAAGAGAAGAAAACGGACCTTTTGAAAGCTTCTATTCTTTCTGTAAGCGTTGCTACGGTAAGGAGCTTAACCGCCGTGCTCTTGAAAATCTTATAAAGAGCGGTGCGGTTGACTGCTTCGGACTTAACAGAAATCAGATGTTCCTTATGATTGACGATATTCTTTCGGCTCTTGAAAGTGATAAAAAGGGTAAAATTGAAGGTCAGATAGGTCTTTTTGACCTTGGCTCATCCCTTGCAAAGGCTGTTGAGCCCACGCCGCCCGATGTCAAGGAATTTCCCGAAAAGCAGAGACTTGCAATGGAAAAGGAAACCACGGGGCTTTATATGTCAGGTCATCCTATGACGGAATATGTGAGACTTGCAAAAAATCTCGGAAGTGCAAAAACTTCGGATATCATTTCTTCGTCACTCACAGAACCCGATTCACCATATAAAGACGGACAAAAGGTAAGGCTTTTAGGTATTCTTGCAACCGTAAGAAAGAAAATTACAAAGAATGATACCACAATGGCATTCCTGTCTCTTGAAGACGTCTACGGCAGTATTGAAGTTCTTGTATTTCCCAAGAAGTTTGATTTATACGGACAGTTTTTCATTGAAGACGAAATAATTCTTCTCACGGGTAAGGTTTCGCTTCGTGACGACGAAATTCCCAAGCTTTTGTGTGAAGAGGTTGTTCCTTTGAAAGAAATTCCCGACGATGAGGCACTTCTTGAAAAATACAGACTTCCCGATACGGATTATAAAATAAGACAGAGTGCATATACACAGTATCAGGAGAATAAAACTGCCTCTGCATCTGTTAATGCCCCCCCTGCACCTGCCGCAAAGCCTCCCGTTCAGCAGGGAAGAACCAAAACGGGACTTTTTATACGCATCGAAAGTGCAGCTTCCGAAGACTGCTTCAAGGCAAAAAAGATGTGTTCCATTTTTGAAGGTAATATTCCTGTTGTGCTTTATTATAAAGACACCGCAAAATATGATTTCAATACAGGTATCACCACGCAGAACAGTCCCGAGCTCATAGGAGCTCTCAAAAAGCTTCTTGGTGCGGAAAATGTCGTTCTCAAAGCATAAAAGTAATTATGCGGAATAAAAAGCAAATAATGGTTGACTTTAGTGTAATAAAAAGATATTATATAATTCCATAATAATTAAATAACTCTCAGGAGGAATATAAAATGAAAACAATTGCAGTATTGACAAGCGGCGGCGACGCTCCCGGAATGAACGCTGCTATAAGAGCAGTTGTAAGAACAGGTTGCGAAAACGGCGTAAGAGTTCTCGGTATCAGAAGAGGATACGCGGGACTTATGGCGGGTGATATGTATGAAATGAATATCAGAAGTGTTTCCGATATTATTCATCGCGGCGGCACAATGCTTCACTCTGCAAGAAGCAAGAAATTCTGCACAGAAGAGGGTATGCAGAAGGCTATTGACATCTGTAAGGAAAACGGCATTGAGGGTATCGTTGTTATTGGCGGCGACGGCTCTTTCAGAGGCGCCAGAGACCTCAGTGTAAGAGGAATCAACTGTGTCGGTGTTCCCGGAACTATTGATAATGATATTGCTTGCTGTGACTATACAATCGGTTATGACACCTGTCTTAACACAATTATGGATATGGTAGACAAAATCAGAGATACCAGTGAATCTCACGACCGTTGCACAGTTGTTGAAGTAATGGGACGTCATGCAGGCTTCCTTGCTCTTAACGCAGGTATCGCAGTCGGTGCAACTGCAATTCTCATTCCCGAGCTTGAGTTTGACATTGAAAAAGATATTCTTGAAAGAATGAGAAGAACACAGAAAACAGGTAAGCGTCATTTCATTATCGTTGTTGCCGAGGGTGTCAATGAAAAGCTTGAAGCACAGGGTATCAACGGTGTTTCAGCTCTTGCAAAATATATTGAACACAATCTCGGTGTTGAAGCAAGAGCAACTGTTCTCGGTCATGTTCAGAGAGGCGGTTCACCCTCTGTGAAAGACAGAGTTGCGGGAAGCCAGATGGGTTCATATGCCGCACACCTTCTTCTTAACGGTATCGGCAACCGCGTTGTTGCTATGAAGAAAGAAGAAATCGTTGACTATGATATAGTTGAAGCACTCAATATGAAAAAGTCAATCGACCTTTCTCTTTATGATACAGCTATGGAAATTTCCATCTGATTAATTTTGTCCGTGCGGTTTTTTCGCACGGACTTTTTTGAATTGCGGTGTTTATATGAAAACTTATTTTCCGTCGTATTATGACAAATTTTCCTGTATTGCGGGTGACTGTCCCGACAGCTGCTGTAAAGCGTGGGAAATTGTAATTGATGAGGATACTTTATGTGAATATAAAAAACTGACGGGGGACATAGGAGAAAGGATAAGAAAGCAGCTTATAACCAATCAAGACGGAGACTGTTGCTTTTCTCTTGTTGACGGTAAGTGTCCGTTTCTCAATGAAAGCGGGCTTTGTGATATTCATATTGCCCTCGGTGAAAAAATGACAAGCCGTATTTGTCAGGACCATCCGAGATTTATTGAAGAATATGACGGCTTTACAGAAATATCATTGTCACTTTCCTGTCCCGTTAGCGTTAAATTAATATTGAACAGTGAAGAAAAAAAAGATATTTATCCGTTTCCTCAATATAAGGGTAATGATGAAATACTTCATTTACTTATTGACTCTCGGAAAAAGCTTCTTGATTTCACCGGTAATTTCAGTTTATTAATTAATATAATTCTTGATGAAGCGGCAGATGTTCAGAATAAAATTGATTTGACATACATTCAGAAGCATCCTGCAATATGTATTGATTTTATAAATGATTATTTGGATATGCTATTGAACGGATGCGATATTCTTAATTGCACTTGGGAGCAGCTTCTTGAAAATACCATTAACAGTGATATTACTATTGATGACCTGAAAAGCTATATTGATAACAATAATGAAAAGCTTATAAGACTTTGTAAATATTTTATTTACAGATATTATCTTAAAGCGATAAATGATTCAGATTTGTATTCAAGGGCCTTGTTTATTGTTATGTCCTGTGTAATAATCTGTTGTATTGCTTTATCAAATTCAATGACTTTAGAAGAAACAGCAAGAATGTATTCTAAAGAAACTGAACACAATCTTGAAAATATTGATGCGATACTTGATTATTTTTTTGATATATGAGGAGTTTTATTATGTCTGAAATTATGAGTATTATTGAAGAATTCAAAAAGCCTTGTCCATGCGACAGAATTCACGAAACTTCAATCAGAGATATAAGAATAGGTCCGGGGCTTGTAAATGAAGTCGGAAAGATACTGAAAAAAAATAATTTCCCCGAAAATCTTCTGCTTGTAGCTGATGATAATACACTTGAAGCCGCAAAGGGAATTGAAGATTCTCTTGACGGCTTTAATGTTACAAAGAAGCTTTACGGAAATATTAGAGTTGCCGATATGAAACACGTTGAAGAGCTTGAAGAGCTCATAAGTGATAAAGATATTGCAGTTCTTTCCGTCGGTACGGGTTCAGTTAATGATCCCTGCAGATTAGCCTGTGCGAGAAGCGATAAAAAGCTCTGTATTTTCGCAACAGCTCCCTCTATGGACGGCTTTGCCTCCGACTCATCGCCCATAGTTGAAAACGGTTTCAAAGCTTCATATCCCGCAAAAAGTCCCGAAGTGATAATAGGTGACACGAAAATTCTTGCCGCCGCTCCCACATACTTAAAATCCGCCGGCTTCGGAGATATGATTGCAAAATATGTGGGACTTGTTGACTGGAGAATTTCTTCACTTCTCACAGGTGAATATTATTGTGAAAAAGTTGCCGCACTAACAAAAAGAGCCGTTGATACGCTTATGGATATGGCACATCTTGTAACAGTTAATGATGAAGAAGCTGCAGGAAAGATTTTTGAAAGCCTTCTTATGACCGGAATTGCAATGAGCTTTACAAAGAATTCCCGTCCCGCAAGCGGAAGCGAGCATATAATAGCACACTTAATAGAATGTCTGCAGTTACCTCTCGGAATAATACCCAATTATCACGGAGAAGACGTTGGGGTGTGCACTCTCGAAATGCTGAAATTCTATAACGAGTTGGCTGAAAACAGCAGTGCGACGGGAACACAGGAAAATGTAAACTGGGATAAGGTTTTTGAAGTCTACGGCGATATGGCGGAAGATGTAAAAAAACTCAATTTCCCCGAAAACATAGTTGACAGTGTGAGACCTGACAAAATAGGGGAGTGCTGGAATGAAATAAGAGATATAATACACAGTGTTCCCTCTTTTGAAGAATGTAAAGCTGCTATGATAAAAGCGGGTTGTAAAATCACAGTGAATGACATCGAAAAAGATCGGGAATATTTCGACCTGTGCGTTAAATATTCCCCCTATATGAGAAAAAGACTGACCTTGTTACGCCTTCGTGATATGATTAAAGTATAATTTGACGGCATCGGAAGACTCCGATGCCGTTTTTGATAGCATAATCATATGATTTCAGTATAAATCGCAAGAGTTTTATTATAGAAAAAAGCACCTGATTTCTCAGGTGCGAGGTGGTTAAAATTATATGTTACCAAGCTTT
>JAZSJT010000002.1:0-10644 GCA_045534425.1 Acutalibacteraceae bacterium | reverse complement strand
ATCTTTATTCCCTCGTTTATAACGGACAGTATATGCTTCCGGAATGCATTTTAACCTGCATCGGAACGGCAGTGGTAATAAAGGTTCCCGAAATAAAGAAATTGCTCAAAATCTAAAATTCAAGCAGGAAAACGGAACAGGGAAAAGACCTGTTCCGTTTTTAAGTTTATATAAAGGATTATTTGATACGCTTTTATGGTTAAAATAGGTGTTGAAATCGGATGCCTGAAATGTTAAAATATAACTTATCAATATTTCGGAGGAATTATAATGAACGACGAACTTAATAAAAGCACAGATGGCGAAGAAAATGCCGTTTCTGCAGAAAATGTTAATGAAACAGCAGAAAAAGCTTCTGATGAAACAGTCGCTCTCAATGAAGAGCTTGAAGCACTTCGTGAAACCTTTCAGGAAAAATATGACGAGACCGTAGAAGAAGCCGAAAACGGTCCCGTTATTCAGGAGCTTGAGGAGGGGGAACCCGAAGATGAAGATGAGGCGGAGGATGAAAAAGAAGAGAAAACGGTGATTTCCGAAAAGAAGCCTAAAAAGAAGAAAAAGGTCGGCAAAATCATTGCCGTAACCGTTCCCGTGCTTCTGCTTCTTGTTATTGTCGGCTCGCTTGTGGCTTATGTTGTGGCTTCGGTTACAAATCCCAATTTCAGCACATTTATAAGCACATATGCAGAGGCTGCTGCAGCTGAAAATTATGAAGACAGAATAACCTATCTTGAAAAAGCAATCACATATTGCTCCGATACGGAGTCTGTTTTTCAGCAGGCTATGAAGGCTACCATTCTTGAAGAAATCGTTGTTGAAATCAACGCAAATGAGGGATATTCCGCCGCATACTCATATATGAAGTCAAAAATGAGTGATGAGACTGTAAAAAATCCCGTAAGCGGTGCTTTCAGGAAATTTATTGCATCTGTAAATTCTGTTAAGAAGCTTTCCCTTGATGTTTTTAACACGGTTTATGAAAACATCGGGGATAATGAAGCTCTTCCCGAATATGAAGCTCTTGTAAAGGGGCTCAATGTCCCCGAGGAGCTTTCCGAAGCAATGAAAACGGTTGTAACTGCTTTTGGTGACGGAATAATTTATGACAGAAAAGCAAAGGGGATTGACGACAGTGTTGTTGCAATGAATTATTATGCAACGGGCTATTCGGGACTTGTTTCTATGGGTGCCGATGAGCGTGAGCTTGCAGAAAAGCTCACTGTTGATCTTTATAATAAAGGCTTTGTCATTGAAGCTGCCGCTCTTTCAAGTGTTGCGGTAAATAAGGAAGAAGAAAATGTAAATTCCGATTACACTAAGGTTATGGAAGAAATAAATGCAATCGGAAAGGTTGAAATCAATGTCATCGGGCTTGCCGATAAGCTGATTGAAGACGGAAAAACAGGTGATGAGGACATTCTCACTGCTGTTAAGGAAATTGAGGGTGCAACAGATGAAAATGCAAAAATTTTTGCAGCTCTCGTTTCTTATGCGGCTCAGGCAAGCTCTTCCGAAAAAGAAAAGAATCTCACAGCGGCTTCATCGGAATATGCAACTCTCACATCTGTGCTTGAAGCATTTTCCATGACTGATGCTTCCATCCATCTCAAAACTGCCGAGGTTATTTTTAACAGCGGAAATCTCTCCGATGCAAATACTCTTATCACCACATATCTCACAGAAGAAGATGTTAAGTCCCTTGCAGACGAAGAAAAAGCCGCATATGAAAAAATGACAGCCGTTTTTGAGGCACTCGCATCTACAAGCGAGGTATTTTCTCCCTATTATTCCGAATACTATCAGACAGGTTCTGCTATTGATTACGATAAAGTAAAAGCGGCTTTCGATGAAGAATTCGGTGAGAATGCAACTGATTATGAAAAAGGCTTTGTTTATTATTGTCTTTATATGGCTGCAGCAAGTGCCGACGACGAAACGAAGATAAATGAAGCGATTTCGGGAATGGGCAGATATCTTTCCGACCTTCCTCTTGTATATCTTTACTATTATGTAGACAACTGTCTTGCAGAGGATAAGCTTCAGGAAGCAAAAGCATATGCCGAGAAAATTCTTGAGGTAAATATTGCCGACAGCTTTGCAAACAGTGTTGTTGCTATGGCAAAGCGTGCCGGCGGTGATATTGACGGAGCCGTAGAAACAGCTCTCAAGGGAATTGAGCTTGCAGGAAATGCTCCCGACTGTTCTTTCCAGCTTGCAATTGCATATCTTCTTAAAGGCGAGCTTGAAACCGCATACGGCTATGTAAGAAGCGTATTCAACGAAAATCAATCACTTGATTCTTATGACCTTATTCTTATTTTTGATGCCCTTTATGATGGTGAAAACGAGGATATAAAAACTGAGCTTGCTTCCTTCGTTTCCACCGTAAATCAGACATATTCCTATTACGGGCTTTCCGCACAGGAGGATACCAAAGCAATTCTTGACGGTTCAAAAACTCTTGAAGACGTATTCCTTAAAGGAAACTATAAATTATCCTAAAGGTCGGAGGTCGGAATTTTGACTGTAAATAAAATTTCGTATAATCAGAATTTTATTTACAGATCGTCTGCATCCTGAGTCGGGATCAGTTCTTCAAGGTCAGGTAACTTTTCCTGTGTTACGGGTATACCCGTATAGCTTCCGCTTATGTCCGTGCGGCTTTTAAGATTTTCAGCCGTGAAATGTTCAGGTCCCTTTTTTCTTCTGAATGAAATTATTCTTGTTTTTCCTTTATTTTCCATAAATTTTTGCTCCTTCGGAAAAAAATGTTTTGTTTTCAAGGATATTGTTTGCAGAAAGTAAAAAATTATTCATTTAATTTAAAAAGGTTATTGACACGGCTTTTGTTTTGTAGTATATTTTCAATGTATACAAATACAAATATGCTTATACTTTTGAAAGGATGGTTCTTTTTATGAAAAAGATTATTGCAATTTCAATTGCTCTTATCCTTGCTTTATCCGTAACTCTCACGGTATCCGCTACTGTTGCTGAAGAAACAGCTGACCTTGATATCGGCTCTCTTCTCGGCGGTATGGATCTCGGTTCGATGGTCGACAGTCTCGCCGATATCGACCTTGGCGGTATGTTCAGTTCACTCGGTGGTGAAATGAATCTCGGTGGTATTATGGATATGGTTGGCGGTCTCGGAGATTCTCTCGGTGACAGCGGTTCTCTCGGCGATTCTCTTGGTGATTCTCTCGGCGGAGATGAACCCACAGAACCCGATGACGGTTGTGGCTGTGATGATGATTGTCCCTGTGACGGTGACTGTGACGAAGATTGCAACTGTGGCCCCGACTGTGATTGCACATACGATTGCGGTTGTGACAAGGATTGTCCCTGTGAAGGCGAATGTGATGACAATTGCGAAAACTGCGGCCCCGATTGTGACTGCAAGGATTCCTATGATTGCGGATGCGACCTTGATTGTCCCTGCAAAGGCGAATGTGATGACGATTGCAAGAACTGCGGTCCCGACTGCGATTGCAAGGATGACAACAGACCTGACAATCCCTATACAGGCGACCTCTATTAATTAATAGACAAACTTTCAAGACAGGTGTAAAAGCCTGTCTTTGTTTGTTTTTAAATAATAAAACAAACAAAGAACCGGCAGAGTACAGAGTGCAGAATGCGAATGCAGAACGCGAGTGTTGATTATAGCAGAAGCTTGAAAGCTTTTTTTGAATAAAAATTCTAAAATAAGAAAAAGCCGGTTTCCGCCTTTTTACAGGGGAGCCGACTTTTATTTCGGGTATGATAAATAAGACACGGTGTCTGAATTGATTGAATGTGTTATATTTTTATGCCCAGCTCTTTAATTTTGTCCTGAAGCTTCATGAAATCTTCAAGACATTCGCCTTTTTTCCGTGGATCGCGAAGCAGTGCAGCGGGATGGAATGTTCCCATCATAAGTGTGCCGTTTTTGTTATAGAAAATTCCGTGGTCTTTTGTTACTCTGAAATCAGGGGAAATTAATCTTTGAGCGGAGATTCTGCCGACACAAACTATAATTTTCGGTCTCATTATGTGAACGAGGTTGCGAAGCCAGTCTATGCACATATCCATTTCGTCGGGCTTCGGATCGCGGTTTTTCGGGGGACGGCATTTGAGCATATTGGCTATGTAAATATTGTCTTTTCTGTCAAGCCCGATGCTGCCGAGGTATGAGTCAAGAAGCTTCCCGCCTCTGCCCACAAAGGGCTCACCCTGTAAATCCTCATTTTCACCGGGTGCTTCACCGATAAAAAGAATTTCGGCATTTTCGTTTCCCACCCCGAAAACAACATTATTCCGGGTTTCGTGAAGTGCACATCTTCTGCAATTGAGACATTCATTTTTCAGTTCATTCATTGTGTCAAACATTTTTTTCAGTCCTCCGTGGAAATCACAATATGTGGTGTTATCGGTTGATTTTTTTACTATGCAAATTATATAATAAAGAAGTGAAAAACTACTCAAAAATCATATTTTAAACAATTGACTTTAAATATGTAATAATGTAAAATATTAATCCGTAAAGTCAATATGATTATACACCGCATAATATTTTATGTCAATAAAGCGAGATTATTTGTTAATTTTTCGGTTTTTCTATTGACATAGATTTTTTGCTGTAGTATAATACGCGTGTACTCTTATTAATAAGGGTGTATTCTGTATATACTGAGTTGCAATGCTCATTATATAAAAAATATTTTATAAAGGAAGGTCCTTAAAATGAAAATTGCAAAAAAAGTGCTTGCAGTTGCTATGGCAGTTGCTATGATCGCTTGCTTCGCAGCAATGGCTTTCGCAGCAGAAAAACCCGTTTTCAAACTTGAACTCGGCGAAAAGAACAAGCTTGGTCTCTATCCCGTATCACTTACAGCTGAAAATTGCGTAGGTCTCAAGGCTGCTGACCTCATTGTTTCTTATGACACATCAGTTCTTAAGTTCAAGACAGCTGCTAACGGTGTTGATGCCGGTAACGTAGGTAAGTTTATTGATGCTGAAAAGAACACCTTCAGTGTAGCTTTCAAAGAAAACGAAGCTGGTAAGATCAGCTATGCTTTCAATTTCCTTGAGAATCTTTGGGAAACAGCTGCATGGAACGATGCTCTTAGCATGGATGCTCTTCTTGACGGTGTTTCAGAAGCTGGTATCAACGGAGAAAAATTCGAAGTTGCAGTATTCTATTTCGAACTTCTTGAAGGCAAGGACATTGCTGATGCTGTAGTAGGTTTCGAAGGCACTTCTGAACAGAAGATCGACGATGCTGTTGTTACACTCGTTGGTGTTGAAAAGAAGGTTGAAGAGCCCACAACAGAAGAGCCCACAACTAAGGAAGAGCCCACAACTAAGGAAGAAAAGCCCTCTTCTGACGTTGAACTTTCCACAAAGCCCGGTAAGGATGACGGCGACAACAAGACAGGCGACACAGGCGTTCTCGCTCTTGCTGCAGGCGTAGTTGCTCTTGCAGGTGCTGCATTCGTAGTTTCCAAGAAAAGAAAATAATTAATTAAAGCATAATTTGCAGTTTTAATTAGGGTTTACAGGAGTTATTCGTATGAATAACTCCTTTTTCCTTTTTAAAGTTTTTGCTGTTAAGTTAATATTTATTCAAAAAAACAGTGTAAGAATACCGAAAGTAAGCTTACACTGTTTTTTACGTAAAAAGTAGTATATAATATTTTCTTGTGATATCAAAAAGTCTTTGAAAGCCGTCATCAATCATCTGCCGTCCGTGTCCGACCATATCCAATGTTTGACCATCTGACATCCGACCGCAAAGTCGCTTTCTGACTTTAATTCAGTCGCTGAGTATTGCAAAGCCTTCTCCCGGTACAATGACACCGCTTCCGAATCTTGCACCTCCGAGAATTGCTTTCATTTCAAGCATATCGGGATTGAGATAATAGGTTATGGCTTCGGGGTTCTTGTTTATTACCGTAAATATACGTTTTTGACCTTCTTTGTATCTCAGATAAGCAACACATCCTAAAGTAGCGGAAATGGGGTAAAAAGCACCGTCTTTAAGGACTTTGTGATTGTTTCGCAATTCACCCAATGTTTTTATAAAGCCCTGAATTTCAGTGTTTTCATTGCCCCAAGGGTAGCATCCTCTGTTAAACGGATCTTTGCACCCCGTAAGTCCTGCTTCATCACCGTAATAGATGCTCGGAACGCCGGGAAGTGTATAACACATAACGAGAGCGGATTTTAAAAGCTTTATTCCTTTTTTCAGATTATATTCACTGATTTTTATATTCGCCTGTGAGGCTCTGTCTTTGCCTTCGCAGTTGACACCTGAAAGCAGTGACAGTATTCTTTCGGTATCATGAGTTCCCAGATGATTCATAAGACAGTTCAGAGCTTCAGGGGGATAGTTTTCAGTGATTGAAAAAACGCTGTGCATAAATTTTTCGGCATTTGCAGTGAGAAGAAAATCAATTATAGCCTGTCTTACAGGATAATTCATAACAGAATCAAGCTGTTTCCCCTGTAAAAATCTTCTTCTTCCGCCGTGGCTGATTTTGTTCGTGGCGTCCTCCCACACTTCACCTAAAATGAAGTTGTCTTTACCGTTTCTCTTGACAGCAATTCTCACCTTGTCAAGAAAGCTGTCTGGAAGCTCATCAGCAACATCAAGCCTTATTCCCGAAGCACCTGCTTTAAGCCAGAAGTCAATAACACCGTTTTCGCCTGTTATAAAGTCACAGAAGCTTGCATTTTCCTCTTGTGTTTCGGGGAGAATGTCAATTCCCCACCAGCTTTCATAGGTGCCGTCATTTTTAAATTTATACCAACTGCGGTAAGGGGAGTCGGGGCAGTTATAGGCACCTTCGGTTTTATATCTGCCGTATTTATTGAAATAAACACTGTCAGCACCCGTGTGGCTGAAAACACCGTCAATTAAAATTCTGATGCCCATTTCCTTTGCCTTATTGCAAAGTGATGTAAAGTCTTCTATAGTGCCGAGAAGACTGTCAGGCTTCTTGTAGTCCGCAGTGTCATAGCGGTGATTTGAATGAGCCTCACAAATCGGATTGAGATATATGCAGTTTACACCGAGGGAAGCAATATATGGGAGCTTGCTTTCAATTCCCTTGAAGTCGCCGCAGAAATAGTCGTTATTTCTTATTATTCCCTTTTCATCGGGAAGATAAACGGGAGTGCCGCCCCAGTCATTACGAATAATTCTGTCGGAGGGAATATTTTCTTTTTTCTCACCCGAAAAACAGAAGCGATCGGGAAAAATCTGATAAATTATACCGCCCTTAATCCAATCGGGAGTTGAAAATTCGGGGGAATAAACTGTCAGCTGCCATTTGTTTACACTACAGATTTCACCGAGGTGGGATTTTTCAGTACAACCGATATCTGTTTTGCCCCATGCATTTTCATATTGAAAGCGGTAAAACAGAAGCTTCGGCTCGGGAAGACTGATTTCTACCTGCCACCATTCTTCAATACCGTCAGTGTTATCCCATACCATAGGTATTTTTTTATCCTTCTTGCCGTCTTCACTTAAAATCAGTGAGCAGGAGGTTACCCCGAAGTCGCGGGGCAGAACAACCCGAAGCCACAGGGAGCTTCCTGCAGCCACAGCACCGCTTATGGATTTATGCCAGAGCTTAGACGGATCAAAAGGACATTTCATTAAAAATACCACCGAAAATTAGTATAATAAAATAATAAGCCAATTAAAACCAAAATGCAATACGGAAAATCTCCGTATTGCAAGCTGTGGTTAGAATAGAAGCTTTCGGAGCTGAATAAGCTGCTTGCAGCTTCACTGTAAGCATAAGACTGGTTTATGCTTTTACTGTGTGCCATATGTCTCTTGCATAATCGTTTATAGAACGGTCTGCGGCAAAAATACCTGCACCTGCAATATTATAAAGAGACATTCTGTTAAGTCTTTCTTTATCGAGGAAAAGCTCTTCCGCTTTCTTCTGTGCCAATGTGTAGTCAGCAAAATCAGCAAGAACCATATATGGATCGTGATGCTTGATTGTTTCACCGATTTCGGGGAAGGATTTTCCGTCGATAAGATGGGTGTTGATATAGTCAATAGTTTTTCTGAGAGTGGGATTGTTATTATAGAAATTGGAGGGAACATAGCCGCTCTTTTTGAGCTCATTGACCTCCTCGGTTTTCATACCGAAGATAATGATATTGTCGTCACCTACGGCATCGTGAATTTCAACGTTTGCACCGTCCATAGTTCCGAGAGTCACGGCACCGTTTATCATAAGCTTCATATTACCGGTGCCGGAGGCTTCTGTGCCGGCAAGAGAAATCTGCTCGCTTATATCTGCAGCAGGCATAAGAAGCTCTGCCTTTGTAACGTTATAATCTTCAACATAAACAACCTTGAGATATTTATTTACATCGGGATCGTTATTTATCATATTTGAAAGTGCAATAATGAAGCTGATAATCTTCTTTGCAACATAATAGCCGGGAGCGGCCTTTGCACCGAAAATATATGTGTGAGGCACATAGCTGCCGTTGGGATTTTCCTTGATTTCGATGTATTTGCTTAAAATATGAAGTGCGTTCATTTCCTGACGCTTATATTCGTGAAGTCGCTTTACCTGAACGTCAAAGAGAGAGCTTGTGTCAAGCTTCACACCTGTTGTTTTATAGATATAATCTGCAAATCTCTTTTTGTTGTTTTCTTTGATTTTACCCAGCTTTTCAAGAACTTCCTTGTCGTCGGCAAATGCCTTGAATTTTGTGAGCTCTTCACCGTTTACGATAAAGCCTGAACCGATTTTCTTTGTGAGAAGCTCTGTAAGCTCGGGATTAGCCTGACAAAGCCAACGGCGGTGTGCAATACCGTTTGTTACATTGGTGAATTTTTCGGGAGTAAGTCTATAGAAGTCATTGAAAACAGTGTCTTTAAGAATCTGTGAATGAAGTGCGGAAACACCGTTTACACTGTGACAGGCGGCAACACAGAGATTTGCCATTCTCACGGCACCGCCGGAAATTACAGCAGTTCTTTCAACATAATCTGCATCGTGAGTGCATTCCCACACATAAGCACGGAAGCGGTTATCAATTTCCTTTATAATCTGATAAATTCTGGGGATAAGACGGCGAACAAGCTCTTCGCTCCAGCATTCCAGTGCTTCTGCCATAACGGTGTGGTTTGTATAAGCAACTGTGGATTTTACAATGTTCCAAGCATCGTCCCATCCGTAGCCGCATTCATCAAGAAGAATTCTCATAAGCTCGGGAATAACAAGAGTGGGATGAGTATCGTTAATGTGAATAGCCATTTTTTCGGGAATATTTTCCATTGTGCCGTGTTCTCTCACGTGACGGCGGACAATATCCTGAATTGAAGCGGAAACGAGGAAATACTGCTGTCTCAAACGAAGGCTCTTTCCTTCGGGATGATTGTCTGCGGGGTAGAGGATTTTACAGATTGCCTGTGCCATGGCATCTCTTTCAACGGCTTTAAGGTGCTTGCCCTCATTGAAAAGAGACATATCAATGCCTGTTCCTTCACTTGACCAAAGACGAAGCACACTGACACCTCGTCCGTCCTTACCTGCAACGAACATATCGTAGGGAACAGCCTTGATGGTAGAAGGATCGGCAATTTCCACGTGATGATGACCGTTGTCCCAAAAATCCTTGATTTCACCCTCAAAGTTCACGTAAACCGCACTTTCTTCTCTTTTTGAAAGCCATATGTCTCCGCCGGGAAGCCATTCGTCGGGAAGCTCTGTCTGCCAACCGTCAATAAGCTTCTGCTTGAAAATGCCGAACTGATATAAAAGAGAATAGCCTCTTGCAGGATAGCCTGATGTTGCAAGACCGTCAAGATAACAGGCTGCAAGACGGCCGAGACCGCCGTTTCCGAGTCCTGCATCGGGTTCGCAGTCATAGAGCTTATCAAGCTTTATATCATAGCCTTTAAGGACTTTTTCAAAAGTCTTTGTAAGATTAAGATTGTAAAGATTGTTTTTGAGAGAACGGCCCATTAAGAATTCCATTGAAAGGTAGTAAATTCTTTTTGCTCCCGATTTATCTCCTCTTATATTGAATTCGGCTCTCTCTTTTGCCATAATGTCAACAAGAATAAGAGCAACAGCTCTGTAAAACTGGTCATATGTGGCTTCAGACGGGTAAACTCCGAAGAAATGGAGAAGTTTATTCTCTAAAAGTGTTTTTGCTTGTGCTTCAGAAAGTATATTTTTCATATAAAACCTCCAAAAAACTTCAAAAAATATGATAAATATAAAATCTTTTTGTATATATTATACTATTTTTAGCAGAATTTCAATAGGTAATGAAATAATTGTTTATTGTTACATATTGATTATATAAAAACTGTCATTTTGACAAAAAAACTGAAGAAAATAAAAAAAGGTAAAAAGAAAATCAGCAATTTTTATCTGTTTTTTTAAGTATGAAGCAAATACAAAAAAAATAATCAACCTTATATTTTTTTGTTGATGAAAAAAGCAGTTAAAAATTCTTGCTTTTATTTTTAATTTCGTAAATTCCCAAAGTAAGTTCCACAGTAGTACACCAGTAGATTTTACACTGAGAAACAAGTGGAAATAACTATGGGAAGCAGTAATAAAAGCATAGAAAACAAGCAAAAAACAAAGCAAAAAAAGACAAAAGGGCAAC
>JAZSJT010000067.1:0-32503 GCA_045534425.1 Acutalibacteraceae bacterium | reverse complement strand
TGACAGCCGCCGCGGTTGGAAGTGGCATAACCGAGACCGTGACCGACGGCACCTCTGGGCTCATAAGCCGCAAGCTCCATACCCTTTGCGTGGATTGCAAATTCCTTGCCGCCGAATTTTTCGCTCATTCTTCTTGTTCCGTCGGCAAGCTCTGCTCCGATACCCTTGCGGTATGCTATATCGTGGAATACTTCGCTGAGCTTGTCAGTTTCACCGAAATGAAGTCCCGAATCCCATAAGCCCTTTTCCTGTAATTCCATAGCGAAGGCAACGCTTCCTGCTGCTGAAATGGTATCAATACCCAGCTCGTCAAGCTCATAATTCCACTTGATTATTTTTTCAATGTCGTCGTTGAGAAGGTTGGGACCTAAAAGTCCGAGAGTTTCAAGCTCGGGGCCTTTTATGTTCTTGCCCTCATAACGAACTCTTCTTTCGCACTTCATGGGACAGGAGAAGCAGCCGCCGTTTTTGATAAGGTGCTTTTCTGCAAGCTCCTCACCCGAGACCTTTTCAAAGCTTTCGAATCTTCCGTCACCGAAATTCTTTGTGGCAAGAATTCTGTGTGCCTGCATGGGGGCTACAAGTCCCGCCGTGCCGAGCTTCGAGAGCTGTGCACCCGTGATGGGGTGCTTGAGCAGTGTCTTTTTCCACTGTTCATTTATTGTTTTTAATCTCTCGGGATCGTGGATTTTAGGCTCCTTGTCACCCTTTGCGGTGATGATCTTTATGTTCTTGTCTCCGAAAACTGCACCGACTCCGCCTCTGCCCGCAGTTCTCTCGCCCGAGAATACACAGGCATATAATACCTTGTTTTCACCTGCAGGGCCGATAACAAGCTTACCTGTTGATGAGGGAAGCCCCTTTTGTGCTTCACCTGTCAGCTGTCCCGCTCTCTCCGGGACATCGTGGAAGGTGACCTTTTCGTTTTCAATTTCTATCCAGGTGAGTGTGTCTGCTCTTCCCGTGATTATCATGGCATCCCAGCCCGCTTTTTTTAGTCGTCTGCCGAAGGGGCCGCCGCAGTTTGAGGATGTGAGAATACCCGTAAGAGGAGATACGGTGGATATGTTGAATCTTGTGGATGAAGGGGAATCGCAACGGGTGAGAGGGCCTGTTGTGATAACAATCCAGTTGTCCTCGTCAAATGCCTTCATTCCGGGGCGTATGTGGTTGAGAAGAATGTCGGCAGCCATTATTTTACCGCCGAGAGTCCTTATTCTGTCTTCATCTGTCCAAGGGAACTCGCTTACCTCTTTTTTTGTAAGGTCAACAAAGAGTACGTGTCCCATATAGGCTTTAAGTTTAGTCATCTCGTTTCCTCTTTCCTGATGTGTTATTTTAATATGAGTGTGTTGAAGGTGTCTTTGTCAAATACTGTCAGCTTTCCGCCTAAGTGTTTGTCATTTGTGAGAAGATACTGTATTCCCGTTGAAGCCTGAATTGAGCCTATAATTCCCGCGGCTGCGGAAATATTGCTCTCGGCTTTTTTTCCGTCAAGCATTCCCGCATTTTTCGGTGTGGGTGTTATGTCGGGAATATATAAATAGGCTTTTCCGTAAAACCCGTCAATTCCGCCCAGCATAAGAGGGATTTTGTTTTCCTCGCAGAAAAGGGATATGTATTCTCTTGCCTTTTTGTTGTCAACGGCTAGGAAAATCATATCACAGCTTTTAAGCTCAACGGGGATGTTATTTTTCCCGATTTTTATGGGGAGAGCGGTGATATTCACATCGGGCGAAAAACAGTTAATCCTTTCTTTTGCAGAAAAAACCTTATCTTTTCCGATGTCTTCGTGTGTATAAAGAAACTGTCTGTTTAAGTTGCTGACGCTAACCTTATCAAAATCAATGAGAATGAGCTGTCCCACACCCGCACCCGCAAGATGAACGGCAATGTTACAGCCGAGCCCTCCCACACCTATGACGGCACAGGTAAAATCGCGAAGTGAAAATCCTTGTGCTTGTTCCTTTGTCATTTATAATTTCCTCCGCAAGACTGCGTGTTTCCCGAAAGGGTTTCAACTGCGTGGGGGAGAACGGGAAGAACAACCTCAAGGGATTCTTTTACAGCCTTAGGAGAGCCGGGCAGATTTATTATAAGAGCTTTACCTCTTATTCCCGAAACTGCTCTCGAAAGCATTGCTTTCGGTGTGATTTTAAGACTTTCATATCTTATAGCTTCGGAAATTCCCGGAGTTTCTCTTTCAATAACTTCTTTTGTGGCTTCGGGGGTTATGTCACGCGGGGCAAAGCCCGTGCCGCCCGTTGTGAAAATTACATCACACTTTATTTCGTCTGCCATTTTTATGAGAGAAGCTGAAATTTCCTCTTTCTCATCCGGAACAATGAGATATTCTTTTATCTCTCCGAGAGGCTTTAACATTTCAGCCATAAGCACACCGCTTTTATCATCGGCTTCACCTCGGCTGCATCTGTCGCTGACTGTCAGAATTCCGAAAATCATTTTAACACTCCCGAATATAATTTTACAAATATATAATACACTCAAAATTTTTATTTTACAAGGGGCACAAGGCTCTTTTGTAAATATTGTTGCTTTTATTATATTATTATTGTATAATGTAACGGAAGTAAAATTCATTATTCATTTTATTATCCGAGTTCATCCGCCTAAACAGTTTTTTGCAAGGGGAATGAAACCGTGACCGAAATATTTTTCTATCGGTCAAAGGGTGAAAAAGGGAAACCTTTCCGCCTTCCGTGTTTGAAAAGGAGTAAGAAAAATGAAAAAATTTCTCGCACTTTTAATGGCTTTTGCAATTGTTTTCGCTTTTGCAGCCTGCGGCGGCAATGTTGAAGAAACAACAGCTGCAGATGAAACTACAACAGCAGAGCAGACTTCGGTTACTGCTCCCGCAAATCCCACAATCCGCATTTCAACCACAACATCCGTAAACGATTCGGGACTTCTTCCCGCTATTCTACCTGTTTTCGAACAGAAGACAGGCTATAAAGTGGAAGTTCAGTCTGCCGGTACCGGTGCCGCTATTCAAAAAGCAAAAGACGGCAACGCAGATCTTATTCTTGTTCACTCCAAGGCCTCCGAGGAAGAATTTGTAAATGAAGGCTACGGTGTTGAAAGAATTCCCTTTATGTATAACTATTTCGTGGTTGTCGGCCCCAAGGATGATCCTGCAGGCATTAAAGACAGTGAAAATGCAGCTGCCGCCTTTGCAAAGATAAAGGCAGCCGAAAGCAAATTCATTTCCCGCGGTGACGAATCGGGCACACACAAGGCAGAGCTTAAAATCTGGGGCGACACTGCTCCCGATGCCGCAACAGATAAGTGGTATATCTCTGCAGGTCAGGGTATGGGTGCCTGTCTTACAATGGCAAACGAACAGAATGCATACTGTCTCACAGATAAGGCAACATTCCTTGCAAACAAAGAGTCTCTCGCTTCTCTCGATATAATCCTCGCAGAGGGTGAGGATATGAAAAATACCTATTCCGTAATTGAATGCAATCCCGAAAAGTTTGACGGCATAAACACCGACGGTGCAAAGGCATTTATAAACTGGATTCTTTCCGACGAAGCAGATGCACTTATTGCAAAATACGGCGAAAGTCAGTACGGACAGGCTTTATTTACGGTTATTGCCGAATAATTTATGGAAAAATTTTCGGAAGCGGTGAATATGCTTCTTTCAATGGATAAGGAGCTTATTCACATCATAGGCGTCACACTGCAGATGTCCTTTTTCAGCACTCTCATTTCCTGTGTTATCGGAATGCCCTTAGGTGTGCTTTTAGAAAAAGAGAGATTTTTCGGAAGACGGCTTCTTAAAAGAATATCATCAACTCTTATGGGCCTGCCTCCTGTGGTGGCAGGTCTGATAGTCTATATGCTTTTTACAAAATACGGTATTTTCGGCTCTTTAGGGCTTCTTTTTACCGTTGAAATAATGGTTATAGCACAGGTAATGCTCATTACCCCTGTTGTAGTCTGTCTCACATCCTCTGTCGTTTCTGTTTCGGGTAAAGCTTTAAGGGAAACTGCGGGGGGGCTTTCTTTGTCAAAGAGAAAAGCAATGGGGCTTTTTCTTTTTCATAACAGAAAAGCACTTTTAAGTGTGGTTTTAACAGCTTTCGGCAGAAGCATTGCCGAGGTGGGTGCGGTGAGCCTTGTAGGCGGAAACATCCAATGGAAAACAAGAGTTATGACCACCGCAATTCTTCTTGAAACCAATAAAGGCAAATTTACATTCGCACTGGCTTTAGGAATTGTGCTTCTTATGATTTCTCTTGTTGTGAATGTTCTGGCTTCACTTCTTATGAAAGGAGAAAAAGCCGATGATTAAATGTGAAAATATAAAAAAGACTTATTCGGACAGAACAGTTCTTAATATTTCCTCTCTTGAAATAAAAGACGGAGAAAGGCTTGCTCTTACGGGGCCAAACGGTTCGGGAAAAAGCACACTTCTCAAAGCTTTTGCGGGAATTATTCCCTGTGAGGGAAGTATGAATACAGACGGCAGAATTTTATATATGCCCCAGAAAAACATCCCCTTTGATATGAGTGTGCTGAATAATGTCACATATTCAATGACGGGGAAGAAAAAAGAAAAGGAAGAAAAGGCTTTTGAGACTTTGAGAAAAACAGGGCTTGATGCCCTTTATAAAAAGAATGCACTATCCCTTTCGGGAGGAGAGGCGGCAAGACTTGCCCTTGCAAGGCTTCTTGTTCTTGACGGTGACATTCTTCTTCTCGATGAGCCTACGGGAGCCGTTGATATTGAAGGTACAGAGCTTATTGAAAAATTAATAAGTGATTATATAAATGAGAAAAATGCAACTTTAATTGTTGCGACTCACTCTCCTTTACAGGCAAAAAGACTTTGCGAAAGAGTTATTATGCTGACAGACGGCGAGGTTGTTGAGGATACCTCACCCGAAGAGCTCCTGAAAGCTCCGAAAACGGCTTTCTCAAAGAAATTTATTGATATGTGGAGAATTGACTGATGTTGAGTGTTATAACTGTTGATAAGGCACTTGAAATATTGAAAAATGAATTTGATTACCGTCTTCCCGATGAAGAGCTTTTAACAACCGACGGTCAGGGAAGAATTTTAAGCGAGGATATTTTTTCTGCTGAAAGTATCCCTCCTTTTGACCGTTCCACGGTTGACGGCTTTGCTCTTATTTCGTCAGACACATACGGAGCGGGAGAGAATATGCCCGCAATGCTCAGTATTGAGGGTGAAATCCTGATGGGTGAAACACCTGAAAAGCCGATAACACGGGGAGAATGTATGAAAATTTCCACAGGCGGTATGCTTCCCGACGGAGCAGACGGCGTGATTATGGTTGAACACACCCTTGAGGACTTTCAGGGGATATGCCTTTGCAATAAAAGCATATCAAAGGGTGAAAATATCACCAGAAAGGGCGACGATGTAAAAATCGGAGATAAGGTGCTTGAAAAGGGTACTGTTATCGGCTCCGCTTCAACAGGTGTTTTGTGTGCGCTGGGCATAACAAAAATCCGTTGTGTGAGAAAAGCGGTTGTGGGAATTATCTCCACAGGTGATGAAATTGTGGATTTTTCCGAAAAGCCTGCTTCGGGACAGATAAGAGACATAAATTCCGTGATGCTGACTTCTCTTATGCGTGAAAACGGCTGTGAGGTTATAAATTACGGTATAGTGAAGGATAAAAAAGATAAGCTTGCCAAGGTTTTCGGCAGGGCTCTCACCGAGTGTGATATTGTTCTTCTTTCGGGAGGCTCGTCAAAGGGTGAAAGGGATATGACTGCTGAAATTATATCCGAAAGAGGCGGTCTTCTTTTTCACGGACTTTCCCTGAAGCCCGGAAAGCCCACAATTCTCGGCAAGTGTGACAATAAAGCAGTTTTCGGACTTCCGGGACATCCTGCCGCAGCTTATTTTGTTGCATTAAGACTGGTTATACCATTTTTAGCACAGCTTTCGGGAACCGAATATAAGGCTTTCAAGGGTAAATACATTCTTTCAACGGATATTCCCTCAAACCACGGCAGAGAAGAAATGGTTGCCGTGAAAATAAAAGATAATAAAATATATCCCGTATTCGGTAAATCGGGGCTTGTATCACTTTTGTCGGAAAGTGACGGATATATAATAATTGACAGGAACCGCGAGGGTATTTTCTGCGGGGAAGAAGCGGAGGTTTATTTCATAAAATGAAGCACAACTATCTTTCTAACACTCCTCTTGTAGAAGCAAGAGAAAAATTTATTGCGACTCTTGAAAAAAACGGATTTTCCTGTGTTTCCGAGGAAATTCCCGCAATAAATGCTTTCGGAAGAATTACTTCTTGTGCCCATTATGCAAAAATCTGTTCACCTCACTATAATGCATCCTCTATGGACGGAATTGCGGTTTTAAGCGAAAACACATTAACTGCCACGGAAAGAGAGCCTGTTATTCTCGGTAAGGACAAATTTGCCCCCGTTGATACGGGAGATCCTCTTCCCGAAAACTGTGACAGTGTGATTATGATAGAGGATGTTATTTTCACCGAAAACGGGGATGCAAAAATCTATTCGTCCTCAAGACCGTTTATGAATGTCAGACAAATCGGTGAGGATATATGTATGGGGGATATGCTCATACCCTCATTTACAGAAATCACCCCAACTCTTGCGGGGGCACTTCTTGCAGGAGGAAATCTCAATGCACGGGTTGTGAAGAAGCCTGTTTTTGCAATTATACCGACAGGTGACGAAATTGTATCCCCTAAGGAAAATCCCGAAAAAGGGGAAATAATAGAATTCAATTCCACGGTATTTTCGGGAATGCTCTCTCAATTCGGAGCAGAAAGCCTCGTTTATCCTGTTGTGCCCGATAAAAAAGAGCTTTTGAGAGAGGCTCTTAAAACGGCACTTTCGGAATGTGACGGCGTGCTTATTCTTGCAGGCTCCTCTGCAGGCCGTGACGACTATACAAAGGACATCATTGAAGAAGCGGGCGAGGTTTTAACTCACGGTATTGCAGTAAAGCCCGGAAAGCCTGCAGTTTTGGGGCTTTCGGGAAAAATTCCCGTTATCGGACTTCCGGGATACCCTGTTTCAGCTATTGTCATAATGAATGAAATAGTAAAACCGCTTATTGACAGATATTACAGAAGAAATGAAAAAAGAAAAACGGTCACCGCAAAGCTGGGAAGACGGGTTGTTTCATCTCTCAAATATGAGGAGTTTATAAGAGTAACTCTCGGTAAAGTAGACGGCAGCTTTGTTGCAGTTCCCATATCGGGCGGTGCAGGTGTTATAACAAGCTTCACCAAGGCAGACGGTATATTAAGGGTGAAGCAGGACCTTGAGGGAATAAACAGCGGTGAAGAGGTTGAAATTGAGCTTCTTCGGGATGTTGAAAAAATAGAAAATTCACTCATTGTCACGGGAAGCCACGATCCCGTTATTGATGAAATTGCCGATATAATGAAGCGTTCGGGTGAGGGACTTTCTCTTACATCCTCTCATGTGGGAAGTATGGGTGCAATAACCGCACTTAAAACGAAAACCGCACATATGGGAGCCGTTCATCTTCTTGACGGGGAAACAGGCACATATAATGAAGCCTATATAAAGAAATATTTCCCTGACGGCGGTGTTGTTCTTGTAAAGGGTATAAAGCGTGTTCAGGGACTTATGGTGCAAAAGGGAAATCCTTTGGGAATAAAGGCTTTTTCAGATATACTCAAGGGCACATATATAAACCGTCAGGGCGGCTCGGGAACGAGAATACTGTGTGACTTTTTGTTAAAAAAGCACGGAATTGAAAAAGAATCCGTTAAAGGATATTTCAATGAAGAATTTACCCACACGGCGGTGGCGGCGGGAATTAAAAACGGTAATGCCGATATGGGCTTGGGAATTTTATCTGCTGCAAGAATGTATGACCTTGATTTTATTCCCATATGTCACGAGGAATATGATTTTCTGATTTCGGAGGATGCCTTTGAAGGTGCGGGAGTGCAGAAATTCCTCGGTATACTTAAAAGTGACGAATTCAGAAGCCGCATTGAAGAAATGGGAGGCTATGCTTTATGAGTTTTACTCACCTTAATTCTGACGGCGAAGCCGTTATGGTGGATGTTGGTGAAAAAGCGGTGACTTCAAGAACCGCAAAAGCCCAAGCCGTCATAAAAATGAAGGAAGAAACCCTTGATGCCATAAAAAATGAAGCTCTTAAAAAGGGTGACGCTCTTGCCCTTTCAAGAATTGCGGGAATTATGGGCGGTAAGAAAACAAGTGACCTCATACCCCTTTGTCACAATATCCCCATTGATAAAATCGAAATAGAGTTTTCAGATAACGGCAAGGATGAGCTTTATATTTATTCATCCGCTAAATGTACCTATAAAACAGGAATTGAAATGGAAGCTCTCACGGCGGTGAGTGTTGCCGCACTTGCAATATACGATATGTGTAAAGCCATAGACAGAGGTATGGTCATAAAGGATATCAGACTGCTTGAAAAAACAGGCGGAAAGAGTGATTATAAAAATGAAGGATAAATTAGGAAGAGAAATAAACTATCTTCGTCTTTCAGTCACAAAAAGGTGTAATCTCAATTGCTCATACTGCGGAAACAAGAAAAACGGCATTGAAAATGAACTGACCTTGGATGAAATTAAAATTCTCACACAGGTTTTAAGCAGCAAGGGTATAAAGAAAGTCCGTCTCACGGGCGGTGAGCCTCTTATGCGAGAGGACATCACCGATATTGCACGGACGATAAAAAAAGTAAACGGAATTGAGCATCTTTATATTACCACAAACGCGGTTTTTCTTGACAAAAAAGCTGATGAACTGAAAGAGGCAGGGGTTGACGGCGTTAATATAAGCCTTGATACATTGGATTGCGGCTTGTATAAGTCACTCACGGGCACCGATAGCCTTGAAAAAGTGAAGGATGGCTTGAATAAGGCACTTGAGACGGGATTTTCAAGTGTTAAAATCAATTCGGTTTTAGTGAGAGGTAAAAATGACAGCGAAGCCCAAAAGCTGATTACTCTTGCAAAAGACAATAAAATTGATGTGCGTTTTATTGAGCTTATGCCCTTTTCAAAGCAGGGAGAGGACGAAAGGCTTGTTATAAAAACCGAAGAGCTTCTTGAAAGATTTCCTTTTCTTGTTCCTGTTGAAGAACAGGAGCCGGGAGCTGCACAATATTATACTGCAGAGGGCTTTTCGGGAAGAATAGGCTTTATAAGTCCGAGAAGCAGAAAATTCTGCGGAAGCTGCAACAGAATAAGGGTGCTTTCCGACGGCAAAATAAAGCCTTGTCTCGGAAACGATGTAACCTACGACATAAGACGGTATATTAATAACAAAGATATGCTATCGGAAAAAATTGATGAAATAATATATAATAAGCCTTCGTCTCACCGCTTTGAGGACGGTGAGCATTTCAGAGGGCTTAATCTCATAGGAGGGTAAATATGGCTAAGGTATTGTCAATAAATATCAGTGAAAAAAAGGGTACTCCCAAAACAAAAATTAATCCCGGTGTGCTTATTGAGGATTTCGGCTTTGAGGGAGATGCTCACGCAGGAAAATGGCACCGTCAGGTAAGCCTTCTTGCAAAGGAGAGCATTGATAAATCAAAGGGCCTTCCCACCGACGGACTGTGCCACGGTGTTTTTGCCGAAAACATCACAACCGAGGGCATAATTTTACATACACTTCCTGTGGGAACACGCCTTGAAATCGGTGAATGTGTTCTTGAAATAACACAGATAGGAAAAGAATGTCACAACGGCTGTGCCATAAGAGAGCTTGTGGGACAGTGTATTATGCCCAGAGAAGGCATATTCTGTAAAGTAATAAAAGGCGGAAAGGTGTACGAAAACGACGAAATCACAGTTTGTCAGTGACAAGCCGTGAGAATTCGAAATTGCGGAAGGCTTCGTCTTGTTCCGCTTCTCTCTGTACGCTCGTGCCTTCGGCACATCGCTGAAGCTTGTTGTTCACAGCAGTGCGAAGCACATATGATGCCGACCGCAGGTTCTGAAATTCCGAATTATTTAATAAGGATTTTGTATGATAAAAAGAAAAAATTTTCAATGGTCTTTGCTGGGAGTAATCTTCTCCCTTGCGGGGCCCACTATATTTGAACAGTTTATGCAGACGGCGGTGCAGTATATTGACACCGCCATGGTCGGTTCTCTCGGAACTTCCGCAACGGCGGCGGTGGGTGCCACCACAACGGTCAACTGGCTTGTGGGAAGCACGGTTTCCGCAATAGGGGTGGGATTCCTTTCATTTATAGCAAAAAAACACGGTGAGGGCGACTTTTATCTTGTAAAAAGAGCCTCTGCACAAAGTGTTCTTGCGGTGCTCGCATCGGGAATATTTTTTACGGTGCTCACCCTTTCAATGAGTTCGGTTGTTCCTGTTTTAATGCAGGTGGATGAATCCATAAGAGACCTTGCGGCAAGATATTTCTTCATTTTATATACACCGATGCTCCCGAGAGCCGCAACAATAATATTCGGTACGGTGCTTCGTGCGGCAGGGGATACGAAAACGCCGATGTATGCGGGAATTGCTGTAAATATTGTAAATGTGGTTCTCAATTTCCTGCTTATTTTCCCTACAAGACAAATATGGGGTATTACCGTTTTCGGTGCGGGGCTGGGAGTTGAAGGTGCTGCGATTGCAAGTGCTGTTGGCTTTACCGTGGGCGGAATAATAATTACTGCGGCTTTATGGAAGCATCCTGTGCTTTCTCCGAGAAAAATGTCAAAAAAGCCCGATAAATCAATACTTGTTCCCTGTATAAGGGTTGCATTCCCGAATATGCTACAGCGGTTCGGCACGTGCCTCGGTTATGTCGCTTTCGCTTCAATGATAAATTCTCTCGGTGAAGTTGCAACGGCTGCACACACCATAGCAAACACCGTTGAATCAGCCTTTTATATCCCCGGATACGGTATGCAGACGGCGGCGGCAACCCTTGCGGGAAATGCTCTCGGTGCAAAAGACAACAAAAAAATGAAAGAATTTGCACGGATGACGGTTTTGTCGGAGGTTGTTCTTATGATAATTTCAGGGGGACTTCTCTTCAGCTTCTCTCCTTTTATGATGGATATTTTTTCCGATTCACCTGAGGTTATAAAGCTAGGCTCGGTAGTGCTTCGTATGGTGGCGGTATCAGAGCCCTTTTACGGAGTTTCCATAATCATAGAGGGTATGATGCAGGGAGTGGGAAGAACCGTCAAGCCCTTTGTTTATAATATTATAGGTATGTGGGGCATAAGAATTGCGGGTACATTCATATTCATACAGTTTTTCTCCGGCGGTCTTATTTCGGCATGGGGATGTATGATTGCTCATAATATGTTCTTATTCCTTCTTTATTTTACTCATTGGATAAGCGGAAGATGGAACCCGTTAAATTATGAAAATTCGGAATCCGGCATTCGGAATTGAGGATGACATATCGTGTCTTGCTTCGCTTACGCTCAATAGCTCGTGTGAAGTACATATAATGCCGACCGCAGGTCCCGAAATTCCGAATTCATAATTCCGAATTTCGGATTTTTATCGGGCTTCAGCCGATAAATTATGTTTTTTTCAAAAAGCGGGAATAGTTTTTTATTATTGAGCAAAAATACCTGCAGAGGTGTTTTTATGAATTACTTATGGGCATTTATTGTCGGCGGACTTATCTGCGTTATCGGACAAATTCTTATCGATAAAACAAAGCTCACTCCTGCGAGAATTCTTGTGGGATTTGTCTGTGTCGGTGTCGTGCTCGGTGCTTTCGGAGTGTATGATAAGCTTATAGATTTTGCGGGAGCGGGGGCAACCGTTCCCATTTCAGGCTTCGGTGCACTTCTTGCCAAAGGTACGAGAGAGGCAGTTGACGAAAAGGGGCTTTTGGGTGCGTTTACGGGACCTCTCACGGCAGGCAGTGCGGGAATTATGGCGGCGGTGCTTTCGGGACTTGTTCTTTCCTTTATGACAAAACCGAAACCTAAATAAAGTTTTGCAAAATTGTGTTATATGTATTAACTTTTGGACTTTTTCTTAAAATACCTTGTATTTTAGAAATATGTGTGTTAATATGATATAGCAGATTATTGCAAATTTTTATACAGTGAGGTGAAAATGATGGAAATTCAGGAAGTACTCAACATCATCAAGTCTTTCTTTGATGCTATTCTCAAGATATTTGAAGCTCTCGGCATCATCAAGCCCAAGGCTGAAGAAGGCACAGGAAACGAACCTTCAAGCGGCGGAACAGAAGCATAAGTTTATTCTGATTAACAATTAGCATGCTAAAAAAGACCGACGGATTTTCCGTCGGTTTTTTTTTGAGTTTATGAAAATGTTGACAAAACACAAAAACAGTGATAATATTAATATGTAAAATTGCATATAACTGCAATTTAATTATTTCAGCGAGGTGAAAAAAATGACTCCCCAGGAAATCATCAACGTCATAAAAGCATTCTTTGATGCAATTACTAAGATTCTTGTTGCTCTCGGCATCATAAAGGAAGAAGCAGACGCATAAGATTAATAAAAATCTTAAAATAAAGCCACCCGAAAGGGTGGCTTTATTTTTAAGTGTCAATTAATTGTTTTATGAATTAAGGAAATTCACTATGTCGCCTACGGTTTTGATTTTTGTCAGGGCATTGCTTGTTACGGTGATTTTGAATTTTTCTTCAATTGCACTGCCTATATTCATAAGGTCAAATGAAGATGCACCGAGATCATAACGAAGAGAGGATTCCTCTGTGATTTCTTCGGGCTCGATTTCTACATATTCGCAGATTATTTCTTTAAGTGCTTCAAAAATATCCATTATATTTCCTCCAAAATTTCTCCTATTGTTTTGTCGGGGTTTTCTATGCCGCAAAGAATGGTGCGGACAACGCCGTCATGAAAAGCATAAACCTCCTCGTCTTTTGTCAGGAAAAGACGGTGAATGTATGAAAAAACGAAACGGCCTGTTGCAGCTTCCTGCATAGTCAGAGTGTAAAGCGGCATTACATAATGCCCGAAATTATATGCTGAAAAGTCATATTTTCTGTCACCGAAAGCATTTTCGCCTGCGGGAAGATATGAAAACATCATACTGTTTGAGGTTGCCATAAGAGAAAGCCCATAGCGGTCTCTTTCCATCTGACGGACCTCCGTGAAGGGTACGTCGGAGTGACGGAACAGGAATACCTGTGATTCACTCAACTGCTGAATTGTATCCCTGAAAGATTTATTGTCATCAAGAATTTCTCTCCAGGGCATCGGAGAGGCCAGTGTGCCGCCGCAACGCTTTTCCTTTACGGTTCTTCTTCTGGGGCAAAGCACCCAGAAAAGAGTGTCGTTGGTATGCTCGTTTATTTTTGAAAGATAAATGCGGAAGCCAAGCTGTATAACCCATTCGGGGCTTAAATGATTTTCCTTTATGAAAGCATCAAGCTTTTTGCTGTCTTCATCTGAAAGATGACATTTTATAAGGTGTGTGGAATCGAGAACGGGAAGATAAATATGAGGCATTGTCATATCCTTTTTATGAAGAAGCTTTTTCTGCATATTGAGAATCTTTGTGCCGTTTATTGCATTGTAAAAGGGCTTTCTGTCCTTTGCAACAAATTCATCAAGCTCTTTTTTGTCTTTTTTTATTTTTTCTTCAAGCTCGGGATTATCCTGTTCTTTTTTTATGATATCCTCGTATTTTGCAAGAGCTTTAGGGAGGTCGCTGCCGTTTTTAAGACTGTCGTAAACCGAGATGAGGTCTTTGAAGAACATAAAAGCGGCAGCAAAGTCCATTATCATATGGGATGCACAGATAAATATACCGCTTTTATCATCTGCCGTGCGGAAGAAAATTATTTTAAACATTTCACCGCCGAAAACATCAAGCTTTGTTGATGCAACACTGTCAAAGAATTTAATCTGTTCATCTTTTGACGAAAACTTTTTGACGGGTATTTTTTCGAGCTTATAATCGTCCAGAAAAAACTGTTTTACTTTAAGTCCTTCACGGAAAATTCGCAGTCTCATACAGTCATTTCTTCGGATTTCAATGTTCACCGCTTTTGCAAGTGTGCTGAAATCAAGATTTTCCTCAAAGGCTATGGCAAGCGGAACCTGAGTGGATTGCATATGTACGGAATATTTCCACATATACTGCACCATTTCCTGTGAATGTATGAGCTTATATACGGTTTCGCCGTTTTTCGGTTTCATTGATTTGCCTCCGTAAATCAGTTTTTCACTCTCTTGATTTTGCCTGTTGCTGTCTTTTCAAGGGGAGTGTCACGCACAACAACCTTTGCAACGATATGAGAGGGGAGTGCAGTTTCGTTATATTTGTCCGTAAATTCGATGAGAGCTGCTTTTATATCGCTGATGCCGTTAAGCTCTGCAAATTCACTGTTGGGGAAAATTTCAGCAACAATAACATCCTTTTCGGCATAAACCAAAATTTCTTCAACAAGTTTGTTGGCTTTAAATTTATTTTCAATTCCTTCGGGAGAAACATTTTCTCCGTTTGAAAGAATAATGAGATTTTTAAGTCTTCCCGTGATGTAAAGAACACGGTTTTCGTCAATTCTTCCGATATCACCCGTGCGAAGCCATCCGTCTTCTGTAATGACTTCCGCTGTTTCCTCGGGACGGTTATAATAGCCCATCATCATACCGGGAGTGTCAAGCTGAATTTCATTGTCTACAATGCGGACATTGACGGTGCTCATAATTCTGCCTACACTGTCCACGGGACAGCCGGGATCGGGAAGAGTTACCTTTGCACTGGCTTCACTCATTCCGTAGCCCTGTCTGAGAAGAATTCCGTAGGGCTCATATGCTTTACAGAGAGCGGGTTCAAGATAAGCACCGCCTGCAAGCATAAGGTCAAGATTTCCGCCCGTAACAAGAGCGGCGGCTTCCTTGGGAGAAAGGGAAGGATTTTTTGCCTGAACGCCCTTTATTCTTGCTAAAATACCCTGTGCAATAAGGGGAACAACTCTTATCTGATTGGGCTTGAAAAGAAGAAGATTTTTGAAAAGGTCCTTCATTTCACCGTTGAGGCATACGCAGTTTCCTACATTGAGAGGTCCTATGTAACCGCAGATAAAGCAGAAAATGTGATGTAAAGGAAGAACTGAAAGGATTGTATCCACACGGATAACAATCGGATCATAGGGTTCAAAAATAAGGTTGCTCACAAGGGCTTCGCAGGAAAGCATAACGCCCTTCCTGTCACCTGTAGTGCCTGATGTATAAATAATAAGGCAGCAGTCTTCGGGAACCATTTTATAGTCTGAAAGGTGAGCGTATTCAGAGGTATCTGAAAACTCTTCATAGATTTTTTCATAGCTTTCGGGAGATATTACCATTTCGTAGCGAAGCTTGGGGCAAAGTGCCTTCACTTCCTCTATTCTGTCGGAAAATTCCTCGCCGTAGAGAATAACCGTTGCATCGCAGTCATTGATGATATCGGAGGCATCCTTTGCGGTTGAATCGGGATCAATGGGCACTGCTACGTGACCGCCTGTAAGAACACCTGTCATACAGGCTATATATTCATATGTGCTTTTGCTGATAATTGCAATATGTGTTCTTTCCGGAATATCGTGGCGGAGAAATCTGCAGACTGCAAGTCCGTCACTTCTTACCTCGCTGAACTTCTTTTCGACGATTTTTTCGTCACGGACAAACTTTATAAAGGTTCTGTCGTTGTGCTTTGCGGGAGCTATATCCAGCAAGTCTCTTATGGTGGGTACATTTTCAAGCTTCATATTGTATCATCCTTAATAATTATTACAAAGTATATAAAATAAATGATACCCGAAAAAATTTTTATTTGCAATTTATTTGTACAAAAGTTTACAGATTATTTACACAAACCAACATAAAAATGTTTGTTTGTCGGATACTTTTCTGCATAAAAACAGCCGGATGTCAGAACATCCGGCTGATATGGACTGTTATTTATCAGAAAGAGAAAAGTCCCTTGATTGCCTTAAAGAGAGTGCGGAAGAAATCAATAATATCGGTAACACCAATCATATTGTCAATTTCCTTTATATTTTCAAGATTGCCCTTTCCTTCGGATGCTTCACCGTTGTAATCGGAAGTATGGGAGCAAAGCCAGGAAATCATACCGTCGGGATATGTGAGTGTAACTTCTTCTCCGAGGCCGTTTACTGTTGACATATGAGGATATGCACCGTTATCGGAAGAGAACATATCGTGATTTACCGAATACCATGCATGATGTGCACTTGTACATCTTTTTCCGTCCTCAAAACAAACCTTTTTGAGAGTTGAAAATCTTACTTCTTCGGGATTGTTTGTTACCTCGGAAAGCTTTTCAAATGTCTTTGAAACAGAGAAATAATAGTTTACAAGAGGATCTGTCTTGCCTGATGTTATCCAGACGGGCATATCTGCAATATATTTTAATGCATTGGCAGAGGGAGACCATGCGGGACAGATGGGGAATGCTGCAGCAAACATTTCGGGATATGCCACAGCCATTTTAAGTGTCATTTTACCGCCCATTGAATAGCCGCCTACATAAATTCTTGTAAGGTCTATGTTATCCTTGTTTTTTGCAATAAAGTCATCAATTGCAGCCTTGAGGGGTTTTATTGTGCCTTCGTTCCAACAAGCACCCTTGAGCTCATCAGAACGGGGAGCAAGAATGAAAGCACCGCCGTTTGTAAAACGAGCCTGAAATTCTTCACTTGTCCAGTAGCAAATATTTGATGCGGTTATCTGCTTGCCTTCTGAACCGCCGTTGCCCATACCGTGAAGCCATACGACAAGAGGATATTTTGCACTGTCATTTTCCTTCACGGGGGAGAAATAACGGTAATCGGTTGCAATACCGTCTGTTTTGGGGCCGATGCCGTAAACGAACTGATTGTTCAGCTTTCCCGTGCCTTCCTCAATGGAAATTGCGAAAGCGGGGATGCCGAGAAGAATAATAAGAATTAAAGATAAAATAAGAGATACTGCTTTTTTCATATCTGATTACTCCTTTTATATTTCCTTGCACATTAAAATTTATCACTTTTGAAAAGAAATGTAAATACTAAAAATTCATTATAGGAAAAATAAACAAATAAAATATGTCAATTGTTGCAATTTGCTGAAAAAAATTATAGTACTTGATTTTAATGTGTTCACAGCATATAATCTAATATTATTAATTACAGGGAGGAAGACAAATGACAGAAATTATAGAATTTTTTAACGGATATTCCGATCCTGTTCTCATTTGCCGAATTGTCCTTGCAGGTATATGCGGAGGAATTATCGGTGTTGAAAGAACGTTAAGGCAAAAGGATGCCGGCTTCAGAACTCATATCATTGTTGCTATGGGTGCCGCACTTATGATGATTATATCAAAATACGGTTTTCTTGATATTGTGTATCTTAATTCCGTGCAGGTTGATGTTTCAAGGGTTGCTTCGAACATAATCACAGGAATATCCTTCCTCGGTGCAGGCATGATTTTCGTAAAGGGTATATCAATTAAGGGGCTTACCACGGCGGCAGGCATTTGGGTTACTGCAGCAGTGGGTATGGCAATGGGTGCAGGACTTTATGCAATTGCCTTTATTTCGGTTATTCTTCTGCTTCTCGTGCAGATTATCTTCCACAAGTTCCTTATAGGCTTTGATAAGGTTCTCGCAAACGATAACCTTGTTCCCTGCTTTGTCCAGCTTGATAATTCTCCCGAAGCAGTAAAGGAGCTGAAAAGCTTCCTCAAAGCAAACGGAGTGCAGATTTTTGATTCGGTAGTAAATGCATCCGCTGACAACAAAACATTGACAATCCACCTGAACGTGCAGTTCGAAAAAGACGTAGACATAGACGATGTCTTCGAAAGATACCTGAAAAAAGAAGGAGTGCAACAAGCATTCTCAATATAAATCATAATTTATCGGGCTGAAGCCCGATAAAAATTCGGAATTCGGAATTCAGAATTGAGGAAGACACTTCGTGTCTTGCTCCGCTTACGCTCTATGGCTCGTGCTTCGCACATCGCTTTTTCAGGAATGTGCGAAGCACATATAATGCCGACCGCAGGTCCCGAAATTCCGAATTCATAATTCCGAATTCCGAATTATCATAATTTAGCAGTCCTTGACTGCTAAATTTGATTTAGTATATTGCAATGTGTGATATTACCGGGTTTACTCTGGAGTCCGTTATCGTTATTCTTACCGTATTCGTTACGGTGGGGCGGAAACGGGCTATTTTTTTATAGCCTACTGTTGTGCCGTCAAAAAGCTTTTTCCAGCTTTTACTGTGCTGACATTCTATGGTGAAGCTTTCTATTCTCTGACTGAAAAGGATATTTTCCTTGATTACTGCCATATGGATTTTTCTTTTTTCGGGGAAGCTTATTGTGATGCTTGCCGTGTTTTCTCCCTCGTTTGTTGAAAAATATGTGTCATAGGAATCGGTTTTAACGTTTTCAATGAAGTTTTTACCGTCAGATTTGTCTGAAGAGAAAACAGCATCGTCGGAAAGACAGGCTGCAAAGGTTTTTTTGATTTTTTCTCCCAATGCCTTGAGACGCTTTACATCCGCCTCGTGGAATAAGCCTCTTGTGTCAGGGGGAATGTTGAGAAGAAGTGTGCAGTTGCCTCCCACACTTCTGAAATAAATGTCACTGAGAGTTGAAAGAGAACGCACTCTTGTATTTTCTTTTTTATGCCAGAACCAGCCGGGACGGATTGATGTGTCAACCTCTGCCGCCTGCCACACGGCACTTACTGCATTTTCCATAAGGGTGCGGCTTCCGAGGTCCTTGTCCGTATTTGAGGGAGCTTCACCGTTTTTCATTGCTTCGGCAATAACGCTCCATTCGCTTTCTCTTGTGTCGCCCCCCTCATTACCGCACCAGCGTACATCGGGACCTGATATTGAAATACAGGCATCAGGCTGAAGACGGCGAATGGTATCATAGTATCTTTCCCAGTCGTAGACCTGTTTTTTTCCGTTAGGACCTTCTCCGCAGGCACCGTCAAACCACACGGAGAAAATATCACCGTAGCTTGTGAGAAGCTCAGTCAGCTGATTGCAATAATAGTCATCATAAGCCTTGCCCTGTCCGTAGAAAGGGCAGTTTCTGTCCCACGGTGAAAGATAGACACCGAATTTTATTCCGCCTTTTTTGCAGGCTTCGGCAGCTTCCTTTACAATGTCGCCTTTTCCGTTTTTGTAAGGGGAATTTTTAACGGAATGCTCAGTATAGGCAGATGGCCACAGGCAAAAACCGTCGTGGTGCTTTGCAGTGAGAATAAGACCGGTCATTCCCGCACTTTTACAGGCATCAACCCACTGGCTGCAATTAAGCTCGGTCGGGTTGAAAATAAGGGGACTTTCTGTGCCGTCACCCCATTCTTTATCGGTAAAGGTGTTTACGGTAAAATGGATAAAGGCATAGAATTCCATCTGCTGATGAGAAATCTGTCTTTCGTGGGGAACGACGGCTATGAGTTTCTTGTCGGATTCATATGTAGGGTACATATTATTGTTCTCCCGTAAATTGTTAATTTTTCGTTTATGCAAAATTAATTTTATACGATATTTTTATATTTTTCAATAATCTATAGCCAAAATTAACAAAAAAAGGGGCTGTGAACTTAACAAAGTGTGAGTTGACATTTTTGTTCTTGTTAAGTATAATATGATTGTATAATTATTATAATATTCCATAGGAGGAATTGTAATGAAAAAGACAATCAGTGTTCTTCTTGCAATGCTTATGCTTGTGCTTACCTTCACTCCTGCATTTGCAGCAGAAGGTGAAAACACAGAAAATACAGAACCTGTAGCTACACATAAGGTTTATTTCCAGGCACCCCAGAAGCTGGAATCGGATGCATATATTTATGTTGTGAGTGTAAACGGTGAGATTCAGTATGTTGAAGATCCCGCCGGTAAATATATATTCTTTGACAACCGTTATATGCTTCCTTCAAATGTTCTTCCCAGCTATCAGGACCAGATTCCCCCTGAAAGATACAGTCCCGTTGAATATAAGGGGGCTGTTGAGGTTGCTCACGGTGATACAATTGCTTTTAAGGTTATGACATCCGAAAAGTACAATGTTTATACTGCTTCAGTTTTTATTAAAACTGCTGACGGTCCGGAAAAAGCTGCAGCACTTAATGCACAGGATGATTATGCTGTTATTGTTGATAAGGATTTATATGTCCGTGTGGCAGAGTTTGATGACAAAACCAATGAGCCTGTTCTTCTCAGAAATCACTACAATGTCAAGCTCACATCAGGTGACGGGTATAAGGTAAAAACTCTTAAAGATGCAAACTATGAGGTTACTTATTACGGCGATAGCTTTGAGTTCAGAGTTCAGGTTGACAAAGGCTATTCTGCAGCAGGTATTAAAGTAAGCGTATCGAGAGGAACTTCTGTTTTAGGCGGTTTCCTTGATGAAGAAGACACCGATATGCTTGTGGGTATTATGGGCGGAACAGAGCCTCTGACCTCCTACGGTGTTGACGAAGACGGTTGCCGTCTTTACAGAATTGAAAATATCACTACAGACTGCAAAGTTATTGTTTCAGGTCTGCAGGAAGAAAGCATGAGCGGAATAATGTCTTTCTTTAAAAGAATTTTAAGACTTATTTTAAATCTTTTCGGTATTAAGCTTGATATTCTTGATTCACTTACCGCATATTACAATGTTGTGATTGATGCCTCCGAAGCAGACGGTGTTACATATCAGGTTATCCGTTCAACAGAAGATGAAATCACTCCCTCTGAATTTACGGTGACAAGCGGTGACGGTATCACTCTTCTTGTTACGAAGAAGGATCCCGAGCAGGTTGTTAATGTAAAATGGACTCCGGGAAATGAGCTGGGAACATATGAAACCAAATGGCTTCTTGATTATAACCATCTCACCGGAGAAGCCGCTTATGTTGCTGTTTACAATTTAGACAACATTACAGCTGATACAAGAATTATTATTTCCTGATAAAAAATTTCTGTGCCGCCCGTTTTTTGCGGGCGGCATTTATGTTTGTATGTTTGTATTTTTTGCACATTTTTGATGTTGTTTTTTTGCTTTAGTTTTGCTATTTTACAAAAATAATTTTAATTAATAATTTCACTTGTAAAAAATTTAGTATTTTGATATACTTTTGGCATAATTTGTCTGAGAGGAAGCCTTGGAATGAACACGGTTATTCTCGTTCTTGAGCTTATCGGAACCTGTGCTTTTGCAATTTCAGGTGCGGTTCTCGGTATTACAAAAAGATTTGATATTTTCGGAGTAATTTTTTCGGCAACAATAACGGCACTGGGCGGCGGTACAATAAGAGATATTCTGCTCGGAAATCTCCCACCCGCTATGTTCAGAAATTACATATATCTGATTTTTGCCCTTGCAACCAGTGTTCTGACTTTTATTGTTGCAAGTATTCTGAAAAACAGATTTTCGGAAAATATTGTTATTATTGATAAGGTAAATAATGTATTTGATGCACTGGGGCTTGGTGTTTTTACCGTTGTGGGAATGAATGTTGCAATCAACAGCGGATTTGAAGATAATTTTTTCTTCGTTGTTTTTCTCGGAATGACCACGGGCTGCGGAGGAGGAATTCTTCGCGATGTCATAGTCAGTGATGTGCCGTTTGTGCTTCGCAAGCGTGTTTATGCAGTGGCATCCATTGCAGGCGGAATTCTTTATTATGTGCTTTATGTTATTTGTGACTGTACGGAGCTCGTTTCGGTTTTAAGCGGAATAATACTTATTTTTGCACTGAGACTTCTTGCCTCAGTATTCAGATGGGATCTCCCGAAAGCAATATGATTTTGTAAAAATATCCTTAATATATAAGTGGAGGAAGAAAAATGTTTAATGTTCAGAGTGTAACGGAGTTTATCAAAAATGCAGACGCTGAGGTTGGTGCGGCAGTAGAGCATGAGCTTCGACGCGAAAGAAGAAATCTTGAGCTTATAGCATCGGAAAATATCGTTTCTCCCGCAGTTATGGCTGCAATGGGAAGCATTCTCACAAATAAATATGCCGAAGGCTATCCCGGAAAAAGATATTACGGCGGTTGTGTTGCCGTTGACGAATGTGAAGTAATTGCCATTGAAAGAGCAAAGAAGCTTTTCGGAGCCGAACACGCAAATGTTCAGCCCCATTCAGGCTCACAGGCAAACTTTGCCGCTTATTTTGCAGTTCTTAATCCCGGTGACACAGTGCTCGGTATGTCCCTTGCAGAAGGCGGACATCTCACACACGGCTCTCCCGTAAATATGTCAGGTAAGCTTTATAATTTCGTATCCTACGGTGTTGATGCAGTTACCGGAAGAATTGATTATGACAAGCTTCTTGAAACAGCAAGGGAAGCTTCTCCCAAGCTTATTGTTGCAGGTGCAAGTGCATATCCCAGAATTATTGACTTCAAGAGAATTTCCGAAATAGCAAAGGAAGTCGGAGCATTATTTATGGTTGATATGGCACATATTGCAGGACTTGTTGCCGCAGGGCTTCATCCCTCACCCGTGCCCTATGCCGATATTGTTACAACAACCACACATAAAACATTAAGAGGTCCCAGAGGCGGTCTTATTCTCTGCAAGGAAGAGCTTGCAAAGGCAATTGACAAGGCAATTTTCCCCGGTTCACAGGGCGGTCCCCTTGAACATATTATTGCAGGTAAGGCAATTTGCTTCGGTGAAGCACTAAAGGACAGCTTCAAGGAATATCAGAAGGGTGTTATCGAAAACACTGCTGCACTTGCAGAGGCCCTCAGTGAAAAAGGCTTCAATCTTGTTTCAGGCGGCACCGATAACCACCTTATTCTTCTTGATTTGCAGAATATGAATATCACAGGTAAGGACCTTGAACACAAGCTTGATGAGGTATATATCACCGTAAACAAGAATGCTGTTCCCCGTGATCCCCAGAGTCCCTTTATCACAAGCGGTGTGAGAATAGGCACAGCGGCTGTCACAACAAGAGGGCTTAAAAAGGAAGATATGAAGATAATTGCAGAATGCATTTATCTTGCTGCAACTGATTTTGAAAACAGTGCTGATAAAATCAGAGAGACTGTTAGTTCTCTTCTTGCAAAATATCCTCTCTACGAATAATTTTCAAAAAAATCGAATATTTTTCAGAAAAAAGTATACAAACTTTTCGGGGAGAGCTAAATGCTCTCCCCTATTTTTCGGCAAAATTCATCAAACACAATTAAGCCTATTGTGCAATATATACAAAAGAATATGACCTTTATTGTTTATTGTGTCAAGTGTGTTTATTTTTTAACAAAATCCCTTATTGTGCATAATGCACAAATAAGCAATTATACAATTGTGCAAAATCACTTGACAAATCAGTATTTCTAAGTATAATAAGGATGTAATCAAACGAAAGGAGTACTGATATGAAAGAGTACGATAGAGCAATTGCAAAGGCAGAAGAAAAACTTATCAGCGAAATCGCAGGTATGAAAAAGTTTTCTTTCAAGAAGCTCCTTAAAGTCATTGAACTCGACGCTCTTCTTAACTATTACAATAACTAAGAAGAAATAAGGTTCAGACTTTCAAGGTCTTCCGACAACAATGCCCGAAAGGGCTTTACATATACGTATTTTTCAAAGGAAGCCAACGGCTTCCTTTATTTGTTTGTTTACAAAAAAACTCCCGTGTCTTGTGACACGGGAAGAATTTTTTTTGATTAGTTGCTGTAAACGCTGACCTTTTTACGGTCTTTGCCAAGACGTTCAAACTTTACTTTTCCGTCGATGAGAGCGAAAAGTGTATCGTCAGAGCCTTTACCTACATTGTTGCCGGGGTGGATGTGTGTTCCACGCTGACGAACGATGATAGTACCTGCATTAACGAACTGTCCGTCGCTTCTCTTTGTTCCGAGTCTCTTGGATTCAGAGTCACGGCCGTTACGGGTTGAACCCATACCTTTTTTATGAGCGAAAAGCTGAATGTTTATCTTAAGCATTACTTACACCTCCGTTGTTACTTTGACGTAATCGGGATAGTCTTTTGAAAGTTCAGTCAGATGAAGCTCCAGACCTTTAATAATATCCCGTGCGGCTGAATTGCCGCTGACTTTGAACTGTAAATATCCGTCTTTTACCTTTGAAGAGCCTTCTTCTTTCAGAATTTCAGTGATTGTGTTGACTGTCATATATGCTGCAGATGAAACTGCCGCACAGACAATGTCATCACCCTCTTCGCCGAAACCCGAATGACCTTTTATCGTAAAGGAAGCGGAATCTTCACGGATACAAAATGATGCTTTGACCATTATGCGTTGATTGAAGCGATTTCAACCTTTGTGTAGGGCTGTCTGTGACCGAGCTTTCTCTTCTCGTTCTTCTTGGGCTTGTAAGTCATAACAGTAACCTTCTTTGCCTTGCCGTTCTTGAGAACCTTGGCTGCAACTGTTGCACCTGCAACATAGGGAGCACCAACCTTGATGCCGTCGTCGCCTGCAACTGCGATTACCTTATCGAATACAACCTCGCTGTCGCTTTCAACGTCAAGCTTTTCGATAAAAACAACGTCGCCTGCTTCTACCTTATACTGCTTACCGCCTGTTTCGATAATTGCGTACATTGATCTTTCTCCTTTATAAGTCTCGCTACGCAAGGTGGGACGAGCCACTTGTAACCTTGAATATGCGGCTTAAATATATTATCACAACGGCGTATATCTGTCAATAGTCTAATTTATATAAATAACAGGTGTTGTAAAATAAAAAAATATTACAAATCGTTAAAATTTTGTCGGACATATTGTAATTGATATTTATTTCTTATATAATACTATAATAGCAAAGGTGTGAATTGAAATATGAACAAAAAGAACGTCGTGAATTTTGCTCCCTCCGGAGCAAAACGAAGACGCAGCGTTCCCTCATACGTAAAAATTCTTGTTATACTGTTTGTTACGGCTTTCATTGCATCGGTTTTTGTTATTCTTGCAATGAATGATTTTGATATAGGAAAGGCTCTGGGGGCAAGACAGGCTGAGGAAGATGCTTCTTCTGAAGAAACCACTGCCGTGGCGGGAGAAATGCTACAGGAGATGGATTTTCGGGATTCTCTTACCTTTCTTCTGCTTTGCTCCGAAAAACAGGAGCTGACATTCTGTCAGCTTGTAAGTGTTGATGTAGGAGCAAATAAAATCCGTATAAAGCCCGTTCCCGTTGATTATTTACTTGATACTCCCACGGGGCAGATGACAGTATCGGAGATTTTTTCAAGCCAATCCATGAGTGTGCTTGCGGCATCGTTTTCATCAAAGCATATAAATATTAAAAAATATGTTCACATAACGGAAGATAATTTCAGAAGAATGATGAGTAAGCTCGGAACTGTTCCCGTTGAAATTACCGGTTATTACGAATTCAATATTGATGCGGTAAAGTATACCTTTTCACCCGGAACACAGAATATGACTTCTGATATTCTTCTCAAATATATGAAGTATGCCCAGACGGGTGAAGCGGCATTGCGGCTTCAGGCAAATGCAGTGGCTTCGGTTTTCAGACAGCACTTTACATCGGATAATTTTTCAAAGGGTGAAGATTTCTTTTCAGAGCTCATAAACCTTGTTGATACAAATATTACAGCATTTGATTATAACTCTGCAACAGCAGTTCTGTCTCTGATGCTTTCGGAGACACCTGAAATTGCGGTTGTAAGTTAAAATCGGTAAGGAGTTTTTATGGCAATTCTTGTTACGGGCGGAGCAGGATATATCGGCTCCCAGACCTGCGTTCATCTTCTTGAAGCAGGAAAGGATATAGTGGTTATTGATAATTTTTCAAATTCATCTCCTCTTTCATCAAAAGCGGTAAGAGAAATAACAGGAAAGGATTTTCCTCTTATTGAATGTGACATAAGAGATGAAGAAAAGCTTGATGAGGTGTTTTCTTCATATAATATTGAAGCGGTCATTCACTTTGCAGGTCTTAAAGCTGTCGGTGAATCCTGTCAGATGCCTCTGGAATACTATGATAATAACATCGGCGGAACAGTAAAGCTTCTCGGTGTTATGAGAAAGCACGGTGTTAAATGTATAGTATTCTCTTCATCTGCCACGGTTTACGGTGAAAAGCACACAGCTCCCTTTAATGAGGAAATGGAAGTGGGCGGCACAACAAACCCCTACGGAACCACAAAGCTTTTCATAGAGCGTATTCTTCAGGACCTTGCCGCATCAGACAGTGAATGGAGCGTATCGCTTCTTCGTTATTTCAACCCCATCGGTGCTCACGAAAGCGGAAAAATCGGCGAAGCCCCCAACGGGATCCCCAATAATCTGATGCCCTATATTTCACAGGTTGCAGTAGGTAAGCGTGAAAGGCTTTCCGTTTTCGGAAATGACTATGACACTCCCGACGGAACAGGTGTGAGAGACTACATTCACGTTGCAGACCTTGCAGACGGTCATGTGGTGGCTCTTGACAGAGCATTGTCTGTCAAGGGATGCGAAATTTATAATCTCGGTACGGGTAAGGGTGTCAGCGTTCTTGAGCTTGTAAAGGCATTCGAGGAGGCAACGGGTGTTAAGGTTCCCTATGTTATTGCTCCCCGCCGTGCAGGTGATATAGCAACCTCCTATGCAGATCCTTCAAAGGCATATAAGGTCCTCGGCTGGAAAACAGTCAGAGACATAAAGAAGGCATGCGAGGATACCTGGAGATGGCAGAAAAACAATCCTGACGGATTTGTTGGATAAGAAAAGGTGAATAAAATTGATAAAGCTTCTCACTAAAATTTTCGTAAAAGAAAAAAGTCAGGGAGAAGAACTCCGTCAGATATACGGAATGATATGTTCGGGTGCGGGAATTGCACTCAATGTATTGTTATTCCTTATAAAGTTTATTGCAGGCTCCCTTTCGGGAGCCATTTCCGTAACAGCGGATGCTTTCAACAATCTTTCGGATTCCGGTTCTTCTCTCATTACAATGTTCGGCTTTCGTATGGCTGCCAAAAAGCCCGATCCCGAGCATCCCTTCGGTCACGGCAGAATAGAATATCTTTCGGGAATTGCGGTGTCAATTCTTATCATACTTATGGGCTTTGAGCTTCTCACAAGCTCCTTTGATAAAATAATGCACCCCGAAGCCCCTGAAACAAGCCTTCTGGTGTTTATAATTCTTGCAGTGAGTATTGCGGTTAAGTTCTATATGTTTATGTATAACAGGAAATACGGTAAAATCTGCAATTCAGCCGCAATGAAAGCCACTGCAACAGACTGCCTTTCCGATATGATTTCCACTTTTGTTGTTTTTGTATCAATGATTATTACTCACTTTACCAGTGTGAACATAGATGCCTATTGCGGTCTTGCGGTGTCTCTTTTCATCCTCTGGGCAGGCATAAAATCCGCTTATGAAACAATAGGTCCTCTTCTCGGACAGCCTCCCGAAAAGGAATTTGTTGAACAAATAGAAAAAATTGTACTTTCAGGTAAGGATATTCTGGGTGTGCACGACCTTATGGTGCACGATTACGGTCCCGGCAGATGTATGGTATCTCTACACGCAGAGGTTCCCGCAAACGGTGATATTCTTGAAATTCACGATGAAATAGATAATCTTGAAAGAGAGCTCACGGATAAATTGGGCTGCCTTTCGGTTATTCATATGGATCCCATACAGACGGATAATGAAAAGGTTTTGAAATTAAAAGAACTCGCGGCAGAAGTCTGTAAGGATATCTATGAAGATATGAAGCTTCACGATTTCAGAATAGTGGAAGGCAACACCCACACCAATCTTATATTTGATGTGGTTATTCCCCACGGGTTTAAGATGAGTGATTCTGAAATCAAAAACAAAATCGACGAAAAAATCAAAGAATACGATAAAAAGCTTTTCACCGTTGTTACAGTAGATAAAGAATATGTTAAAACCTAATTTATCAGGGACAAAGTAGGATAATTCGAAATCTGATTCTTCTAAAAAATTAATTGGGGTGTTTTTATGCTTATTAAGGCACTGGCTTATTTTATGGCTTTTATGGTTGTGACACTTTCGGGCGTTTTTAAGTGCGACACAAATCAGTATCTTGATGTTGTTGATATTTCCCGATATCAGACTTTTGAGGGCTTCGGCACTTCCACCTGCTGGTGGGCACAGACAATTTCCGATGAAGGTCTTCGCGACAGCATAGCAAAGGCACTTTTTTCCGACACCGAAGGTCTCGGACTTGATATCGTGCGTTACAATATCGGCGGCGGTGAAGCCGATAATCCGGACACCAGAATATGGGACACATCAAGAAGAACCGAGAGCTTTTATACTTGGGATGAAGAAAAGGGTGAATATGTATATGATTTTACCCGTGATGAAAATGCAAGAAAATTCCTTGATAAAGCAATAGAATACGGAGCAAAGGAAGTTATACTTTTCTGTAACAGCCCCCATTTCTCTATGACAGCATCGGGACACGCAAGCGGCGGCTTTACCGAGAATTTTTCCAATCTCCCCGCAGAAAACTATGACGATTTTGTGGAATATCTTCTCACAATTGCCGATTGGTTTGTTAAAGAGGGCTATCCCGTAACATATATTTCTCCCATAAATGAACCTCAATGGAGCTGGGGCGGTGAATGGGTAGGACAGGAGGGCTGTCACTATGAGCCCGATGAAGCCGTGGAGCTTCTTTCAATGTTTGCAGAGGAAATGATTGAGAGAAACACTCCCTATAAGCTTTCAGGAGTTGAAACAGGCCAGCTTTCATGGTGGTATAACGACTATCTCTTTAAGTTTTTTGAAAATGACACGCTGAATGAATATTGCGACACCTTCTCCGGACATTCCTATTGGCTTGACGGCAATAAGGAAGAAAAAAGAAATTTCGGCAACACCTTCAAGGAAAAATTCTCCGATAAGAAATTTGAAATGAGTGAATGGTGCGAGCTTCCTCTCACGATTGATTCAACAACAATTGAGAGCGGTCTTCATATGGCAAACGTTATGGTTGAAGACCTCACACTTCTCAATGCAGCTTCATGGCAGAGCTGGACTGCCTTCAACGGCGACGGACTTTTATATGAAGAAAACGGCGAGCTGAAAATGTATAACCGATATTTCGCATATAAGCAGTTTTCTTCCTTCATTGAAGAGGGAATGACAAGAGTTAAGGTTTTTGATAAAATAGGTCTTGATGAAAACATCGGGAAGGTGGCATTCACCGACAGCAAAAAGACTGTTCTTGTGCTCGTCAATAACTCCGAAAATGAAGAAACGGTAAAATTCCTCGAAAAATATCCCCACACCGAAATATATGTGACGGATGAAAATCACAACTGCGAGCAGGTTGCTGACGGACTTTTGTGCACTGAATACACCCTTTCGGCAAAAAGCATAACAACATTTGTTTTCAATAAAACCGTATTTTAACACCTAAAAGGCATCAGGAGATTTTCCTGATGCCTTTTATTCTGTGTGTATGCTTGTGTTTTTTCGGATTGCTCACCGTGCTTGAAGGGCTCGGTGAAATTGCCTGTGAAATAATTGTTTATCAAATCAATTTATAAATTTCACTTGTCTTTTTGGCTGAAAAAAACATTTGAATATAAATAAATTCAGTAAAAACTAAAATTGGCTTTTCTTATACAGGCAAATTTTGAAAACATAAAGTCCGTTTCCCTGCCTTAAAAATTTAAATAAATTCTGCATTTATTCCCGATTTTTCTGCATTTTTCCGATAATATTGTAATTGCGACGGAAAAATGATAATTTTTATATATGCATTAAGTAGAGTAAGCAGCATTATAATTTATTTCTTGATTTGCATATAATTGTGCAAGTCCAAGAAATGTTATACTGTTTTTTAGTGCGGTAGTCTCCCACACCCTTTTTGTTTTTATAATTCATATAAAATAGTAATATTATTAAAGAAAACAGGAACAATTATATATGAAGGGAATAGTTTGTATTGTTACCGAAATAAAATTATTATTAAAAATGGCAAAAAATGCCAATAATGACAAAAGGAGGCGATGCCAATGGTTTATATAGGTTAATAAAGCTTTTTTGTTTTTGAATTTATTTTTGGAGGTATATATGAAAAAGCATATTTCTATTTTTTTATCTGTAATTTTTGTCATTTACTTAACAGTTCCCGGAGCTAATGCACTTTATAAGGATTTTACTGATGTTACAGGTGTAACCAAAGCTCTTCAACAGGCAGAGGAGCTGAAGTCAGAATTAGGTTTTTCTGACATCAATTTTGATAAATTGACATTTTCTGATTCAATCATTGCATATGAGTATACTGACAGCGGATTTGTATATAATTCGGAATTTATTCCGATAAAAGACAATAACAGGTTAGTGGGATGGGTAATTAAAGCCGATAATAACGGTGAGTCAATTTATCAGTTTTCTAATGCATTTATCGGTGCTATTAATGATTATATAGACATTGAAACGGAATTCGCTATTATTTACGATTATAATCATTGCTATGCTTATGACGGAAGTGTATTATATGTTATAGGAAATGTATCTTTGAATGTAGCTTATCGTTCTTCTATTGAAGATTTTTCAGAAGTGGATTTTTCTGAAATTGAGTTAGGTAATTATGAAAATACATACACAGTACATTATAGAGCAAATAATACTAATTCAAGGGCTTCTGCGTATATTTCCTGCGGAGTGTCGTTTGTCTCACAGATGCCCCCGTCAAATATGTGCTGGGCTGCTTCAACTGCATGTATTGTAAATTATTTACTTGGTTATAATTTTTCTGCAGAAACAGTTGCAAGATATTGGTATGGGACGAACTATAATCGGCTGCTGGATTCAAGTTATTTTGACGATGTTTTGAATTCATATGGGTTAAATTACAGTTATCGAATTCGAGTGCCCGGAGATTCTGTAATGTATTCAAATATTAACCGCGGATATCCGATGTTGGCTGCTTTTACTTCTACTTCCAGTGCACATGCCGTAGTAGTCTACGGGATTAATATTACTGGTGGATATATAGTTATTATGGACCCTGAATTTGGTTCTGCAAGAGCTAATTATTCTTTATCAAACGGATATACATATATCAGTGATTATGCCGGAACAACACTGTCGTTTCATAGTGCGGCTTGTAATAGCTGGAGTGCATAGAAGGGAGACAAATTATGAAAAAAATATTTAAATTGTCGTTTGCAGTTTGTTTGTGCTTACTTGTTATAGGGGCAATATATTCTTTTTTGACAGCTTCCGCTGACAGAGATTTTAAAGATTGTTCTGTCGGAGTTTTTAATTACGATCACAGTGAGGTTTTGTGTGAATTGACAGATGAACAACGTGATGAGTTTGTTGAAATATTAACCGAAATTTCTCTTGATGAAGCTGTATCATATGATATGTATTCACTTTTGGGAATGCATTACGGATATAAGATTAAATTAAATAACGGTAAAGAAATGAAGGTTTCCATACACGGTCAATATCTGAATATTGATGATGAAACATATTTATGCGAGCTCTCGGAATCTGAGAATATCGCTAAATTTGCCGAAAGTGCATTCAAGGAGTATTATCCTGTAAAAGGGTAATTAATCAGTAATGCTGTTGTGAATTTACAATATAAGGGCTGCATAAAAAACATCGGTTTCTGATGTTTTTTATGCAGCCCGGATTTGTTTCTGTTTGATTATCTGATAGCACCCTTGGAAAGGATTTTGTTTTCTTCGCCTTCAACTTCCCAGTAGGGAACGAATACATCATATGTTTCGCCCGCAACTATGGAGCCTGCACCGATGATGTCGTATTTTTCTGCTGTTGTTTCGTCTGCAGTTACTGCTTCGTCATCCTCGCGTTCAATACCTGCTTTGAAAACATATTTAAGAAGAGAGTCCGCACATTTTACATACTTATTTTTCTTGCCTTTGAAAGAAGCAATATCACCGAATTTCTTGTTGTATGCTTCTTTGAATGCTTCATTTCCTTCAAGAGCATTTACTCTTTCTTTCCAGGAATCAAGAACATAATCTTTTCTTGCGGTTTTGCCTGATGCAAGAAGGAAAAGGGGTTCAAGAAGGTCAGCAAAAACCTCTGCATTGTCGTGAAGACCGAGAAGAATGTCCTTCTTGGGCGAGGGCTTCATATCTTCAGCGGATTTTTTGCCCTTGTTTTTAAGAAGGAAGAAAGCAATCACTGCAGCCGCACCGATTATAGCGGAAATGATACTTGCCCAGATAACATTATAGTTTACGATGTAAAAAAGCATTACGGTAATCTCCTTTTTTGACAGTATTCAACATAAACATTCATTTTATGTTCATAATCATTGTTATTATATATAGAAAAAACGGATTTGTCAACACAAATCAGGGATAATAACAATAATTAAACAATGAGTAAATTCCCAAAGTAAGTTCCACAGTGGAAATTGCAGTGGACTTTAGTTTGGGAAGCAAAATGTAGTAGACTTTAGTCTGGGAAGGAGGTCCCGGATAATGAGTCAAAAATATAAGCATATGACACTTGATGAACGAA
>JAZSJT010000148.1:0-14413 GCA_045534425.1 Acutalibacteraceae bacterium | reverse complement strand
GGTTGCCCTTTTGTCTTTTTTTGCTTTGTTTTTTGCTTGTTTTCTATGCTTTTATTACTGCTTCCCATAGTTATTTCCACTTGTTTCTCAGTGTAAAATCTACTGGTGTACTACTGTGGAACTTACTTTGGGAATTTACGTCTCATTGAAAAATCCCTGCGTCTGTGAACACAGGGATTTTTTATCAGGTTTTATGTTCTTCTGTTCTGGCTTCCGTGAGTTTAAGGAAGTCGATTTTTTCCATACGTGTTCTCGGCAGGGCATCAATAACTCTGATATCTCTGGGAACGGAGAAGGTACTGAGAGTTGAACACATTTTTGTTATGGTTTTCTTATATTCATCGAGCTTCTCGGCGTCTGCCTCGGGAGAAAGAACGATGTAAAGACGTACAATGGGCTTCTTGTCATCGTCGTACCCCTGAACTGCACAGCATTCCTGAAGGAAGGGGAGGGGTTCAAGGAGATTTTCGATATCTGCGGGGAAAACATTGTAGCCCGAGATGATGATAACTCTCTTTTTTCTTGCAACGAAGGTGATATAGCCGTCTTCATCCATTTTACCGAGGTCACCCGAAAGAACCCATTTTCTGCCGTCCTTGTCGGTGTAGAGTCCTTCACCGAGTCTGCCGTCGGGCATAAGATAGCCCTTCATAATTGTGTTTCCCGAAAAAGCAATTTCACCGACTGTTCCGCGGGGAACCTCGTTCTGCTCATCATCAAAAATTTTACAGATAACTGTTTTAAGAGAAATGCCTACAGTGCCGGGCTTTGTAAACCAAGGCATATTGATACAGTCAACAGCACCGCATTCCGTTAGACCGTAGCCGGGGCATAAAGTTGCCGTTGAGCCGTTTTCTGCCATAAGGTTATTGAACCTCTGAAGGAAATCAATCGGAACATAGTCGCCGCCTGCAAATGCATTTTTTATGTGCTTGAGGTGCTCACCGGGGAAATCGGGATGCTCAAAAAGCTTTCTGAACATATTTGGAACACCGATTATTTCATAGCATTTGTTGGCTTTGAGATATGTAATATATTCATCGGCATCAAAGCGAGCCATGGGAACGGATTTGTTTCCCGAATACATACAGCAGAAAAGACCGCCGCAAAGACCGTATGCGTGGAAGAAGGGCAGAGGAAGGATTTTGCAGATTTCACCGGGCTTGCAGTCACGGGGAGTGATGGGGACAAGTGTATTTTTTGTAACTGCATTAAGTGCTGTTGATGAAAGCATAATGAATCTGCTCACACCCGTTGTTCCGCCGCCGTTCATATAAACAGCAGTGAGGTCACCGCTTCTGTAAAGGCCTTCGGTTTTTTGTCCCTCGTATTTTTTGAGGATATCACCGTAGTGCTTTACGTTGAGATTGTGTGCCGCTGCAATTGCCATAAATTTTTCATCCGGACGGATGAAATATTTCTTATCAACGGGAGCTGCATACATAGCGGGAGCAGAAACTATGATATCAAGATTTTCAATAGTCTTGAGGGCTTCAGCATGCTGATATAAGAACATATCATACATAAGAATCCCCTTTGACTTTGTATATTCCACCGATTTTTTCATAGCCTCGGGCGGGAATAAGGGATGAATGAAGTTTGCAATACAGCCTATTTTGTTAAGAGCCATAAGACACACTATTTCATCAATACAGTTGGGCATAAAAAGAGAATATGCATCACCGGGCTTCATACCGAGCTCTTCTTTGAAATAGACAGCCATCGCTTCAACATCGGTGAAAAATTCGCTTTTCATTCTGTCGCAAAGCTTGAACTGGAACATAGGGTAGTCTTCCGTATAGGGGGTGAGACAGGCAAGAAGATATTCATAAAGATTCATATCCTCGTAAGCGGGGATGATATCTTCCATTGTAAACATAGGTCTTTTGTTCATAAATTATTCTCCGTTTTTTCATTTTTCAGAAATATTGTAAAGTATAAAAAATTCTGTGTCAACCAACAGATTGTCGGAGAAATATCGAAACTCCGACAAAAACCGATAATTTGTTGTTTATTCTGGTTATCACGAATAATTTTGCACCCTGTACTTTGCAGTAAAAAATTCCTGAATCTTTTATGACTCAGGAATTTTTAATCAGGTTTTATGTTCTTCTGTTCTCACTTCTGTAAGCTTGAGGAAATCGACTTTTTCAAGTCTGGTTCTGGGTAGTGCATCAATTACTCTTATATCTCTCGGAATGGAGAATTGGTCAAGAGTTGCACACATATCCGTTATTGTTTTTTTGTATTCATCAAGCTTTGCTTCGTCAGCCGAGCTTGAAAGAACGATATAAAGACGTACAATAGGCTTCTTTTCTTCGTCATAGCCTTGAACGGCACAGCATTCTGTGAGGAAGGGGAGAGGCTCGAGGAGATTTTCAATATCTGCGGGGAATACATTGTAGCCGGAAATGATGATAACCCTCTTCTTTCTTGCAACGAAGGTGATGTAGCCGTCTTCATCCATTTTTCCCAGGTCGCCTGTGAGAACCCACTGCTTTCCGTTCTTGTCTGTGTAAAGACCTTCGCCGAGTCTGCCGTCGGGCATAAGATAACCCTTCATAAGAGTGTTACCTGTGAATGCGATTTCTCCGACAGTGCCGAGGGGAAGCTCATTCTGTTCTTCATCGAAGATAGCGGCATGGGTTGTTTTAAGGTATTTTCCTACGGTTCCGGGCTTTGTAAGCCAAGGCATATTGATGCAGTCAACAGCACCGCATTCCGTAAGACCGTAGCCGGGCATAAGGGTTGCCTCTGCACCGTATTTAGCCATAATATCATTAAATCTCTTTAAGAAATCAATCGGTACATAGTCTCCGCCAGCAAAAGCATAACGAAGATGTGAAAGATGCTCACCCTCAAAATCGGGATGGTCAAGGAGCTTTCTGTACATATTGGGAACGCCGATGATTTCATAGCAATGGTTTGCTTTAAGATAGGTGATATATTCATCAGCTTCGAAGCGTGCCATGGGAACGGATTTCCAGCCTGAAACCATGGTTGTGAGAAGACCGCCGCAAAGTCCGTATGCGTGGAAGAAGGGAAGAGCAAGGATTTTTGCATAATAACCGGGCTTGTGATCGCTGGGAGTTGCCGCACCGAGAGCGTTCTTTGTAACAGCATTGAGAGCAGTTGATGAAAGCATAATATATCTGCTCACGCCTGTTGTTCCGCCGCCGTTCATATAGACTGCAGTGAGGTCGCCGCTTCTGTAAAGACCTTCTGTTTGCTGTCCTTTGTATTTCTTGAGAATGTCGCCGAAGAATTTGACTTCAAGAGAGTTCATTTTTGCAATTCCGAGGAATTTTTCATCGGGACGGATATAATACTTCTTTTCAACGGGGGCCGCATATAAAAGGGGAGAGGTAATGATAACATCAAGATTTTCTATTGATTTAAGAGTGGCAGCATACTGATGAAGGAACATTTCATAGAGAAGCACTCCCTTTGATTTCGTGTATGTAACGGATGCCTTTAATGCTTCGGGCGGGAAAAGGGGATGAATGAGGTTTGCAATACATCCGATTTTGTTGAGTGCGAAAAGGCAAACAACTTCTTCAATTGAGTTGGGTATAAAAAGAGAATATGCATCTCCCGGCTTCATTCCCAGCTCTTCCTTGAAGTAAACAGCCATAGCTTCAACATCTTCGAAAAACTCGCTTCTGTTATGGTCTGTGAGCTTGAACTGGAACATAGGATAGTCATCCTTGTGGGGTGCAAGACAGCACTTGAGGAATTCATATAGATTCATATTCCCGTAATCGGGCAGAATTTCATCCATTGTAAGAGGGGGTAATTTAATCATAATTTACTCCTGTTTTTTATGGAATTACTTTTGAAAGCACTCTTATTCTACCCAAAAGAATTACAAGGTGTCAACACATATATTTTTGTAAAACACCTGAAAACCGACAAAAGAAGACTAATTGTCGGCGTTTAACAAAAAGTTTAAATTCTGTTCATATTACTCACATTTGTCGGTTTCTGATTAGTGTTTTTTATTGTACACACAAAAAAATAACAAGTTTATCATTTATAACAGCTGCGATAACAATTTCCTGCTTGTAATGCATAAGAGATTTTCTGATATTATCAAGACTTGTGCCGCCTGCTTCAATAAATTCATTAATTAATACCCTAAAAGAAAAACCGACGAACCTCTTGTCGAAATTCGTCGGTTTTTGGAGCTGATAACCGGATTTGAACCGGTGACCTCATCCTTACCAAGGATGCACTCTACCTACTGAGCTATATCAGCAAATATTCAGATATAATAAAAAGTAAGAGCTACTTATTCACTTTTCACTCTTACTTATTACTTCAATTAATGGCGACCCGGAACGGGCTCGAACCGTCGACCTCTAGCGTGACAGGCTAGCGTTCTAACCAACTGAACTACCGGGCCATTTACAACGAAATTGATTATACACATAAATTTTATTCTTGTCAATACCTTTTTTTGAGGAAGTTGAAAATATTTATTTCATTTTGTTTCGTATTTTTTACGGGTTGTGATATTCCTTAATGATGTAATAAAATATTTATTTAAGGATATTTTTATGTTTTTTACAAAAAAAGTACTTGCATTTTGTGAAAGAGTATGATAATATGTGATTGTATAGTAAGACCTTGACCGAGCGGAGAGCACTCCGCTCGGTCTTTAATATGGCTTTGAGGAGGAATTTTTTTGGCAGAAAAGAAAAAAGGCGGAAATGTTGTCAGTGCTGTCTGGGAGCTTGCCGCACCTTTGGCAGAGGAGCTGGGGCTTATTCTCTGGGATGTTAAATTTCTCAAAGAGGGTACAAACTGGTATCTTCGGGTAATCATTGATAAGGAAGACGGAGTTTCAATCGATGACTGTGTTGCAATGAATGATGCACTTGATGTTCCCCTTGATGAATTAGACGTGATTGAACAGAGCTATAATCTGCAGATTTCTTCCCCCGGTATTGAAAGAGAGCTCGTAAGAGATTTTCATTTCACTTCTTATATCGGTGCGGACGTTACAGTAAAATTCAGAGTTGCTGTTGACGGTGTGAAGGTTCACAAATGTGTTCTTAAAAGCTATAACGACGGCAATATCACCTTTACCTTCCCCGACGGAAGCGAAAGAACATTTGAAAAAAAAGAAATGTCAGGTATTCATCTTGATGACTTTGACGGGATATTCTGATTTTTGTATTATTTTAGAAAGGATGATTTGAAAAAAATGGCTAAACTTACTAAAAGAGAGATGGACAGACAAGAAGCATTGAAGAATGCTATAGATCTCTATATCAAAGAAGCAAACATTGAAGAAAAGTACATCCCTATGTTTTATGAGGAAATTGCAAATGCTATTGCAGTTGCCGCAAGAAGAGAATGCGAGGTTAAGGATAAGGACGGTGTTGTTACCTGTGAAATTGATCCTCAGACCTTTGCAGTTCACATCTACTGGAATAAGCTTGTTGTTGAAGAGGTTGAAAATGCTTCAAGAGAAATTGAAGCTATTGATGCAAAGAAGTATAAGAAAAATGCAAAAATCGGTGATATGATTGCAATTCCCGTTGAGCTTGATTCTCTCGGAAGAGTTGCCGCACAGACTGTTAAGCACACCATCCGTCAGGGTGTAAGAAAGATTGACAAGCTCCAGACCGCAGAGGTTTTCAGTGACAAGGTAGGCGAAATCGTTACTGCTGTTGTTGTAAAGAAGACACAGGGCGGAGACGTTATCGTAAAATCCTTCAACAGAGAGCTTCTTCTTCCCCTCAAGGAGCAGAACAAGGATGAAAGACTTGAATGTGACGATATCGTAAAAATCTACATCAAGGAAGTAAGAGTTGAAGAAAACGACGTTAAGGTTCTTATTTCAAGAATTGACGATAACCTCGTAAAGAGACTCTTTGAAGAAGCAGTTACGGAAATTCAGGACGGTCTTGTTGAAATCAGAGCTATTGCAAGAGAAGCAGGCTCAAGAACAAAGATTGCCGTATATGCATCAGATGAAAACATTGATCCCATCGGTGCTTGCATCGGTGTCAAGGGAGACAGAATCAACAGAATTATTAAGCAGCTTGCAGGCGAAAAAATTGATGTTGTCAAATACAGCGAGGATCCCAAGGAATATATCAGTGCCGCTCTTGCTCCCGCAAAAATTCTCGGTGTTGAAATTCTCGATGAAACAACAAAGAGCTGCCGTGTAACAGTTCCCGAGGACCAGTTATCACTTGCTATCGGTAACAAGGGCCAAAATGCACGTCTTGCAGTAAGACTTACAAAGTGGAAGATTGATATTGTTGCTCTTGACGGTCAGTTTGAATCTATGATTCAGCTTTAAGGAGCGGAATAATGCAGAAGAAAAAAGCACAGCCTATGAGAAAATGCACGGGCTGTAATGAAATGAAAGAAAAAAGAGAGCTTGTCCGTATCGTCAGAGATCCCGAAGGCAATGTGAGTGTTGACCTCACAGGCAAAAAGTCGGGCAGAGGTGCATATATCTGTAGGGACAAAAAATGTCTTGTTGCCGCAAGAAAGGCAAAAAGACTTGACAGAGCATTTGAATGTGCAATTCCCGACGAGGTATATGAAAGACTCGAGGGAGAGCTTTCTGATGAATAAAATACTTAATATTCTCGGACTTATGAGAAAAGCGGGAAAGCTTCTTATCGGTCACGATGCAGTGCTGCTGAGTGTCCGTCAGGGAAAAGCAAAAGCAGTACTTCTCACATCGGATGCCTCATCCCGCCACAAAAGAGAACTGGAAGCTGCCTCTTTTCAGGGAAAAATTATTGAACTTCCTTTTACAATGGAAGAAACAGGCTTTTCCGTGGGAAAAAAGAGCTGCATATTTGCAACCGAGGATGACGGTTTCCGAAACGCTATAGAAAAGACAATTACGAAGGAGGGTTTTGCCTTATGACAGCTAAATATAAAGTGCATGAACTCGCAAAAGATCTTGATGTTAAAAGCAATGTGATTATTGACCTTCTTAAACCCTTTGATGAAACACCGAAAAAATCACATTCATCATTTACAACCGATGAGCTTGATATTCTTTTTGACCGTCTCACAAAAGAAAATGAGGTCGAAAATTTCAATGCCTATTTCAGTATGAAAAAGCCCGATCCCGAAGCCGAGAAGAGAGCCGCAGAAAAGAAAGCGGAAGAAAAGAAGGCAAAGGAAAACAAGGGAGAAAGGCCTGCAAGGGCTCCCCGTGAGGAACAGGGTGAAAGCAAGGCCAAAAATGCTGATAACGGCAAAAAAGCCGACAAAGCCGATAACAGAAACGATAAGGGTGACCGAAACGGAAGACCTGCTCAGGGTGACAAGGCACCTCAGAAAAAGGACGAAAAGAAAAATCAGCAGCCTAATCTCAACCCCTTCAAAAAGAAGGAAAACAAAAACAAGGACAACGATTTTGTTCAGTCAAGAACAAAGGGTGAGAAGAAAACCGTCAATACCCGTGCAGAAGAGGTTGACCTTGATAAATACAATGAAAAATACGATCGTCTTTCTTCCTCTTCAATGAACGAAAGAGATGCTGATGTGCGTAAGCAGAAAATTAAGCAGAAGTCACAGCAGTACAATAAAAAGCAGGGTACACGTGCCCACCGCAAGGAAACAGAGCAGGAAAGACTCAAGAGAATTGCGGAAGAAAGAGCCAAGAGAACAATTGTTGTTACCGTCGGTGATGAAATCAGCGTAGGCGACCTTGCCGCACAGCTCAAGCTCACTGCAGCAGAGGTTATCAAAAAGCTTTTCTCCTACGGTATTATGGCAGGTATTAATGAAAACATTGACTTTGATACAGCAGAAATCGTTGCAACAGAGCTTGGTGCAAAGGTTGAAAGAGAAGTTGTTGTTACAATTGAAGACAGAATCATTGATACAAGAGAAGACGACGATTCACTTCTTGAAACCAGAAGCCCCGTTGTTGTTGTTATGGGACACGTTGACCACGGTAAGACCTCAATTCTTGATGCTATAAGAAATACCTCCGTTACTTCAACGGAATCCGGCGGTATTACTCAGCACATCGGTGCATACAGAGTAAACCTTGACGGAAACGATATCACATTCCTTGACACTCCCGGTCATGCTGCTTTTACGGAAATGAGAGCAAGAGGTGCAAAGGCTACCGATATTGCAGTTCTTGTTGTTGCCGCAGACGACGGTATTATGCCCCAGACCATTGAAGCAATTAACCACGCAAAGGCTGCAGAGGTTTCCATTATTGTTGCTATAAACAAGATGGATAAGCCCGCAGCACAGCCCGACAAGGTGCTTCAGCAGCTCACGGAATACGGCCTTGTTCCCGAAGAATGGGGCGGTGACACAATCTGTGTTCCCGTATCTGCTAAAACTCATATGAATATAGATAAGCTTCTTGAGTCAATACTTCTTATTGCGGAAATGAAGGAGCTCAAGGCTAATCCCAACCGTGCAGCAAAGGGTGTTGTTATTGAAGCAAGACTTGATAAGGGTAAGGGCCCTGTTGCAACACTTCTTGTTCAGAACGGTACTCTCAACAACGGTGACATAGTTGTTGCAGGTACATCAGTCGGACGTATCCGTGTTATGACAGACTATAAGGGCAGACGTGTAAAGGAAGCAGGTCCTTCAGTACCCGTAGAGGTTATGGGCCTTGCAGAGGTTCCCAAAGCCGGTGATATGTTTGACGCTGTTTCAGACGAAAAGCTTGCAAGAGAGCTTGTTGAACAGAGAAAACAGAAAATTAAGGACGAGCAGTTCAATGCTTATAAGAAGGTTACGCTTGACACACTCTTCTCAACTCTTGAAGAGGGTGAGCTTAAAGACCTCAATATTATCGTCAAGGCTGACGTTCAGGGCTCCGTTGAAGCACTCAAGCAAAACCTTGAAAAGCTTTCAAATAACGAAGTCAGAGTTAATGTTATCCACGGCGGCGTAGGTGCTATTTCCGAATCCGACGTTATGCTTGCAAATGCATCAAATGCAATTATTGTGGGCTTCCATGTCCGTCCCGATTCCACAGCAACCGCTCATGCTGAAAGAGACCATGTTGAAATGCGTATGTATTCCATCATTTATGACTGCATCGAGGATGTTCAGGCTGCTATCAAGGGTATGCTTGCTCCCAAGTACCGTGACGTTGAACTCGGCCGTGCAGAAGTTAGACGTGTATTCAAGCTTTCAAGTGCCGGCACGATTGCAGGCTCATATATCCTCAACGGTAAGGTTTCAAGAAATGCAAAGATAAGAGTTGTTCGTGACGGTATCGTTATAGCAGAAGATTCCATTGCTTCCCTCAAACGTGAAAAGGACGATGCAAAGGAAGTTATGTCAGGCTATGAATGCGGTATCGGTCTTGAAAAGTATAACGACATCAAGGAAGGCGACATCTTCGAAGCATACCTTGTTGAAGAATACAGAGATTAATAATAATTCTGAATTCGGAGACAATTTGTTTTCAGCTTCTATCTCCGAAATCTGAATTTGCAAAAATACAAAATTAAAGGAGTATGTGGTTTTATGGGTTATAAATCCGATCGTACTGCTGAAGATATAAAAAGGGAAATTACGGCTCTCGTAAGAGAGCTGAAGGATCCCAGGGTAAATTCGCTTATGCTCACTGTTGTGAGAGTTGAAGTGGCACACGACCTTTCCTATGCAAAGGCTTATATAAGCTCTCTTGGCGGAATAAAGGAAGCCGAGGATGCCTGTAAGGCACTCAACGGAAATGCAAAGGGATATATAAGAAAAGAAGTGGGACTTCGCCTTTCACTCAGAAAAACTCCCGATATCCGTTTTATTCCCGATGATTCCATTGAAAAGGGAATTGAAATGTTCAGAAAGCTTAACGGCATTTCAGGAAAGGAGAAGGAATGATGCTGACACACAGTGAAGCATTTTCTCTTCTGAAAAAAGCAGATAATATTCTCATACTCACTCACCGCAACCCCGACGGGGATGCGGTGGGCAGTATGTTTGCACTCTTTCACACCCTCAAGGGTATGGGAAAGAATGTGAGATGTATAATTGATACGGTCACCTCTTCTTTATCCTTTGCGGTTGACAGGAGTGCTTTTGTTGAATTCACTCCCGATTTTATTGTAACAACCGATGTTGCTGACAAAAAGCTTCTCACCAATGAAACATATTCTTTATATGCCGATAAGATTGATTTGGCCATTGACCATCATGCGGCAAACAAGCCTTTTGCAAAAAAGCTTCTTCTTGACAGCAGTGCTTCGGCTGCCTGTGAAGTAATTTTTGATATGTTGAAAGAGGAAAATGTTGAAATAACAAAAAATATTGCCGATGCACTCTATCTCGGTATTGCGACGGATACGGGCTGCTTCAGATATGCCAACACTTCTTCACATACGCTTATTTCCGCAGGTGAGCTTGTTTCAAAGGGTGTGAACAACGGTGAAATAAACCGCCTTGTTTTTGAAACAAAATCAAGGGCATATGTGCAGTTTGAAACAATGGCAATGAACTCCCTTAAAACATATTTTGACGGAAAATGTGCCGTTTTGGTGCTGACGCAGGCTATGTTTAATAAGACGGGCGTCAGCGAGGAGGATACACACGGAATTGCCGCACTTCCGAGACAAATAGAAGGAGTTCTTGTTGGTATCGTTATAAAAGAAAGAACTGACGGGACGTATAAAATCTCCGTCCGTTCAAATGAGCCCGTAAGTGCCGCCCGTATTTGCGAAGCCTTCGGCGGCGGCGGTCACAGACTTGCCGCAGGGTGTGAGCTTGCGGGAAAGGAAAGCGAAGTTGTAAATACGGTTCTTGCAACAGTTAAGAAGGTGCTTGAGGGTATATGAACGGTTTTGTGGTTCTGAATAAAGCACAGGGTGTGACTTCTTTCAAAGCGGCGGCGGCTTTAAGAAGGATTTTTTCCGAAAAGAAAACGGGACACACGGGAACCCTTGATCCTATGGCTTCGGGGGTTCTTCCCGTAGCATTGGGAAAGGCTACCCGTTTTATAGATTTTATTCCCTGTGAAACCAAAGGCTATAGGGCGAAATTCCGTTTCGGTATCACCACCGATACGTTGGATATAACGGGAAATGTTCTCTCGCGACAGGATTGTTCTGTAAAGAGGGAGGATATTCTCGCAGTTTTAGATGAATTCAGGGGAGAGATTATGCAGCTTCCCCCTATGTATTCCGCAATTTCAAAAAACGGTGTGCGGCTTTATGAGCTTGCCCGTAAGGGAATTGAGGTCGAAAGAGAAAAGAGAGCCGTGACAATCTATGAGCTCACTCTGACGGACTATGAAAATGACGGTGAATTTGAAATTGAGGTAAGCTGCTCAAAGGGTACATATATACGCACGCTTATTTCCGATATCGGTGAAACGCTGGGCGTGGGGGCGGTTATGACTGCTCTTGACAGAACTGTTTCCAACGGCTTCACAAAAGAACAGGCAAAAGCCATAGAAGAAATTGAAGAAATGGGGAAAGATGCCGTTTTGGGCATTGATTTTCCTTTTATGTGCTATCCGGCAGTTAAGGTTACGGATGCACAGGGAAAGCGTTTTTGCAACGGCGGAGAGCTTTTTTCCGACCGTCTTCATATTAAAACACAGTTTTCTCTTTACAGAGTTTATTCTCAAGGCGGAGAGTTTCTGGGACTTGGTGAGATATCCGAGGACTGTCCCGAGCTTCTTCGTGTAAAAAGGGTAGTAGGTAACAATGATAAATAATTCTTGTAAAAAAGAATATATTATTGCATTAGGCTTTTTTGACGGTCTTCACACTGCACATAAGGCAGTGCTTAATGAAGCAAAAAAACAGGCAGGAGATAAGCTTTTCCCCGCCGTAATGCTTTTTAATGAACATCCCCGTAAGGTGCTTAATGGGGATGCTGTCAGTTCTTTACTGCAAAATGAAAAAAGAGATAAAATTCTGAAAAATCAGGGGCTTGAAGCCTTATTTGTGCCTTTTTCGGAAATAAAGGATATGTCTCCGGAGGTTTTTGTAAAGGAAATTCTTGTTGATGCCTTCAATGCAAAGGGTGTTGTCTGCGGATTTAATTACAGATTCGGAAAAAACGGAGAGGGCGACAGCAGAAAATTGCAGGAAATCTGTGAAAAATACGCTCTTTCTGTCACCGTTTGTCCTGAATATGCTATTGACGGCGAAACCGTAAGCTCCACAAAAATCAGAAAAGCCATAGAAAACGGTGAAATCGGAAAAGCGAATAAAATGCTTGGTTTTCCCTTTGGCTTTTCTGCAGAGGTTTTTTCAGGTGATAAAAGAGGCAGGCTTTTAGGCTCTCCTACCATAAATCAGTTTTTGCCCGAAGGGCTTTCCGTACCAAAGTTCGGTGTGTATGCATCAAAGGTATATTTTGACGGAAAGGAATATATCGGTGTAACGAATATCGGCTCCCGCCCCACCTTTCAGGGCAACAGTGTCAGAAGCGAAACATATATAGTTGATTTCAACGGAAACCTTTACGGAAGAACAGTTGAGGTTGAAATATATGAATTTTTAAGGACAGAAAAAAAATTCCCGGATGCCGAAAGTCTTAAAATGCAGATTGCTCTTGATATAAAAGGTACGCTGGACTATTTTTCGGCACAAAAATAAAAAAATAAAAAAATCGAAAAATTTTTGAAAAAAAGAAAAAAAACTATTGACAAGCACATATTGAGTGTGTATAATTAACTACGTTGCCCGGCCAGTTTACCAGCAAGGCGGGAAAGTAAATGGCGGGATAGCTCAGTTGGCTAGAGCATTCGGTTCATACCCGAAGTGTCGTTGGTTCAAATCCTACTCCCGCTACCAATAAACGGCCCGGTGGTCAAGCGGTCAAGACACCGCCCTTTCACGGCGGTAACACGAGTTCGATTCTCGTCCGGGTCACCAAAAATCCTGAATGCGAAAGCGTTCAGGATTTTTACTTTTTACCTCTTCACTATTCACTTTTAACTAAAATAACGCATTCCGGATTTTTGGGAAGTAAAAAGTAAGAGGTAATAGTGAAAAAGTCAGAATCATATTTTGAAAAAGGGGAAAATTATGCAGAAAAGTCCTTTAATTGATAAATCAAAGTTTTTTGCCCTTGAAATAATTAAAGCTTGCAATTTTGTAAAACAGACAAAAAAGGAAACGGTTTTAAGTAATCAACTTATAAGGAGCGGCACCTCAGTAGGTGCGAATATCCGCGAAGCTTTTTTTGCACACGGCAGAGCAGATTTTATCGCAAAGCTTCAGATTTCTCTCAAAGAATGCAGTGAAAGTGAATATTGGCTTGAACTGCTGATAGAAAGCGGTTATTGGGATGACAGAAAGATTCTTGATATGTGTATTGAATTGAAGAAAATTTTGATTTCCTCCATAAACACCGCCAAGGAGAATATATAATGATTTATACTCGTCTGACTTCTGTTTCTGATTCCGATATTTCGTGTTTGTTTCATCTTTACTCTCTTCCCGAGATTTCCCGTTATATTTCAATTGATAAAGAAAACTACTGGAATTATGTCACCTCTTCCGAAAATGTTTATTACTATAAAGTATTTGATGATAATAAATTAGTTGCCTGTGTGCATATTGAAAGATATGATGACACTCTTTGTCTTTCTGTTCTCACGGTTCCCGAATATCAGAAACGGGGTATCGGGACTGCAGTTTTGAAAGATATTCAGAACGATATTTTTTCTTTCGGTTGCAAAAGAATAGAAGTATCCGTCGATGAAACGAATACTCCTTCAATAAAGCTTTTTACAAAAATGGGTTTTTATGAGGTCTCCCGTGAGGATGAACTTATAAATTACATATGGGAAAGGTAACTATCTTGTCCATTCCCACTGAATTTCGTCAAGTCCTGTGAGCCCTGCTTTCAGGGCTTTTGTTTTTTTGTAAGCCATTTCGATTCTTTTATATAATATTATGTATATTATAAGGGAGAAAATCGGCAGAGAGAATTATAAAATAAAAAAACATAAAAATCATCTTTGAGCAAATCATATGAAAAACGGAGAAAAACGGAGAAAATAAGAGGAAACACATTGTTAATTTAATTTTATTTAAAAAAGTGTTGACTTCTCTTTTTTCTTGTGGTAATATTACCTCTGTTGAATTTAAGAAAAATATTTACAGGAGGTTCAATTATGTCAACTTATATGGCTAATCCCCAGAATGTTGAACGCAATTGGTACGTTCTTGATGCAGAAGGCAGAACTCTCGGTGAACTCGCTGTTGAAGCTGCTGTTCTTCTTCGCGGCAAGCATAAGGTAACTTTTACTCCTCATGTTGACTGCGGCGATAATGTTAGCATCATCAACGCTTCCAAGGTAGTTCTCACAGGTAAAAAGCTCGATCAGAAGATGTATTATCATCACACAGGCTATATCGGCAATATGAAGAAGGTTAAGTACAGCACCCTTATGAAAACAAAGCCCGTTTTCGTTGTAGAAAAGGCTGTTAAG
>JAZSJT010000012.1:0-80415 GCA_045534425.1 Acutalibacteraceae bacterium | reverse complement strand
CAAGCTCATCGGCTGGCTCTCTGAGGGCTTTCATTGCCGGGATAACTGTATCGTGGCAATACTTGGCGAGCTTTTCGCAGCCTGTAATCGGCTGTTCGAGAGGCTTCTCAATTTCGCTCAGCTCGTTATAAGCCTTATACATTTTCGAAGTAAGGTCTGTGAGCTTTCTGAGCATATTGTTTTCATACTCTGCGTTTACGCCGCACTCACCTGCGAGCTTAGCTGTCTGAGCAAGCTCCTTAACATATGAGGACACAGCCGGGAAGATATCCTTATTAGCCATATCGAGCATAGTTCTTGCTTCGATTTTGATAGTCTTGATATACTCCTCGAGGAGAATCTCGATACGTGAACGAATTTCGGTTTCGCTATAGACGTTATGTCTCTGAAACAGCTCGACATTCTTCTTATCCGCAAAATGAGGAAGTGCGTCAGGAGTTGACGGATAATTAACGAGGCCTCTCTTCTTAGCTTCCTCTACCCAATCGGAGCTATAGCCGTCACCGTTGAAGATGATAGCACTGTTTTCCTCGATAGTTCTCTTAATGAGCTTATTGAGTGCTTCCTTAACATCCTCAGCACCCTCGAGCTCATCCGCAAACTCGTCGAGGACATCTGCGACGATTGTATTGATAAAGGTTGTAGGGCCAGCGACTGAGAGCTTTGAGCCAGGTGAACGGAACTCGAACTTATTACCTGTGAAGGCAAAAGGAGAGGTTCTGTTTCTGTCGGTTGTATCCTTGGGAATTTTGGGAAGAGTGTGAACACCTATTCGAAGAAGTTCTTTTTCTTTCGTGCCGTATGCTCTGTCCTCTTCAATAGCTTCAAGTATTTCCGTAAGCTCTGTGCCGAGGAACATTGAAACGACTGCGGGAGGTGCCTCAAGAGCACCAAGTCTGTGGTCGTTTCCAGCGGCGGCTACACTCACTCTTAAAAGGTCCTGATAATCGTCAACCGCTTTTATCACTGCACAGAGGAATAAAAGGAACTGTGCATTTTCTGCAGGAGTGTCACCGGGATTGAGAAGGTTTATTCCCGTATCTGTTGAAATTGACCAGTTATTGTGCTTACCGCTTCCGTTTACGCCTGCAAAGGGCTTTTCGTGAAGAAGGCAGACCATATTATGACGTCTTGCAATCTTCTGCATAAGCTCCATTGTAACCTGATTCTGATCGGCGGCAATGTTTGTTGTTGTGAAAACGGGAGCAAGCTCGTGCTGTGCAGGTGCGGCTTCGTTATGCTCTGTTTTTGAGAAAATACCAAGCTTCCAGAGCTCCTCATCAAGCTCAGACATAAAAGCCTTTACACGGGGCTTTATTGCACCGAAATAATGGTCCTCAAGCTCCTGACCTTTCGGGGGCTTTGCTCCGAAAAGAGTTCTGCCCGTAAACACAAGATCCTTTCTCTTTTCGAACATTTCCTTGTCAATAAGGAAGTATTCCTGCTCTGCACCGACGGTTGTATTTATTCTTGTAACATTTTCGTGACCGAAAAGCTTAATAACTCTCATAGCCTGACGGTTAATGGCTTCCATTGATCTCAAAAGAGGAGTTTTGGCATCAAGAGCGTGGCCGCCGTATGAACAGAAGGCTGTGGGAATACACAAAACACCGTCCTTTATAAAGGCATAAGATGTGGCATCCCAAGCGGTATATCCTCTTGCTTCAAAGGTGGCACGAAGACCGCCTGAGGGGAAGGAGGATGCATCGGGCTCGCCCTGAATAAGCTCTTTTCCCGAAAATTCCATTATTATGCTGTTTCCGTCAACGGGAGAAATGAAGCTGTCGTGCTTTTCGGCAGTGATACCTGTCATAGGCTGGAACCAATGTGTGTAGTGGGTTGCACCCTTTTCAATTGCCCAGTCCTTCATAGCATTTGCAACAACATTTGCAAGACCGAGATCAAGATGCTTTCCCTGCTTTATCGTTCTCTGAAGAAGCTTATATGTTTCGTGAGGAAGCTTTTCCTTCATCACATTATCGTTAAATACATTGGAGCCGAAATATTCACTTACCTTTGCCATAATGATACCTCTCTCTTAACTAAATAAAGGGACTGCAGGTATTTCTGCAGCCCCATTGCTGATGTGGGTATTTTATATCAATAATACTTTTTTGTCAAGAGGTTATTGAAAAATTTCCCCGACAAAACCGATTTTATTCCTCTGTTGACGGCTCGATAAGACCGTAGCCTCCGTCTTCTCTTCTGTAGACAACCGCAAGTGTTTCGGTGGAGGAATTCAGGAACACATAAAACTGATGTCCCAACAAATTCATCTGAAGAATTGCTTCATCAACGGACTGAGGCTTAACAGGAACTGTTTTTGTTCTTACAAGTTCAAATTCTGTTTCTTCTTCTACTTCAAGCCCTGCATAATCGTCGAATGCACCTGAACGAAGTCGCTTTTCAAGCTTTGTTTTGTTCTTTCTTATCTGACGGATAAGAAGATCTACACAATCGTCAAGTGCTTCATTCATATTTTCTGCTTTGGCCTGTGCTCTGAAGATCATACCTTCATTCATAACTGTTATTTCCACAGTCTGTGAAGATTTCTCCACGGTTGCAGTTACTTTTGCTGTGGCTGAATCTCCGAAGAAACGGTCAATTTTTTTAAGCTTCTTTTCTGCGTGTTCCTTGAACGAGTCTCTGGGAGTACACTTTCTGCCGATTACTGTAATTTTCATAACTACATCCCCTTTTGGAAATAAATTAACAAAAAACGGACGGATTCCGAAGAAAACTGAAATTCTCTTCCGTCACCGCCCTTCTCTTTGTTTCAATTGTATTATAGCATCAATTGAAAGCCTTGTAAAGGATTTTTTATACAATTTTACTACTTTTTTATAGGTTTACGAAAATATTTTATAAACTTTGTAATAATTTACAAAAAATATTATATTTCGACACTGATATGCCTTGTTACGTGACAGCCGATATTCACGGCAACGGGAAGTCCTGCTATATGGGTGGGATAGGTTTCTATATTACACATAAATGCCGTGCAATCCCCCGAATACCCTTGCGGTCCTATACCCGTTTTATTGACAGCCTCAAGAATATCAAGCTCCATACCTGCATAAAATTCATCCCTGTTTCTTTCACTGACACTTCGGCAGAGTGCTTTTTTTGAAAGATATGCCGAATATTCGAAATCACCGCCGATACCTACACCTATAACAAGCGGCGGACAGGGTTTTGCATCGGCATCCTTTACAACCGACACGACAAAATCTATTATATCCTCTTTTGCTGCAGTGGGATTAAACATTTTTATTCTACTCATATTTTCACTGCCGAAGCCCTTTGGGGCTACAACAAAGCTGATTTTGTCTCCGGGAACTATTCTCGTATGAATTATCGCAGGAGTGTTGTTTTCCGTATTCACACGGAAAAGCGGATCTCTTACAACAGATTTTCGAAGATAGCCTTCACAATACCCTTGGGCAACACCGAGATTTACCGCATCCTCAAAGCCTCCTCCGGTGATATGCACATTCTGACCGATTTCAGAGAAAATCACTGCCATACCGCAATCCTGACATATAGGTATTTGTTTTTTTTCTGCAATTTCAAGATTTTTTTTCATATCCGAAAAAACATCTTTTGCTACGGGAGAGCTTTCTTTTTGTTCATATTCATTCATAAGACATTTAAGATCGTCGGGCAAATAAATATTCGCTTTTATTACCGCTTCTTTAATCCGAGCGGTTATTTCTTTTACATTTATTTCTCTCATATAAATCCTTTCCGAATAAAGAATAAACCGCCGAATGCTTGAAAAAAAAGCATATCAGCGGATATATTATGTATCAAATTATTTACTGTAACCGCGGCGGGTACCTGTTTTGAAATCTCCGCTTTTCTTGAGGACGGATATTTTCTCATCACTTTCCTGCTTGAATTTTGCCATCATATCTTCAAAAGACAACGGAGCATTTGACTGCGAGGCAGGTTTTGCGGGAGCCTGAGAATAATTTCTGTTATTATTCTTCTTCTGAAAGTCAGAAGACTGTGCGGGACGCTTTCCCTGATTTTCGTTATTCGGAACGGGAGCGGGAGCAGCTTGCTTGATTGATAAACTGATTTTATTGTTATCGTTCACTGCAAGAACTTTAACCTTGACCTCCTGTCCTTCCTTTAGAAATTCTGCTATGTCCTTGACATAAGTTGCGGCTACCTCAGAAATGTGAACCATACCTGTTTCGCCGTTGGACATTTTTACAAATGCACCGAATGAAGTAAGTCCGGTAACCTTTCCTTCATAAATTTCACCAATCAGTGACTGCATAAATTGCTGGGTCCTCCTAAAAAATTAGAGATTTATATAACCGCGAAAAAATCGGGGGTTAATACTTATTTGCCGGGGGTTACATCAAAATAAACCTTTTCATCGGGATATGCATATCCTCTGTCACGGGCAAGGCGTTCATAAAGCTCTGCTTCATCGGCGTGGTTTATGAGATAATCTATCTCCTGATTTTCCTGATTATAAGCCTGAAGCTGTGCGTTAAGAGTATCTATCTGAATCTGCTTTGCATTGGAATCTATTGAAATCATAACAACTATGGCAACCGATACACAGAAAATTGCGATTGCACATAAAACTAATATAATACTGCGACGTCCTGATGCTTTTGTCACAATCACACCATCTTTCAAACATTTTTGGCATATTAATATAATAATTATATACCTATTATTTTTTTATATCAAGAGGTTTTACAAAAATTTTTTTAATTTTTTGTTTAAAACATAGTATTTTTTGTGAATTTTTTCTATTTTTTTTCTTCATCTCATTTCGTTTCTTTAATTTTTTAAAAACACCGTAATATTTTTGCTTAATACAAGCTCCGAATTGCCTTAAAGCTTTTCTTGCCGTTATGCCCGGGAAAATATAAAAAAGACAAAAGCCGATAAGCTCCCCTGCAAGGATATAGAAACGGACAATACCGGCATTATATTTAAGTGCAAAAATGAATGTAATCACTGCTGCAGCGGAACAATAAATAACATCCCTGAAAAAAACAGAAACCGTTTGTCCCTTACTTAAAGAATTACCGAATGTAAAAAAAAGATACAAAAAACCAAGTGTATAACCAACCCCTACAGCTTTTGCAAGAACGGACAGGCTGACAGTGTGTTCATAACCGAGAATCATTTCAGCACCTTCGCAAAAAAGCCTGATTTTTTAGAATATTTATCTGAATATTTCACACTGTCGATTTTTCCTTGTGCACACACCTCACCTGTTTCCGTATTCATAACAGAAACCTGTATATTCTCCCCCGTTATGTTTATTTCACCGTATGAAGTGTAAACCGTAAGGCTTTCTTCATCAAAAGCCCCGATTTGTGTAACACCGGACAGACTGAGCTTATTTCTTGCTTCAAGTATAAGAGTATGCGGCAGCTTTACTGTTTTTTCATCCATTTTGTTTCCCCCTGTTTTTATTTTGTCCTTTAATTATATGGAAAAGAAAAAGAAAATATATCATTTTATATAAAAACAATATTTTGTTTTAGTGGAAATGCATAGTGAATATTTTTTTAATTTATGATACAATTTATCGGTAATAAATCAGAAAGGATGAATACCTATGGTCAGAATTGAAATGGATAACGGTGCAATTATTGATATTGAGCTTTATCCCGATAAGGCACCGAAAACAGTTGCAAACTTTGAAAAGCTGGTTTCGGAAGGCTTTTATGACGGACTTACCTTCCACAGAATTATAAGAGGCTTTATGATTCAGGGCGGAGATCCCGACGGCACGGGAATGGGCGGTTCAAAGGAAACAATCCCCGGTGAATTTGCCGCAAACGGATTTCCTCAGAATGACATAAAGCATACTAAAGGTGTTATATCAATGGCTCGCACCATGGCTCCCAATTCCGCAAGCTCACAGTTTTTTATTATGCACGAGGATGCCCCTCATCTTGACGGAAGCTATGCCGCTTTCGGCAAGGTTGTTGACGGAATTGATGCAGTTGATGAAATTGCCTGCACAAAAACAGGCTACGGCGACAGACCTGTTGTTCCCGTCGTTATAAAGAAAATGACACTTATCTGACAAAAAAAATTCAACCCGAAGAACTGCTCTTCGGGTTGTTATTTTTTACTGGAACATATTAAGGATAACACCGCCTGCGATAACTGATGCTATCTGACCTGATACATTAACACCGATTGACTGCATAAGAAGGTGGTTCTGCGGATCTTCCTGAAGTCCCATTTTATGAACGATTCTTCCTGACATGGGGAAGGCAGATATACCTGCGGCACCTATCATAGGATTGATTTTTTTCTTGAGGAAGAGGTTGAGCACCTTTGCAAAGATAACACCGCCTGCGGTATCAAAAATGAATGCAACAAGACCGAGACCGAGGATAAGAAGAGTTTCCGGTTTAAGGAACTGCTCTGCCTGCATCTGGGAAGCGATTGTGATACCGAGGAATATTGTGATAAGGTTAGCAAGAACCTTCTGTGCAGTTTCTGAAAGAGAATCAAGCACACCGCATTCTCTTATAAGATTACCGAACATAAGGAAACCGATAAGTGCAAGAGATGAGGGAGCAACAAGACCGGCAATAACGGTGATTATTATGGGGAAAAGAATGCGTGTCAGCTTGGAAACAGATTTCGGCTGATAAGGCATTCTTATCATACGCTCCTTCTTTGTTGTAAGAAGCTTTATAATGGGAGGCTGAATAATGGGAACGAGAGCCATATATGAATATGCTGCAACCATAATAGGTCCGAGGTAATTTGAAGCAAGCTTCATGGCAACAACAATTGCAGTGGGACCGTCTGCAGCACCGATTATGGCAATTGAGGCGGCATCCTTGGGTTCAAAGAAGAAAGAAGCAACACAGAGAGTGAAGAAGATACCGAACTGTGCGGCTGCACCGAATATCATCAGCTTAGGATTTGACAGAATCGGCCCGAAATCTATCATCGCACCGATACCTATAAACAGTATCAACGGGAACAATTCATTTGATATACCCATATCATAAAGTGTGCTTAAAGGTCCTTCTGACAAAACGTTATCAATCAGCTGATTAACTGCACCCGACATGGGAAGGTTTACCATAATGGTACCGAAGCCCATGGGAAGAAGAAGCGTAGGCTCCATTTCTTTCTTTATGGCAAGAAAGATAAGTGTACCGCCGATAAGCCACATAATTACCATTTTCCAGTCAAAAAACTGTAAATGCTCAAACATAAAACCCATTTTTTAGTTTCCTTTCAGTTTATTATTCCGACATTTTTCCACAATCCGGTCGAAACGCAAAATCGAATAAAGTATATCACACTTTGTATTTTTAGTCAATTATAAATGAGAATTTATTTACATCTGCTTGAATTTTTCCTGACCTTTTGTAATTAACCATCTGTAAATGAGACAGATAAGCATTATTATAATTAAAGTAGCTGTGATGATAAAAACCGAAAACGGAACAAAAGCAGATGTAAAAAATAAAGAAAGAATTATTACAATGGTAAAAAGAAGTCCCGAAAACATTCCCACCATAGATGAAATACTCTGTTTTATGGGAACAGTTTCATTGGTCCAATCAAGCTTGGGAAAAATAAAATTTGCCATAAGCCCCGAAAAAGCACATAAAATCATAAAAATCTGAGAAAAAATAATTATCAGAAATGAATTTAATAAGTCTGCTTTAACGGCACAAAGAATAATAACATCTGCGATAAACAAAGGTATTCCCGTAACTGAAATGTGAAGCATCAGCTTTCCGAAAATTATATCTTTTATATCAAGCGGCACTGATTTCAGAAGCCACAAGGTTTTTCCTTCAAGTGAAATTGAAACCGAGGTTATATTGTTCATAGAGGACATAAAGCAAAGACCGAGTCCGAGAACAAAGGGCATTGAAGACAAGGGTATTTGCTCCGCAACAGAAAAAATTTCTGCAATACTGTCTTTTTTTACTGCTGCAAGAACGGCAACCACAATCATTATGAGAGAACCGAGACCGCAATTGAGCATATAAACGGGGGTGTTTTTGAAATAAAGCAGCTCTTTTCTGAAGCAAGCCGTTTTTGCGGATGCTTTTTTTGCTGTTTTCTCTTTATAAAGAGTTTTTTTCATTCCTCTTTTTGTTGTTGCAAGCTTTATAAAGCTTACGGAAAGTATTTTATAAATCACACCGAACAAAACGGAAATAAAAAGCAGAAAAGCGATATAAGAAATCACATCTCCCGCACAGCCCTGTCCCATTTTATATAAGGGATACAGGAATTTTTTTATCCACTCCCCTATTTCTTCCGAGTTTGTAATAATCAGATTTATTATTCTGTTGAGCCGTATGGCACAAAAATAATATACTGCAAAAAACACAACAGAAAAGGCGACGGTTATAATGCTTTTATTTCTGATTTTCGAAGCAAAAAAAGCAATAAACCAACCGAGAACACAGGACACTGAAAGTGCGAACAGCGGAAGCACAAAAAGATTCAATAAACTAAACAGTAAAGAAGGAATATTAAACGGTGCATTTATCAAATAAACAATAAAAACAGGCAGAGAGACAAGAGTTTCAAAGAAAAAAGCAGATATATAAAGTCCCGCCATTCTTGAAAACAGAATCATTCCTGACGGAATAGGCATAGAAAGGAGCAAATCATTGTCCTTTGCTTCATAAAGTGCATTATAGGTCATAAATACACTGCCGAATATTCCCATAAGAGTAGCGAGAGTTCCGAAAACGGAAAAATACAGCCACGAATACCCGCTAAAAATGAGTTCACTCATCATATATGCCATAGAAAAGAACATAAACATAAAAGAAACAAAAACAAATCCGAACAAAATAATCATTGCAGATTTTGAAGATTTACCGTTCTTTTGCCCGTTTCCCTTCAATATGAACCCCGAAACAAATTCGAGAAGTTGTTTTTTCAGTAAGGCTTTAAGCATTTTCTTCCCCCAATTCAAGGAAAACATCTTCAAGGGATGCATCTCCTCTGACTTCATCGGTTTTTCCCGAAACGAGAAGCTTTCCGTCTTTTATGATTGCAACCTTGTCGCAGAGTTTTTCTGCAACCTCAAGAACGTGGGTGGAGAAAAATATTGCTCCGCCCGAATTACATATATCTCTCATAATGCCTTTCAGGATGTGTGCGGCTTTAGGATCAAGTCCCACAAAGGGTTCATCCATAATAATGAGCTTAGGAGAATGTATAAGTGCAGAAATCACGGCAAGCTTCTGCTTCATTCCGTGAGAATATGCCTTTATGGGCTGTGCAAGCTCATCGGTTATTTCAAACATATCCGAATATTTTCTGATTTTTTCCTGACGGACAGTAGGCTCCACTCCGAAAATATCACCTATAAAATTAAGATAGCCTATACCCGACATAAATTCATACAAATCGGGATTATCGGGAATATAGGCAAGAACCGATTTACATTCAACAGGCTTTTCTTTGACGGACATTCCGTTTATATAAATTTCTCCCGAATCAAAGCCGAGAATACCGCAGCAGGATTTTATCGTGGTGGTCTTTCCTGCACCGTTATGTCCTATAAAGCCGTATATCTCTCCCGCATTTATATGAAGCGAGAGATTATCAACAGCTGTCACTTTTCCGAAGGTTTTAGTAAGATTTTCTATTCTGAGCATTTTAATCACCTTGTATATTCTATCAGATTTTTTGTGTCAAAGCAAGTAAAAAAGAACTCCCGACAGTTTTGTCGGGAGAAAAATTTACCAGTTAATTTTCCATGTTTCGCTCTGTGAGCCTTCACATTCGCCACCTGCCGTAACACCAAAGATTTTGGCTTCAACTGCGATATGAATGGGAATTTTGTAATCAACAGAAGCAACATAACCGTCAGAATTAACAACCATATCTATTGTTGAACCGGTATATGTTATATCAAGATAATTAAGCACCACGGTACTGCCGAGATCAACGTCAGAGGCATCAAGGTAACCTACACTTGCAGCATGATGCTCCGGATGGTCAGTAAGTGTTCCGACTTCCTTAACAAGCTGGATATGCACAATAGTGTTGCTGCCGCTCTTCTTTGCGTAAGCTGTTGCAACACCGGATTCAGTGAGAGTGAAGGCTCCTCGTTTAGGAAGAAGAAGAGGAACATTTTCACCTTCAGCGTTTGTTGTTCTGCCGTTTGTAAATGTAAGAACCTCTTGAGAAGGCTTTGCAACACTTGCAATTATACGGTCAGCTGTATCCATAACAAGCTTTCCGCCCGGTGCCTTTGTAACACGGACATCAAAGGCTTCCTCATGGTCAACAGTTACTTTATTGGTATATGCTTTTGTTTTTGTAACAGCATCGGTTGTAAATTTAAGAATTTCAGCCGTTGTCCATACGGAAGGATCCTTTTCGGCAGGCTGAGTTGTGGCTTCAGGCTGCTGAACGGGAGTGCCTGTTGTGGCTTCAGGCTGCTGCGGTGCAGTTGTGATTTCATTTAAGTCGGGAAGTGTTGTGATAACCTCTTGAGGACGGGTTGTTTCAACTGCGGGAGGATTGTTTGAAATATAGATTGTTGTGGTTTGAGCCTCAGACTGAGCTCCCTGATTGGGACGGGTGGTAACCTCAAGGATATTGCTTGTATATTTTAAGCATCCGCTGAAAGAAAATACAGAGATAATTACGAGCATAAGGGCTAACGCTTTTTTCGCTTTAGTCATAAAAATATTCCTCCAAAAAAAAATACCGATATATATAATAACCGACAAATGTTTATTAATCAATAGTAATATGTAAAATTTTATTCAAATTTTCGGTTTTTTGAAGAAATTTACATATTTTCATAAATTCAAGGCATTTTTTACAGATAAAATGCTTTATTAAGCCAAGCCCGAATGTGTTTACTTTTGTTACAATATACAAAGAAAAGCATCATTACAAAAGTACAGACAGCGATAACAATACCTACGACAAAAAAATTATAATTCCCTGTAAAATAGACAGTCAGTGCACCTGACAGTACGGACAGAACAGTGCTTTCAAGAAGTAGCATTACAACAATACTTGTCCAGTGGCGTTTTCTGCTTTTTAGCCATATCAGCAATACAAGAACTGCAAGAGAAACCAAGACAACTATACACAAAATATTATATATAAGTCCATTGTTTTCCCCGTGCAGTTTAAAAACCACATACACGAAGCCCGTAACGGCTAAAGTATCAAAGCCCCACAGCAAAAACGGCCGGAGCTTCCTTGAGGTAAAAAAGGGAAATACAAAAAGCACCCACAAAAGAATACCCACACTCAACACATACAGCGACCAAAAGCCCTGTCTTATAAAAAATACATTCAAAAAGAACATTACTATATTGGGCACTAACATAGTGACAGTTATTATAAAAGCAATAAATCTCTTTTTTATACCTTTGGGAATCTGAAGATTTTCAGAAAACGGCTTTTCCGATTCATCAGCTTTAATTAAATTCGGATTTATAACGGGAGTGGCACACAAAGCACATTTTTTTGCACTGGCATCAAGCTCCACACCGCAATTCACACAGTATGACAAATCATCATCTCCTTATTCTCTGTTACTTTCAATTTTTACGTGCAAACCCATTTTAACAAATGATGTGAAGAAATCTCTTTCAACATCGCTTTCCTTATAAATATTGGCAAAGGTTATGCACAGATTATTATTTACCGTTGCAACACCGAGACGGGCGGCATTCAGCTTTCCGGGCGACGGCATAAAAATAAATTTTTCCACATATAGAAGCATTTCAGGGGGGATATCAACGGCACCGAGATTTGTTATAAGAGATGATGTGGTCTGTTCTGCCGTAACGGCAAAAGATATTCCCACACCGAGATTTTTAACAAATAAAGGAAGTGCCCGAACGAGAATATTCCTCTCCAACCCCATATTTGCAGTTATCATCATATTAAGTTCTTTTTCATTGCGTTCAAGCCGCAGCTGATATTTCACCTGCTCTAAAAGCTCGTCAAAGGTATATTCACCTTTATTGGGATCAACCTTGACTCTTAAACATATTGTGAAATTTCTGAGTGTTTCCGAACCGAAGGTCCGTCTGAGGTCAATGGGAATCTGAATACTGACCTCTTTAAGCTTTTTATTTTCTCTTCTCTGCTTTTTGCATAATACATCAAGCATTACCGCGGCAAGAAACTCCGTAACGGTAACACCTTTTTCTTTTGACAGTCTGTGAAGGTCGTCAAAGGGGATAATCCCCGAAGTGATATTTACTGTATGAGAGGGCATTTTTGAGCCTCTTGCGTGATAAACAAACTTATCAACTCTTCTGAATTTTGCTTTGGAGGTTGCATTTTTAATAAAAGAATCCTCGAGCTCCGCGGGTGAATTTTCTTCGTTGATATCAAGAACGAAGCCGCCAGTCGGAATATTATGACCGAGAAGCCGCAGATACTGTGCCACAAGAGTTGACAAAAACACCGCACCGCCGTGCCCGTCAGTCAGTACATGATACACATCAACGGCAATTCTGTTGCCATGATAATACACCTTAAAAAGAAATTTTCCGTTTTCATTGAATTTAACTCTGTGACAAGGGTTTTTTATATCCGGTAAAATTTCGGGAGTGTTTTCATTTTTTTCAAGATAATACCAGAAAAAGCCATGACGGATTTTCACATCATAGCAGGAAAAACGGGGCATTATATCTTCCAGTGCCTTCTGAAGAACTTCGGGTTGAATTCTTTCCTTCAATTCATACCCTACCCTGAAAGAATTTGACCACGTATTAGTGTTTTGTCCCGGAAAAATTTTTGCGGCATTATCAAGCTTCAGCCAGAAGCCCTTTTTTATGTTTTTTCTTTTATCCATAAACTGAAAAATACCGCCGACCGGTATTGAGCCAATCGGCGGTTTACATTGTTTTATTTTGCGAGTGCACCGACAAGTAACATATATTCACCAATCTGGGCACCGAATTCGGGAGCACCGTCCATAATAAGCTTGCCTTCTCTTACGGAAGCGAGCATATCGTCAATGGACATAAGAATACCGAGTGCGGAATCAAGATTATTGAAACGCATTGTAAAGAAAGGCATTGCTCTCTTGTATTCGCCCTTACCTGCCTTGGATTTACCGGCTTTTATACGGATATAAGCAGAAACACTGTCTTCTCCGTTTACTTTCCATGCATAAACACGGTCAGGGCTCTTGAGAGTCCAGTCGTGAATTTTTTCGTGACCGAGCTTATTGAGTGTTGAAATACCTACTGAAAGAAGATAGAAATAGCACTTAACGAGAAGTCTCTTTGTTTCTTCATCCTCGGGAGGAGTTTCGAGACCTAAAAGGTTGGCCATTTTAAGAAGAGCCATCATAAATACGCCGAATTCGTATATGAAGTTTACGCCCTTCATCTTGGGAAGTGTTGCGGGACCTATCTTTCCCTTGAAGAATGCATTCATTGCATCAACACTCTTAAATTCGAGCTCAACATACTTCTGTTTTCCGACTCTGTGAGAAACCTTATCGGCATGAACAAGCCACTCGTCTCCGTTTACAACGAAATGAGTTGCCCATTTTCCGTCAGGGGCTTCCGCATCAAGACAGCTCACCTGATATACACAGTGAACTTTCTTGAATTTTGATTTAAGAGAAGGAACATCATTAACGATGGTTTTAAGAAGAGGAAGAGCACCGCAAAGGAATATTTTATTGGTATAAATTGCTTCAGATGCCATATTTTCAACCCTTTCTTAAATTAAACCTCGTCATCCCAGTCATCGTCAAGCTCAAAGTCTGCCTTCATAACCTCACGGACAGCGGCAATAATACCGTTAGCATCAATACCGAGTTCAGCCATGATGTCTTCGTGAAGACCGATGGGAGCAAACTTATCGGGAACACCGAGCTTCTTGAATGCACAGCCCTTACCGGATTCAACAACAACTTCAGCAACTGCTGAGCCGAGACCGCCGAGAACATTATGGTCTTCAACAGTGATAATTCTTCTTGTGTCCATAACAGCCTTAACGATAGCCTCTTTATCAATGGGCTTGATTGTATGCATATCCAGAACTCTTACTTTAAGTCCGTCGGCTTTTTCAAGGAAATCAGCAGCCTGAACAGCCTGGAATACACATGAGCCGCAAGCAATAATTGTGAGGTCTGTGCCTTCGTTTACAGTTACAGCCTTACCGATTTCGAAGCCGTAATCACTGTCCTTATAAAGAACACGGTCAAAGCCTCGGTTAATTCTGATATAGAAGGGACCGGGTGTTTCATATGCAGCCATAACTGCATTATATGTTTCTACACCGTCTGCAGGGCAGATAACGGTGAGATTGGGCATTGCACGGGTAACAGCAAGGTCAGTGATAGCATGGTGAGTTGAGCCTGCCTGACCGAAGGAGGTACCTGAATGAGTAGCAATAACCTTGGCATTGATATTCTGATAGCAAAGGTCTGTGGAAAGCTGATCGGCAGCACGGAGAGATGCAAACTGTGAGAATGTGGAAAGGAAGGGCACAAGACCTGCCTTAGCCATACCTGCAGCAACACCCACAAGGTTCTGCTCGGCAATACCTACATTGAAAAATCTGTCGGGAAATTCCTTCTGGAAATCACCGATTTTTGTGGACTTTGCAAGGTCCGCAGTAAGTGCTACAACCTCGGGATGTTCGCGTCCCAGTTCAACGAGAGCCTTACCGTAAATTTCAGCAGTTGAAAGTGATGTAGAGTCAACAGCTGTATAAGTCATTCCGCCTGCCATACTTATTTAGCCTCCTTTTCTACTCTTGCGATTCTCTTCTTGTATGATTCTTCAAGAGCCTTCTTGCCTCTTTCATACTTTTCATCATCAAATGCACCGTAGTGCCAGAGATAATCATCTTCAATAAAGTCAATTCCGCAGCCCTTGAGAGTGTTTGCAACAATCATAACGGGCTTATCGGTCTTGTTTTCATAAGCAAAATCAATAGCTTCGCAAAGCTCTTTAATGTTATTACCGTCAATTTCCTTAACGATAAATCCGAAAGCCTCCCATTTTGCACAGAAGGGCTCAAGATTCATAACATCTTCTGTTCTGCCGTCGATCATACACTTGTTACGGTCAACAAAGCTTATCATATTTGTGGTCTTATAGTGAACGGCACTCATGGCAGCTTCCCAGTTGGAGCCCTCGTCACATTCACCGTCACCGAGAACAACAAATGTCTTATAGTCCTTTCCCTGAAGACGGGCTGCAAGTGCAGTACCGACAGCGATTGACATACCGTGACCGAGAGAACCTGTGGAGGCATCAACACCTACAACCTTATTGGAGTCAAGATGCATACCCATCTTTGAGCCTGAAAGATTGAAAGTCTTGAGCATTTCAACATCATTGAAGCCGTAATCGCAAAGAGTTGCGGCATAGGAAACACCTGCGTGTCCCTTTGAAAGAATAAATCTGTCTCTGTCTTCCCAGTTGGGATCGTCAACCTTGATATTCATATACTTGTGATAAAGTACAGTCATAATATCAAGAACGCTGAGACCGCCGCCGATATGTGCCGAACCTGCCCAATATGTTGTGTCGAGGGTGAGGTTACGGAGCTCATTGGCCTTTTTTTCAAGATTAAGCCATTCTTGTTTGGTTAAAGGCATAAATTTTTCCTCCTTAAATATACGGTACCGCAAAACACGGCTTTCCGATTAATATTTTGATCTGATTGCTTTGAATGCTTCGTCTGCAACATCAAGAGTGAACTTGATATCCTCTTCCGTGAGAGAAGCATTTATGAAGTGATTGTGGTGTCCTGCAAAGAAGATTCCTCTCTTTACACATTCCTGAATCCAATCCTGATGTATAAAGAGTGAATCGTCATCGGCAAGTCTTAAATAGAAGAGTGAGGGTTCACCCGAAACCACCATATTGAAGCCGTTAGCGGTTGCAACCTCTTTAAGACCGTCTGTAAGCTTGAGTCCGAGTTCACGGAACATCTTGGGAGTGTCGAGCTCCTTCATCTTATTTATACAGGCAATACCTGCAGCAAAGGGCATGGCACTGAGCCAATAGGAGCCCGTGTATGAAAGTGAGCTCACTGAATTTTTAAGGAAATCCTTACCGCAAAGAGCGGATACATTGTAACCGTTTGCAAGTGCTTTACAGAAACAGATGAGGTCTGCTTCAAAGCCGTAGAAATGGTCGCTTCCTGCAAGGTCAAGTCTGAAGCCGCAGCGAACATCGTCAACGATAAGAACGGTGCCGTTTGCAGTGCAGAGCTCTCTTACCTTCTTCCAGTAGCCGTCTGCGGGAAGAGCATTATCGAGATAGTTGCCGTGCATATAGGGTGTTGAAATAAATGCTGCAATTTCACCTTTATTGTCATCAAACACCTTCTGCAGCTGGTCAAAATCGTTCCAGTCAATATAGAGGTTATTTGCAACATCCTCGGGGATAATACCGGGATAGTCAATTTTCTGTGTCCAGGGAGAAACACCGTGATAGTAGCCGTTAATGAAAACTATCTTTTTGCGGTGTGTGGCTGCTCTTGCCGTCATAATTGCGGCAGTTGTTACGTCGTTACCGTTCTTTGCAAAGAATGCCCAGTCTGCACAGGCTACGGTGTCAACAAGAAGCTCTGCAAATTCAACCATCTTATACGAAGGTGAAGTCATACAGTTACCCTTTTTGAGCTGCTCCATAGCGGCTGCATCAACATCGGGATCATTATAACCGAGAACATTCGGACCGTATGCACACATATAGTCGATAAATCTGTTGCCGTCAACATCCCAGAAATATGAGCCCTGTGCTCTGTCACCCATAAGGGGGAATGAGGTTACGGGCATAAAGTTACCTTCTGCGGGACCTAAATGACCGTAAACACCGGAGGGAACTACCTTCGTGGCTCTGTCAAACCACTCACGGCTTTTAGTATATGTATTAATTTTAGCTGCCATTATTTTTTTCCTCCCTTATGCAAGATAGAGTGCAACTCTGTCAAGAATTCTGTTGACATTGTCTATCATTGAAATCATACCGCCCATAACTATGGTTCCTTCACCGATACAGGCAATAGAGTTTACATTGCCGTCGAAAAGGTCACGAGCAAGCTTAACACCCTGGAATTCCATAAGAGCACGGGGGTTACCCATATCCTTCTTGATAGTAACGATATGATGATTCTTAACTCTGAGTGTTGCTTTAGGACCGCCCGCAATACTCATAAGAATGTCACCGTCAACAATGTGGTCTGCACTGAATTTACCTATAGCATCCTGATTGCCTATCTGTGCAAGAGCAACAGTAATTGTATAGAACATAAGACAAGTGCTTATTTCAAAGAATTTTTCATCCTTGAGATCTTCGGGATCTGGTCTCATATATTTTGTCAGCAGATCTGTGAGAGCAATAAAGGATTTAAGAAGAAATCCGATATGTGTGAAGCCTTTACTGGGAATAGGGGTTACAGTTCCGTCAATCATTCCGTTGAATTTTTCACAGGATGAAAAAGGCAGCTTAATAGTACAGTCTGAACGGCAGCCGTCTTCCATACGGCAATAGCCGTTTTTGAAAGTAATTGTTGCCGCAGGTCCGTCTTTAACTTCAAAGCCGATTGAAATGGGCTTCTTGTTGGTAAGAAGTGCTCTTGCGTTTTCATCGAGTTCACAAAGATTCTCAAGTGTTCCGAGAATGCCATACATATTTATGTATGCCAGTGTTCTTGCATCTGTCAAAACTCATTCCTCCAATTTTAAGGGAATTTCTTCCCTTTTAATATTATACACATTACATTTTAACAAAAGGCTATCACAAAGTCAACAAAAAATTATTGAAATTGCCCGAAAAAAAGAACCGCCCGTAAAATTACGGACAGTTTTGCTATTTTTTGTTCATTTCTTTAATTGCCGCTATTTCAGGTGGCATCCACCGATGAAAATAACGCTGCAAGACGCTTGAAAATATCAATCAGCTGCATAAAAAAATTAATTACAACCTCAAACATAACAGAACACTCTCTTTCCCGACGATTCTTTTGATTTATTAAAATAATATCATACAAATGTTACAGAATTGTTAATTAACACCTAAAACTGTACAAAATTATGTCATTTTATTCAACAAATTTTATTATGAGCATTTATTCATTTTATACAAACGGAGATTTAACATTTTACAAATATTCTTGAAAGAACGATTTATTGATTGTATAATTATGTCAGAAGATACATCAAGGCAAAAATAAGAGAATCGTCACCCTTTTCTTCGGAAATAAGAAGACATAAGGCCATAATAAACATTTTTTCATATTCATCCTCGGAAAGATTACCGAAAACCCCCATTAGTGCTTTTCTGATATCGGGAATATTAAGTCTGTTTACGTGCTGTGGAGCTTTTGTCATATTCGGATGAGCATGAGAATGAAGCTCCGCAGGATAGCTTATGGCTTTCGGAACTCTCGGAAGCTCCTCTTGTGATGCCTCTTCCTCAGCCTTTACAGCGTTCTGCCTTCCGTTGAAATCTTCGGCAGCATTGCGGGAACGCTTCTGCATTTCGAGCACCCGCTTTTTCGCATCGCTTTGCATACGAAGCATATCCTGATAAGAATAGTCACTCATCTTCCGTTCTCCTGTAATGCATTTATAATTCTCATAAACTTCAGCATCATAACGGCATCGTCTGCTTTTTTTCGTCTGTTTTCACTGAGAAGCGGCTTCAATGCCATAAGAAATGCACTTCTTTCATCATTTTCGTTCATCATTTTTGAAAATTTTGCAACCCCGGTCAGGAGCTTCGGATCAAAGGGCATATCTAACACCGGCTTGTTTTGTTGCTCCTGCTTCGGAGGTGCTTCATTTTTTTCCCCGAAAAACTGTGCCGCAGTGTTTTTCAGTTTTTCTATATCCTCCTGTGAAAGAGAAGATAAAAGAGAAGATATATCCATATTATTTGTCCCCCTGAATTTTTTTCATAATATCCTGTGCCTTTTGTGAAGACAGGAGTTTTTTCAGATAATCGGGATCGGACAAGGCTTTCTCAATGGTTCTTTTTTGTTCTTCATTGAGAGAAGTTGCCGCAAGATTACCTGCTTTTTCCAACTTTTTTGCGTCGCCGCTTCTTGCGGCATCAAATAAAGCATCAAATTCACTCTGTTTCATACAAAACCTCCGTTCTTTACGGTAAAAACCGATATACAAAAAATATATGCTTAAAAAGGTTGGTTTATTAATTTATGAAAGTAATTATAGTTTCCGATTCACATTCCCACACCTCAAATCTCGAATCAATTTTTGAAACAGAAAAAAGCTTTTCTGCCGTTATACATCTGGGCGACGGAGCTTCCGATATGAAACACATAAGCCGTTACACTGACGGCAAGCCTGTTTATCAGTTGAAAGGTAACTGCGATTATTATGATGACAGTCCCCGCCGTTTTATTTCTTATTTTGATAAATTGAAATTCTTTGCCTGTCACGGCGATGCCTATAATGTTAAAGCTTCACTTATAAATCTTTTTTATGCGGCAAAGGAATATGAATGTAAGCTGGTCTTATACGGACACACCCACCGTGCACATAAGGAAATCAGCGAGGAAATATGTTTTTTCAATCCCGGAAGTGTCGCATACGGAGAATACGGTGTTCTTGAAGTGAACGGTGAAAGCTTTGAAATAACTCACAAACGCATTTAATTTTTCCGTGCTGATAAAATAGTACATATTATGGACTTATTGTACTTGAATTTATTTTCTTTTTATGATAATATTTAATATGTTAAAATTTATTTTAAAATAAATGAAAGGAATTGAATCTTATGGATACCCGTTTTTCAATCTCACAGTACCCCGATGCTGCTGCAGTAAACAAGCAGTTGGATGAGCTCATCAAAAAACCCATTTACACAATCACCCCCGAAGCACTGGCAAAGTATGAGGAAGAATACTTTGAAAAGAAATGTGTAAAGTCAAAAGAAATGATTGACGAAGCAAAGAAAATTATTCCCGGCGGTGTTCAGCACAACCTTGCCTTCAACTATCCCTTCCCCCTTGTTTTCACTGCTGCATCAGGCTGCAAGCTTTATGATATTGACGGAAACGAGTATTACGATTTTCTTCAGGCAGGCGGTCCCACAGTTCTCGGCTCCAACCCTCCCGAAGTGCGTGAGCAGGTAATTGACCTTCTTAACACCTGCGGTCCTTCAACAGGTCTTTTCCACGAATTTGAATATAAGCTTGCAAAGAAGATTTCCGACAGTATGGAAACAGTTGAAATGTTCCGTATGCTTCAGTCAGGAACAGAAGCTTGTATGCTTGCAGCACGTATTGCAAGACTTGCAACAAAAAATAAAAACATAGTAAAAATGGGCGGTGCTTACCACGGCTGGTCAGATCAGCTCGGCTACGGCATCCGTATTCCCGGAACAAAGGCAACACAGGCAAACGGTGTGCCCGGTAGAATTATGAGAGATACACAGGAATTCTTCCCCGGTGACCTTGATTCACTTGAAAGAGTTCTCAGAAAGAACCTTCTTCGCGGCGGTACTGCTGCTGTTTATCTTGAAGCTCTCGGTCCCGAAAGCGGCTCACGTCCCGTTGATAAGGATTTCTGCAAGGGCGTTGAAAGACTTTGCCGTAAATACGGTGCTCTTCTCGTATTCGATGAGGTTGTTACAGGCTTCCGTGTGGGTATGGCAGGAGCACAGGGCTATTTCGGCTGCTCACCCGACCTTACAATCTTCGGTAAAGTTATCGCAGGCGGATATCCGGGTGCAGGCGGTGTCGGCGGTAAGAGAGAATATATGAAGTATCTCGGTGCAGGTCTTGACGGTGCAGTTAAAGTCAAGAAGGCATTCTGCGGCGGTACACTTTCCGCTAATCCCCTTTCCTGTGCAGCAGGCTACTTCACTCTTGAAGAAATGGACAGAACAAATGCTTGTCAGAAAGCAGGCTTAATGGGCGACAGAATCACAAAGGGACTTCAGGAAATCATCGAAAGACGTCACCTTCCCTTCGTAGCATTCAATCAGGGTTCAATCTGTCATCTCGAAACAGTCGGAACACTTCAGTTCTCAATCAACTGGAGCAAGCCCTGGACAATTCCTTCCGTTCTCAAGCAGACGGACATCAGAAAGAAGGAAATGACACATATGGGTGCCGCATATATGGCAGAAGGCCTTGTAACACTTGCAGGCAGCCGTCTTTACACAAGTGCCGCTTACACAGAAGCTGACATTGACGATGCACTCGCACGCTTTGACCGCGTATTCGAGAATATCGCAGTAAAAGAAAACGACTGATTAAAAAATTTTTTAGAGGTGAAAGCCCATGGATATAATGCAGGCTAAGCTCGATGTAATAAAAGCCGGTAAGCTTCTTTGCGAAAAAGGACTTATCCAGCGTACCTGGGGTAATGTAAGCTGCAGAATTGATGAAGAAACCTTTGCAATTACTCCCAGCGGAAGAGATTATCTCGGTCTCACTCCCGATGATATCGTTCTCGTTAAAATTTCTGACCTTTCCTATGAGGGCGATGTTAAGCCCTCTTCGGAAAAAGGTGTGCATGCAGCTTGCTACAGACTTCGTCCGGATGTAAATTTCGTTATCCACACCCATCAGACAATGGCTTCCGTTGCAGGACTTAAAGGCTATGACATAAATCATCTTGAAGGTGAAAGTGCAAAGATTATCGGCAAGCACGTTCCCCTTGCAGCATACGGTCTTCCCGGAACAAAAACGCTTAAAGAGGGCGTTACCGCCGCAGTTCAGCGTTCATCCTCAAAAGCAATACTTATGAAGCACCACGGTGCCGTTTGTATGGGAACTGATCTTGACAATGCTTTCCTTGTGGCAAACGAGCTTGAAAAGGTATGCAAGGAAATGTTCGTTGAAAGATACAGAGAGCTTACAGGCAGAACAATTGAAACATTTGAATCTCTTTGTGAATATATTGCAGGAAATCTTATGACGGAAACAACCGCCCAAGAGCTCCCCGCATATAACTCCGAAAAGCTTTACGGTGTATTTGAAATGACTCCTGTTGAGGGCGGAGATGCAATTATGATTGATCTTTTGACAGGTAAACCTCTTGACAAAGAGGCTCCCTATCCTGAAACCGCAGAGCTTCACGCTGCAGTTTATAAAAAGAGAAAAGACGTAAATGCAATCACTCATTCAAAGGAAGCTGCAACTCTTGAGCTTTCAAAGACAGGAATTACGGTAAAGCCTTTCCTTGACGACTTTGCACAGATTGTAGGAATTTCTCTTAAAAACGGAGAATATAATCCCAACAACCGTCTAAAAACCGCAAAGAAAATCGTTAAAAAAATAAAATACCGCGATGCAGTTATGGTAAAGCACAACGGTGCTCTTTGTGTCGGTTCATCAATGGAAGAAGCAGATGCAGTAAAGCTTGTCGCAGAGAAAGGCTGCAAGGCATATGTTGCCGCATCCGCTTACGGAAAAGAGGACAAATATATCAATCCACTTGAATGCACACTGATGCGTATAATTTACAAAACAAAGTATTCAAAGAAAAAATAAAAGTGCAAAGGAGACTTACGGAATGGCTGTCGCAAAAAAATCATCACACAAAAATGCCGCCCGTTCAAGGCACCTTATAAAACAGGCGTTTGCGGAGCTTCTTAATGAAAAAGATATGTCAAAGATAACAGTTACTGACATTGTGGAACGAGCAAACATCTCAAGAGGCACCTTCTATGCACATTATCTTGATGTTTATGACCTTTATGCTGCAATTCAGTCAAATATCGTTGAAACCATCAACGAAACGATTGATGAGCTCGGTATAGAAAACATCATTCTGGATCCTACCAAAGCAATCACTTTCGGCATTACATTTCTTGAGAAAAACAAGAATTATTACAAGCTGTTCCTGACATCCTCTCACGGAGAAAAGCTCATAAAAAGAGTTATTTCTCTTGCAGAAGAAAAGTTTTCAGAAGTTATTGCAGAGGCTTTGCCTCAAGAAGACGCAGCTGAGCACATATGCCATATGTATTATACTCTCGGCGGGATAAGGAACATTCTTATTCACTGGTTTATGAGCAATATTGATATGACAAGTGAACAGTGTGCGGCATATATCTCAAAATTTTATCTTAACAACAGACCTGAAAAGCTTTGCGAAAGAATAAGAGCAAAAAAGGAACAGAATTCATAACACCTGAGTCACCTTTGACAAATATGTCAGGGGTGATTGTTATTATTGTTCAGGAATTTTTCACAAAGAGAGCTATCAGCTTATATCAAAAGCTCTGTTTTTACAACAATCGATAAATAAGGCTAACAAATCATAAAGTGTTTATACATATATTCCGACAAATGCTGTCATATTGTGGTAATAGTGCTGCAAATATTGACTTATAGAATGATAATATATAAAATAATATAAAAACAACAAAAACAGGTGGAAGAGATGAAAAAAAGAAGACCTCTGCAGCAAAGCAGAACAAAAAATATCATAATTATTGTTCTTGCAACAGTAATAGTTATTGAAACAGTTGCATTTGCCGCTGTTGGCCTATTGAATAAGCCGACAGTATCTCACAGTAATGATGAGGTTATTGAACTCAATATTAATTTTGACGGTGTGGGACAGGAAATGAGCTCCGCAGTGTCTGCACTTTTAAGTGACATTTCAGAAAAAGGGATAAAACCCGAAGATATCACCGGTCTTGTAAAAAAGGTGGTTTATTCAGACCTTATAGTAAACACCGTTATGTCAATGGCATATCCCCTGCTTTTTCAGGTGCTCACAAATCTGGGAATGATGGATTTTGCAACAAATATTGACCTTTATCCCACAGGACCTTTATATGCATCAAAAATACAAGGCTCCGCATATACCTGCTGCGATAAAGACGGAGTGAGAAAGCCTCTTACAGAGGTTCTCAGCAATGTAGGCTCTGACTGGACCTATATGGATACAAAGGTCAGCTGGATTGACACCGACGGTGTTGAAAAGACAACCACTTTGTGGAACTCAATAAAATGGGGAGTTTCTGACAAAGAAAGCTTCTATAAGGTTATGGCAGATATGTCCGAAGGTCTTCGCGGAGTGCTTGAAATCTGTGTTCAGAGCAAATCAAGAACAGTCAACATAAATGTTGTAGACTTCTTATTGCATACAGATGCACTTCCGATTAACCTTGACGCGGCAACCATTTACAATGCATCTCCGAAAAGCGGATATGAAACCTGCCTAATAACATTATTCAGCACATTGGGACTTAAAGAGGGAGAATATCCAACAGCACAGGAGGCCTGTGCATATACAAACCTCGGAGATATATGGAAGGCAATTCTTGAACCTGTTCTTCTTGCAGTTGATAAAGCAGCGGCAGCCCCGGTCAACGGACTCACAAGTATGCTTATTAATTTTGCAAATGCGATTGAAACAGGAAAGCTCCGTGACAGTATGCTTTCACTAAAAATGGATGGAGATTTCCATGAGCTTGCCACAACGGTTATGGGATTTCAGGACGGAGAAATATATAATCTCGGAAACTCGCTTATTGAGATTATAGGGGAAATGGGAATTGATATTTCAGGCTCCTTCAATAATCTTCTTGACGGACTTCTGAAGCTCATTTCAAAATCAGAATATGCAGATATGCCTGATATGGATATGGCGGCACTTCTTTCCTGTGCCTCAACGACAACTCTTTCTGACGGAAGCGTTTACTATGTTGCCGATTCACAGAGAACAGTTGATTTCCTTATTGATTATGCAGTCAATGAAAAAATAATTGAAAGTGTAATTAACCTTACTCCCCTTAAAGGCACTGAAGAAGCCGCAACTATAATTTCTGCAATAGGACAGAGTAAAGACGGGCTTAAAACCATAGCAAAAACTCTTGTGGGGCTCCTTCTCAATAAGCTCAATGAAATAAGTTCATAAAAATTTTACCCGAAAAAGAAGTGTTTTCTTTTTCGGGTAAAATTTTATTTCATTATTGCATCAAAAATGCTTTGAGCAAACATTTCGTGCATTTCTTTAACGGGATGATTTATACGGTTTGCCAAAAGCTTCGTTACATCTTCCGTCTTGCTAAGCTCCTTCCATTTTCTGTAACAGTCACAAACCGTTATATTCATCTTTTGTGCGAGCTTTACCGCAGAGAAGATATACTCATCCATTCTGCCGCTAATTTGCATTTCGGCGGTTTTTTCGGCATATTCCTTTAATTCTTCAACCGTATCTTCCGCAACATAGGTATTAAGCATATTTGGAGTCAAAAATACAGTTTCAACTCCCCTACTGTTACATTCAGCAAATATTTTTTCAAGAGAAGCAAGATAGCCTTCAAGACTTCCGTTTACATCGTTAAGTCCGAAGCAAACAATCACAAGGTCGGGATGATGAGAAAAAACATCTCTTTCAAGCCGTCCGAGTGAAGCTTCTGCGGTTATACCGCCTATTCCCGAATTAATAACATTCACAGGCATATAATTTTTGACATCATTAAGCTTCTGCCGGAGTCTGTTCCAATAAACAGTTTCATAATTAATTTCATCGGGACCTACCGCTCCGTGAGTGACACTGTCGCCGAATGCAACAATTGTTATGGCTCCGTATTTTACGAGTCCTTCATAGGTAAGATTGAGCTTATCTTTAACTCTCATAAAAACTCCTCATTCAATAATCTTAGTTTCTCCGGGAGAAACTGAATATCCGGTATTTCCGTCAGCAAACCAAAGTGTATATAAGGTGGGGTTGTAAACAGTTTTACCGTCGGCACTCCATATCAGTGAATTATATGCATTGACATAATCATAGATTTCTATATTAGTGGCATACCAGATGTCTTCTTTACAGCCGAGTTTTTCACATATGGCGGTTATTCTGTCCCAATTATCATTAACGGTAAATTCAAAGGAATGTCCCCATATATAGAAAAGTCTCGGATGTCGCATTGCGTGATAATTGTTTTCAAGGTCAAGCTTCAGGAATTCATCAATATAATTCATTATTTCCGGATTTTCGTGATGACAAGTGGGCATCCATGAATAATAATCATCAGGTAGTCTGAAAGAATTATTATCACCGCCGAGAGTTCTTGAATAAACAATTCCAAGGTCTTTAAGATATCTTCTGACTATATCATAATCTGTACCGTTGGAAAAATTTGTGATTCCCGTATCAGGATAAGCCATACCTCTTATTATTCCTCCGAGTGCCGTTTCCAATTCTTCACGGCAAAAGAGAACATCTCTTATTCCGTCAATTGGACGGGAAATTCCGTTTGCCTTGTGAAATTTTCCGTGAACCGCAATTTCATGCCCTGCTTCAATCATTCTTTTCGCATCACTGACAGAAATTCCGTTTCCGTTAAGAAGTCTGTCGCTGTTCAGATTAAATGTACCTTTCACTTTGAACCTGTTGAATATTTCAACAAGCTTCAAATCATCAACACTGCCGTCATCATAACTGAAGGTAACCGCTTTTCTGACACCACCGGGATAACACATAAATCTGTATGCCATATAATCACATCCTTTGATTTGATTATACAAAATGATAAAAAGCAATGCAACAATCAAATAAAAAAATAAAAGAGACGACAAGATGTCATCTCTCTTTTGGCGCGCTTCAAGGGACTCGAACCCCTGACCTACTGCTTAGAAGGCAGTTGCTCTATCCAGCTGAGCTAGAAGCGCATATGTCATTTGGTTTAATGCATAAGGTATTATAATCGAATTGGTGCAGTTTGTCAATATAAAAAATAAATATTTTTATATATTTTATATAATACTTTATTACTTATTATATTATAAAAGCGGCTGCGGGAAAAACGCAGCCGCAAAATTTAATCAGAATAAATCAATAAAGAATCTGGGGATTGCGAATAATACGTGAAGCATCTTATTGATTACAGGGAAAAGAATTGACTGAATTTTAACGGTCATTGGCAAATCTCCCTCTGAATGGTACCAGAATGTGGGATAAACAAGGAAGTTGGGCTCTTCTTCACGGAAATATAAATTCCATGCTTCTGCAAGATACTGAACACCGTATGCCTTCATATCCTCATAAAGCTGTCTTGACTGAGCCTCGGGATCATTCCAGAAAAGGAACCAGTTGAATTCACCTGCCCATGTGGCATTCTTAAAAAATCTCCAGCTCAATTCAAATCCTTCAAGATGCTTCTTGTTATCCGATGTAAGATTCTTGCTCTTTGCACTTTCAACAAGCTTATCAAGCTTTGCTATATCAATTTCTGTCAGCGAAGAATGGTTTTCAAGACTTTCACCGCCGTCATAACAGGTCATATGACAGGTGCTGAAGGCCGAGGCTTTGTAGCCCTTGATTGCATCTTCAAAATAATAGATAAAGTTAATAACGTCATCTGCGGCTTCACCGTAGTATGCATCACAGAATTCCTTGATATGTCTTTCAACATCAGTGTCGGGATTCCACAGAAGCTTACATACGAGATAGGTCCTCAATTCATGAAGCTCGGCAGGAATAATATTTTCAGCACAGCCGTGATCAAGAACCGAAATAACATTTCTGTCTCTGAAATACTGATATCTGCCCTGAAGTGTTGTGATATTTGGGAAAAATGCATAGATATACTGGAAATTTGTGCTGTAATCCCAGATATAAATATTTTCAGTCATAGCTGCCCAGCCTGTGAGATAGGTATCAAATTCCTTATTATCGGGACAGGTATGGTCATCAAGGTCGTGAAGCACACAGGTCTGAATGGGGCAAAGCCTTATAACAACATTACCTTCAATTGTAAGTCCCGTGGGAGGTGCTTCTGTCAGCTGATATGCAAGTGTTTCTACCATTCTGTCGGGATATTCTTCCTTTATTGCCTTTGCAACCTTATTTGTAAAATTAAGCATTGAAGCAGAATCCACACCGCCGTGTTTGTTATTGAAAGCAACACATTCACTGCATTTGCAGAAATTCTGATTATCATTCTGTGATACACTGAAAATTGATGTATACTTTGAAAAATGTGCTTTTGCTGCATTAATTACAAGCTCAAGAACATCGGGGTTTGAAAGACAAGGCTGTCTGTTGGGCTGTCTCACACCGTTTTCATCCATACCGAAATATTCAGGGTGCTCGGCATACATATCCTGCGTAATTATCCGACCAAGAGTATGAACGCCGTTTATACAGCTTTCAACCGGGATACCACCCATATTTTCGGGGACACCAGCCATCATACCGTGAAGCTTATGAGCAACACTGTAGTCCTGATACATGGTTGAAAACATCCAATATGTCTGACGGAGTCTGAAAGGAGGAACATAGGTATAATCTATTTCATCAATAACAAGCTTGTCTGTTTCGGGAACAACAATGCAGTCGCCCAAATCAGGAGTAATCGGAACTGATTTTGTGAACCAGCGGCAACCGAGAAATTCTTCAAGGAAAGTATATACAGAATAGATTGAACCTCTTATTTCACCGCCTGTGAGAAAAAGCTTTTTGCCGTCTGTAAAAATGCGTACACCTTCATCTCCGAGTTCGCTGCGGTCAACGCGAATTTCATTTTCTCTGTTTGTTACACCAACTACAATTTCATAATCGCTTTCTGCTTCGGTGTCTCGTATAATAAGAAATTCGGCATCTGTCATCTGATTAAGATAAGAAGCAAGGGTATTTGCTGCAGTGATTTCTGTTTCGGTTGCATTGGCACCGATAACAATGCTGTAGGCGGTTATGCCGTTATTTGCAAGAACGATACCGTCTTCAGCGGCAAAAGCAGGAACAGCAATACAAAAAAGCATAACCAATGATAAAATAATTGAAAGCACCTTTTTCATTTTCATTCTCCTTATGTTTTATTCAATAACAGGGAAGCTTTCAAGAGGCTTTTCACTGTTTTCGATTACGTACTCGTGCTGTGCTGTGGTATCAAAAGCTATATTTTCGTTTTCAAAAGTAACACAAACCGTTTCTCCTGTTTCAAGGTCTCTTACTCTCACCTTTTCACCGAAGGAATTTGCAGCCTTACAGGGGTTACCGGCAAGACTTCTTATAAGAATATACGCGGTTTCCTTGTCTCTCATTTCAGCGGATACAAGAAATGCACCTCTTGCCCTTAATGAAAAGAAGGCGGCATCACCTATGTCACTGTCCCAAGCGGGGAAAACACGGATTACATTACCCTGTGACTGTAAAAGCATTTCATTTATGATTTCAGAAGTTGACGCGGCACCCTTTCCTACCGAGAAATCACAGTCAAGGAACATCAAATCATCAAAATTACCGCCGATTTCATATTCTTCCGGAATGAGCTTCAGAATTTGTCCGCCGTACTTTTTATCACCGAGACGAAGTCTTGCTATGCAGCCGAATGAACGGTCCCAAGGGATTTCGTTATCCTTAATGTGCTTCATAACGGTGCGTCTTGCGGCTTCCATAAGCTCGGGCGTTTCACCGTGCCATGCATCAACTTCACCGGTATACGCCACGGGAGAAACATCCGTAACACCTGCGGGACCGTAATCAAGAGTAAAATCGTCAGTATCCTCTGCGGTTTTCCATGTTCCGTCGGGCCATACAGCATAATCTTTTCGCATAGCCGAAAGGTCTTCTTCCCAGAGCTTTACGAGGTCTTCATCGACACCGAGAATTTTTGCGGAGGCTATTGCATTCTTAAAGGTGTTTTTGAACATACAAAGGTCAATAAGAGAATTGGTCATATATTCATTCATAAGACCTATCGTATTTGTGAATTCCTGTGAACGGGAGGGGAAGATATATTTTTCTCCGTTTTCTGCAGTGAGAAGATATTCGTGATAGAAAATTGCGGCATCTTTTATAAGGGGATAGCCGATTTCTCTTAAAAATTCTTTGTCTCCCGTAAAATCATAATAATCCCAGCAATATTTCACACTCTCCCCTGTTGTCTGGAGATTCTGCATTGTGCCGTTAAGTGTTATTGCAGAGGAAATAAGAGTTCCCGTACCTGATATAGCGTGAGGATATGCGGTGCCGTTCATACCGAAAAAGTCTTTTGTATATTTCTGCAGTTTTTCTCTTGAATCCTGAAGAAGTCTGAACCACGGCTCAAGCAGCTCTCCGTGATTGCTTGTAATAAGTCCGAGATTTGATTTTGCCTGCTCATATGTGAGAATGTGATATCCCCAGCTTGCATATGTGGACTGATACCAAGGAGCAAGATATCCTGCGGCAAACTTTCCCGGTTTTCTTGCACACATAGCCTGATAAAGGCCCCAATACCACGGTTTTGAATATTTTACATCGGGAAGCCTTATCCATGAACGCTTCCATATATGATAATACCACTCCATAGCAGTAGCGATACTCACAGGCATATGATAGCCTGTAATTTTATCAAGCCTTCTTTTTGCCTCTGCCACAGTATCCTCGGCATCGTGGGTGGATACTACGGTCAGAAGAAAAATAACGCCTTCGCCTTCAGGTCTTCCCTCAGCAACAAGCTTTGAGCCTGCAGGATATACCTTGAAATTCTTATCACTTGAACGCATCATAACGGTATAATGCATATCCGGTGAATTTTCGGGATCTACACCTGAACGAAGTCTCATATTGAATCCGAAATCTTCACCGTCTGTAAAGGGAACGGGAGTGTAATATTTTTCTATTTCGTCTTCAAGTCTTTTGATTTCATCGGGTGTTTTATATCCCGCGTTTGCATTGATTTCCATCGGGTCCTTGGTAAGCTCAAGAGAGACCTTTCCCATATGACCTGCAGTTTTTGGGGCAGAGCAGGCAATTATCATTACATTTTCAGCGGAGCTTATACAGCTTGTTGTCGTAAAATCTCTGCCCTTTATAATTCCGTTCTGATCACCGAGAGAAAAATTTTGCGTAAGTATTCCTGAATGCATATCAAGATGCTCTTTTATTCCCGCGAACACACCGCCCGAACAAAGATGAAGCGTGAGTCTTGCGGCAGATGTCTGACAGGGCTGACGGTTTCTGTTGTTTGCACATACAAAAACATCCTGTTTGAGCAAATCGTCGCCTTCAATTATTCTTTTTCTGAGTTCTCCGATACCGCCGGGATAATAGCAGGGCGGATCCTGCTCATAATCGTCCCACCAGAGGTCATTTTTTGCGATATGATATGTATAATTATCGGGAGTTCCGTGAACAGATGCACCGAAATCACCTGCACCGATGATATATGCGTATCTGAAATCGGATACAGTTGAATTTCTGTGATAATAATGCTTTTCTGCTTCTTTTCTTCCGTCGGTTTTTATTCTCATTCTTCCCGGACCCATTGTTTCATCGGGAAGATTTGGAAGAATTCCGCAAAAGGTTTTCTTTCGTGAAAGTTTTTCGTTTTTCACAGTTTTTACTCCCTTCAAGGAAATAGTTTTAAATAAAATATACAAAGTATTTCTATTGCAATTTTATTATAGCATAACCTGATACCCGAAGTTTATTATTTTTATTAACAAAAATACCCGAAATTTAAGGTATTTTCCTGATTTAATATTGTGTTACAGAATAACATATGATACAATCCGATTGAGGAAGTTTAAATTAACACAAAATTGCTTAAATAAAGGTGATAAAATGAAAAGCGAGCATTCCGATATTCGAAAATTAAGTCATTACCAACTGTTTTCAGCAATTAATGACGATGTTGATTTTCCGCTCCATTCTCACGACCATTATGAAATCGTAATTACTCTTGAAAACAGCTTCCAACATACAATAAACGGAAAAACATATCAGCCGAAAAAAGGCGAGATCGTAATTCTTCGTCCCGGCGACACTCACTGTGCAATTCCCGTAAATAACCAGCCTCATAAAATAAGGGATATATACGTTCCTAAGGATTTATTCAGGGAAATATGCAATAACCTCAATCCGTCCTTATTGGAGGAAATAATTCTCAAGGACAGTACATATCCCCCGATTTTTCACATCACTGAGCATGAAACACATTCTCTGAATGAAAGACTGAAAACACCGCTTTTTACAGGTGTTCTCCCTCCCGTTGCAGATTTCTCCTATCCCGAGATAATAAAAAAAGCAATAGTTTCCGAATTACTCGGAATTTATTGCTCTAAACAGTTGAAGAAGGAAAAATATATACCCGATTGTATTGCAAAGCTTCTTAATGCATTCCAGAGTTCAGAATTTACTGAATTACCCATATCCGAAATGGCATATGAATTGGGATATTCTCACAATTATCTGTGTGCCCAATTCAAAGAATGCTTCGGAAAAACAATACAACAGTTTCTTATAGACAGAAAAATCGAAAAAGCCGCAGTTCTTTTAAGGGAAACCGAAATGTCGGTTGAAAGCATCGGAAAGTCATTGGGCTGGAATAAAACAAGCAGCTTTATAAGAAATTTCAATGCAATATACGGACAAACACCGCTGCAGTATCGTAAGAATTATCATTCATAGTGAAATATTTTGATTTACGGTAAAATGTGAAATAATGGCTTTCAGCCATTGTGAAATATCTCGCTGCGTTTGATGTAAAACGAAATTTGCCACCAAAACTCGCGAAGCGAATATCACTGCGAAGCAATATAACTCGCCGAAAGGCGAATATAACTGAAAAACCGACTTGTCAAAACAAGTCGGTTTTTCTGGAGCGGGTGATGGGAGTCGAACCCACACGACCAGCTTGGAAGGCTGGGATTCTACCGCTGAACTACACCCGCATAACGGAGATTATTATAGCACCTAATCTCCGTGTTGTCAATACATTTTTTTAATTTTTTTATCTGTGAGAAACAACAATTTTTCCTTCGTGAGTTGAAACCGTTATTTCTTCAATAACCTTATCATATCCTGCAACAAGAATGTTTGCTATGGGATCTTCAATTGCTCTTCTTATTGTGTGACGGATATCTCTTGCACCTCTCACACCGCCGTCTGCATCTGCGGCAACACAAGCGGGAACATCATCCTCCACCGTGAGTTTAATTCCTTTATCACGAAGAGCCGGAATAAACTCGTCAATGAGAAGCTTTGCAATTTTTTCATAATCCTCTTTTGTAAGCTGATTAAATACAATAATTTCATCAACTCTGCCTAAAAACTCGGGACGAAGGAACTGTCTTAATGCCTTCATAGCCTTATCCTTAACGGCAGTTCCCGTATCTTTTCCGAAGCCGAGAAGATTTTCTCTGTTTTCACTACCAGCATTTGATGTCATTATTATAACCGCATTTTCGAAGCTTACGGTTCTTCCCTGTGCATCATTGGTCTTTCCTTCATCAAGAATCTGAAGAAGAATATTCATAACATCGGGATGTGCTTTTTCTATTTCATCGAAAAGAATTACCGAATAAGGCTTTCTTCTGACTTTTTCGGTGAGCTGACCTGCTTCGTCATAACCGACATATCCGGGAGGAGAGCCTATAAGGCGGGAAACGGAGTGTTTCTCCATAAATTCCGACATATCAAGACGGATTAATGTTTCGGGAGTGTCAAAAAGCTCATTTGCAAGCTGCTTTACAAGCTCTGTTTTACCTACACCCGTGGGACCTACAAATATAAATGATGCGGGACGCTTTACGGGAGAAAGACGGACTCTGCTTCTTCTGATGGCTGCAGAAACTGCTTCAACCGCTTCGTCCTGTCCGATAATTCTCTTTTTGAGATTATCTTCCATATTGGAAAGCTTCTTCATATCCGTATCAATAATCTTATTTACTGGAATACCTGTAGAAAGACTTATAACCTTTGCAAGGTCGTCCTCCGTCACAAAATTATCTTCTGCTTTGACTTTCAATTCCTCAAACTGTGCTTCTGCCTGAATTATTTCCGCTCTGACCTTTGCCATAGCTTCATAATCCGGATTTTCGGCTTCTGCCATAAGCTCAGCTTCTTCGGTTTTAAGCTCGGCAAGTCGCAGCTCTGTTGCCTCAAAATCACTTATGGCTTTATTTCGAAGATTTGCACAGGTACAGGCCTCATCAAGAAGGTCTATTGCCTTGTCGGGCAAAAATCTGTCATTGATATATCTTTCGGAAAGAGTTACCGCCTTATAAAGAAGATTGTCGGATATTCTCACCTTATGGAAATTTTCATAATATTCCTTTATACCCTTGAGCATCTCATAGGCATTCTCTATTGAGGGTTCTTCAACCTTAACGGGCTGGAAACGTCTTTCAAGGGCTGCATCCTTTTCAATATGCTTTCTGTATTCATTGAAGGTTGTGGCACCGATAACCTGAATTTCGCCTCTTGAAAGTGCGGGTTTAAGAATATTTGCGGCATTCATTGAGCCTTCAGCATCACCTGTACCGACAAGATTGTGAACCTCGTCAATGAAGAGAATTATATTTCCCTGTGCTTTCACTTCGTCCACAAGACCTTTAATTCTGCTTTCAAACTGACCGCGGAACTGTGTACCCGCAACAAGGGCCGTGAGGTCAAGAAGATGAATTTCCTTTCTCTGAAGCTTTGCGGGAACTCTGCCTTCACTTATTGCAAGAGCAAGTCCTTCTGCAATAGCGGTTTTACCGACACCGGGCTCACCTATAAGACAGGGATTGTTCTTGGTTCTTCTGCAAAGAATCTGTGTTACACGGGCAATTTCATCGGTTCTTCCGATGATACGGTCAATTTTTCCGTCTTTTGCCTTTCTTGTAAGGTCTGTGCAGTAAAGTCCGAGAAACTTTCTTTCTGCTTTGGAATTTTTCTTTGCCTTTCTGTCTTTTTTGCCTTTAGGATTTTCTTTTTCGTCAACAAGCTCTGCCGGCAAATCCACATCACCGTCATTATCGGATTTCTTTTCACCGCCGAAAAGTCCCTGCAGGAAAGGAAAAGTGGGAGCACCGCCGTTTTCAAAGACTCCGTCTTCTTCAAGAGCACTGAACTGTTCGTTTATTGCATCGATATCATCCTCGGTTATTCCCATTTTAGACATCATATCCTTTATGGGACCGATATTCATATCCATTGCACATTTCATACAAAGCCCTTCCTGCGTGGTTTTATCCCCTTCGATTTTGGAGATAAATATAACTGCAGGTCGTTTATTGCATTTTGAGCATAATTTCATATTCATAGTTTGTTCCTTTCAGGGGATAGATTATTTTCCGGCTTCTTCTTTAGCCTTTTTCTTGCCCTCTTCACTGAATCTCTCTTTAGCCTGACTGTAAACACCGGGCATATAGCTTGCAAAGGCAACAAATGTTGCAATAAGAGATATTACAACAAGAACCATCATAACAGCATCGGGAAGTGTAAAGAGACTTACTATTGCACCTTCTTCCGCTCTGAATGCTCCTACTTCGGGGCCGAAAGCCATTAAAAGCACCATAACAACATAGAAAATCAGAGTTGCGGCTTTTCCGTAAATTTCGGCGGCACCGGGACGGATACCCACGGCAATCATAATTGCACCGCCTATAAGCATTATGAGCTCTTTTGCGATAAAGAGAAGAAATACCCAAGCGAAAAGATTGAGAGTTTCATTTTCTGCATTTCTGAATGCGAGAAAATACACAATGGCAATTGTTGCCTGTGTGAGCTTATCTGCAATGGGATCGAGCATTTTTCCCAGCTCACTTACCTGATTAAGCTTACGAGCAAGCTTTCCGTCAAAGAAATCGGTAAGTCCGGAAACAGCAAGAATGATAAGTGCCCATAAAAGCTCGCCTTTATAGAATAGCACACCGAATACGGGAATAAGAAGTATTCTTATAAAAGATATTATGTTCGGAATTGTCCATACATTTTCAAAAAGATATGCAGTTTTCTTTGCCATTTTTATATACCACCTTTATTTTAATAAATCTGCAATAATACCGCATATTGCAGAACCGTTTACATATTCGAGAAGCTGCGGATTGTTGATTGCGGGAGCGGCAATATTAAGCACCGCACAGATAATACCTGCAGTCAAAGAACCCTTCACTGCACCGAGTGCAGCCCCGAAGAACATATTCGTTCCTCTTATAAGCTTATGCTTTTTGCCCGTGAGAAGTCTGTTTATAATTGAAAATACAAATTTAAGCACAATTGCAAACAGAATAAAAAGTGCAACAATCACAATAATTGATAAAACCTTGGAAATCATCGGAGCAAGATAGGTCTGTTCAAGCATTTCAACAGTGAGACTTCCCTCGTCTGTTATCAAAGATAAATCAAACAGATTAAAGTGGTTGATTGCTGCTGCAATAAATTCGGGAAGAGCTTCAAGGGTATCAACAACAACCTTGCCTATTTCTCCCTCCACACTGCCTGAAGGCAAAACCTCATGAAGCTTCATAAGAACCTTTTCACTGAAATAGTTGGTGTAAAGATATGAAACAACGGGAGTTGAAAAAATTCTTGCAAAAATTCCCGAAATCACATAAGACGCAATATTAAGTATCTGTATAAGAAAACCTTTTCTTGCACTGACTATTGCGATAACTGCAATAACTACAATAACTATTAAATCAAGTATATTCATCGGCATCCATCCTTTTTTAACCGAAAGACTGAACATCAGACTCTTCTGAGGTTATTTCGGCTGTATTTTCAATATCTGCTGTATTGTTTTCCTGAATATTATCAACTGTAAGGTCATAATTTCCGTGAGCATTGAAGCTGTAAATTCCGCTTACTGTAAGAACAAAAAGTGTATTGCCCGAAAAAGCTGCATCAATACATTTTTCATCAAAAAGAATTTCACCCGTGAGATTTCCTTTGGCATCAAAAATACTTATGCTGTCATTAAAAAGTGCTGCAACATACTTATCCGATGTCCTTATGCCGAATATCTCCGTATCAAAATCTTTAGTGTAAAGCTCACTGAATTTTTTATTGAACACACTGAGCTTTGTTGCCTTGACATTTCCGTGCTGTGCGGCACAGACTGCATTAAGTCCACGGAACGAGCAATGGGAATGAAGAATTTCCGAAGGAGTATAATCACAGATTTTTTCATATTCTCCATTCTTGTTTATAACAAAAATTCCGTTATCAGTCAAGGCGGCAACAGTTTTATTGTTAATAAATTTAAGCTCATACACCGTACAGTCTTTCAGTTCAACGCTGAAAAGCGGGCTTTCGTCCTTGAAATTAAAGAAATTTACTGTTGTTACATATTCACCGTTTTTTACACCGAGAAGGGCGATTGCTATGCTTCTTCCGTTATCCGATAATTCTGTTGCAACACAATAATCAGCAGCGCTTCCCCACTCAAACTGCTTTTTGCCCTGAAGTGTATACACATATAAATGAGACTGATAGCCACCGTCTTCATTCAGAACATATGCATAGTTGCTTTTCTTGCCCACACTCGCGGTAACAATAGGCTTATTTACGGTAAAAGAATTATATATATCCATATTGTCTTCAATACGGAAGGCCATTCCGCCCTTATCATAAACCAATACCGTGTTATTCTTTATATCAATTACGGGCTGTGAATATGAATGGGAATTTGCAGAAACACGCTGTCCCGAGGGATTGAGATAATCAACCGATGTATCGGTGAGAAGCACGGTTGCCGATGCGTATTTTTCAACATTTATTATACTGTCGGGAAGTGAATCATATATTATTTCACCGTCATTTGCCTTGTTTTTATCAAAATCGTTGACTGTCATTCCCGAAAAATGAGATATTGCGGCACAAATCACCATAACCAGAATAAGAATAAGAACAGCAATTCCGATAACAGTAAAACTGCCCGATTTTTTATTGCTGCTTTTTGTGCGTTCAATTACAATATCCTCGTTATTTACTTTCACTTATTTCACTTCCTTAGTAATAAACCTTGTTAAGATAAAGACCTTCGGGGGCTGCGGTTTTTCCTGCTTTTTCCCTGTCTTTTGATTTTATAATGTCAGGTATTGTATCCTTTTCTATTTTTCCTTCGGAAATATATATTAGGGTTCCGACCATTATTCTGACCATATTGTAAAGGAATCCGTCTCCTTCAACGCGAAAAGTAATCATATCTCCCTGCCTTGTGACAGATGCATCAAAAACCGTTCTCACTGTTGTTTTTGTTGTGGCACCTGCGGCACAGAATGAGGAAAAATCATAAGTTCCGATAAAATCCTTTGCCTGCTCGTTCATAAGAGCTGCATCAAGAGGATATTTGTGAAAATACGCTCTGTCTATATAAAAAGGATCACGGACCTTTCCGTTATATATTTTATATACATATTCTTTTTTTACACAGTCAAAACGGGCATTGAAATCCTCATTGACATTTTCACTGCAAAAAACAGATATGCTTTCGGGTAAATAATAATTCATTCCCGTTATAAGCTTTTCAAGGGGGAAAGCTTTTTCACTGTGAAAATTACATTTAAAGCAGTTTGCATGAACACCTGTATCGGTGCGACTGCACCCCGTAACGCTTATGTTTTCATTGAAAAGCTTTTTTACGGCTTCTTCAACACATTCCTGAACAGTCAATGCATTTTCCTGTCTTTGCCATCCGTGAAAACCGCTTCCGTCATATTTGAGGGTTAAAAGATAATTCATCATATCACCCTTTCAAACAAAAAGAGGGATGAAACATTAAAAAAGCTTGTTGCAATAACCGCTCCCACAAGTGTAAAAAGAATAGCTAAAGCCGTGTAATCACGCACACCGAGCTTCATTTCTTTCATTCTTGTTCTTTTATTGTCTCCCGTATAGCATCTGCATTCCATTGCAAAAGCAAGCTCATATGCTCTTCTGAAGGAGCTGACAATAAGAGGTATAAAAACGGGAACAAGTGCTTTTGCACGTTGGGTAAGGGTACCTGTTTCAAGGTCTGCTCCCCTTGCCTTCTGGGCACTCATAATTATATCAATTTCCTCAATAAGAGTGGGAATAAATCTCAGTGCAATAGTCATCATCATAGCAAGAGAATTTACATTAACCTTAAACAGCTTGAGAGGAGATAAAAGTCTCTCTATTGCATCCGTGAGCATTGTGGGAGAGGTTGTGTATGTAAGAAGTGAGCTGAAAAGAATCAGAGACACAATTCTTATTATAATAAAAACAGAGCTGAAAACACCGCCTGTTGTAATTGCAAAATCAAGCTGCTCGAAAGGCTTCCACAAAACAATTCCGTCATCATTATAAGCAATCTGAAGAATTCCCGTAAAAACAACAAGAACGACTATCATTTTAAGTCCGTTGAGAATTACCTTAAAGGAAATCTTTGATATGAGCACTGCTGCAATTGCACTTAAAAACAACAGTCCCAGCGAAAAGAAATTATTACAGAGAAACAGTGCGACAATAAACACAAAGGTGATTATTATTTTCATTCTCGGATCAAGCTTATGTATAAATGAATTTCCGGGGAAAAACTGACCGATGGTTATATCCTTAATCATTTACTCTTCCTCCCCCTATAAAAATCCGTAAGCACCTTTACCGCCTCTTCCACGGTGAATACATCAGGCGAAAGTCCGGGAATTCTTTCACGGAGCTTATTTATCACAGAGGTTGAAACAGGCACCGAAAGTCCCATTTCTATAAGTTTATCCGCCCGGCTGAAAACTTCCTTAACATTTCCCTCCATTGCAAGTTTGCCTTTATTGAGAACAAGAAGCTTATCGGCATTTCTTGCCATATCATCCATAGAGTGAGAAACAATGATAACCGTGGCACCCGTATTTTTACGGTAATTATCCAGCATTTCCGTGAGCTCGTTTCTGCCCTTGGGATCAAGTCCTGCAGTGGGCTCATCAAGAATGAGAATTTCGGGATACATTGCCATAACTCCCGCAATGGCACATCTTCTTTTCTGACCGCCGGAAAGGTCAAAGGGAGATTTATTAAGAAGATTTCTGTCAAGCCCTGCAAAATCTGCAGCTTTTATTACTCTTTCCTTTATCTCCTCTTTACCGAGGCCCATATTTTTAGGCCCGAATGCAATATCCTTTGCACAGGTCTCCTCAAAAAGCTGATATTCGGGATATTGAAAACAAAGCCCTACCTTGCTTCTTGCTTCTTTTATTGAGGCTTTATCGGCATTTATGTCTTTTCCGTGAAGAAGCACCGCTCCGCTTTCAGGCTTCAGAAGAGAATTCAGCATCTTTATAAGGGTGCTTTTACCTGAACCCGTATGACCTATGATGCCTACGAGCTGACCTTTTTCAACTGAAAAACTGATATTGTTAAGGGCTGTAATTTCAAAAGGAGTTCCGTGGGAATACCCGTATGAAACGTTTTTTACTTCAAGAATTGCCATTAATTAAAAAACCTTCTTAATCCAGAATTTTAAGATAATTATCAATAAGATTTTCTGCAGTGAGAATATCCGTAGCCAAAGGAACACCGTTTTCTCTCAAGGCAGAAGCTATTTTAACGGTATCGGGAACATCAAGTCCTGCCGAAAGGAGCATATCTTCCTGTGAAAATATTTCAAAAGGAGTTCCTTGTGCAATTATCTCACCGTTATCCATTACATATATTTTATCAGCAAAAACCGCTTCTTCCATAAAATGAGTAATAAGAACTACGGACATTCCTTTTTCGGTGTTGAGCTGTCTTGCTGTTTCAATGACCTCTTTCCTGCCTTTTGGATCAAGCATGGCTGTGGGTTCATCAAAAACAATACATTCGGGGAGCATTGCTATCATTCCGGCTATTGCAACTCTTTGCTTCTGGCCGCCGGAAAGACGGTGGGTTTCGTGAAGACGGTATTCATACATACCAACGGCTTTAAGTGCATTGTCAACCCTTTCTCTTATGATTTTCGGTTCAATTCCGAGATTTTCGGGACCGAAAGCCACATCCTCCTCAACAATGGAGGCCACTATCTGATTATCGGGATTTTGAAAAACGACTCCGACCTTTTCTCTTATCTTAAACTCATTTTTATAGTCGGCGGTATCCATACCGTTTACAAAAACCTTGCCTTGTGTGGGAATAAATATTGAGTTGGAAAGCTTTGCAAGGGTAGATTTTCCCGAGCCGTTATGACCGAGAATAACAACGAACTCACCCTTATTGACGGTAAGGTTTATGCTTCTGACCGCAAAATTCACTTCGGCAGCTTCCGCCTCATCATATGTATATGAAACATTGTCAAAGACAATCAAATGCTTATCATCCATCAGATTATTTTCTCTCCCAGACAGCCGTAGCACCGCAAGGAAGGACAAGACCGCTTTGGGTTACGGGAAGTCCTATTTCATCGGCACTGACGAAGCCTTTTAAATTTTTCGGTATTACACTACCGAGTATATAACTCATTACAGACGGGGAAAGTCCCGTTGTATAGGAATTTATCATAAATAACAGTGCATCATCACTGAGAAGTCCCGCACAAAGAGCACAAAGTGAAAATACTTCGTTTTCAAGCTTCCATACTTCACCGCCGGGACCCCTGCCGTATGAGGGCGGGTCCATTATGATAATGTCATATTTATTGCCGCGGCGGATTTCTCTTTCAGCAAACTTCTTACAGTCATCAACAAGCCATCTGACACTTCTGTCGGATACGCCTGAAATCACCGAGTTTTCTTTTGCCCAGGCTACCATACCCTTTGAAGCATCAACATGGGCAACGGAAGCTCCCGCACTGAGGGCACTGACTGTGGCTCCGCCTGTGTAGGCGAACATATTGAGAACCTTTACGGGACGGTTTGCTTTTCTTATTATATCGGCGGTATATTCCCAGTTCACTGCCTGTTCGGGGAAAATTCCCGTATGCTTGAAGCCCATTGTCTTTATATTAAATTTCAGTTCATTAAAGCCTATGCTCCAGCTGTCCGGGAGATTTTTATAAACCTCCCATCTGCCGCCGCCCGTATTTGAGCGGATATATCTTGCATCGGCACTGAACCAAAGCTTATTTGTTTTCGGTGTTGACCATATTACCTGAGGATCGGGACGGATGAGGATGTATTCCCCCCATCTTTCAAGTCTTTCACCGTCAGAGCAATCTATAAGCTCGTAATCTTTCCAGTTTTCAGCCGCTCTCATCAAATCAGCCTTTCCTTTATTACCTGTGCGAGAAGCTCGGACAGGCGTTCTATCTTTTCTTTTTCTTTGCCCTCAAGCATAATTCTTACAAGAGGTTCTGTTCCCGAAGCACGGACAAGAACTCTTCCGTCGTTTCCCAGCTCTTTTTCGGCTTGGGTTATTGCAGTTTTTATATCGTCATCTTCATTGAGACGTAATTTCCCAAGTGAAGACACTTTTACATTTTTAAGCACCTGCGGATATATTTCTATTTCACCAGCAAGCTCTTCAAGTGACTTTCCCGTATTTTTTATTACGTTAAGCAGCTGAACGGCAGTCAGCTGTCCGTCGCCTGTTGTGGCATATTTGAGAAAAATCACGTGACCTGACTGTTCTCCGCCGATACTGTAGCCTTTTTCAAGCATTTTTTCAAGAACATATCTGTCTCCGACTTTTGTTGCTTCACTGCAGATGCCGTTTTTTTCCAGAAACCTGAAAAATCCCATATTGCTCATAACTGTAGAGACAACCGTATTCTCACGAAGAATTCCTTGTTCTTTCATATTTTTTGCACAAATCGCAATTATTTTATCACCGTCAACGACATTTCCCGAGCTATCGACACACAGAAGTCTGTCTGCATCGCCGTCAAAGGAAAATCCGAGGTCAAACCCGTTTTCTTTAACATAATTCTGAAGCACATCAATATGTGTTGAACCGCAATTTTCGTTTATATTAACTCCGTCCGGCTTGTCGTTTATTACAAAGCATTCGACACCGAGATTTTCGAAAAGCTCCTTTGCACTGACCGATGCAGAGCCGTTTGCACAGTCTATTGCAATTCTTAATCCCTGAAAATGTGAAACAGCAGTACTTTCAATATGGCGGATATAATCACTTATCAGCTTCCTTCCCGATTCTATACAGCCCACTTCACCGCCCACTTTAAGAGACGGGGGAATAATTTCATCAAGAATAATTGCTTCAATTTTTTCTTCTGTTTCATCGGGAAGCTTATATCCGTCAGAACGGAAAATTTTTATTCCGTTATATTCACAGGTATTGTGAGATGCGGAAATCATCACACCTGCATCAAATGAGTATTTTTTTGTCAGATATGCCACTGCGGGAGTGGGTACAACTCCCAGAAGCACCACATCACAGCCTATCGAGCAGAAACCTGCAGATATTGCACTCATCAGCATATCGGCAGATTTTCTTGTATCTGTACCTACAAGAATTTTCAATTTATCATTTGGTTTGTCTTCTGCAAGAACCATAGCGGTTGCTCTGCCTGTTTTCAAAGCAAGCTCACAGCTTATCTCCGTGTTCGCAATACCTCTTGCACCGTCAGTACCAAATAATCTGCCCATTATAAAAAACTCCCTTGTCCGTTATTTCCGGGAACGGGAATTCCCAGATGTATATAGGCGGCATTTGTGACAACTCTGCCTCTGGGGCGTCTGTCAATAAAGCCTGCCTGCATAAGATATGGTTCATATACATCCTCAATGGTAACTGCTTCTTCACCTATTGCGGCGGAAAGAGTCTGAAGACCTACGGGACCGCCGTTATAATTATTTATCATAGTGGTGAGAATCAGTCTGTCTATATTATCAAGTCCCAATTCATCTATTTCCATTTTTTCAAGAGCAGTTCTCGCATCGTTGAGAGTTATATCTCCCGAGCCTAAAACCTCCGCAAAATCTCTTACGCGTTTTAAGTACCTGTTGGCAAGTCGGGGAGTTCCTCTTGAACGGGAGGCAATTTCTATTGCTGCTTCGTCATCAATGCCGATACCGAGAATTCTTGCACTTCTTTTTACAATCTGTGAAAGCTGCTCGGGAGTATAAAGCTCAAGCCTTAAAACCACTCCGAATCTGTCACGAAGCGGAGCACTCAGGCTTCCCGAACGGGTTGTTGCCGCAACAAGAGTAAATTTCTGCAAATCAAGTCTTATACTTCTTGCTGAAGGTCCCTTGCCGATGATTATATCAATGGCATTGTCCTCCATAGCGGGATAAAGAACCTCTTCCACACTTCTTGAAAGACGGTGAATTTCGTCTATAAATAATATGTCACCCTCATTGAGATTAGTAAGCAAAGCTGCAAGATCACCCGGTTTTTCTATTGCGGGGCCTGAGGTTATTCTTATCTGCGAGCCCATGGTGTTTGCAATAATTCCCGCCAGAGTCGTTTTTCCGAGTCCGGGAGGTCCGTATAAAAGAACATGGTCAAGAGGCTCGTTTCTTTTCAATGCAGCCTGCATATAAACATCAAGATTATCTTTAACCTTTTCCTGTCCTATATACTCACCGAGAGTTTTCGGTCTTAAATTAACCTCGTAATCACTTTCTTCTATGCCGTATTCGGGAGAAGCAAGTCTCAAGGTATCGTCATCAAAAGAGCTGATAGCCATTTTTTTATCTCCTTGCAAGATTTCTCAATGCCTGTTTTATTATATTCTCAACACTGTTATTGGGATCAATTGAAGACACAGACTGTGAAGCATCTGAATGCGAATAGCCGAGAGCCATAAGAGCATTGACTGCCTCTTCGGTATTTTCCGTAGGTAAAAGAACTGCTGAATCTGCAATTTTTTCTGTGCTGAATTTTGTCGGCACAAGCTTTGAAACTTTATCCTTGAGTTCAATTACAATTCGCTGTGCAATTTTAGGACCTACACCCTGTGCCTTTGTTATGCTTTTAACGTCACCTGCTGTGATGCTGAGTGCAAGCATTTCGGGGGTGAGCACGGAAAGGATTGCGACTGCGGCTTTAGGACCGACACCGGAAACCGAAATAAGCATTTTAAAATACTGTAATTCCTCATTATCCGAGAAGCCGAAAAGCTCAACACCGTCTTCCCTTACTGCAAGATATGTAAAAACCGTTGCATTATCACCTATAGAACCGAGTTTTCTTAAAGTATTGACAGAAGTGCTCACATCAAATGCAATTCCGTTACATTCTATGGCAACTCTTGATATATCACTGTAAACTATTTTACCTGTAAGGCTGTAAAACATAATTTTCTCCTTCATCTGCGAAGATATAAAGAACCGCTGCTGTGTGCGTGGCATATTGCCATAGCAAGAGCATCCGCCGTATCATCGGGCTTCGGCACCGCACTGAGCCCAAGAAGCTGTTTTGTCATTTCCTGAACCTGTTTTTTTTCTGCTCTTCCGTAGCCGACAACACTCTGCTTTACCTGAAGCGGTGTATATTCAAAGCATTCGGCACCGTGCATTTTTGCAGCAAGAAGAATAACTCCCCTTGCCTGTGCCACGTCAACGGCAGTTTTTTTGTTTGTATTAAAAAACAGTTTTTCTATTGCAAGAGCATCAGGCCGGTATTTTTGAAAAAGATATGATAAATCCTCATATATTGATTTCAGTCTATCAGTAAATTCCGTTCCTGCAGATGTGGTAATTGCACCGAAATCAAGCACCGAAAATCTGTTGTTTTCATACCGTAAAATTCCGTAGCCGACTATTGCATACCCCGGGTCTATTCCGAGAATTATCATCCGTTCACCGCTTTACATAAATATTCATTTTAGTATATCATAAAATAAAAAAAAGAGCAACTGTTTTATTGCTCTTAATACAAGTAAATTCACATATTCAGACAGGTTTTTTACGAGAAAATATCGGAGATATGCTGTAAAGCATATCTCCGATAAGCTTCCGGAATTAAACTATTGCGTCTTCAACATTTCCGTTATCACTTGCATCTTCTCCGGGAGAAGGAAGAGTGATATCGAAACCGAGGTATGACGTAAAAATTTCAAAAGCCTTTGTCAAAAGATTAAGAATGTAAGAAAGTGTGGGAAGTATAGGCTGAAGCATTCCCATAATTCCGCTTAAATCAAGACCGTCCATATTTTTACCGTTCAGCAAATTGCTGCCTTTCTCCGTCAGGAAAATTTATTACAAAATTATATTATCATAAAACACCGAAAAAATCAAGCACAGAATTATTCTGCATTTTCAGATGATGAATTTTCATTGTTTTCAGAAGCATCGGAAGCTGTTTCCTCACCCTCAGGAGCTTCGGTCTGCTCTGTCTGCGTGGTTGCTTCAGAGGTATTTTCTTCCGATGCGGATGTGTTTTCTTCAGCACCGGCAGTAGCTTCTTCCGACAAACTCTCCGCCTGAGTGGTTTCGGGCTGAGTTGTTTCCTCGCTTAACTGTGTTGTGGTCTCAGAAGGACGGGGCTTTGTTGTGGAGGTCTGAGGTCTCACGGGAGCCACAGCATTCTGGGTTCTTCTTGTTGTTTCCTCTTCTGTTGTAGCAGCTTCCTCCTCAGTTGTTTCCTCCTCGGTAGTCTCCTCCTCGGTGGTATCCTCTTCCGAGGTCTCTTCTTCCGTGGTTACTTCAAGAGTTGTTTCCTCTGAAACCGTAGCTTCTTCAGAAAGCCTTGAAACGATACCGCTTTCGTATATTATAACACCGATAAGTGCAATTGAAATTGCAATAAGCACACCTAAAATACTGAAAAGCATAGCCCTTGTTCTTTTGTATGCCTTTGCTTTTTTCTCTTCTTCAGACAATTCTTTTTCCGCTTCTGTTATTATTTCATCCTCGGAAGAAACAGTAACCTCATCAGAAATTTCATCGGAAACAACAGGTTCAGCTTCAATATTTTCAGTGCCATCTGTTTCTTCACAAGCATCTGCAGTCTCAGTATTTTCAGACATTTCAGTCTGAATATCCGTATTTTCCGTTGTTTTTTCAGAAATTTGCTCGGCTGCAGCTTCACTGTCTGTAGACATATCCTCCGAAATCTTTTCAGCAAGCTTATTTGCAATAGCTTCAGCAGTATTTTCGTGCTGTTCATCAGCAGCATCCGATGCAGTAACTGCTTCTTCTTTTACTTCTTCGGCTGCTTCTTCTTTTGTTTCTTTTTCAACATCCGAAAAATCAGGAACAAAGCCTGTTGCAACAAGTTCTTCTTCAGGAGCAATTTCAAGTATTTTTACGGCTATGGCACTTATAGCCATAGTCCCCTCTTTTGCAAGGCCTACTTTTGATATGTAATTTATTATTCTCTTCACCGAACCGTCGGAAATTCTGCAGATATCTTCAATTTCTTTTTCGGAAATGACTTCTGCGGCACCGGGGCTTAAAAGAATAAAAATATCGCCGACACTTACATCTGAAAAAATACTGCTTTTATAATCAGCAACCGTATCAATAACCTGTTCGGGTGTTACGGGAGCTGTCAAGCCTAATCTGTTAAGATAAAGCTTTGCTTCACCGTTTACCGAAAGAACGGTTTTTCTGCCGCTGCCGTAAAAACAGGTACAGACAAGCTCACCTTCATCCTTTCCCATATTGAGAAGTGCACTTCTGCAATCCTCATAAAATCCGCTGAAAACAGTTCGGGCATCTCTCACAACGGGAAAAATATCCGCACGTTCATTAAATGCGGCAACGGATGCATCGGCAAAGCCTTCTATATTAGAAGAAGTAAGGGCAAAATATATGTTTCCGCTTAAAACACCCGAACCCTTATAGCCGTTTTTTATAACTTCGCGGGGGAAAACCTTACCGTTAATATTAACACTGTCCGTATTAAAAGAAGCCTCGGGACGTTTTTGTGTTACTATAGCGGCTTCTACTTTCATAGGCATATGAAAAGTCCTCCTTTTTTACTGTTTTGCGGCAAAATTACCGCATATATCAAGAAGCTTTTGTCTGACGTCTCCCGCAAGATACAAAGAACCGCAGACAATAAGAGCATCAAAATTTTCAATTTCTGAAATTGCGAGTTCAATACCGTTTTCAGGTGAGCCGGCAGCAACTGCCTCCACCTTATCAGAGACAAGTGAAGCCAGCGAGGCGGCATCCATACTTCTCGGATTAGAGGGCTTTACCGCAATAAGCTTTGAAAAATAAGGCAACACATTGGAAAGTGACCTTTCACAGTCCTTATCTGCCATCATTCCCGTAACTGCGAGAATTTTTTTATTTTTCAGGTGTTTTTCCAAAAATGCGGCAAGGGCGGCAGTTGAGCCGTCATTGTGCGAACCGTCAAGAATTACAAGAGGTTTTTCCGATATAATTTCCGTTCTTGCGGGAATTTTCGCACTCATAAATCCGTCATAATAAGACTGAAAAGGTATAACCGCACCTTCTGATTTTAAGATTTCAAGTGCCAGCCACACAAGAGACATATTCTGCAATTGATGCAGTCCGCCCAAAGAAATCCGCAGCTTTCCGTCCGGTGTATTCACATATGTACCGAAAATATCTTCTGCCAGAACCTCAAAAATTTTATTGTGGTCTGCAATAAAAAGCTTTGAGCCTTTATTTTCCGCCTGTTCTGTTATCACATCAAGCACTTCCTTTTTTTGCGAAGCACTTGTTATAACGGGACAGCTTTTCTTTATTATTCCGCATTTTTCAAAGGCTATTTCCGAAAGAGTATTTCCGAGAATTGCCATATGGTCTTCCGATACGGAAGTAATTATACTGACAAGGGGGCTTTCTATAATGTTTGTTGCATCAAATCTTCCGCCGAGACCTGTTTCAAGCACAACGTAGTCGCACTTTTCTTCACTGTAAAAAAGAAATGCGGCGGCTGTTACTGCTTCAAATTCAGTGATTTTTACATTTTCAGCATTTAATTTTTCAATTTCGGCTCTGACTTTTTCGGTAACCTCTCCTAACCTTTCGGGAGAAATCATTTCCGTATTGAGCCGTATTCTCTCACGGAATTCTATTACATAAGGAGAAGTATAAAGCCCCGTTTTATAACCTGCTTTTGTTAAAACCGAAGCAAGCACCGTGCAGGTACTGCCCTTACCGTTAGTACCTGCAACGTGTATGAATTTAAGATTTTTCTGGGGAGAGCCGAGTCTTTCACAAAGAAGCTTTATTCTCTCAAGTCCCGGCATTATCCCGAATTTTTCAAGTGAATGATAATAATTTACCGCTTCACCAAGTGTCATATTCTGTCACCTTTTAACCGAGCTTCCCGATACTTGCCTTGAGAAGCTCTGCTTTTTCATTGAGTTTTATCTGATTTGCTTTTTGTTCTTCAATAACATTTGCGGGAGCTTTTGCAAGGAAGCCCTGATTGTTAAGCTTGCCGTTAATCTGACTGAGCTTTTTTTCTACTTCCTCAAGCTCTTTATTAAGACGCTTTCTTTCTGCCTCAAGGTCAACAAGCTCTGCCATGGGAATGTAAATTGTTGCGACATCAGTAACAACACTTACACTGCCGTCAAGCTCGAATACGTTTTCATCATCGGAAACACGAAGCGATGCAGCAGAGGCAAGTCGCTGGAAATATTTTGCACTGTCACAGAAAAGGTCTGTTTCTTTAGTAACAATATCAAGATTAGCCTTCTTTGAGGGTGGAACATTCATTTCTGCACGGCGGTTTCTTACAGCCCTTACTGCTGTCATAATGTGTTCCATATTTTCTTCATCCTTTGTGAAAACATAGCTTTCATCATAGGTGGGCCAGGGAGAAACCATAATGGAGTCGCCGCTGTGCGGAAGTGTCTGCCATATTTCTTCTGTAATAAAGGGCATAAAGGGATGAAGAAGCTTGAGAGTGTTGCTCATAACATAAACGAGAACTGCTCTTGCATTCTTCTTGAGCTCTTCATCCGATGAAGAAAGACGGATTTTGCATATCTCAATATACCAGTCACAAAGAATATCCCATATAAAATCATAAAGCTTCTGAACGGCAATACCCAATTCAAACTTATCGAGATTTTCCGTAACTTCTTTAACAACAGTATTGAACTTTGTGAGAACCCACTTGTCTTCAAGAGCAAGCTTTTCCGGAATATGGGGAGCTTCTTCATTCCCCTCAAGATTCATAAGAACAAATCTTGCGGCATTCCAGAGCTTATTTGCAACGTTTCTGGAAGCTTCTACCTTTTCATCGGAGAAACGCATATCGTTTCCGGGGCTGTTTCCTGTTGCAAGAGTGAATCTTAAAGCATCGGCACCGTATTTATCAATAATTTCAAGAGGATCAATACCGTTACCGAGAGATTTTGACATCTTTCTGCCCTGTGCATCACGCACAAGTCCGTGAATGAGGACAGTGTCAAAGGGAGCCTTGCCCATCTGCTCGCAAGAGGAGAATATCATTCTTGCAACCCAGAAGAAAATGATATCATAGCCTGTAACAAGAGTGTTTGTGGGGAAATAATGCTGAAGGTCTGCTGTGTTTTCGGGCCAGCCGAGAGTTGAGAAGGGCCAAAGTGCTGATGAGAACCATGTGTCGAGAGTGTCGGGATCCTGTGAAAGATTTGTACTGCCGCACTTTGTACATTTTTCGGGAGTTTCCTTTGAAACGATTATCTCACCGCAATCAGCACAATACCATGCGGGGATTCTATGTCCCCACCACAGCTGTCTTGAAATACACCAATCCTTGATATTTTCCATCCAGTGATAATATATCTTATCGAATCTTTCGGGAACAAACCTTGTTTCACCGCTTCTGACTGCTTCAATTGCAGGCTTTGCAAGGGGTTCCATCTTAACGAACCACTGCTTTGAAACCTTGGGCTCAATTGTTGAGTGACATCTGTAGCAGGTGCCTACATTATGAGAATAGTTCTCGGTCTTGATAAGTGCTCCTTCTGCTTCAAGATCAGCTACAATTGCTTTTCTTGCCTGGAATCTGTCCATACCGCTGTATTTGCCGTAGCCCTCTGCGATATGAGCATCATCGGTAAATGTATCAATAACGGGAAGCTTATGACGAAGACCGACTTCGAAGTCGTTGGGATCGTGTGCGGGAGTAATCTTAACACAGCCCGTGCCGAAATCCATTTCAACATATTCGTCTGCAACTATGGGAATTTCTCTGTGAACAATTGGAAGAATGAGAGTTTTCCCTACAAGGTGCTTATATCTTTCATCATCGGGATGAACTGCAACTGCAGTATCGCCCAGCATTGTTTCGGGACGTGTTGTTGCAAGCTCAAGATAGCCTGTGCCGTCTTTTAGAGGATAACGAAGATGCCAGAAATGACCTGCCTGCTCCTCATATTCTACCTCTGCATCGGAAATTGATGTAAGACAAACAGGACACCAGTTGACAATTCTTTCACCGCGGTAAATAAGCCCTTTTTCATAAAGGCGTACAAAAACCTCCTTGACAGCCTTGTTGCAGCCTTCGTCAAGAGTAAATCTTTCTCTGTCCCAGTCACAGGAGGAGCCGAGCTTTTTAAGCTGCTCGATAATTCTTCCGCCGTACTGTCTTTTCCATTCCCATGCTCTTTCGAGGAAGCCTTCTCTTCCCAGGTCTTCCTTCGATATGCCTTCTTTTCTCATCGCTTCAACAATCTTTGCTTCTGTTGCAATTGAAGCGTGGTCTGTGCCGGGAAGCCATAAGGTGTCAAAGCCTGCCATTCTCTTATAACGGATAAGAATATCCTGAAGGGTGTTGTCAAGAGCATGTCCCATATGAAGCTGCCCCGTAATGTTGGGCGGTGGAATAACTATTGTGTATGTAGGCTTGTTCATTTCGCATTTTGCGTGGAAATATTTGCCGTCAAGCCAGCTTTTGTAAATTCTGTCCTCTACGTTTTTCGGATCGTAGAGTTTTTCAAGTTCTTTACTCATCTCAATAACCTCTTTTTTCGGTTTTTGCTTATTTAACCGATATATTATAACATTTAATAACTGCTTTGTAAATATTTTATCTCATTAAAAATTCTTTTAAAGCGGAATATCTTTTATTCTGCTTATTATTATCCGTCATCTGACACACTCTGTCCTCCGTGCCTACAAGAATAAGTATTTTTTTTGCTCTCGTGACACCCGTATAAAGAAGATTTCTGTACATAAGACGGGGCGGACAATCCAACACGGGAATTATGACAACGGGATATTCGCTGCCCTGGCTTTTATGAATTGTAATGGCGTAAGCAAGCTCAAGCTCCGAAAGATTATCTGCGGGATAATCTGCCACTCGGTCGTCAAATTCTATTTTCATTATCCCTGCTGCATAGTTAATTTTTTTCAGGATTCCGATATCGCCGTTAAAAATACCTTCGCCCTGCTCCCTGTCTTTTTCCCACGGTATATCGTAATTGTTTTTTATCTGCATCACCTTGTCACCTTCTCGGAAAACTCTTCCGCCGGAGGTTTTAAGCTCGTTCTTCGTTTTTGCGGGAGGATTAAGAACTGCCTGCAGTCTGCGGTTAAGATTAACTGTTCCCAGATCGCCTTTTCTTGACGGACAAAGTATCTGTATGTCATCAAAGGACGAAAACCCGTATGCCGCGGGAAGCCTTTTTTCTATAAGTGAAAGCACCGTATCGGATGCAGTAAAAACATCCTCTCTTTTCATAAAGAAAAAGTCGGAATCGTTTGCGGTAAGCGTGGGATATTCTCCCGAAATTATTCTGTGTGCATTCATAACGATAAGGCTTTTCTGTGCCTGTCTGAAAATTTCGGTAAGGCACACAACGGGTAAAGCCTCGGAATTTATAAGGTCTGTAAGCACGTTTCCCGCACCGACAGACGGAAGCTGATCGGAGTCGCCCACAAGAATTATTCTGCACCCCATGGGAAGTGCATCAAGAAGACTGGAAAAAAGCACGGTATCAACCATTGACATTTCGTCAATTATAACAGCCCCTGCGGTGAGAGGATCTTCTGCATTTCTTCTGAAAACGGGCTTGTCGTTTGCATCCCATTCAACCTCAAGAAGGCGGTGAATGGTTTTTGCTTCTCTGCCCGTAACCTCGCTCATTCTTTTTGCGGCTCTGCCTGTGGGAGCACACAAAAGAACCTCCACATTTTTTCTTTCAAAAATATCAATAATGCCCTTGACTGCTGTTGTTTTTCCCGTACCGGGACCGCCTGTGAGAATAAGAAGTCCTTTCTTTGCGGCAGTTATAATTGCTTCCTTCTGCTTTTCGGCAAAATATATTCCGCTGAGATTTTCGGTTCTTATTATATCGTCTTCAACCGACATAATTGCCGAGGGCGGAAACCTGAGAATATTCTTCATTCTTTCACAGATGGACATTTCCGCAACATACATTTCGGGAATAAAAAGAAACTCTTCCCCGTCAACAACGGAGGAAATCAGCTGTTTTTTCTCTATAAGCTCTTCAATAACACTGTGAAGTGTCTCCCCTTCAATGCCGAGAAGATCCTTTGCGGGAGCTTCAATTTTTCTTCGGGGAATACAGGTGTGACCGTTTCCGATATTGTGCTTTATTATAAAAATTATACCTGCACTGTTTCTGTAGGCCGGGGCAACCTGAAGCTTCATATCATAGGCAAGCTTTTCAACTCTTTCAAAGGTAAAGCCGTTTACGGACGAACAGAGAATGTAGGGGTTTTCCTTTATAAGATTAAGCGAATTCACACCGTAATACTTATATATTGCCGTACATTCAGAGGGGGTAATTCCAACCCTTTCAAGATCCATCATAATTTTTCGCATTGCATTCTGACGGTTGAATTCCGCAGAAATATCAAGTGCGGATTTTTTTGATATTCCTTTAATAACGGCAAGCTTTTCGGGATCGCTTTCAAGCACCTCAAAGCTTCTTTCACCAAAGCGTTCTATTATTTTAAGTGCGGTTTTGGGACCTATACCCTTTACGGCACCCGATGCAAGATATCTGTATAGCTTTGCGGTTGTATCGGGAAGAGAGCGTTCATAAGAATTTACTCTGAACTGTCTGCCGAAAACCTCGTGAGAACCCCATGCTCCCGTAAGAACAAGCTCCTCTCCCGGTGCTGTTTCGGAAAAGGTTCCCACAGCGGTCACTATTTCCCCCGAAACATTTATTTCAAGAACGGTAAAAAGATTTGTTGTATTATGAAACACAACATTCTCAACTATACCGCATATTTTTTCTTCTGTTACATATTCATTCATATAGTGAGAATCATTCACCGCTTTCTTCAGCTTCTTCCGAAACACTTCTGAACACATATCCGTTGGAATTGAGATATTTCATATCCTTCAGAAGAATACCAATTCCTTTTGCGGCACATTCTTCTGCAGCCTCAGCGACCTTTGTTTTCAGGTTTGTTTTATAACCGATAAAACCTGCAAGCCCGTAAAGCTCGGCAGAACCGCCTGTGAGAATAATTCCCGTTTCGGCAATATCACCGCTTAGCTCGGGAGGTGTTTTTTCAAGCACTCGCATAATACAGGTCAGAATTTCATCAAGAGCAGGATAAAAAATCTCATATATTTCCTGTGAAGTCAATTCAATCTCCCTCGGAAGACCTGTTTCGGCATCTTTACCGCAGACAACAACAGCAATTTCTGCATTACGCGGCTGTGCACCGCCGACTGACAGCTTCACCTCTTCTGCGGTTGACATACCTATTTCTATTCTGTATTTTTTCAATACATATTCAACAATTGCCTTTGAAAAATCATTTCCGCCTACATTTATTGATTCTGAAACTGCAATATTTCCCATTGTTACAACTGAACAGTCCGTAACACCGCCGCCTATATCACACACAAGCGTTCCTTCAGGCTCCGTAAGGCTGACACCGGCACCTATTGCGGAAGCAAGTGCTTCATCAACAAAGCAGGCACTTCCCGCACCGCAGGACATAATGACGTCAAAAACAGTTTTTTTCTGCAGCGGACTTACGGTACTGGGAACACACATAAGAACATTAGGCTTAAAAAGCTTACCGAAACAAACCTTATTAAGACAGCTTCTTATCATCATACATGCCTGTTCTCTGTCGATAACTATACCGTCCTTTATGGGATAAACCGCTTTCATAGAACCCGGCAATTTTTCACACATTTTTTTTGCGGCAGTGCCTATGGCAATGGGCTTGCCGCTGAATTTATCACATACCATAACAGAGGGTTCACGCATAACAATACCTTTGCCGTCAACAAAAACGGTAAAGCTTGAGGAACCGAAATCTATACCGATACGAAGACCGAGCATTATGAACACCTCTTTTCATATATTCCGTTTAATAATATCACAAATATAGTTTTTTGTCTATATAAAACCTGCGTTATATTGCCGAATTAATCTGTTATATTGCAGATAATTTGGTCATTATGACATATTTCGTCTTTTGTTTTTAGAGGAATTACACATTTTTTTATTTGTTTTAATTTTCATATTTCTTCGTAAAAGGTTTTGTGTTATCATAAAATTATAATATACCGACAGGAGAGGATTTTATGGAATTTTGCAAAAAAGAATACAGTTTTCCGTCAAAAACAGGCATAACGGATATTTTCGTTCAAAGTATTTCTCCCCAAAACAAAAGTGATATAAAGGGTATAATTTCAATTGTTCACGGTATGGCAGAGCATACTGACAGATACCTTGAAATTGCACAGTATCTCGCCCAAAACGGCTATGCCGTTTTTATGCATGACCATGCAGGCCACGGGAAATCCGTAAAGTCAGAGGATGATCTGGGATACTTCGGAAGTGACAACGGCTATAAAAAAATAACCGAAGATGTCAAGGACGTGATTGACCTTGCAAAAAAAGAAATTCCCGATGCTCCGGTCATTGTTTGGGGACACTCGATGGGTTCTTTCGTCACCAGACTTTTCATATCAACCTATCCCGATTCAATAAATGCCGCAATCATATGCGGAACGAGCGGAGCCAATCCTGCAGCAGGTGCAGGTATTCTTATTGCTGAACTTATTGCAAAGCTTCTCGGCAGGCATCACCGTTCAAAGCTTCTTGACACTATGGCATTCGGCACATACAACAAAAGGTTTGACGGGAACACAGGCTTCGAATGGCTTTCCGTAAACAAGAAAAATGTTGATGCTTATGTTGCTGATGAGCTGTGCGGCTATAAATTTACGACATACGGCTTCAAAGACCTTTTCTCTCTGCTTTCAAGCGTTTCCTCAAAAGATTGGTTCACTGCTGTCCCCGAAAATCTTCCGCTATACCTTATTGCAGGTGATACGGATCCTGTGGGAAATTACGGCAAAGGCGTAAAAGAAGTTTATGATAAGCTTATAAAAAGCGGACATAAAAAAGCAGAATTAAAGCTTTATGAGGGTTACCGTCACGAAATACATAACGAAGATATAAGATATACCGTTCTTGATGATATAATTGCCTTTGCAAACAAAACAGCTGACAGATAAACACAACATATTACAAAAAGCGATGCGGGAAAAACGCATCGCTTTTTATAATTTATTCAATGATTATTTAAGATACCCCATAGCAACCCAGCCTGTATATCCGCCGAAGGTTACTTTACCCCAATACCTTGTGTATTCGTTGGTAGAATTTGCATCATGATAGACATCGACAACTGTTACGGTGGAATTTGCGGGAATCTGTGCAATTGAAAGAGAATCGACACTGTGATTTTCTCTCATATTAAGGTGCGGCTCAGCAATTACCGTATATGTACCTGTTGCAAATGCAGAGCTTGCGGAGGAGCCTGTTGTGGGCTCTGTTGCTGCAGTGGTCTGTTCGGGAGCTGCAGTGGTCTGTTCAGCTGCCGCAGTGGTTTGCTCAGGTGTTGTGCCGGTTGTCTGTTCAACATCTGCAGTGGTCTGTTCGGGAGCAGTTGTCAATTCACCGGGAGTTACAATGCTTCCTGAATATGCATTTACAAGATATTTCATTGATACCCATGCATCCCAGCCCTTATAGATTGTTCTGCCCCAATACTTAGAATCCTCATCTGCTGTTTCATCGTATTTTATTTCTTTTATTTCAAGAACAGTACCGCTTTCAATGCCGAGAATCTGCTCGCCGTCCTTTGAGGGCTCTTTTCTGAGATTAAGTCTTCCCTTTTCACCGACCTTAACGGTGTAAGTGCCGGGGGCATACTTTTCAGCTGCAGATGTTGTTATTTCCTCTGCGAGAGTTGTGGTTTCATCTGCGGGAGCTGTAGTTTCTTCGTTGTTTGCTCTCATTGAAATGATTGTGGTTGCAAGAAGTGCAACAACAATAACTGCCACAATTATTGCGGCAATACACACTCTGAGAAGCTTCTCGGGATTTGCACTGCTCTTTTTTGTATTTTCTTCGACGGAATTTTCTTCCTCGAAGATTTCATCCTCATAATTTCTGTCGCTCATTTTCTTTGCTCCTTTAAGAATTTATTTGATTACTTCAAAACAGAAAATTATAAAACATAACTCTGCCGTCCGATAACCATAATGATACATATAAATTGTATCACATAAAGGGGGTTCTTTTCAAGAGAAAAAAATCAAAATAAATCCGCATACGGAATTTTATTTCCTTGGAAGCTGTCGGCATCAAAGCTTTTTCCGAGAATTTTAACACTTTTTACAAGTTTTTTTGTTCTGACAAATTCATTTTTACCGGGACAGAAGGGATAAATTCCGATTGAAGAAAAAATATACCATAAAGCCATTGAGCCGTTATCCTCATCACCGGGGAAGCCGTCATCATCGAAAGAAAAAGATTCATTACACATTTTTTCTACCCAATATGAGGTTTTATCAACCTCTCCGAGCTCACTGTAGATATAAGGAATATGGAAGCTGGGTTGATTTGAAATTGCACACTGACCGAAATCAGCGGCTGCCATTTCCGTCATTTCGTGAATTTCACAGCCGTATCCGCCGTCATCATATTCGGGAGGCGTATTGAAAAGCTCGTCAATTTTTTCTATAAGCTTTTCCTTTCCGCCGTAAAGAGCGGCAAGCCCTTCCATATCGTGAGGCACTGCAAAGGAATTCTGCCAAGCACTGCCTTCCGTATAATCAAGCCCCCAAGAAATAGGATTGAAGCCGGGACGGAATTCTCCGTTTTCGGATTTTGCTCGCATAAAGCCTGTTTCTTTATCAAAAAGCTTTTCATAGTTTTTGGCTCTGGACATATATTCCTTAGCAATATCTGCTTTGCCGAGAAGTTCTGCAATTTTAGCAATACACCAGTCACCGTATGCGGCATCAAGGGTGAGATTTACGCTTTCTTTGTGAACCTCAAGGGGAACATAACCGTATTTCACATAGCTTTCGGCACCGCTTCTGCCGTAATCGTCATCGGAAGAATTAGTATTTGCGTGCTTGAGCATTCCTTCAAGAGCCTGCTCCATAGTTTCTTTGTCCATAAGTCCCTTGACTGCAGCATCGCACAATACCGCATCTATAAGAGTGCTGGGCATACAGCCTCTCTCTCCTATTGATGGCCAACGGGGCAACCAGCCGCATTCGAGATAGTCGTTTACAAATGCACGGCACATTTCCTTATATTCGTCACGAGCCACAAGTGCATAAAAGGGATAGCAGGTTCTGTATGTATCCCAAAAGCCGTTATCGGTATATCTCACACCGGGAAGTGTTTTTCCGCTTGAGGGTGCATAGTGAACGGTTTCACCTTTTTCGTTTATTTCATAACACTTATGAGGATAAAGAAAGGCACGGTACATACAGGAATAGAAGGTCTTCATCTGATTTTCGTCAACGGCTTCAATTTCAACTCTTGAAAGATAGCTTTCCCATAAAGCCTCGGCTTCTTCTTTTATAATTTCAAAGGTTTTGCCGTCGGTATCCTGACGGAGATTTTCTTTTGCCTGAGAGAAGCTTATATATGAAGTGGCAATAAATGCATCTGCACTGTCACCCTTGACTTTAAGGTGAATACCAGTCATATCCCCCTTAACATTGTTTGATATACTGTTACAGCTGTCTGTTCCCGCAATATTTTTGTCACCTTCAATCTGTCCGTCTTTGAATTTTACAACACAGTACATCTTGAAATTCACGGCTTTATCGTCACCGCAGTTTGTGGCAACGGCATAAAGAGTGTTTTCTTCGGGAACATAATTATAGCTGCAAAAATCCCTAAAGGGAAGAACGGAAAACCAGTTATCGTTTTCATCGTCAAATCTTACTCTTATTGCACCGCCTCTTTCGGTGGGCGTAATTTCAAGGGTGCTTCTGCTTTTAAGAAAACGAAGCTTCATATAAGAGGGTGTCAAAACCGCTTCTTCGGGGCGATAGCCTGACCAACGGTTATCGTCAAAGCGTATTCTCTTTTTCTGGGGCATAAATACAAGTGTACCGTAATCGGCAATCCAGGGACTGGGCTGATGAGTTATTCTCACCCCCTCAAGGCTTCTTGCATCAGGGTGAAAAAACCAGCTGTTTTTGCTTGAAGTCTGTGCGGCAAATGCACACATTGCAAAGGGACGCTGAATGAGAGGAAGCGTGTTACCGTTGGAAAAACGGTGCACCGAAGCACTTCCCTGCTTTATATTAACAAAATCTGCATAATTCATTTTTCTGCCTTCTTTCAAAAAATGTCCGGAAAAAAACTTACACTTTTTCCGGACAAAATTTATTATTTATCAGCCTTCGCTTCTGATTTTTATATCAAAACCGTGTTCCTCAAGGAAAGGCTTGATTCTCTGTGCGTGGTTAAGAAGAGAGCTTATTGACATATCGTGGTTGAGAGCGTCAATAATAAGAGAGATATATTTGGAAAGGTCAACCTCACAGAACCAATCTCTTTTAAGAAGCTCGGGAGAACGGTAAATGAGATTTGTTGTGAATACCTTGCTTATCCAGCCGTTCTTGTATGCTTCGTCAAAGGTATCAAGACCGTTACAGAAAAGACCGAATGCACAGCATACATAAATGTTTCTTGCACCCATATTTTTAAGTCTCTTTGCAACATCAATCATAGAGTCACCGGAGGAAATCATATCGTCTACAACGATAACATCCTTGCCCTCAACATTTGAGCCTAAAAATTCATGAGCAATAATGGGATTTCTGCCCTTTACAACTCTTGAATAGTCACGGCGTTTATAAAACATTCCGAGATCAATTCCGAGAATGGATGAATAATAAACACCTCTGTTCACACCGCCTTCGTCGGGTGAAATAATCATAAGGCTGTCCTTATCAATTTTAAGGTCGGGAATATTATTAACGAAGGCCTTTATCATCTGATATGTAGTGTATACATTTTCAAAGCCCTTTGTGGGAATTGCATTCATAACTCTGGGATCGTGAGCATCAAAGGTGATAATGTTATCAATTCCGTAATAATCAAAAAGCTCCTGAAGCATAACCGCGCAGTCGAGAGACTCTCTTGCTGTTCTCTTATGCTGTCTACCTTCATAAAGCATGGGCATAATAACTGTTATTCTTCTTGCCTTGCCTGTTGTGGCGGCAATTGCTCTTTTAAGATTTGCATAATGCTCATCGGGTGTATAAGGTACAGTATAGCCGTAAACCTCGTGTGTTACTCCGTAATTGAAGCAATCACAAAGAATATAGATGTCATATCCTCTTACGGATTCCTTTAATGTGCACTTTCCTTCACCTGTTCCGAATCTGGGAAAAACAGCCTTGAGAATGTAGGAATCTCTTTCATAACCGCTGAAAGCGATGGTGTCCTTATGTTCACTGTCTCTTTCATCTCTCCACTGCACAAGATATGAATCAATCTTATGTGCAAGTTCTTCGCAGCCCGGAAGAGCAATTATTCCGAGAGGACCTGAAGGGATGGTTGTAAAGGTGTCAGTATAAACGGGCATTTTAAACACTCCTTTGTTTTTTGTTATCAGGGAATCGACCTGACAACGTATATTACTATTTTAACCTTTTTTTTATTATTTGCAATAGAAAACATCCTTTTGCGGCAAAAAAATAATTAGAAATAAACTCCGTAAATTTGTATACATTTACAAGAAATATTGTTTTTCTCTATATCCGTTGCAAAACAAAGGAAACAACAAAAACAATACCCAGAATTACAGGCTGATGAGTCATATAGATATAAAGACTGTATTTTCCGATTTTTTCAAAAAAACGCAGTCTCATTCCGAGAATTTTCAGAACAAATCTGCTTTTTATCATTATCTTCCATAAGAAAAAACCTAAGAAAAACATAAATATCCACGGCAATAACGGATAATAATCCCCCGATGCAAAGCCGTAAAAGGGAAAGCCTAAAAATGCGGTCAGATAATTTTTATATAAAAATTCGGGCAAGGGTATTATTTCCGCACCGAAAATTCCGATATGGTGCTTTGTCAGCTCAAAGGTCAGCAGGAACAAAATGAGACTTATTACCGCAAATATTCCGGCAGGAAGCTTATCAAGCACCTTTTTCAAGGGAAGCATAATGAATGCGGCAGCACCCATAAATGTGAGAATACCGAAAATCACGGGAAGCTCGGGCATAAAAATATAGGTAACAGCACTGACAATAAGCCCTGCAACAGATATGGTTATTGCCCTTTTCAGAGGCCTTTTGCCGAAATGAATGCATATTCCCGCAAGAGCGATAAAGCAGCACGCACCGAAATCTCTGACAATATTTATAATGTTGAAGAGTGTTATACTGACTTCAACTCCCGCAAATGCCACAACATCAAAAAGGGTATGATAAATTATCATACCCAGAACACAAATGCCTCTTACGGCATCCAACAGATAATATCTTTTTACCGAATCAGTTTTTTCCGAGGGTTCCATCTGTTACTGCCTTTACAAAATTGAGAATATCGCCGTAAACCTTTTCATTGTCCTCTTCGTTGAGAATTTCGTGACGGTCGGCGGGATAGAGAAATACTTCAGGGGCAAGTCCCTGCATTACGAGAGCATCGGAAACCGCAAGAACTCCCCGTCCGAACATTCCGATGGGATCCTTTCCTCCTGATATGAGAAGCACGGGGAAATTTTCGGGAAGCTTTGATGCCCACGAAGGCTCACTTGCTTTGACTGCAAGTGACACCAATTCTTTAGCAAGTGCTGCAGACATAGGCACACCCGAAAGCGGATCATTTTTGTAATTTTCTATGTTTTCTTTGCTTCTCGAAAGCCAAGATAAATCATCATCACCTTTAAGAACTTTTTTGGTAAACAGCTCAAAAATGTGAATTATTGAAGCGGGAGATTTTGAATTTTCTGCCAGCTTATCCATAAGAGATTTTACGGGATCTTCAAATGCCGTAACTGCAGCCGGGAGTTGTCCCGTGCCGCAGAATATTGCACCTGAAAGTCTGTCACCGAAAGCGGCGGAATAAATTCTTGCAAGGAAAGAACCCATTGAATGTCCGAAAATTATATACGGAATTTCGGGATACCTTTTTGACATAATGTTATGAAGCGTGTTCATATCTCTTACCATATTCACATGGTCACCGTCAAAAACATAACCGAGGTCCGCCTCGCTTTCAACGGATTTTCCGTGTCCGAGATGGTCGTTTCCGCACACAACAAAACCGTTCACCGCAAGAAAACGGGCAAAATCATCATATCTTCCGATGTGTTCACTGACACCGTGAGCAATCTGAACCACACCGACAGGGGCACTTTCTTCATCCTGCCAGATAAGCGTTCTTATCTTATTCACACCGTTGGACGATGTGAAATATGCTTCTTTTCTTATGACAGCCATATTACTACCTCCGAAAAATTATTTCCAGATGTAAACTCTTGTTTCGTAAGGTCTTAATGTGAAGCCGTTTTCAACAACTCCGCAGGACTCATAGTTATTGATTGCAAGCTCTGCCTCAGAAAGGTCAAAGCCTTCGGGAGCCTTGAATGCAACTGCGTTTTCATCAAATGAGCAGACAACAAGAGCCTTTTCATTATCAAGATGACGGGAATATACATAAAGAGATTTGCTGCTCTTATAATGCTCTTTATATGAGCCGTAAATCATAAGGTCGCTCTCTTTTCTGAACTTTATAAGCTTTCTGTAGAAATTAAGAATTGAATCGGGATCGTTTTCTGCTTCTTCAACATTGATTTCTTTGTAATTGGGATTTATGTGGAACCATGCCTTATCGGCAGTTGTGAAGCCTGCATTCTTTTCAGCACTCCACTGAACGGGTGTTCTTGCATTATCACGGGATGCATAGTGTGCAAGGCTCATAGCAATTTTTTCACCGAGAAGAGCCTTTGCAACACCGTAGTTATTGATTGTTGATACATCTGTGTAGTCTTCGATATTTTCAAGAGGATTGTTGAGCATACCGATTTCCTGTCCCTGATAAATAAAGGGAGTTCCGCACTGACACATATACATAACAGCAAGCATTTTTGCACTTTCTTTTCTGAATTTTGTGCTGCCGTAACGGTTGATGATTCTGGGCTGGTCGTGATTTTCAATATAAAGTGCGTTCCATGCCTTGCCGTAAAGGTTTTCCTGCCATCTTGAGTAAACCTTCTTGAGCTTTTTAAGATTGAACTTTGTTTTGAACCAGCTGTAGAAAAGGCAGTCTGCAGCCATATGCTCAAAATGGAACATCATATTAAGCTGCTGATCGGGACCTTCAGAAATATGCTTGAGAGCATTCTTATATGTCATCATAGGTGCTTCGCCGACTGTCATGCAGTCATATTTAGAGAGAACGTCATTCTTGAATTCAGAAAGATATTCATCAAGGTGAGGACCGTGCATATACTGCTCGAAGCCTGTTGCAACAGGGAACCAATAGGGGCTTGAGGGAAGCCCCTTGGGCTTTGAAATAAATGTGATAACGTCTTCTCTGAAGCCGTCAACACCCATATCAAGCCAATAACGCATAATATCCTTTACTTCTTCTCGCACCTTGGGGTTATCCATATTAAGATCAGGCTGCTCAACCGCAAAAAGATGGAGATAGTATTTATCTATATCTTCATTATATTCCCAGGCTCTGCCTGCAAATGTGGACATCCAGTTATTGGGATAACGCTTTCCGTTTTTACCCTTACCCTTATACCAATGATAATAATCGTGATAGGGGTTATCTTCGCCCTTTTTACTTTCAAGAAACCATTCGTGCTGATCAGAGGTGTGATTGACAACAAGGTCCATAATAACACGCATACCTCTTTCGTGTGCACCGTCAAGAACCGCCTTAAAGTCGTCAAGAGTACCGTATTCGGGCTGAATGTTGCGATAATCAGCAATATCATAGCCGTAGTCCTTCTGGGGCGACACATAAAGAGGTGAGAACCATATTGCGTCAACACCGAGGCTCTTTATGTAATCAAGCTTTGAAAGCACGCCTTTAAGGTCACCTATTCCGTCACCGTTGCCGTCACAGAATGAACGGGGCCATACCTGATAAACGGACATTTCTTTGTACCAATGTCTTTTAATTTCTGCCATTTCTTTTTCCTCCAAATCAAATTAATGCTTTTCCGAGTTCGCCTATATTTTCAAAAGCAACAGTTGCTTTTATATCCGATTTTTCATACATTTCGGGAGTGGTCACACCCGTGTAAACAAGAACTGCTTTAAGACCGTTTTTCACACCTATTGCAATATCGGTTTCAAGTCTGTCACCGACAAAAGCAACCTCTTCCCTTTTACAGCCGATTCTGTTTGTTACATAATCAACGGTAAATGCATAGGGTTTACCCATAATAAGGTCGGGTTCTCTGCCTGTTGAACTCTTCATAAGTGCAATAAAGGCCCCTGCATCAGGCATAAAGCCGTCTTTAAGCGGACAATTGACATCAGGATGTGTAGCGATATATTCCGCACCGCCTGCTATAAAATTTGCCGCTTTGTTAATTTTTTCATATGTAATTGAAGTATCAAAGCCAAGCACTACTATATCGGGATTTTCATCCGTGAGGGTAATTCCCTCTTTAATGAAATCTCCCGCCAAGTTTTCATTACCGAGAAGATATACGGTTTTTCCGGCACGGTGCCTTTTGAGAAAATCTATAGTAACATGGGAAGATATAATAACACTGCCGTCTTCGGCATCATATCCGTATTTTCTGAGTTTATTAAGACATGCCTGCTCGTTATGAGAAGAGTTGTTTGTAAAAAAGAAAAACTTTTTTCCGCTTTTTTTAACACACCGGGCAAATTCTTCTGCCCCCGGAAGAAGTGATTCTCCGAGATAAAACGTTCCGTCCATATCAACAATAAAACACTTTATATCAGATAAAGCCTCAATGCAACTCATACAATCACCATCCAAAATTACAAAATATTACCGTTAAATAATATGTTATAATAAATCAGAAAAAAATGCAATAGATAAATTGTTTTAGTTAATATGCATACAGTTTTTTTAAGCAGCATATCAGCAATCAACATTGTTTTAATTAATTTTTCATTTTCCTCTTGTATTTTTTTTTGAAATGCTTATAATAGTTTATATTGGTTAAATTTCGGTCAGATTTATCGGAGGTGTTTTCATGAGTGGACATACAGTACAAATCAACATAAGTGACACGGATAAGGACAATGCAAAGAGAGAAAAGCTTCTCGAATCCCTTGAGCTTGTCTACAAGGCTCTTGAAGAAAAAGGATATGATCCCATAAATCAGCTTGTTGAATATATCCTGTCTGACGACCCCACCTATATAACATCTTATAACGGTGCAAGAAAAGAAATCAATTCAATTAAAAAATTTGATTTGCTCCATATCATATTCAGCGAGTTTTTCAAAGACAAATAAATTAAGAAAGGAGCTCTGTTATGGAAAAGAAAGAGTTTCTCACCTATAAAGGTTATCCTCTCGTAAGAAGCGGAAGAATAATTCATTACGGCAACAGCTATGATCCGTTTATCATTATGATGCAGATAGCATCCTTCCGCAAAGTGGGCGAGGTTGAAATTGCCGATAAGGTTCTCGTTCAGCTTCTCAACACAGATCCCACAATCCCCCCCAATGAAATGATTGTAAAAAGAAGCGAAAAAAAAGGTCTTTGGGATGCAATTGAACTTGCTTCCATATGGCTTGACAATGTAAACAAAAAACAGTAATGCATAAAAACGGGTATCATTAGGCGTTGTGTTCGTAAGGACACAACGCCGGTTTTATTCGCCTTTCGGCGAGTTATATTGCCTTGCAGTTTTATTGTGCTTCGCACAGTTTTATTCGCTTTGCGAGTTTTGCGGCGAATAAAATAACACTGAAACCGCAGGTTGCAATAAAACTTTCACTCAAGTGAAAATAACACTCTGCCGTAAGGCAGAATAACACTTGAAAAACTTGCTGTCATACGATATTCGTTTTTTTGTTTTTTTATTAAGACTTGTAATGCTTTAATAATTGACACTAATAAATAAAAATGGTAAAATAAAACAGAATATGAACAGAAAGAGGGAGAGGTTTGAGAAAAACAGGAATCAATGTTTCTTCCGACATAAGCTTCGGTGTTGAAAACTATATCGAATGTATTGCAGATACGGGCTTTGACTGTATATTTACCTGCGGAAATGACGATAAATTCATTTCTTATGTCAGCAGACTCTGCCTTCGAAAGAACCTGAAATATGAAACTCTTCACGCTCCTTTCGACGGCATAAACGACTTATGGTATGAAGACAAAGGAAGGGCACTTATTGAAAAACTTAAACATTCCGTAGAACTGGCAGAAGACAACGGAATAGGTATTGTTGTTTCACATCTCAGTTCAAAAGAAAGCTGTCCTCCGGTAACAGATGCGGGGCTTCGCTATTTTGATGAGCTTGTAAACTTTGCAGCACAAAGGAATATCATTATTGCAGTAGAAAATCAGAGAAAGCTCGGCAATATTGCAACAGTTTTGGAGCTTTACGGTAAGGATACAAATGTTGCCTTCTGTTGGGATGTCGGACACGAAAAATGCTTCGCTCACGGAAGAGAATATATGCCTCTCTTCGGCGACCGCTGCATAACAACACACATTCACGATAACAATTTAAGATATAATATTGACGAGCATCTTATTCCCTTTGACGGAAGTATTGACTACAGAAGAACGGCAGAGCTTCTGAAAGAATACAATTACAGGGGAACACTTATGCTGGAGCTCGATTTACCGGGTAACCGTACCGACAAATATAAAGATCTGTCAATGGAACAATTCGTACATAAAGCATACGCGGCAATAAACAGACTGCGTATAATTTCAGAATAAAGAGGTATTTCAGATGATTGAGCTGAGAAAAAAAGAAAACTGTGCATTTGATATGATAGCCCTGGGCGAGGTTATGCTCCGACTTGATCCGGGTGACACAAGAATAAGAACAACCCGTTCTTTTTGTGTATGGGAAGGCGGCGGTGAATACAACGTGGCAAGAGGGCTTCGCCGTTGCTTCGGCTTAAAAACAGCAGTTGTAACAGCATTTGCAGACAATGACGTGGGAAGACTTATTGAAGACTTCATTCTTCAGGGCGGTGTTGACACCTCCTTTATAAAATGGGTTCCCTACGACGGCATAGGAAGAACCGTCAGAAACGGTCTTAACTTCACGGAAAGAGGCTTCGGCATCAGAGGTGCTTCGGGCGTATCGGACAGAGGAAACACGGCAATTTCTCAGTTAAAGCCCGGCGATGTTGATTGGGAATACATTTTCGGCACTCTCGGTGTACGCTGGCTTCATACAGGCGGTATTTTCGCTGCACTTTCCGAAAGCACCGCAGAAGTGGTAATTGAAGCAGTTAAGGCAGCAAAAAAATACGGCACGATTGTGTCTTATGACCTTAACTACCGTCCCTCGCTTTGGAAATCCATAGGCGGCAAGGAAAAGGCACAGGAAGTAAATAAGGCAATTGCACCCTATGTTGATGTTATGATAGGCAATGAAGAGGATTTCACCGCCTGTCTCGGCTTTGAAATTGAAGGAAATGATGAAAACCTTAAAGAGCTCAACCTTGACGGCTATAAGAAAATGCTCGGTGAGGTCACAAAGGTTTATCCCAACTTCAAGGTAATTGCAACAACCCTCAGAACAGTGCGTTCCGCTTCCGTAAACGATTGGAGTGCCATGGTTTATGCAAGCGGTGAGGTATACAAGGGAATGGAGCTTCCCGCTCTTGAAATTTTTGACCGAGTAGGCGGCGGCGATTCCTTTGCTTCAGGTCTTATTTACGGACTTATGACCTATGACGATGCAAAAATTGCGGTAAACTACGGTATTGCACACGGTGCACTTGCAATGACAACTCCCGGTGATACATCAACCGCGGTTCTCAAGGAAGTGGAAAACATCGTAAAAGGCGGCAGTGCCAGAGTAAACAGATAAGGAGACAGGGCTATGAAAATGACTTTCCGTTGGTACGGACCAAACGACAGTATTTCTCTCGAAAAAATCAAGCAAATTCCCGGAATGACAGGTGTTGTAACTGCAGTTTATGACACTCCCGTTGGAAATGTATGGAGCAGAGAAACAATTGCTTCTCTTAAAAAGCAATGTGATGATGCGGGACTTGAAATGGAAGTTATCGAATCTGTACCCGTTCATGAGGATATAAAGCTGGGCAGAGGAAGCCGCGATATATATATAGAAAACTACTGCGAAAACATAAGACGTCTCTCTGAAGTCGGAGTAAAATGCATATGCTATAATTTTATGCCCGTTTTTGACTGGCTGAGGACAAATCTGAAAACACAGGCAGAGGACGGTTCAAACTCCCTTTCATACAATCACGAAGAAATTATGAGCCTTGATCCTAAAAATCTTTCACTCCCCGGTTGGGACGAAAGCTATACAGCTGACGAGCTTAATGCTCTTCTTGAAAGCTATAAGGATATGTCCCACGAACAGCTTTTCGAAAATCTCGTATACTTCCTTAAAAAGATTATTCCTGTTTGTAACGAGGTGGGTATGAATATGGCAATTCATCCCGATGATCCGCCGTGGGATGTTTTCGGACTCCCGAGAATTATTTCCTGCAAAGAAGATTATGAAAGACTTTTCAATGCCGTTCCCGATGACACAAACGGAATTACATTCTGCACCGGCTCTCTCGGTGCAGGAAGAAACAACGACCTTATTGAAATGGCATATGAATATTCAAAGAGAAACAAAATTCACTTTGCACATATAAGAAACATAGCATATTCAAATGAGCTTGATTTCAGAGAAACCGCTCACCTCACAGAAGCCGGAAGCCTTGATATTTACGGAATTGTAAAGGCTTTGGTTGAAGGCGGATTTACTGAATATGTCCGTCCCGACCACGGCAGAAATATCTGGGGCGAACAGGGCAAGCCCGGTTACGGACTTTTTGACAGAGCACTCGGTGCTTGCTATATCAACGGACTTTTTGAAGCTATAGAGAAAGGAAAAAAATAAAATGAAACTTCCCTTTAATGTTGATTTATCCGGAAAAGTAGTTGCCCTCACAGGTGCGGGCGGTGCAATTATCAGTCAGTTTGCCGAAGCTATGGCTCTTTGCGGTGCAAAGGTTGCTCTTCTTGATATAAACTATGAAGCAGCAAAGGCTGTTGCCGATAAAATAGGTGAAAATGCACTTGCAATTGAAACAAACGCTCTTTCAAAAGACTCAATAAAAGCCGCTAAAGCACTTATCAATGAAAAATTCGGAAAAGTAAATTTCCTTATAAACGGTGCAGGCGGTAACAATCCCAAGGCAACAACAGACAATGAATATATGACTCCCGATATCGGAGAAGAAGTAAAGACATTCTTCGACCTTGATGAAGCAGGTCTTAAATTCGTTTTCGACCTCAATATTACATCCGCCTTCCTCACAACACAGGTTTTTGCAGAGGATATGCTCACCACAGGCGGTAACATCATTAACATTTCATCAATGAATGCGTACCATCCCCTTACAAAAATCCCCGCATATTCTGCCGCAAAGGCAGGTATCTCAAACTTTACAGAGTGGCTTGCAGTTCATTTTGCTCCTATGGGAATACGTTGCAATGCAATTGCTCCCGGCTTCTTTGTAGGAAATCAGAACAGAGCACTCCTTTTTGATAAGGAAGGTAATCCCACTCCCCGTTCACACAAAATTCTTTCAGGCACTCCTATGAAGAGATTTGGCGACGTAAGTGAGCTTATCGGTTCACTTCTTTTCCTTGCAGACGACGGTGCAAGCGGATTTATCACAGGTATAGTAATTCCCGTTGACGGCGGCTTCAACGCATACAGCGGTGTTTAATAAGAGGTAAAATTATGACAACAAATGAATTTATCAGTCAGTATAAGGTAGTACCCGTTGTGGTATTCAATTCCATTGAAGAAGCTCGCCCCAAGCTTTCAGCAATGGTAAAAGGCGGTCTTCCCATTGCTGAAATTACCTACAGAACAGCGTGTGCAGGTGAAGCCATTAGAATTGCTGTTGATGAGTTTCCCGAAATGCTCGTTGGTGCAGGTACTGTTATCAATAAACAGCAGTGCGAAGAAGCAATAAATCTCGGTGCAAAATTTATTGTTTCTCCCGGCTTTTCTGAAGAAGTTGCAAAACTTTGCAACGAAAAGAACATCCCCTATCTCGGCGGATGCGTAACCCCCACAGAGGTTATGACAGCAATTTCCTACGGTTGCAAAATAATCAAATTCTTCCCCTGCAGTAATTACGGCGGACTTTCCACAATGAAAGCACTCGCCGCCGCATTCCCCCAGGTAAACTTCCTCCCCACAGGCGGTATTTCAGACGAAAATCTCGCAGAATATCTCAAATGGGAAAAGATTTTTGCCGTGGGCGGCAGCTGGATGATGAAAGGTACACCCGAAGAAATTGCCGAAAAATGCAAGACTGCAGTTGAAATTGCAAAAAATATTTGATGCCTAATAAAAACAGGAACTTACTGAAAAAAGCAAGTTCCTGTTTTTTTGAACTATTTTTGTCCCGTTTTTTTCTTTTGAACAATAAAGAAGACAAGAGCAATCAAAAATATTACAAGTGCCACAATTCCGAAGATAAATGCTCCGCTCACCAGCAATTGAAAAGCATAATAACCGGTAAGAGCAACAATAACTATTAAAACAATATTTTTAATTTTAGCAGGTCGCTCTGCAGTCTGTGCCTGAGGCACCGCCGCCTCTTCTCTTGCTTTTTCCTGCTCTCTCTTTTCCTGTTCTTCTTTTTTTCTTTTCTCTTTCTCTGTTCTTTCCTGTTCAATTATCTTTTCTAAATCAGCTTCAATCTCTTTGTAATATCTATCCGGAATTCCTGTTGTTTTCAAATCCCCAAAAGGCATATTCAAAACATTGAATAACCTGAAAAGTATTCGGAAAACTTCTTGAATATTTTCATCAATCTTTTCATCTTCATTTGATGATATTTTACTCTTTATAAATGATGCAAGTGTATAATCATCAAATTTTACCGGCTTATAATACTTATAAACAGGAAGATATTTATCTCTAACTTTTTTTATTTGTTCAGGTGTGCTGAACTCATCTATCGTTCCACCATCATAAGCAAATTTGCTTGCAACCTCATTGCTACCACGATCACTCATAAAATATGTATTTCTGTCAGTATATGCTTTATAATAAGGCATACAAAACCGACTCAGTACATCTCTGTATATCATGGCTAATTTTAAAGACAAATAATCGTTTGCTGTTTCCTCAAGAATCTCATACGGCATATCATAAATGGTACCCGATTTATTGGCTAATATCTTTTCCCATAGTTCACAAAGAGTACAAGCAACAAAAACTTGCTCTTGACAATCTACGGGCAAATTCTTTTTTGCGGTTTCAGCTAAATTTTCCATATTATCTACAAGTGTACTTAAATTCTTTATATAAACACTAACAAGATCTGTTTTTAGCCTGTCAGAATACTTTGCCTGAACACTTCGGTATTCTTCTTTGCGTTCTTCTTCAACAACTTTTATGGCGGTATCCAAGCTTTCTGCCGCTGTAGAAATCAGCGTACGACAATCGTCTCTATGCAATCCCAAAAGAGTAAATTCTTTGGATACCAGCCTTGCCTTTCCGAACCAACCGCATGGAGATTCAGGATGAAGATCAATAAGCTCTTCGCAAATATCTAACGCTTTATCCCATTTTTCAAGCTTCATAAAAGCAAGAACTCTGTCAACGGATGTCTGAATTTCGGCATTTCCCGTCAAATCCTTGCCGAGATAGTCAAGATCAAACAGTTCTTTCATAAACAATCATCCTTTCTCATTTTGACTATACAAAAAATATACTCTATATATAGAACATTGTCAATGTTTAGAGTATACAAAGATATAAGTTTGTGAATTGTGTCAAATTTACTCTTTTTCTGTTTGTATAAGTACACAAAAAAAAGACCGTCTGAAACCAGACGGCACTTGAACTCTTCTCAATTTTTAATCTTTAGTATATTCAATAATATCCGTAATATTGCAATCTAAAATATTGCATAAATCATTAAGAGTTGCGGTTGTCATAGGCTTATTATGCTTGATACGGTCAAGAAGACTTCTGCTCAAACCATACTGATTAATCAGTTTATAGGTTGAGATATTTTTTTCCTTTATTGTTCTGTAAAACGGAGCAAAACTAATCATATAAAAAAATCCTTAATAAAAATTATGGTAAAAGTCACTTTAATATTATAAAATGTACCATATGTATTGACAATTCTCTATAAATAGTGTATTGTCTTTATATAGTGCATATATAAAATAATTTTGTTCAAAGGAGAATTTTTATGAAGTGCTGTCTTTGGTGCGTTTATTATTACAAAAAAAACGGTATACCGTGGTGTGCCTATCACAATTATTCAACAAGTGACAACGGCGGCCAATCCTGCTCTTATTTTAAGGATAAACGGTAATTGATGATAGTATTCATTTCTTAACCACAAAAAGCTTCAATAAGAATAGAAATTTTTAAAACAGATTGATGTTCCCCGTGTACAAAAGTACACAGGGAACATTCACATTATAGGACAGTGCTCAAAATAAAAAAGAGAGAGAAGCCGAAGCCTCTCTCAAAAAACAACATTTAAATAATTACTGAGCAGTAGCTCTTGTCATTGTGATTGTTGTGCCGTCTGCTTTTGTAAGGGTTAATGTGTCACCTTTGAGCTCAAAAGCATAAATTACGGGATCCTTGCTTATAGTCTTTTCAATTGTGAGATTACCCTCGTTTACGGACCACTTCATTTCAAGAGGAACAAGGTCGCCTGTAAGCTCACCGGGGGCTGTTCCTGTTCCGTCTGCATTGAATACATATGTTCTTTCGGTTACGATACCGAGAACTGTTTCGGTATATGTCCACTTCCCTGCAATTTTTTCTTCAATGGGTGTGCCGCAAGAGGAAAATGCACATACGAGAACAACAAGAACCAATGCAATACTTAAAGCTTTTTTCATAGGACTTCTCCTTTCTGCAATAATAAGTGTTCACTCAATTATATTATATAAAAAGTGAGCTTGTAAATCAACATCAATTTCTCTGTTTTTTGTATTTTTCTGCCTGAAGGCGGAACATATATGCATATTTACCGTCTTGCTGCATCAGCTCCTCGTGAGAGCCTCTCTCTATTATTTCTCCGTTTTCAAGCATATATATTTCATCAGCCATAACAGTTGTTGAAAGTCGGTGGGAGATAAAAATAACAGTTTTATCGTCGGCGGCTTTAGCCATTGCCTGATTAAGAGAATATTCTGCAACGGGGTCAAGATTTGCACTGGGCTCATCAAGTATAGCAAAGGGACAGTCCTTATAAAAGGTTCTTGCTATTGCAATTTTCTGAGCCTCTCCCCCTGAAAGGGAAACACCGTTATCGTCAAACTCACGAAGAAGAATACTGTCGGTGCCTTCGGGAAGCTCTTTGTCAAATCCCGATGTTTTAACGGCTTTTTTTACCTTTTCTTCATCGGGGGTATCGTTCATAGCAACATTTTCGCCGAGAGTGGCTCCGAAAAGTGAAAAATCCTGAAAAACTGCAGCAAAGTTTTCGTGGTATGATTTTATGTCCCAGTCTCTGATATCCTTTCCGTCAATTGTTATTACTCCTTCTGTCACATCATAAAGACGAAGAAGCAGATTTGTCAATGTGGTTTTGCCTGCTCCGTTATATCCTACAAGAGCAACCTTTTTATAGGGTGAAATTTCAAGATTTATGTTTTTAAGGACATATTTTTCAGTACCCGGGTATTTGAATGAAACATTTTCGAATTTTATTTTTACAGGCTTTTTATAAATTGCGGTATCTGTTCCGTTTACGATTTTTTCTTTCGCATTCATAAAACGCTTGAACTTTTCTATATAAAGTCCGTTTTCCCGGAAAGAGATTGCAAACCAGCTTGTTATGGCAAAAACGCTCTGGCTTATAGATGCCGCACCGTTGAAGGTGGCTGCAAAGTCACCCATACCGACCGTTTTGAGAACAATAGCCTTATATCCCATATAAAGAGTAATACCGAGATATATGAGAAGTGTCATAGGAAGGGATTCCTGACAGAAATATAGCTGCCACTGACGTCGCAGATAGGGAGAAATCACATTTATTCTGTCAAAAATATTTTTATTATATCTCTTTTCAACCATTTTTCCGGCACCTGAAAGACGAAGCTCCTTAGCATAATCCTGCAAATAGAAAACACGACTGAAATAAAGATTTTTTCTGTCAAGGGGTGTCATAGCCTCGGTTCTGTCAACATTGACTTTTGCAATTTTTCTTCCTATTGGTGTCATAATGGCAACACACAAGAAAACAAAAATGAGGCAAACGGGATCAATGCTTACAATAACCGCACCGATTGTTAGAACACCTATAATATTGGATATAATACTCTGTGCATTGGACAAAACGCTGTTTGCTCTTTCACTCATAGAAGTCATTGCAAGAACAAGATCGTTATAGTATTCGGGATTATCGTATGCCTCATAATCCATTTTAGCGGCTTTTTCATATATTGTTTTATAAAGATTGAAATAAAACCTTTCTTTTTGCTTCGGTAAAGAAAACTCATAAAAGGTTGTGATAAAGAGATTTGTTATAACAACAAAAATCACAAAGAAAATCAGAACATAAAGTATTCTTTCATATCCGGTGCCTTCTGTGACAACGTCTATTATATATTTCAGGAGCACGACATTTGAAAGTGTCCACGGAAGATTTGCAAGTACGTCGAAAAAGATATATCCGAAAAGCATATAGGGTGTGTGCTTACCTATAAATTTCAGCATATAAATATAATTTTTAAGTGCATTTGAGCGTTCTTTTTCTTTTTTATTCTTCATCTTCCGTCACCTCCTCCGAATAGCCCGAGGACTGTAAAGTGAACATTTCGCAGTATTCTCCGCCTTTTTTCATAAGATAATCGTGAGTTCCCCGCTCCGTTATCTCACCCTTATTGAAAACAAGTATATTATCGGAGCGTGTTGCACTTGAAAGACGGTGAGAAATATAAATAACCGTTTTCCCTTTCGTTCCGTCAGAAAGTGCATCATACATTTTGCTTTCAGCAACAGGATCCAGTGCCGAAGAGGGTTCATCAAGCACCGCAATATCAAAATCCTTTGCAAAAAGACGGGAAATTGTAACCTTTTGTGTTTCACCGCCCGATAAAAGAACTCCGTCAGGAGTAAACTCTTTTGTGAGTATGGAGCTTTCCTTTTCGGGAAGTGATTTGATTTTTTCATAAACACCCGCCATTTTAAGGGCATTGACGGCAACTGCCATATTTTTTTCCGTTACCTCTTCGGTCAGAACATTTTCCGCTACGGTCATGGCAAAAACACGGTAATCCTGAAAAACACTTGCGAATTTATCCCTGTAAAGAAGCAGGTCATATTCTTTTATATTTTTTCCGTTATAAAGAATTTCTCCCTCTGTTGCATCATAAAGACGCATAAGAAGCTTTGAAAGGGTTGTTTTTCCAGCCCCGTTGTGACCGACTATTGCAACAGTCTGCCCCTTTTCAATCTTAAAGGATATGTTTTTAAGAATATATTCACTGTCTTCTTTATATCTGAAGGAAACGTTTCTGAATTCGAGACTACTGAATTCCCCGGGAATTTCCGTGCCGCCCTGAATTTTCGGCTCATAGTCAAGAAACTCTCTTAAATTCTGCACCCACAGACAGTGCTTTTGCTGCATTGCAAAATAGTGTGCAAGGTGATTGAGCTTATTTCTGCAGGTAGTAATTGCGGAGATAAGAACCGAGAATTCGGACACGGGAAGATTTTGTGCAACAACAAGCCTGTAGCATCCGTAAAGAAAACCGCCCGTTACGGGGATAATTTCCGCAAAATAATCGGAAATACACTCTAAAAGTGCAATTCGCCATCCGTATTTTTTTATTACCTCAATATTTTTATTTATAGCCGAACGGAAACGCTTATCAATAACCGTAAATATATTGGTAGTCTTTATTTCCTTTGCAAAATCCTTGAGGAGAATTGTTCTTCTTACATAATCCTTCTGCCTTTCAAAAGGTGTCATATCCTTTTCTTTTTGCAGCTCAATATTGTTTTTGAAGGTTCTGAAAACAATAACAACAAGAGGACAAACTATAAAAACAACAAGGAAGGGATCAATGGAAATAAGATATCCCACAAGAGAAATAATGCTCACAAATGAACCTATTGTCCATGCGGAGCCTTCAATTATTCTCTTGAAGCCGCCTTTTTCAACAACCCAGGTGGCACGGTTATATTTATCAAAGAAATCAGGATTTTCATAGCACCCCAATTCAACCTGCTGTGCCTTTCTGAATATGAGTGAATTTATATAGCTTTCGCATTTTATCTCAAATTTCGTCCTCACGGTGTAGAAGGTTATATAACCGTAAAGGTCAATAATAAGCTTACCGAGCACAATAACACTCATTCGGATTACAAATTCCCTGAAGGTACCGTTCCCCTCAACTATAGACAACGCCGTTTCAAGAAACATTACATTTATGACAACCGAATAATAAACATTTTCGAGAATATATTCAATATATATAAGTATTACCGACAAAGGTGAACACTTAAAAGCACAGCCCAGCATAAAAGCGGTGTTTTTCCATATATGTGCCTTGGTCTTTTTTTCCTTTTTGTTTTTCATTTTTCTCTCCGCATTTGCAAATTTTAGCATTAAAATTTTATATTAAAAATAAACAAATGTCAACAAATCAACCGCAATCGGCAATAAAAAATGCACAAATGTATTGACAAAACCCTCCTACAGGTGTAGTATGATATTGAGGTACTACATTTGTAGGAGGAGTCTTTATGAAATTATCAGAAAAAGAATGGCCCGTTCTTGAGGTTTTGTGGGAAACAAAAGGCTGTGAGCTTGGTGAAATCGTAGAAAAGCTCAAAAAAGATACAGCATGGAGCAGAAACACAGTCCACACATATCTTACGAGAATGGAAGCAAAAAAACTGGTTTTCATTGATAAAAGCGTAAATCCCCATATCTACAAAGCCGCAGTTGAAAAAAGCGAATGCCAGAAAACCGAAAGAAAAAGCTTTCTGAGCCGTGTGTATAAGGGCAGCACGGGCGATATGATTGCGGCATTCTTAAAAGAAGAAAAGCTCACGGCAAAGGAAAAGGAAGAGTTAAAAAAAATTCTTGATAATATGGAGGTGTAAAATATGACTGACATATGGACATTTCTCATTCACACAATAAATGTCAGCTGTGCGGCAGTCTTTATCTATGCAATAAAGAGAATTTTCAGAGATAAACTCACACCTGTCTGGCAGTTCGGTGTTTGGTCGGTGCTTCTCGTTATTCTTATATTGCCGCAGGTAACATCAGGCGGATTTATTATAATCAACTGGGCAAATATAATTGAATTTCTGAAAACCCGTTTTCTCGGCACCTACACATTATCAAAGGCTTTCACATTTTTTCCCTTACCTATAAATTTTACCGTCACAAATATATTCGATATTATTTATTTCGTATACTTTTCGGGAGTCATCTTTTTCTTAATAAAATACATTCTGTCTTATAACAAGCTTAGGAAAATACTCAAAAAGGCAGATGCTCCGGCTAAAAAAGACAGCTCTCACATTAAGAACATTTCGGAAAAGTATTCTCTGCCTCTTTGCAAATGTGTAAAAAGCAAAGAAATCACAACACCGTTTATATGCGGTATTTTATCACCCGTTCTGGTTTTACCTGAAAATGAGATTGATGAAAAAGTTATTCTTCACGAGCTTTTGCATCTTAAACACAAGGATGTTTTATGGGGAGTAATAGTTGCGGTATTTCGCAGTATACACTGGTGCAATCCCCTTTTGTGGTTTATCTTCAACAAAATCAATAATGATCTTGAAGAGCTTTGTGATTCAAGAGTGCTTCAGCTTCTTGAAGGCGAAGCAAGACGGGATTACGGTAATATTCTTCTTTCTATGGTAAATGAGAAATTTCCCTGTATTCCCGGCACCTCCTGTGCGGCAAACGGCGGAAAAAATATAAAGTCAAGAATTAAAACCATAGCAAGATATAAGCAATATCCCGAATCGTCCGCAATTCTTAATATCTGTATTATTCTCATAATCTGTTCATTCTTCCTTTTCGGAAGCAGAACGCTCACAATGTCGGCAGATGCAACGGAAAATATTTCAGATGCCGAAATTGATTTCAATATGGCAAACGCGAGAAACATCCGTTGCTACACTCCCGCCGGAGCAATTGACACATATGCAAAGGCTATTATTCAGAATAACGGTTTTTACCGAGCATGCTCAGCCCCCTTAAACGAACACAGGGCAATTGCCGATGAAATAAAGAAAAACCGTGATAACGGCATCACACCTTTATGGAACAGTGATTATAATCTGAATACCTTTAACGGTTTTTCATATTATGTCTATAATCTTGAAATTAACGAAGACAGAACATACTCTGCAATTATAGGCATCAACCTGCTTTCTTCCGAAACAGAGGAAAATGAGGCTCTTATTGCATATCAAAGAATTTCTGTTTTCCGAGAAAATAACCGTTGGGTAGTAACTCCCGAAGGTGATATCAGCACTGTAGCTTCATCAAAGCCTTTTTTCGGAAATGTATGTTTTGATATACCGACTTATTGCTATGAGGGTGAAAACGATAAATTTCGTGTTGAAAGATATATTCAGCACGTAATTGAAATAGACACTCTTGCAAGCAATAACAAAAATCTCCCTGCCTTCTTTGCGGACTTCGGCTATATGTGGGTATGCGACAGCGGAAAAATTATCTATAAAGGTGAAGACAAGGAAAGCATTACACATACGGGGTACGGTTTTGAATATATTTATGAGGGCGAAAATGTCACTCTGGTTAGACATCACGGCGGCGGAAGCTCTTCCTTTGATGAAAACAATGAAAAGCTTTTAAGCGGCGGCGGAAGCGGCGGAGCATTCAACAAAAAGGAGCTTATTCTTCCTGAAAAGGTTCTGTGTGAAATCAATATCAACCGTGAACCCTATGAACAAATAATGCTTTATCCGGAGGAAAAATTATATGACTGACAGAAATGTATTTTACAAGAGCTTAACTAAAATTGCTTTCGGTTATCTGATTATTTTTATAAGCATCTCTATAATGGGTTTTGATATTTTGCCTGACTTTGTCGGATATATTCTCTTCTTATCCGCTTTTTTGAGCCTTGCCGAAAAATACAGAAATTTCAGGCTCCTTGAGCCGTTGGCGGTTGTGCTTATGGTGTGGTCGATTATAGCAATTGCTCTTCCCTTTTTAAGTGAAATTGAGCCGGTTATATATATTACGAGAATTGCTTCAATTATAATCAGCATAATTAACCTCTATTTCAATTTTCAGCTGCTTTCGGAAATCAGTGCTGTTGCACGGGAATATCAAAGTGAAAATATGATGCTGGACAAGAGACTTATAAAGCTCAGGAATGCAGACACAGTAGTTTTTGCCGCTTTGCAATTGCTTTCAACAATTCCCTTTATTATAAATTTTTCAGAAACCCCCGTATATATATCAATTATGACCGTTTTAACATTGGTACTGATTGTAATTACAATAATTATTGCATACACTCTTTTCTGTGTGAGAAGACTTTTCAAAGATGACGGGATGACACCGAAAGCTACAAACGACGATAGTAATACTGAAAATTCAACGAAAAATTTTAACGGTAATTCCGACGAAGCTTAAAAAGGAACCGAAGCAACCGCTTCGGTTCTTACATTTACAGCATCATAATAGAAACAGCAATCAGAACAAATACAATTATAAGCTTCAAAATCAGGTGCTTTCTTATGAAAGGAATTTTTTCAAAAAACAAAAATACGGTAAAAAATATACCAAAGAGAATAAACGGCATCAGTATCTGCAATCCTTTTCCGAACAGAAGAAAAAATACAAGAAAAGAACAAAAAAGCCCTTCCGACACAAAAATTGATGCAATTTTAAGTGATTTTTTCATATTTTCTGTCATTGTGCCGTCACCTCTTTTATAAATTCTGCGGTTTGCTCTTTAACGAACGTGTTTGAAAGGAACTGATTGTGAGTAATATCCGGTGTTTTCATAAAGGTGCACATACCGCTGAATTTATCAATAAGCTCCATTGAGGATTCACAGGGAATAAGCTCATCCTTTTCGGAAGCAAGTATAAGCGTAGGCTCAATAATATTTTTTGCATATACCTTGTTATCGATACCGAATGACACGAGCTTTTCAAGAGGACCGTGAAAAATATCTATGACATTATTATAAAGATCAATTCCGTCAGCATAAGGTGCCCAGAGTATAAGTGCTCTCACTTCCCTCTCGGCTGCAAGATAACAGGCGGGACCTGTTCCCACAGAATAGCCCACAACTATTATACTGTCGGTTCTTTTAATCAGCTCATCATAAACATCAATTGCAAAGGTGAGAATTGTTTCATCGGTACATTTCCCCTCACTGCTGCCATATGACGGATAATCAAAAACCGCAAAATTGCAGCCGACAAAGGCTGAATTTTCATAGTATTTTGAGAGATTCAAAAGCCTTGTTGAAGCGGTTTCATAGTTTCCGTAAA
>JAZSJT010000116.1:0-1541 GCA_045534425.1 Acutalibacteraceae bacterium | reverse complement strand
ATCGTTCTGCTGCTTTTGCTGCTTTTCAACAGTACGCTTTCGGTGACTTTGAAGCTTTGTTCAAATTTGACCTTTGCCGGAAGCAATGTTACTTATAAAGCTGCTTGCGGCAATGTTATCATGTCACTGATATACTTTTTTATTATGACTCTCGGAGCGATCGACCTGACGGTGAGGAAGCAATGGGTATTCAACCGCTACGCCTGTTACGGACCGGCATTGCTGGCGCTGGGCGCGTGCAGTGCATTTATTTTGCAGTTGTATCTGGTTGACCGTGCTCCGGCGGTGACAGTTTTTGCATTGAGCAGTACGGTATCCATTCTCTCCGCAGCATTGCTTTCGGTGGGGCTTTTTAAAGAAAAAATAACCCGGGCATGGTATCTTACTCTCGGGTTTTCTATTTTAGCTATTGTACTCAACCGTTGAGCTTAGATAAGCTGCACTCATTTTTATTGTTTAAGCAGAAAAACAAGAGCGGCTGTTGCCAAATGAAGTGCACCCCAAAAGTTGGACACAACTTTTGAGGTGTACTTTTTTATGGAGAAAACACAAAAGAAACGGCGTCAGTATAGCGTAGAATTCAAACTTTGTGCTATATTAGATAAGCTTGAGAACGGTTTGAATTACTTTGAAACAGTTCGCAAACATTGGAATCTTTCAACAACTGCCGAAGCCAACAAGTATGCAAATCGGCTGAAGTTATGGGAACGAAAATACTTGGAAGGAGGATTACAAGGGCTTATGGAAGAACGACGAGGAAGAGCGTGTGGTCCCGGCAAAGGGCGTCCCAGGAAAAAGCCACGTCCTCCGGAAGAAGAGAATCCTTTGGTTGCAGAAAATCGGCGGTTGAGAATGGAGATTGAATACCTAAAAAAATTAAGTGCCTTGGTTCTTGCCAACGAGCGAGCAAAAAAGAACAAGCGGAAATAATCTCTGAACTGAGGCACAAATACCCATTAGATGAATTGCTCGCTGTTGGCAAGATGTCGCGAAGTACTTATTATTATCAGTTAAAACGCCTTTGCAAGTCCGATAAGTATGAGGAAATAAGGAAACAAATTAAAAGCATTTTTGAGCAGCATAAAGGGCGTTATGGTTATCGCCGTGTGCATATTACTCTTTTGCAACAAGGAACAGTTATAAATCATAAAACAACGCAAAGATTGATGAATACGATGGGCTTGTATGGCAAGCAACGAAGAAGTAAATATCGTTCTTACAAAGGAGATGTGGGAAAGATTGCAGATAATGTACTGAATCGGCAATTCCATGCTCAAAAGCCTTTTGAAAAACTGGTTACAGATGTAACAGAATTCAGTGTTTGTAATGAAAAAGTTTATTTGTCACCAGTAATGGATTTGTTTAATCATGAAATTGTAGCTCATTGCATAAGTTCAACCCCTTCGTTCGCTCAAACAAGAACAATGCTTGAACGTTTGTTCGAAAAACTACCGAAGGGAGTTGAGCCGTTGCTGCATTCCGATCAGGGTTGGCAATATCAAATGAATGAGTATCGTAGAATGCTTAAATCACACAACATT
>JAZSJT010000053.1:0-22370 GCA_045534425.1 Acutalibacteraceae bacterium | reverse complement strand
CCCCTGCCTGCTTTCCACCCTTAAGATCGCGGACGACGTAAGCTCATTTCATAGCTTCAGGGAAGCACCGAATTTGTACAAAGCGTGTTTTTACTGTGAAAAACAGACCTGTACCGATAAGAAGAATGATGAGAATGTAGTCAGAAAGATAAAAGTTTATCTTCTGAACAATTGTGAGAAGTGTGTCCATAATTCCGTACCTCTTTATAAAATATTTTAACCGCCCTCATTTCTGAAGGCGGTCTGAAAAACAAAGAATAGAAATACAGATTAACTTAATAAAATTATGTTCATCTGCTCTGTCCTTTTGCCTGAGAGATTCAGCGAAAAAACGCCTTGCACCTTGGGCACCCAATTAAATGGGATTCTCCAGAGCCTCCTCCGCTTCCGGTTTCTTTTTCCGATTCCGAAAGTTTCATAGGGCCTATTGCGATTAAGAATAGCACACCACTCCCGTCTTGTCAAGAGTTTTTTGCAATTTATTAACATTTCCCTTCAGGAGGGAATATATAATTTACATATAAAACAAAGGAGGAAATGAAAATGTATCAGATTTTTCTGAAAGTTCTTACATTCTTTTCAGCATTTATTATGCTTTTCACAAGTCCCGGCGGTGCAATCAGACAGCCCCTTGCCACAAAATTCTGTCCCGAATTTTACGGCACGGCAGCAGTATCAAAACCTCTCGAAAATGTTGATGTGCCTCAGCATCCCTACCTTGCCCTTGAAGGCACAAACGGCATGCACGGCAACTCATACAACACAGGCACCTACAATTACTCGGGCCCTCTTGGCATTAACCCCGAAGTAAAATCCCGTTCAATGAATGTTTTCGGCGGTCTTGTTGCAACCCTCACCTTTGACAGCAAGGGAAGAATTATGTGCATCAGCGGTAATGTTGTAGGCTTCAGACTTCTTCTTATGGATGCAGACACTCTTGAAATTCTCTGCGAAACAAGACTTCCCCAGAGAGCCTCTACTCTGGAAGCTATCAAAACCCTTGACTTCGGTAAGATTTCAAGTGACACCTCGGGCGGTGCCTATTGCCACCTTTTAGAGGGCGACAGACCTATTATCGGAAACTCCGACAATGTTGTTCAGATTTATTATGTAGATGAATCCTCAGGAAAGCCCGAATGGAAGATTGAAAAGGAATGGGATCTTGATGATAAGCTCCCCGAAGGCTCATATCTTACCGATGCAATGCCGGACCACGACGGCAACATATGGTTTGTAACCCGTCCCGGTGAAGTGGGTTATATTGATCCTTCTGATGACAGTGTTCATATGATTACTCTTGAAAATGAAGAAATTCAGAACACCTTTGCAATGGCAACAGACGGTATATATATCGTTTCCGATACGGCTATGTACCGTTTTGATATCAAGAAAGACGGAACTCCTTACTATACCTGGAGAACATCTTATGACAGAGGAACTTCTCTCAAGCCCGGTGCAATAAATCAGGGCTCAGGCACAACTCCCACACTTCTTGACGTTCCCTGTTCGGACGGCAGTGTAAAGAAGGTCTGTGCAATCACTGATAATGCAGACAGCCGTGTAAATATGGTTATCTACGACAGACTTAACGGTGATATCATTGCTGAAATCCCTCTTTTCGAGGAAGGCCATTCCGTAAGTGAAAACTCAATTATAGCATACGGCAGATCCTTTATTGTTGAAAATAACTATTCCGAATCAGGAGCAGGCTTCCTTGAAAATAATCCCACAAGCTATCCCGGAATTTACAGAATTGACCTCAACGAGGATTGCACAGGTGCCGATATTGTCTGGATAAGTGAAGAGGCAGCTCCCACGGTTGTGCCCAAGCTCTCAACAGGCAACGGTCTTGTTTATGTTTATACAAGAGAAATAAATGATGATATACCCGGTTTTGCAGTCGCATGGTATTTCACTGCCATTGATTTCAGAACAGGTGAAACGGTTTATAAGGTATTCACAGGTACAGGCAAAAACTGGAATAACTCCTACGGTCCCATAACCATAGGCCCCAACGGCAAAGCATATGTCGGTGTGTTCAACGGCGTTATTTCAATTTCCGATACAGAATAAAGCAGACAGAATAAAAAATCGGGCGGATGCCCGATTTTTTTATGTCAGAATTCTTTTACTTCTATTTTTGTATTTCTTTTTACATTCCTTATTGTGAGGGGATAGAATATTATAAAGAGAATGAAGGCACAAAGGGACAGAAGCAATACGGTGAGCCAGCCGTTATTCAGGTGTTCCTTGAAAATCTCAATGCTTGTTATACCCTCAAAGGGAAGTGCATCGTCGGTGAAGAAATAGATTGCAGAGGTTAAAAGGAAATAAATAACTGCAGCCTTCTGTGCGAATTTTGCGGGGGAATTATTGAAGGGGAGCTTTTCTTCTTTAAGAAGAGCTTTGCTTATTATAAGTGAAATCACCGCACCGAGAACAATGAGAACCACTGCAATTATTGTTCCCATAGTGTCTTCATCCTCACAAAGCCCGTTTTCAAAAAGATGTGTTCCTATTCTCATTCCCAAAGGTCTTGAAAGTGTGGTACACAGCATAAAGGTTATATTTGCAAAGGCTGTGAAAATATAATGAAGCCTTCTGTTTTTAATGAGAACGGGGTGAGTGAAATTATTTTCCTCGGTGTATTTTTTCGGAATGCACACCAAAATCAGCATAATTCCGAGACCTAAAAGGAAGCCGGTGAAAAATTCCCATAAAGACCAGGCGGGATTTTTTATCCACAAAGGAACTTCACCCACTGCGGGAAGAATGCCTCTGTCGGAATCAATAATAAGAAATACGTCGGCTATGGTTATGGAAAGAGCACATACCGTATTTATAAGGAAGCTTATAAGGGCAGTGAATTTATCCCTGAAAGCAACGAGAGAACAAAGTGAAGTGAAAAGTGAGCCTATGGCGGCAGATAAAACATCAATGCTTGTGAAATAGTTTCTCGCAAAGGGAATTTTCTTTGCCCAGGCGGCAGAGCCGAATTCCTTTATGTATGCCATCATGGGAGAAAGCTCAATTCCTCTGTCTGCAAGTCCCTCTTTGCAGAAGGAAACAGCCTCCGGATGTATTGCTTCAAGAATAAAATGAGAAAGGGAGAATTTGCAGATATAAGTTACCGCATAAAATACGGCAATCAGGATTATAAAGTGCTTGATTTTATAGCTTTTCTTTGAAAAGAGCGTTGCCACCGTAAATGCGAAAAGCGGCATCCAGGAAAAGCCGAGAATGAGCATCATATAAAAACCGTGAACGGGATTTATTTCAACAATTCTTGCGGCTTCTTCACCCGTGAATGCGGCAGTGGAGGTGAGATAGCCCTCCATTTGAGAGTTCAGCGTTCCCCAGCCGCCGTTTGTTATTCCCAGAAGAAAAACGGACACGGGAAGAATTTCATAATTCATCTTTTTTCTGTCACCGAATACGGCAAATATAAAGAGTATGAGCATAACGCCAACGGCGAACATACCCCACATGGAGCCCCAGCCGTGATCGCCTCTCACACGCCACATAAAGCCTGTCATAAGAGCACAGGTGAAACAGGCGAGTATTTTCCCGCACACGGTCATATTACTGTTTTTGAGTTCAGTCATTCTCTTCACCCCGAAAAATTATTCTTGAAATAATATTATCAATATACAGGTTTTCTGTCAACAAAAAGACAGAAAAAATAAAGGCGGAGGTTCACCTTAAAAGCAACCTCCGCCTTTTATTTACGGTTTTCAGAAGAGTATATCTTCCTTTGAGCTGATTATTTTTGTGAATTCTGCGTTGTGAGTTCCGGCTACGGTGTCAATAAGCTCGGCTGTATTTATATTGAATGCTGCAAGTGAGCCGTAAGTGCAATTGAAGATATAGACATTGTCTTTGATAAAGGTTGCCCTTTCGGTGTAGCCTGTGCCGTGTGCAAGGAAGGCATTTTTCAGAACGAGCCTTCCGTTTTCAACTGCGATATATAGGGCACCTGTAGGATATCTGGCATCGATGAATTTACCGTTATCAATGTAGGCTGAATCAGTGTAATCGTGAGAGCTGTAGGGGATAAGGAAGGAATTTTCCGAAACCGCACAGTAGGCTTTAGGTTCGGTTGTGAGACTTGAGTTGGGGAAGGAAACAGAATCGATTTCTTTTGGGGAGGTGCGGTCTGTTACATCAAACAGGCTGATTTTTGAGCTTCCGTCAAGACCTGCCTCTGTTCCGCCCTGACCTATACCCACAAGAAGTCCGTCACCCACGGGATGAAGATATGATGAGAAGCCGGGAAGCTTCACTTCACCTGTGATTTCGGGTTTTTCAGGATTAGTAAGGTCGATAATAAACAACGGATCGGTTTGCACGAATGTAACAACATAAGCGGTGTTGCCCATAAATCTTGCTGATTTTATCTGCTCACCCTTGGCAATTCCCGTGAGCTCACTGACCTTTTCAAGATTTTTATTGAGAACAAGAATACTGTTGTCCTCTTCCTTTTGTAAGGCTACGCGGATATAGCCTTCAAAGTCATCTATCGCATAGGAATTTATTATATTGCCGTCAAGAGTTGTGCTTGCGTTTACTTTAATTTTCTCTCCTGAAATGTCAACGGAAGTCAGTGTGGTTTTGTTGCCTCGCAGCATTATAGCACCAATGAAAGCACCGTTATAATAATTTGCATATTCCGAGCCCATTATATAAAGAGTGTCCTTCGTGCAGTAGGTGTCCATACCGGAGCCTAAAAATGATGCGGTTTCAAGCTCCTTTTCCATATCCGACAAATCGAGTATTCCTATATTCACATAACAGTCCGCCGCATCAACCTTTTCTATGTGAATACAGTCACAGGGCAAATGAACAGCTTCCGAGTTATTGTAGGAGGAGGGAATAAGAACGGTATCGTCCTTGCCGTAGAAAAATTTTGTGATTGAATAGGAGTTTATAAAAATAAGCTTATTGTCTGCAATTCTTGAAGAAATGAAGCTGCCGTCAAGAGCAACCTCACGGACAAGACGGGGTGCGGATTTATCGCTTATGTCGAAAATCTGAAAGCCCGAAATTCCTTTTTTGGTCTCATGGTTTTCCATTGTGAACTTCAGAAAGCCTACTAAAAGATAATTTTCATATTTGTAAAGCTCACGGTAGTATATTGAGTCACCGTTGCCGTCGGAATCCTGTTCGGTTAATTCTCTTTCATAAACGGTTTCCATGGTGCCGTCTGTGTTTGCTTTTATTATCTTGATGCATCTCTGAAAATTGCTGACACAGTAGAGATATTCTCCGTCAGTAATGAAAATATCAGCTTCCTTAACATCCTTGTCACGGAGATTGGTTTCTCCGTAAGAGCCGTCTGCCCCTGCAGTATCTGATGCCATTGCGTTGAATGTGGGGTTAGCTGATGAAAACTCAAGCTTGACATCACCCTCTGCAAGAGAATCGTCTGCGGTATAATATATATAGCTTTTGTTGTTTAACTTATATTCCTCGGCATAATCCCTGATGAGCTTTATAATATCGTCATAGGATTTATCTGAAATATCGCTTGCGGCTTCTTCCGTGACATTTTCATCCTTGATTTCGGGGAACAGAAAGCTTCTTTCCGAAAGAATAACAAGGCTTGTAATCACCACACAGGCAGCAACAGCAACAGAGATAAAGCGTTTTATTGTGCCTTTGCTTCTGCTTTTTACCTGTTTTTCATTTTCAATGAGCTTTTCAATGCTTTCGGGGGAAAGGCCTTCGGGGATGCTGATTTTTTCTGTCAGCTTATCTCTTAAAAAGCTTTTATCGTTATTATTCATCTTCTTCACCTTCTAATTGTTTTCTTAATCGGGAAAGGAGTCGGGACAGTTTTGAACGGACGGTTGCGGGCTTCATACCGAGAATGTCCGCAATTTCTTTTGAAGAATAATCTTCTAAAACGGAAAGAATAATAATTGACCTGTCTTGCTCGGAAAATTGCCCTAAAAGCTCGGGAATATCAATTTTCCTTTCGGCTTCGGGGAGCTCCTCTTCATAAAAGGATAAATCCTCTGCGGGAAGCTCATAAATTCTGCTTTTATCAGTGAGGATTTTTATGCATTCATTATAAAGGATTTTGAAATACCAAGATTTCAGGCTTTCATCTTTTTTAAGTGTTCCGATTTTCCTGAATGCTGCGATTGAAGCGGATTGCACCGCATCCTCGGCATCGTCAGGGTTTTTCAGGGTATAAAGAGCAAAACGGTAAAGTCCCGTTTTCAATTCGGAATATATAAGTCCGAAGGCGTGGGCATCACCGTGCTTTGCACTTTTTATAAGGTCTCTGAAAGCTTTTTGGTCCATAGGTCTCTATCCTTTCCGTATATTAGACAGAAAAAATGTATGAAGTGTTGCACTGAAACAAAAAAATTGTGTGTGTTTACAAAAAGTTAATAATTTTTTGCCTATAAACTTAACAAAGTGTGCTATTATCAGTATAGTGTATATTTTTCGACACGTTGTAGGAATAAGAAGAAAGATAAAAGGGTGGCTTAGGTGGCAAGAGAAAAGGAAGACCGCAGAACGGCGTACAGTAAGAGAATAATCCGTGAAAGCCTTTATGAGCTTATGAAAGAAAAACCGATAAACAAAATCACGGTAACGGAAATCTGTGAAAAGGCGGATGTGAACAGAAGCACATTCTATGCCTATTACACGGACATATATGACCTGCATCAGAAGATAATAAAAGATTTTTTCCGGATGCAGAAAACCGTTATAAAGCACATAAAAAAAGAGCTTTCCGACAAAAAAGATATAAACGATATTTCCTTCACCGATTATTATAACATAATTTACTACTATCTGAAAACAGTAAAAGAAAATCAGGATCTTTATAAATTCACATTTAATCAGAATTCCACCACGGCAATTCACACCAGCTTCGGTAAGGTTCTCTATCATACCGTAAGAGAGGTTCTCGCTCCCCTTATTGAAGAAGGCAGACTTGAAGAACTGAAAAAGGCATTTACCTTTGTATCGGGCGGAACAACCGCTCTCATTATAAAGTGGCTTGAGAGGGATTGCGACGATTCCGTTGAAACACTTGCACATCACATAGCAGGATATTATTACGCAACCTTCAAGGCTCACCGTATGACCTGAAATTATTATTGTTTATGAAAATGATTGAAAAGGTTGTTTTTGGAAAAGATACCGGTTATTACCGTGCGAGAATTCCGGGAATTATCTGCACCGAAAAAGGTGCTTTGCTTGCTTATTGTGAGCTTCGTAATTCCGACAGCGACTGGGCGGTAATTGACATCGGTGTGAGAAAAAGCACCGATATGGGTGAAAGCTGGTCGGAATTGAAAATTCCTGTTTCGGGAAACAAAAAGGATACCGTCAACAATCCTTTAATGATTGCTGACGGTAATGTCATTCATTTCCTTTATTGTCTTAATTATAAGAGAGTTTTTTATATGAAAAGCACCGATGAGGGTGAAAGCTGGACAATGCCACGTGAGCTGACAGACAGTATAAGAGAACAAACGGGGGATTTCTTCTGGTCCTGCATTGCAACGGGCCCCACCCACGGAATAAAAACAGCTGACGGGGCACTTTTTGTTCCCATATGGCTGGCTTATAACAAGGAAGACGAAAAAAGCCACCATCCCTCCGTTATTTCGGTGCTTTATTCTTATGACGGCGGTGAAAGCTGGAAAATCGGAGAGATTTTTGACGGACTTCAGGATGCAAGTGAGTTTTGTATTGCCGAAACCAAGGCGGGAGTTGTTGCCAATATCCGCAACGAAAACACGGAAGGCTGCCGTGCCGTCGGAGAAATAACCTCTGCCGGCAGAATACATAATGTAAAATTTGTTCCGCAGCTTATCGATCCCGTTTGCTGTGCGGGAATGTGTTCTGCGGGCGACAGGCTTCTTTTTACCAACTGTGCCGATGAAGAAAGAAGAATAAATCTCACTCTCAAAGTGCTTGATGAAAGCTTTAATATACAAAACAGTATTCTTCTGAGTGAAGTTGCAGGCTACAGTGATGCTTGTACCTCTTATGATAAAAGCACTGTTTTTGTGCTTTATGAAAAGGAAAGAGAGATATTTTTTGTGAAAGTGCCGATGCTTTCCTGATTGAAAACAGATTTTTTCTGTGGTATCATAATATAAAACAGATAAGGAGATGTACTTATGGGAGTTTTTTTTAAAGTTTTTGTTACGGTTGTCCTTACTTTTCTCAATCTTTTCACTTTCCCGTTTTTCGGTTTTTATGCGGGGGAGGATAATTATAAGGTAAAGGATGCCGAAGAAATTCGATTGAATTTTGCCGCTATAGCCGATATTCATATGACAGATGAATTTGCCCGTGTTCAGGTGCTTAAATGCGGTCTTTGGGATATGGACCACGCATATGACGACCTTGATGCACTTGTTCTTGCAGGTGACCTCACCGACAACGGCAGAGTTGAACAGTATGAAAATCTTAAAAAGGCTTTTGAGCCCTATTCACCTGCAAAGGAAATCATTATGGCAGTGGGTAATCATGACACTTGGACAGACGAAGACGATGCCTATGAACCCGCAAAGGAAAACTTCATTAAATATTCAAAGGAAATAACAGGAAGAGAACTCACCGAGTGTTATTTCACAACTCAAATAAACGGCTATACCTTTATTGTTATGGCAAGTGAGGATACACACACCGATGCTTATATCAGTGACACACAGCTTCAGTGGCTTCGTGAAGAAATGGATAAGGCAAGTGAAAAAGACCTTCCCGTTTTTGTAATTTCCCACTGGCCTCTTGCCGAAAGCCACGGACTTCCCGAAACCTGGGGTGACGATGAGCCCGAGCTTCTTGACGGAAGCTTCGGTGACCAGAACTATGAGGTTGAAGCAATTCTCAAGGACTATGAAAATGTATTTTTTATCACAGGTCATCTTCATAACGGCTTTGTAAATGAGGCTCAGGAAAATTTTTACGGCTATGTGTCTGTTGAATCTGACGGTTCCTTCCATTCCATAAATCTTCCGTCCTTTATGTATATGGGAATACGCGGCAGAGTTATGAACGGCTGCGGCTACAGTATTGAGGTTTATGAGGATGAGGTTTTAGTAAGAGCAAGATCCTTCACTTCAGACATCTGGTACACAGACTATGATGTGACAATTCCGATTGTATAACAGTATAAAAAGAATAAAGCGTGAGTTTACCGCAGTGAACTCACGCTTTTTGTATTATCTGTTTTCTGCCATTCTCTCGGAGGCATTGTCCATTTTGCTTGATGCTTCGTCGATTTTTCCCGAAACGTTTTCTCCGATGTCGGAGACGGCTTCGGAGATGTCGTCTCTTACTGTGTCGGTGGTGCCGTCGGAAGATGTGCTTTCATTTTCTGTTGCGGATTCAGAAGGCCTCGTTGTTCCCGGCATTGTAATTACGGGTGCTTTAGTGGTTTCGGGGATATTGGTTGTGAATGTTCCTGTGCCGTCCTTACGGCAGGATGTTAAGGCAAAGGTGCCTGATAAAATGAATACAGCTAAAACTATGCAGATTTTTTTCATTTTGATTTTCCTTTCTATTTTGTAAGTGTTCCGTTATCGGAATAAAGAAGAATGAGTATATCGGACTCTTCACCCGTGGTGATATCCTTATAGAGAAGAATATGCTGATTATCTTCGTTTTTGCAAAGAAGCTCATAGGTGTATTTTTCTTCTCCCGACGGTGTCGGGATTACTGCGGCGGAAATTTCAAGCACCTCAAGTGTCGGGGCAATATCTTTTGTTATTTCTTCGGGTGTGAAAGAGAAGGCGGGAATATTTCTTTTCTGATGATTCATTATATAGTCCGTGCTTTCAAAGCCCGTTATTTTGCCGTCGGACAAAGACACCGAGACTTTAATGAGGTCGGGATAGCAGATGAAGGAGCCGTCTTTATAAGCAAAATTGATTGTGCATATTCCGTCGTCTGATGCGGCATAGGTTGAAACCATATCCATAAAGCCTGCAGTATTGAGAAATAAAGAGGCTTTTTCTATGGCATCGCCTTGGGTAAGTCTCGCTTCACCTGCGGTGCTGTCGGAAAGAATCTCAAGGGGATAGCCGCCTTTTTTCGTTACGGAAATATTGAAGGCTTCTGTCCTGAAGCAGTATGCGGCGGTTTTTCCCGAAGAAGCTTCTTCCTCCACAAGATATTTTTCATCTGTGCCAAGAATACGTGCAGCAATCTTTTTCGCCTCGTCTACTGAAATTTCTTTTTCGTTTTCTAAAAGAACGGAATTTTTCTGCAGTATATTGTCTGAATAAGGTCCGTCATAAATAAGGGTGGGGAAGTCCTCGAAGGTCAGCTCCGTATCTGAAATGCTGTTGAGATATGAAACTGTTTTTTCACTGCCCGAATCCGTTTTTATAAGCATATCCGAAATTTCGTCAAAGGTAAAATAATCTGCGGATAAAAGAGAAGCCATATGCTCAAACTGTAGTGAAAGCTCTGCGGCAAAGCCCATAAGAGAGATGAGAGTTTTCCGTTCCTCCTCGCTTATTTTTTCACCTGCGGCGGCTTTTCTGTTGAGATATGCCGTAAATTCACCCACCTGCGACAAAAATTTATAGGTGTTATAAAGCTCGGTATCTCCCGATGACAGCTGCGAGAGGCTCTCTTTTGCTCCCGCCGAGCTTCTTCCTATGTCATTTGACAGCTCACCCATAAGGGTATCGGAATTTGCATATATGATTTTTGTCAGCGACACTTCAATATTGCTCATATATTCGCAAAGCTCCGTAAGGGCTTTTTCATTGGAGCGGTCGATTTCCGTTTTATATTTATGTGCCGTGTAGGTGCTGACACTGCCCCATACAATGAGTGACAGTAAAAGGGCTGTCGAAAACACAACGATTTTAATTTTTTTCCGTCTTTTCATTTTTTACTCACCGAATGTAATTTATTTTCCTTTATATTGTTGCTCACGGCGGCAGATTTTATTCAAAGAAATTTTAATATGTAAAAAACAGTTTACAGTTTCCCGAAATCCAAGTATAATGTATTAGTACATTTATTAAAGGGTGAATATATTGGAAATATATCTTGATAACTCTGCAACCACCCGTGTGTGTAAGCCGGCGGCAGATGCCGCTTATTCCGTAATGACGGAAAATTACGGTAACCCCTCGGCAGTTCATTCCTCGGGTGTCAGAGCAAAAAAAATTCTTGAAGAGTCAAGACGAACGGTTGCTTCTGTTTTAGGAGCGGATTCTTCGGAGATTTATTTTTCCCACTCGGGAACACTTGCAAACAATACCGCAATTTTCGGTGCGGTGAATGCCAGAAAAAAAATGGGTAACCGCATTGTTACCACAAAAACGGAGCATCCCTCTGTGCTTAGGTGTATGGATATTCTTGAAGAACAGGGCTTTCAGGTGGTAAGGCTTTCCCCCGGGAAAAACGGTGCCTTTGATGTTGAAGAGCTTATAAATACCGTAAATAAAAATACAATTCTTGTTTCGACAATGCTTGTCAACAATGAGACGGGAAGTATAAATCAGGTTGAGCTTATTGAAAGAGCGGTTAAAAGAGTATCCTCTCCGGCTCTCATTCATGTTGATGCAATTCAGGCTTTCGGAAAAATGCCCGTAAAGCCATCCAAAACGGGAATTGACCTTCTCACAATAAGCGGACATAAAATTCACGCCCCCAAGGGTGCGGGAGCGTTGTATATAAGAAAAAATCTTAATATAAAGCCCGTGATTTTCGGCGGCGGACAGGAGAACGGCCTTTTTTCGGGAACGGAATCACTTCCCGCAATAGCAGGCTTCGGTGCGGCGGCAACAGCCCTGGGTTCGCCGCAGAAAAATTTTGAAGAAATGAAGCTCCTCAAAAACTATCTCCTTTCAATGCTCCGGGAAGAGCCCAGAATTGTGATAAATTCCCCTGCTGACGGTCTTCCCAACATAATAAATATGTCCGTTACGGGAATACCCTCGCAGGTGCTGATAAATTATCTTTCCGAAAGAGGAATATATATTTCCGCAGGCTCTGCCTGTAAAAAGGGACACAGAAGTGAGGTGCTGACAGCTCTCGGGCTTCCCGCAAACATAATAGATTCCGCAGTGAGAGTGAGTATGTCACGCTATACCACAACGGAAGAAACCGAAATTTTCGCCGCAACAATAAAAGAAGCAGTAAAAAATATAAGAACAAAGCTTTAATGATGAGGAAGATAAAATGAAGGAAATAATTTTACTTAAAGACGGAGAGCTTGCTCTCAAAGGACTGAACCGCTCCACATTCGAGGATATGCTCATAAAGAACATAAAGGAAAGAATTTCCTCTTTGGGAAGCTTTTCCTACCGCAAGGCACAGTCAACTATTGTTATCACTCCCGAAGGTGAGGACATTGACCTTGACGAAGCTGTGTCAAGAATAGGCAAGGTTTTCGGCACCGTCGGTATTGCAAGAGCCGCCGTATGCGAAAAGGATATTGAGGTCATAAGACAGACGGCATACGAATATCTCAAAAACGAGCTGATGCTTGCAAATACCTTTAAGGTTACGGCAAAAAGAGCTGATAAGAATTTTCCCTATAAATCCCCCGAAATCTGTGATGAGGTGGGCGGCTTCCTTCTTTCAAAAATAAGAGGTCTGAAGGTTGACGTGCATAATCCCGATGTGACTGTTGCAGTTGAAGTTAGAGACAACGGTGTTTATATTCACGGCAGACAGCTTCCCGGAGCGGGCGGTATGCCCACAGGCACTGCCGGAAGAGCATGTATTCTTATTTCGGGCGGTATTGACTCTCCCGTTGCCGCATATATGATGGCAAAAAGAGGTGTCCGTCTCACTGCGGTGCATTTTGCCTCGCCCCCCTATACCTCCGAGCTTGCGGAAATGAAGGTTCATGAGCTTCTCGGTAAGGTTTCAATGTATTCGGGCAGAATAAATCTTTTCACCGTGCCCTTTACAAGGCTGCAGGAAGCCATAAGAGATTATTGCCCCGAAGAGATGTTTACAGTTACAATGAGAAGAATTATGATGAAGCTTGCGTCGCGTATTGCCGAGTGGCAGGGTGCAGATGCTCTTATAACGGGTGAAAGCCTCGGACAGGTTGCAAGTCAGACCATTCACGCTCTTAAATGTACCGATGAATGTGCTTCACTTCCCGTGTTCCGCCCCTGTATCGGTATGGATAAGAATGAAATTGTTGTGATTTCAAGAAAGATTGATACCTTTGATATTTCAATCCGTCCCTATGAGGACTGCTGCACGGTTTTCACTCCCCGGCACCCCAGAACCCGTCCCACTCCCGCATATGCAAGAGAGGTTGAGTCTATGATTCCCGAGCTCGAAAAAATGATGAACGAAGCCTTTGAGGGGGCAGTCCTCAAGGTCATAGAAGAATATAAATCATAATTACGAAATCCGGATTTAAACAAGGGATAAGTCATCCGACTTATCCCTTGTGTTTATTGCCATGCGTGGGTTCTTATGTATTCTAAAACCTTTTCAAGTCCTGCTTTATTCGGGTGGAGGCCGTCGCTTCCCATAAGCTCGGGAATTGCGTTGCCGTCTTCACCTAAAAGACAGGCGAATGCATCTATATATTTTACATTTTCTTCCTCTGCCACCTGAAGAATCCAGGAGTTTGCTCTTGTTATTGTAACATTTGTTATGTCTCCCCACCAGCGGTAAGCAGGGGTTATGGGGTAAATAGCCTGACACATCAGCTTCGTGTCGGGGCTTATTTCTTTTATGTCTGATACAAGGTCTGTGTAATCCGCTTTAAATTCCTCTTCATCCATAAAGGACACACCGTTTATGCCCACTGCAATTATAAGATATTCGGGCTTATGCTCCTCGACTACCTGACGGATGGGCTTTTCTGTTCTGTCATAGGGGTCCAGAATACAGTATGTGCTCTGATAGGCAAGTGTCATAGTCCCCTCGGGGCCTGTCCAGATGCTTTTTGAATTTTCACCGCCCTCTAAAAGTCCCCAGGGCCACATCCAGTATGTGGGTGAGTCGCAGATAAAGGTGAGAGAGTCCGTATATTCCTTTCCCATATCGTCACTTTTGGGAAGAATTGCGGGAGAGTCGTAATTAACGGGAGTGAGGTCAGGATGGGCCTTATAAATTTCTTCACCCAGTCTGTCAACCTCGGGAGGCGGCAGGGTTATTGCTTCTTCCGTTATGGTTTCAATTTCTTCTGTTGTGCCGTCATTGATTTTATCGCAGGAAGAAAGCATTGTTATAAAGAGAATTGCAGCTAAAACAAGTGAAAGATATTTCATAGAATCACCCTTTACAGATATCTGTTGTTTTTCTTGGGTTCAATAGTTACAGTGCCGTCACTGTGCAGTGTTGTAAGTGTCACGCCGTAGTGACAGTCTTTTTCGGGGAAGTTCAGCTTTTCGGTCATATTATATGTATTATAGCCCGTGCACTGGGTATAGACGAGATAAACGTCATCGTAAATTGCACAAAGGTCGTTTATGTGGTCGTGGCCTGAAAAGATTGCCTGAAGCTTGGCCTTTTCCTTGCCTGCAGTGAAAAGACCGCTGTTATAATAAGAGGAGCCCACGCTTTCATACTGCGTGCCGTAAAGGATTTTTGTTTTGCCGGAATCCCTGTAATCATACGGTCCTCTTTCATCACAGATATATTCATATTCCTTAACGGGGATGTGCATATAGCATATGGATTTATTGTCGGGAGATTTTTCAAGAGTTTTTCTCATATTTTCGGTGTACCAGTCAATCTGATTCTGCTTTACAAAGTCATAGGTATCTGACCATAATTCCTTGGGAACATTGTGAGAGATGTTATATTCTTCAAGCATATCTCTGCCCGAATCAATGAGATAAAGACTTTTATAATATGAGCCGTCGGCATTTTTTATATGAATTGCCGTATTGCCGTAGCCGAAAAGCTCTTTCTTTCCGAAAAGGGTGAGGCAGTGGGGATAATATTGCATACCCTTTAACAGCTGATATTTATAAAAGCCCTTTTCTTCTCTCACTTCGTGGTTTCCGAAAACATATGCCCAGTAAACACCCAGCTTTTCCATCATATATGAAAACTGAACGGAGTCTATATGCTGACAGTCGGAGAGAATACAGTCACCCGTGATAATAACAAGGTCGGGCTTTTCGTCTCTTATCTGACGGACAAAACGGTCAATGGTCTTGTTGTTGAGCTCGGCTCCGGGAGAGCAAAGATGCAAATCCGTTGCGGTCATTATCTTAAAATCGGTGTTATTGATTTTTCCGTTTTTGTCTGTTTTTGCAATAATAACCTCATCCTCGGTTTTTTCGAGAATTTTTATGTCGCTTCCCACATATGAAAGGTCTGTGTTTGCGGAAAAAAGAAATTCAGGTCTTTTGCCCGAGGTTATTTTATGAAGAACGCGGGAAGCAGCTAAAATTCCCGATATTATTTTATGTCTTATTGCTGCAAGCGGTTTATAATACATAGCCTTCTCCTGTTATTTCAGTGTAACTATTGTTACGCCGTTTTCTCCCTCTCCGTAAACACCGAGACGAAATGTTTTAACAAAGCGGTTGCTTTTGAGATGCTTCTGAACGGCACTTCTTAAAGCTCCCGTGCCTTTTCCGTGAATAACCGTGAATTCACCGATATTCATTAAAAGCATTGAATCAAGGAAGCTGTCGAGAGTGAGAAGTGCTTCATCAACTGTCATTCCTCTTAAATCACAGCGGTTTTCGGCACTGGCGGTGAGTCTTGATTCCATTGAACCGCTTCTGGAAACAGATGCATTTTTCGGTTTATTATCTTTCTTTTTCTCAACGAGGCGAAGCTTTTTAATATCAACTCTCATTCTCATGGAGCCTGAAAGCACCTCGACCTGTCCGCGTTTATCGGGAAGAGACAGCACGGAAGCCTCCTTTCCCAGCTGTGTGAGAATAACACTGTCACCCACAACAAGGTCTCTCGGAAGTGTGTAGTCTGCATCCTCATAAAGGGAATTTGTAACAGGATTGACAGTGGCATCAATATCGGAAAGTCCCTTTTTCATAGCCTGTTTTGCACGGCGTGCAAGGTCTGCGGCATCCTTTGTGGTCTTCATTTCCTTTTTCAGCTTGTCAATCTCCATAAGAAGCATATTTGCTTCTCGTCTTGCTTTTTCTGTAATTTTCAGAGCCTCGCCCTGTGCCTTTTCATATTCTTTAAGACGGAGATTTTCAGCCTCGGCAAGTCTTCTTTCAGCGAGAGACAGCTTTTCTTCATATTCCTGTCTCACCTTTTCGGCATCGCTTTTTTCCTTTTCCATTGAGAGACGGGACTCTTCAAGAGAATCCACCACATTTTCAAAGCGGATGTTCTCCGTTGAAACAAATTCGTTTGCTCTTTCGATAAGCTCTCTGTCAATGCCAAGTCGCTCTGAAATTGCAAAGGCGTTTGAGCGGCCGGGAACACCGATAAGAAGACGGTAGGTGGGACGAAGTGTCTTCACATCAAATTCACAGCTGCCGTTCTGTACTCTCGGAGTTTCAAGTGCATAGGCCTTGAGCTCCGCATAGTGAGTTGTTGCGGCAATTTTTGCACCGTTTATATGAAGTCTTTCAAGAATTGCAATGGCAAGTGCCGCACCCTCAACGGGGTCCGTGCCTGCACCGAGCTCATCTATGAGAACAAGGCTTTCGTCGTCGGCATTCTTTATGATGTCAACAATATTCACCATATGGGACGAGAAGGTTGAAAGCGACTGCTCAATGCTTTGCTCATCACCGATGTCTGCAAAAATCTTTTTGAATACACAGATTTTTGATTCGTCTGCCGCAGGAATGAGAAGTCCGCAGCAAGCCATAAGCGACAGCAGTCCCACGGTTTTTATGGAAACCGTCTTGCCGCCCGTGTTGGGACCTGTGATAACAAGTGTGTCAAAGGTTTCGCCGAGTGTGATATCTGTGGGAACAACCTTTTTCGGATCAAGCAGCGGATGTCTTGCTTTTTTAAGGTCAATTATGCCCTCTGTATTGAGGATGGGGACGCTTGCTTTCATTCTGTAGGCAAGCTGTGCCTTTGCGAAAATGAGATTGAGTTCAACGAGGGACTCAAAGTTATTCTTTATGGTTTCGCCGTATTCACCCACAGCCACGGAAAGCTCTGCGAGAATTCTTTCAATTTCTTCTCTTTCCTTGCCCTGAAGCACTCTTATTTCATTGTTTGCCTCAACAACCGCCATAGGTTCAATGAAAACCGTAGCACCCGAACCCGAGGTGTCGTGAACAAGTCCGGGAACATCGCCTCTGTGTTCGTTTTTTACGGGAACAACAAATCTTCCGTTTCTCTGGGTGATTATGGCTTCCTGTAAAAATTTTTGATAATGAGTGCTTCTTATAAGTCCTTCAAGCTTTTCACGGATAGACTGTGCCTGATTTCTCATTTTTCTTCTTATATCCGCAAGCTCTCTTGAAGCATTGTCTGCCATTTCCTCTTCACTTAAAATTGATGTGAAAATATTGCTTTCAAGCATACGGTTAGGGCAAAGTGAGGAGAAAAATATGTCAAGGCAGCTTTCGGCACCGGGCTGTGAAAATCTCCACTCATAAAGTGAGCGGACAACTCTTAAAACCTCACCGATGTCCAAAAGCTCTCTCATTGTCAGAACACCGCCTGCTGTGGCTCTTGAAAGAGAGGAATTGACATTTCTGGCGGCACCGAAAGACGGTCCGCCGAATTTTGCAAGAAGAATATATGCGGCATTAGTCTGATTTATAAGTGCCTGTGCATCGTAAAGCATATCACAGGGCTTCAGCTCTAATGCCATTTCCTTGCTGTCCTTAATGGAAGCAAGCTCTGAAAGCTGAGAAAGCACCTTGTCCAGCTCAAGAGCCTTTATATGTCTTAATTCTGTCATAAAACCACCGTAAATCATAATTTATCTGCGATAAATTATGATTTATATTTCTGTTCCTCCGAAGGGGCGTATTGCAAGGATATAGCAGGAGCCTTCGCCGAATACAGCCTCCATGCCTTCCTTGTATTCATTTAATAAGCAGTCGGGTACGAATGCCTGTATTGTTCCTGCAAAGCCGCCGCCGTGAACACGCCATGCACCCTTGCCCTTGAGGATAACTTCACTGATTGCAAGTGCAAGGGAAACGGGCTGTGAAAGGGGAGCGGATGAGGAGAATACATTCTGATTATACATATATGATGAATAGCCCGATGCTATTGTGAGAGCCTTGAAGGCTTCAAAGTCACCGTTTTTAAGTGCCTCGGCCTCTTTTTCAACTCTCTTGTTGTCCTCGAAAAAGTGAATTGCACGGAGAAGCGGACGTTCACCAAGCTTTTCCTTGATGCCCGCAATGTTTGAAAGCACATCTTCTTCCGTGATTTCACGAAGGCAGGATTTTCCGAAATAGCCGGCAACCGCTTCCATTTCGCGTCTAATTGCGGCATAGTCGTCCGTAAGGTCTGCGTGGTCTGCACGGGTGTCAACTATGCAAAGAGAATGTCCGCAGGATGCGAAATCAAATTCAACGGGGGTGATAACGGGAGTTTCGGGATTTTCGAAATCTATCTGCACGAAGGAGCCGACGGAGCAAGCCATCTGGTCCATAAGTCCGCAGGGCTTGCCGAAGAACTTGTTTTCGGCATACTGTGCGATTTTTGCAATTTCAACGGGAGAAACCTTACCGTCATTATATAGGTAGCTGAGCATCGTTCCCACAAGCACCTCGAAGGAGGCGGAGGAGGACATACCCGAGCCCTTGAGAACATTGTTTACGGTTACGCAGTCAATGCCGCCTATGTTATAGCCCAGCTCCTTGAATCTTGCGGCAACACCTCTTACGAGAGAAGCACTCTTTTCAACCTCTTTCATCTGGGGTTCAAGTATGTTTATGTCAATAATATCACCGGGATAGTTTTCGGAATAAACACGGATGAAGTGGTCGTCCGTCTTTACCGCACAGGCAACTGCATCAAGGTTAATAGCGGCTGCAAGAACCTGACCGTGGTTGTGGTCGGTGTGGTTTCCGCACACTTCTGTTCTTCCGGGAGCGGAAAAGAAGCGTACGTTTTCTCTGTCGCCGAATTTATTTTCAAAAAGGTGAGTGATGTGAAGAAATCTTGCTCTTGCCTTTTCCGTATCGGCACCGTAAAGACGGGAAAGTCTTTTGTCAAATGAGCCGGAGGTTATTTCATTTCTTACTGTGTTGAGGTTTGCCATAATTATTCAATTCCTTTCGGTTGGTTTTTTCCTTTTTCTTTTGATAAAAATCTGATTTTTACGGAAAGTCCCAAAAACGTTCTTAAAACAAGAAGACATATTCCCGTAAATATAAGAAGCACAATCATCGGCACAAAGAAATCTGCCGAGAAGGGATCGTATACATTGTTTCCTATGAAAGAATAGGATATGAGCTTAGGTATATATGCACCGACTGAAATCAGCATATATCTCGGGAACGAATATTCAAGAGAGCCGTAAAAATGGCTTATGGTATTAATGGGAAGAGAGGGCACCATTCTCAGTGCCAGAAGAATAAGAGGATTTCCTTTTCCGTCTTCATCCATAGCATCAAGCACTGCGGGATATTTTCTCAAGGCGAAATTTATGGTGCCTTCGCCCATTTCATAGCCCGTATAATATCTGAATGCGAATGTTAGAGCCATTCCCAGAAGATTTATGAAAAATGATTGGTAGGGCGGGAAAACCATAGCCGTGATAATGAAAACCATGGGGTAGGGATACATCATTGAAAGGCTTCTCAAAAGAAACAGAAGAAGAATTACAATGAGAATAAGCCCACGGCTTTGCAGTGCCGCAACCCTTAATTCAAAATCCTGAAGTATATAAAGATATTCGTCATATTTTTCTTTTACGGAATCTATCTGCAGAAGACAAAGAATAACAATCAGTGCCACTGCCACAACAAAAGAAATGACAGCGGAAACAAGAAGTATTCTTGATATGGTTTTTTGTTTTTTTACCTTCTTTGTCACATAAATCACCATTTTTAATTATACTACAACAAAACTCAACGGTCAATATATTAAATATATTGCACAATCTATTTTATTATGCTAAAATATCAGTCAAATATATTTTAGGAGAACAGAAAATGAATATTGTTATTCTTGACAGTGTTACTGCAAATCCCGGAGACCTCAGCTGGGATTTTCTTAAAAAATACGGTGAGCTCACGGTTTATGACCGCTCACCCGTTGATATGATTTATGAAAGAGCAAAGGATGCGGATATTGTTATTCTCAATAAAACCCCTATGAGCCGACAGACGGTTGAAAAGCTTCCCCGTTTAAAAATGATTGCTCTTCTTGCAACGGGTTATAATATCATTGACTGCGAAGCCTGCGATGAGTGCGGAATTGCGGTTGTCAACATCCCCTCATACTCCGCTTCTGCGGTGGCACAGCAGACCTTTGCATTTATTCTCGAATTCTATAACCGCATTGCTCTTCACTCCGATTCCGTTTTGTCGGGTGAATGGGCAAATTATCCCGATTTCTGCTATCAGCTGGCACCCCTTAAAGAGCTTTTTGAAAAGACCATCGGAATTATAGGCTACGGCAAGATAGGAAAACGTGTGGCTGAAATTGCAAAGGGCTTTGAAATGAATGTGCTTGTTCACACGGCGCATCCGGAAAAATATACAGGCGAAGACATCAATTTTGTTGACAGGGACTATCTTCTTAACAATTCCGATATTGTTTCAATACATTGTCCTCTCACTCCCGAAACCGAAAAAATGGTAAACCGTGAATTTATCGGAAAAATGAAAGACGGTGCCTTTCTTGTAAACACCTCAAGAGGCGGTGAGCTTGACGAAGAAGCAGTCAAGGAGGCTCTTGATTCGGGAAAGCTCGGCGGTGCCGGCGTTGATGTCTTATCCGTTGAACCCCCCGTTCCCGAAAATCCGCTGTTTCACACAAAGAACATCTATATTACTCCCCATATTGCCTGGGCCTCCTACGACACAAGAGTGCGTCTTATGAAAATTCTTGAAGAAAACGTAAAAGCATTCTGTGAGGGCAATCCCGTTAATGTGGTAAACAACCCCCGAATGTAGTAATGTTGCAGTAATTACAAAAGGTTTTTTATGGGATTTTATTGTACTTGCCCAAACTTTTAAAAGTGGGTGAAAATTTTAACAAAGTGCTTGAAAATTCCGTTTTTTCGGTTATAATATAGAGTGGAAAATTAAGGAACAAATTGTTTCTGAAAATGGAGGAAATTTATTATGTCAGTTAAAGTTGCAATTAACGGTTTCGGCAGAATCGGACGTCTTGCATTCCGTCAGATGTTCGGTGCAGAAGGCTACGAAGTAGTAGCTATCAATGACCTTACAAAGCCCTCAATGCTCGCTCAGCTTCTCAAGTATGATACAGCTCAGGGCGGCTACTGCGGCAAGATTGGTGAAAACCTTCACACAGTTGAAGCTGATGATGAAGCAGGCACAATCACAGTTGACGGCAAAACTCTTAAAATTTACGCTATGGCAAACGCTGCTGAACTCCCCTGGGGTGAAATCGGTGTTGACGTTGTTCTTGAATGCACAGGCTTCTATTGCTCAAAGGAAAAGAGCATGGCTCACATCAACGCAGGTGCAAAGAAGGTTGTTATCTCCGCTCCCGCAGGCAATGACCTCAAGACAATCGTTTTCTCTGTAAACGAAGATACACTTACAGCTGATGATCAGATCATCTCCGCTGCTTCCTGCACAACAAACTGCCTCGCTCCCATGGCAAAGGCTCTTAACGATTATGCTGCTATCCAGAGCGGTATCATGAGCACAATCCACGCTTACACAGGCGACCAGATGATTCTCGACGGTCCTCACAGAAAGGGCGATATGAGAAGAGCAAGAGCAGGTGCTGCTAACATCGTTCCCAACTCAACAGGTGCTGCAAAGGCTATTGGCCTTGTAATTCCTGAGCTCAACGGCAAGCTCATCGGTTCTGCACAGAGAGTTCCTGTTCCAACAGGTTCTACAACAATCCTTACAGCAGTTGGTATGGGTACAGACGTAACTAAGGAAGGGATCAACGCTGCTATGAAGGCTGCTGCTTGCGAATCCTTCGGCTACAACACAGATGAAATCGTATCTTCTGACGTTATCGGCATGAAGTACGACTCACTCTTCGATGCTACACAGACAATGGTAGCTAAGATTGCTGATGACCTCTACGAAGTACAGGTAGTTTCTTGGTACGACAACGAAAACTCCTACACATCACAGATGGTTAGAACAATCAAGTACTTTGCAGAGCTTGCATAATTAAAGCTTAAATAAGTAACTTCAAAGGGGCTGTCCGAAAGGGCGGCTCCTTTTTTTGTTTGTGCTCGCTTGCAAGGGGACAAAGAATGTGGTATAATTTATGAGTGTGAAAAAAATGAAGGGGAGGGGAATATGGTGATTCTGTTTCTTGTA
>JAZSJT010000084.1:0-5314 GCA_045534425.1 Acutalibacteraceae bacterium | reverse complement strand
GAAAGCTCAAGTCTGAAATCACAATCAATAACACCAAGACTTTTTATTGCAAGATGAAGCACCTCCGAGGTTTCATAAAGACCGATTTTTCCGATACATTCAAGCCCTGTCTGCATAATCTCCTTAAATCTTCCGTTGGTTCCCGATACACGGTAAACATTTTCACTGTAATACATCTTGCTTATAAGAGAAGAATTTCCGGAATAATTATTGATTATCGACAGTGTAACGTCAGGCTTTAATGCAAGAAGCTTTCCGTTTGTATCGGTAAACGTTATAATTCTGTCGGAAATAAGAAAATCTTTATTTCTGACATAGAGGTCATATTCCTCAAATTTACTCATTTTATATTGAGAATAGCCGAAGCTGCTGTAAAGAGTACGCAGTCCGTATACTATTTTCTCTTCGTTTTTTAACAGGTTTTCGTTAATCATTTGTTTTCCTCTTCACTCATTCTTGAGATTACTGTTTTATATCCGCCGTCACCGTATTTTATGCATTTTCCTACTCTTGATATGGTTGCGGTGCTGACACCTATTTCTTTGCTTATATCAAGATAATTTTTTCCCTCAAGAAGGCATTTTGCAACATCAAGACGCTGAATAAACGCTTCAAGCTCCTGAATTGTGCAGATATCACTGAAAAATGCTTCACATTCTTCTTCTGTTTTAAGTGTGAGAATTGCTTTATAAAACTCTTTTGCATGATGGGAAAAATCTTTATTCATATATTTTCACGCTCGCAAATAAAATTTTTCACCATTTTAGCATACTAAAGTGATAAAGTCAACCATAAATTTTAATGAATTGACTTTATTTTTAAATAATATATATGATATAATATTCAAAACCCTTCAGGAGCATATTATGGATAATTATTTTATTGAACATATGACAGATTTATCAAGAAAAGCCGACCTGAATAATAAGTTTACATTTTCAAATTTTCTGAATGAAGAGGAAATAAATGAGCTTATAACTCATAAAAGCAGTTTAATTCCTTTTACCTTGTTCGGAGGCACTGAAGGCACATCAAGACAGATGGTACGCTTCGGGGATGAAAATGAGCTTTATTATGCGGAGGATTTTCCGATAGTATCATTAAAAATAGAACCGAAAAACAAAAAATTTGCCGACACACTCTCCCACAGGGATTTTCTCGGTGCAATAATGAACCTGTCCATAGAAAGAGAGCATATCGGCGATATTATTATAAAGGATAGCGAAGCATTTGTATTTGTGACATCTAAAATGAGTAATTTTATATGTGAAAACCTAAAAAAAGTCAAGCATACCGATGTAAACTGCACTGAATGTGAATTTACTTTTACTGATAAGCTGTTTGAGCTTGAGGAAAAGACCTTAATTTCAAGCTCTCTTCGTGCCGACTGCATAATCTGTGCAGTTTTCAATCTTTCAAGAAGCACGGCAGATGCCTGTTTTTCGGCTAAAAAAGTTTTTATAAATTCCTCACAATGTGAAAATTCATCAAAGCAATTAAAAGAAAACGACACGGTTTCAGTCAGAGGCTTCGGAAAATTCATTTTTAACAAAGCCGTTTCACAAACAAAAAAAGGCAGACTCAAAATAAGCGTTTCACTGTATAAATAATTATCCTAAAAAGGTATCAAGAAGCATCATCAAGGTAAAGCCCGCTCCGAATAAAAACAGATTTCTTTCCCTGTTTTTACTTTTAGTGAATTCTACGGATAATTCCGCAAGAACAACATAAATCATGGTTCCTGCCGCAAAGCAAAGAGAAAACGGCATAATTTCACCGACAAAGGATGAAAGGAAAAGTGTTATTATTCCTGCAATTAATTCTGCAATTCCCGAAACTGTTCCTTTTATGAAAGCAACCGATGTTCTCTCCCCTCCGGCTTTCACAGGCAAAGAAATAATTGCACCTTCGGGAATATTCTGCAAAGCAATTCCCACAGATAATGTAAGGGCACCTGCCACGCTCACCTGCGGATTGTCACATAAAAGCCCCGCCAAGACAACTCCCACAGCCATACCCTCGGGGATATTGTGAAGCGTTACCGCCCAGATAAGAAGCTTTCCGCGGTTATTTTTTTCTTTCATACTGCTGTTATTTATTATTACATCAATGATTATAAAAATAAGAATACCGCAAAAAAAACCTAAAGAACAACTTAAAAGTGAAAAACCGCCTTGATTTTCTGCCTGCGATATTGCAGGTGAAATAAGGCTGAAAAACGATGCGGCACACATAATGCCTGCCGCGATACTGTCAAGTGCAGCCAAAAGCATTTTGTTATCGGATTTTTTCAGAAAAAAAACAAATGAACTGCCAAAAACTGTTCCTAAAAACGGATACAGCAAACCTTTTATTATTGTATACAATCGGATATCACCTCCAAAAACAGAAGTCCTATTCTATAATATTGTGATATCCGTATTTGTTGAATAAATTGAAAAGCGGTCAGAATGCCTGACCGCTCATTTTTCAGTTATTGTATAAAGCAATTAATTTTTTTGCTATCTTATAAACATCTCCGCAACCGAGAGTTATTACAAGGTCGCCTTCTTTAACATTATCGTAAAGATACTGTGCGACAGTGTCAAAGCTTTCAAACCACACTGAACCCGGAATTTTTGCAGCGAGCTGTTCGGTGTGGATGTCATAGGTATTGACTTCACGGGAACCCATTATTTCCGTCATAACAACCTTATCGGCAATTTTAAGCACATCGGCAAAATCATCAAGAAGCATATAGGTTCTTGAGAAGGTAAAGGGCTGGAACACTGCCCAGACATTATTAAATTCCATTTTCATTGCCGATTCAAGAGTAACCTTGAGCTCTGCGGGATGATGAGCATAATCGTCAACAATGGTGACACCGTTTATTTCGGCAAGCTTTTCAAAACGTCTGCCGGCCCCCGTAAATGAGGTCACATTCTTTGCGGCATCTTCGATGCTGACACCTGCATAATGAGCCGCAGCAATAGCTGCGAGAGCATTGAGAACATTGTGCTTTCCGGGCACACTCAATTCAACGGTTGCCTGTTTTTCTCCCTTATACATTAAATCAAATACGGGGAAAGCACCGCGTTTATAAGAAATATTTTCGGCATAATAATCATTTTCCGATGAATAGCCAAAGGAGATATGCGTCTTTTCTCCGCCCTGGGAAACGGCAATAAGAGTTTTTTCATCGTCACCGTTGAAAATAACCGCATCTCTTGCAAGGGCTGCAAATTTTCCGAAAGAAGCAATAAGATTATCCATTGTCTTGAAGAATTCAAGATGATCCGCATCTATATTAAGAATGAGAGCAACGGAGGGAGATAAATCAAGGAAGGTATTGGCAAATTCGCAAGCCTCACAAACGAGTAAATCCGCTGTTCCGACTCTTCCGTTTGAATTTATAAGAGGAAGCTTTCCCCCGATTACGGCGGATGTATCAACACCGCTTTTAAGAAGAAGCTGGGTGAGCATTGAAGTTACGGTGGTTTTTCCGTGAGTTCCGCAAACACCGATGCAGTTTCCGAATTTACGAGTTACTGCACCGAAAAGCTTTGAGCGTTCAAAGGTGGGAACACCCATTTCTCTTGCTGCAACAAGCTCGGGATTATCGGGAAGAAGAGCCGCGGTAAAAACAACCATTTCCGCATCGCCTATATTTTCGGCTCTCTGACCGAGAACAACGGGAATTCCGAGATTTCTTATTCTCTGTAATGTATCGGTTTCATTATTATCGGAACCGGAAAGCATATAGCCTTTTGAATGTAAAATTTCGGCAAGCGGACACATCCCCGCTCCGCCGATACCGATAAAATGAATTCTTTTAACGGTTTCTAAAAGTTTATCTATATCGAACAAAGCTGTCACCTTTTCTTAAAAATAAAATTATCCTCTAACTCATATATAATATTAATATTCCCCGAAAATGTCAATAGAATGAGAGAATTAAAAGGCTCTTTTTTTCAGAATGACGAATCTTATAAAAGCACTTGCGGGATGAAAGCATTTTATGTATAATAGACTTAAGCCCCTTATAAATTGAGGAGGAAGAGTATGAAATTTGATATAACAAGCTTTACGGTAAAGCTTATTTCCGAAAACGGCATATCCGATATGAAGGCAGAAACCGTTATCAGAGACAAGGAAATTGATCTGTATATTTCAGCAAAAGAGGACAGACCCGAATTTACAGAGCTTCATTGGGATGCTCCCGTTAAGGATGGCATTTTTGTTCTCGGTGACGTGTGGGAAAGAAGCTACGGTGATCTTGAATTTAAGTCCATTTCTGAAAATGACAGATATATGCCGTGGTACTTTATTGCAACCGATAAAAAGACTTCTTTTTGCTTCGGTGTAAAAACGGGATGTAATTCGTTTGTAAGCTTCCGTTATACCAAAGAGGGCATTACGGCATTAGTTGACGTGAGAAACGGCGGAAGCGGTGTTCATCTCGGAGGAAGAAGGCTTCTTGCGGCAACCTTCATTTATGCGGAATATGAAAACGCTGATATTATGGAAAATCTTCACGATTTCTGCAAGAAAATGTGTCCCTCACCGAGACTCCCCAAGGAAAAAATCTACGGTGGAAACAACTGGTATTATGCCTATGGAAACAGCTGCTACGAGCAGATCATTTCCGATGCAAGGCTTCAGGCGAAGCTTTCAGAGGGGATAGAAAATCCGCCCTTTGAGGTTGTTGACGACTGTTGGTCAGTTAATGACACGGAAGGTCCCTGGTATCCCAATGAAAAGTTCGGGAATATGAAAAAGCTTGCAACAGAAATAAAGAAAATGGGGGTACGCCCCGGAATATGGATCCGTCCTCTTCATAACAAGGATGCGAAAATTACTGAGGCTATGAGAATTCAGAGAGGCGGAGAAAGACTGTATCTTGACCCTACACACCCCGATGTAAAAGATTATTTAAGAGAGGACATAAGGAGAATTAAAGAGTGGGGATATGAGCTTATAAAGCACGATTTCTCTACTGTTGACCTTTTCGGAGATTACGGCTCAAGACTTACAGCAGCAATCACAAATTATAAGGACTGGCATTTCTATGACAAGTCAAAAACTAATGCAGAAATTGTTCTTGATTTCTATAAGCTTCTCCGTGAGGAGGCAGGAGATATTATTCTTATAGGTTGTAATACCGTATCACACCTTGGAGCAGGTATTTTTGAAATTGCAAGAACGGGTGACGACACAAGTGCAAGAGAATGGACGAGAACACCGAAAATGGGAGTAAACACACTTGCATTCAGACTTCCTCAGAACGAGGCATTTTATATGGTGGATGCCGACTGCGTGGGTATTCTCAATGACA
>JAZSJT010000105.1:0-12459 GCA_045534425.1 Acutalibacteraceae bacterium | reverse complement strand
AGAGAAAGTATTATTGAAAGGAGAATGCGTATGATTGATAAATTTATTTGTAAAGTAAACAAGTTTATTGTTTTTATGATTAAACGACTTACAATAACAATAAAGACACCATTCGTTGATTTCTCATTTGCTCCTATGATTATTATAGCATTGCGCTATTTGCATAAACCCTCGGAGAGCGCACTGCACCACACAAGGGGGTCCCCGAAAAGTCATAGACTTTTTGGGGAGAGGAGGAACAGTGAAGTGAATGAGTTTTCGCAGTTATGCGGAAACGAGTGATACGGAACTTGTGACGACGAGGTGGTGAGTAAGTGCGCCCTTAAGGGACATATATCAGCCTTTAGTTCAGCTTTCCCCGTAAATACCCCTCAATTTCTGTAAGGTTCATCGTCTTGATTTCAGGTAAAAGCTTCTCTAAAATCGCACCCTCTACAATAAGTCTGTGGTTTCGCTCTGTGCGTTCCTTTTTACGGTTGCGGTTTTCTGCCTGTTCAAGTCTGTGTTTGGCTTGTATGAGCTTTTTCTCGTCATCGGTCATAATTATCACCTCCAATCTGTTGGCACCGTAAGTGGTGCCGTTTTTTATTGTGTTTTCTCATATGGCTCCGAAAGCTGAACATTTTGGCACCGCTAAAACATATCGAGAAAAGCAATCGCACCTGCATCATTTTTCTGCTTTTCCACTTCGGTCAATTCCATATTAAAGCTCTCTGAAAAAGGAGAAGGAGCTGATGCAGTAACTGAAATACCACACAGCTCCTCTTTCAGAATCTCTCGGAACTTTTCAAGCAGTACATCATCTGCTGTTTGCCTGTCCGCATAAGCAATGGCTGATTTTATTGCATCAATGATAAACTGATTTCTTGACTTATATTTTTCTTTATCAAGGCTGTTCAGATAATCAATGATTGACGTGTGTTCTGTTTCGCTTAAATTAAAGCGGACATTTATGCGGTACTCACTCATATCCTGCCACTTTTCATCATAGTTTCGGCAAGGTACTCATAACCCTTTGCCGCCGCACAGATGTCATCAACAAAACGCACACGGTCTGCATTGTACTTATAGAAATTCCTTACAAGGCAACCGCCACCGCCGGTAATATACAGAAGCATAGTGTTTTCGTCATATCCGTGGTCACGAAGCCTGTGAAAGATTTCAGCTACATACTTCTGTACCTCTGCTTTAATAATCTTCATATCCGACTGAACAATGTTTGCTGTACCTTTGCAGAGCACCTCGTCAATAATATGCTCATTGATTTCCCTCTGTGTTTTTCTTAGGAATGCTTCACGGATATCAACGGTACAGAAGTGAGTGCCGAACTTTTCCGTGTACATTCTTTCCGACTGCGGTCTGCCGTTAATGACATAAAGAACATTCATTGTACCGTTGCCAATATCTGCAACAAGGTTTACACCGTCCATTTTCGTTGCAAACTGTGAAACCGCCGCATATCCCTGCGGATAGATACTTGCACCTGCTATTTTGATTTTGTACTCGGTATGCTGCCAAGTGAAGGTTACTTCTTCATTCTTTGTGAGATACGCCTTGAAGCTCTCTTTCTGACCTGCTGTCCAAGTGAGAGGCAGACCTGCCGCAATATGAATTGTAGCTTCGGTTAAGTTTTCAGCACTTAACTCCTTTGCAATAGCCACAAGGGTGAGGACATAGTAGTCCTCGTCTTTGATTTTGTCGGGAAGAAACTCCTTGTGTCCTTCACCGATAAGATAGAACTTGCCACCGTAAACAAGCATATCCTTCGTGAAAAGCGGCTCTGAATCGTAAGCCGTGATGCCTGTTCTGAAACAGTGGTTTGCAGTTTTGATGTTGCCATAACCGTGGTCAACACCAATGATTATTACATCATTAATTTTTTTCATTTTGAATTACTCCTTTTAATTAAAATTTTGTTGGATAATAAATTTGGGCATAAAAAAAGCACCCTTTACGGGTGCGGTGTAAAAATGGGGCTATCGCGAATGTTGAAGATAAACACTTCCTTTCATAAAATTATTTTTATATAAAGTTAGTAGTGGGTTAAAATCGCCCACTACTAGAATTACCTGATATAAATATCCCAATGGGCAATGAGTGCCCATTGGGAAAAGCGAAGCAAATTATCAGTCGCTAAAGGGTCACAACGACCCTTTTACCAAAAATGTAACGCAGTATTCATATACCCGAATATGGATTGAAGGCATAAAAAACACCTGTTACAATTGAAGTAACAAGTGTATGTAAACGGATTGATATTTGTGGTGCTGTTGTGATATAATGTCAACAGTGAATTTGACTTTTATATTTCGGAGGATTATTTTATGAATCCAATTACAATAAAGCCTTTATCATCTGAACTGAATAAGGATTATCTTGATTTTTTTGATAATCGTGCATTTACTGACGGCAATCCTAACGGACCATGCTATTGCACTTCTCCGAATCAGGATGAAGAAACAATCAAAAAGATGGTTAAGAAGTTCAAAATCTTTGGTGTTAAGAAAACACTCCGTAAGTATGCTGTAAAAATGCTGAACGAAAATAAAATACACGGTTATTTAGCTTTTGATGGAGATGTTTCTATCGGTTGGTGCAATGCTGCAGATATTGACAGCTATTCAGGGTTTGTTCCTCAATTTGCAAAGGATAACACTTGTGGCAAAACTGTTTCTATCGTTTGCTTTGAAATTGCACCTGAATACAGAGGCAAAGGAGTTGCCTCTGCTTTTATCGAAAGAGTATGCAGTGATGCAAAAGAAAACGGCTATGTAGCTGTTGAAGGCTATGCAAAACTTTCCGAAAACAGAGATAATTACGATTTCCAAGGTCCTGTACAGCTTTACAAGAAAGCGGGCTTTGTTGAAGTTGCAATAGAAAACGGACAGGCTATTATGCGAAAGATATTATAATTATCTGCTTTCAGGGGTGATTTCTAATGAAATATTCAGAATTACTAAATTACTGTCTTTCAAAAACCGGAGCATATATCGACCATCCGTTTGGTCCTGAAAGCGATATAATAAAAGTTGAAGGTAAAATTTTTGCACAGTTGTTTATTCTTAAAGGAAAAGAAACTGCAACTTTTAATTGTGATCGTATGACAGGAGATTTTTATAGACAGCTATTCCCGGGAATTATTGCCAGAGGTTATCATTGTCCTGCTGTCCAACAACCGTATTTTAACAGCTTTCCTATTGATAGTGTTCCCGATGAACTTATTTTTGAAATGGTAGACCATAGTTATGCGACTGTTGTTGGCAAGCTCCCTAAGTACAAACAAAAGAATTTGTTGGGTGAAGTTGTGAAATGAAAATAGAGTTAAAACAATTAAATATTAATATGGCTGAACAAGAGTATAAGATGTTGCAGGGCATTCTTGATATAGAAAACGGCTTTACGAATCCTGCATATAACTTGTCCTACAAGGAATATCAAAAATGGTTACAAGAAACAGATAATCATTCACGAGGCATAGATTTACCAAAGGGTTGGATTCCTTATACTACATATTTTTTATATATTGATGATATTCCGGTAGGCTATGGCAGAGTAAGACATTCGTCATCTGAATATCTTGAAACTGTCGTTGGTGCAGGAAACCTTGGTTATGGCATCTCAAAAGAATATCGCGAAAAGGGTTATGGCGATATCCTGTTTAAAGAATTGTTGAAGAAATGCAAAGAACACGGGTATAACGAAATCAAATTGTTTCCTTTGAAAACAAATGAAGCCACTGTAAGGATAATGCTAAAAAACGGTGGAAAGATAGTCGGTGATTTCAAAGGCGAAAAGCATATTATATTGATTCCGTTAAAATAATACATTAAGTTTACATTTTTACTGCTCTCCCCGTGAGGGCAGTTTTTCTTTGCCGTTTTGCCTCCCTCTACTATACTTAATACGGATAAAATGCGATTTCTAACGGAATACCGCAACAACCGTAAAATGATAAACGTAACATTACCGTAAAGCTTTATATATAAGCCTATATAAGCATTTCACTATTTTAATAAACTTCTTCTGCAACAAAAATTTATCGCAATTTTTTATAAAATCAATATTTATTCGTCAAAAAGTCCGTTTTTTCGTACTTATCCTGCTATATAATAGCAAACGGGCAATATGCGTATTGACAAACGAACATTTGTTCTTATATAATATATGTATAGTTTAGTTTTAATTAGGTGGTGAAACAATGCTTTTCAGTGCAGATTACAGAGACAGTATTGTTACGATTGATAAGAAGCATTATGCAGGCTTTTATGCTATGAGCTTGCTTAATCAGTATTTCAAAAATGACAATGCCGCCCGTATTGCAGTTTTTCGTGAATATCTGTGGCATGTCAGAGAAACTCTTGCTCTCGGTTATCTGAATGATACTGACTTTATAAAAGCTGGGGAAGAAATACAGATGATGCTGAAAACTTTGCCTAACATCAAGCCTTTCAATACTTGTAATATTGGTGCAGAAAAGGAGAGAATATCTTATCTTTTCACCAAAACAAATTCCGATTTGATTACCCAATATTTCCGCCGAAAAGCAAAAGTGCAGAGCATTGATACAGCTCAGGCTGTATTGGATATTTTACCGCCCGAATATGATAAAGCTTTTTTCGTTACGGCAGAGGATTTACTGAAAACAGTAAATGAAACCATAAACTTTTATGACAAGCTCCCTGATGATATGGAAAAGGTACATAGGAGTCTATTAAAGTTCGTTTTCCGTCTTGATGAGGCAGAACGCTTTGACGAAGCTCATCTGTTACCGATTGCTATGGAGATATTCAGTAAAACAGACTGCAATGTCAGAACAGAGTATGTTGCCGTTACAAAGAAAAAGGAAGTTACAGTTGCAAAAAGGCTGACCTTTGAAGATTACTACTCCTTTATCGTTACTGATTTCTTTGAAGGTTTACATTACGGTCACTACCCAAAACAATGTGGTATATGCAACAGATATTTTCTTATGACCTCTGCACGGAAGCAGAAATACTGTAACGGCTTTGCTCCGAATATGCTCCGAGGTAAGAGAACAACCTGCCGTAAGTATGCGGCATCAATCAAACGTAAGGAACGTGAGCAGGATAATCCTGTTGTGGCTATATATGAAAAAAGAGCCTCTGCAATCCGAACAGAGAAAAGCAGAGGCACTATAACGGCAGAGTTTGCAAAGATGGCTACATTCATAGCGAAAAACAATATGCTACGGGCACAGGAAAATCACGAATATCTTACTACACAGTACACAAGGGATATGACCCGTAAAAAGTTGTATTATGACACGGCAAGAATGCTAAAATGAAAGGACGGTGAGTGTCGTGAAGGATTGGGAAAAAGAATTATATATTTACAAGCTGAAGCCGGCACCGCCGAAAATGCATTTACAGGAATATATTGAGCTCTACTTGAAAGAAAATGATGATAAATATCTCGCTTGGTTTCTGCACTATTACGAGCCGACACTCAATAACGCAGTAATAGGCTTTGTTCAGGAATATGCAATGCCCGGTCACTTTGCAGATTTGAAGTCGGCTTGTGTGTTCGCACTGCTTAAAGCCTTAAAGAATTATGATGTTACAAAACACAAATCCTTTGAAAACTACTATACAGAGTTTTATGTAAAGCGAGAAGTTCACGAATATGTGCGGACTATGAGAACAGGCTATACAATCCCCACGGAGGATGAAGACGCAAGGCTTCGTAAAATTATGGCACTATACCGAGAAAATAATTACAGAAATGACGATGAAACTATCGGCAGAATTGCCGCAGAACTTAACCTGAAGCCGAAAAAGGTTATTGAGATAATCTCCGCAGGTCTTCGCAATATGAATTACACCGAGTTTTACAAAAATCTTGCCGATGACGAAAGCGAAGTCAGAGAGGAAGAGTATATCGCAGATTCATCATCCGAGCCTCTGACAATGCTGCTTAACGCTATGCGTAAAGAAGCAGTACATGAGGTTTTCAGCAAACTGTATTATGACGAACAGTATATCATTGCAAATAGGTTAGGCTTCTGTATGGATTGCTTTTCTGATTATTATACGGATAAGTCTGTTACCGACAAAGACGGAAATCCTAAAAAGATGAAATTCAAGAAAATGACCTATCTCGATCTTGCAAACACTTTTGAAAAATCCTCACCTGATACTGCATATCAGACCGTCAACCGAGCCTACACAAAAATGCGTGAGTGGCTGAAGGATACGGAGTATTTTAAAGGTGAATAAAAAGAAGAATCCCCGTTGAGGCAGGGGCGCTGCGGCAACGGGAGAATGCTTATAAAGACATTTAGGTAGATATAAGTTTGAGTTTAATGTTTAAATTGCTTTTATAATTATTGGATTTGAATTTTAAAATTATATTGTTTTCAATAGTCCGTATTGTACGTTTTTGTCGTTTTTTAGTACATTTTTGTATTTTAAGTTGACAAAATTAATTTATTTTAGAAAATATAATTGTGTTCTAAATATTTCAGGAGGGGTTTAAATGGCTAAATTTCATATTTTACATCTTTCAGATCTTCATATTTGCGACAAAATTACACCTACATTGCAGAATCTAATTAAAGCAGTATGTGAAAACAAAGAGCTTGTCGACAGTAAATTAATATTGGTAATTACAGGCGATATCATTAATCGTGGTAATTACACAGACTACGAAAACACCGCACTTGATTTCTTTAAAAAACTTAAAAAGTGCTTTGATGATAATAACACAAATATAATTGACGTTCAAATTGTGCCTGGAAACCACGATAAAGTTATTGATTTAAATCAGAGAATTTCATCAATGGCAATGTTCGCAAACGAGAAAATGCCTCTTTGCGAAGAAGAAAGAATTCGTAATAATGAATATTATTTACCCACAAAGGAAGAAATGTTTCAAATTTTCGAAAATGCTTTTTCCAAATATTTGAACTTGTGCAATGAAATACTAAAAATATTTAAAATTAAGAATAAAAACAATTCAAGATATTTTAAAAAATATGATCGAACTTATGGTGCAGAAGGATTTACCATTGATGATACAAATATCGCCTTCATTAGATTGAATACTGCCTTAACTGCATTTGGCAGACCCAATGATAGTGAAAAATTTCATTTAGAACTTGGGAAAGCCCAAAAAGATAAAATACTAGATGAATATAGTAAAATAAAAAATGAAATTGATTCAAAAGAAGAAGATTTATTAACGTTTTGTTTGGCTCATCACCCTTCTGCTTATCTGTTACCTGAAGAATCTCAAGAGTTGAATAAAATGCTTATTTCTTCTGATCGACTTAATACAGATTTTTATCTTTCTGGACATATACATGATGGCTCACTTAGCAACTTATCGAATCATAATCGAAGTATGATAAGTTTAGAAACAGGTATTGGATGGCCAGATGACGATAATGAAGCTTCATCTAATCACAAAAATCATAGATATGCAATATATTGTTTTGATGAAAGCAAAAATGCTTTTTATTCTATGATGTATAAAACAAATGCCGTAAACGATTTTAATCCAGACACGGATTATCTTATTACCGAACAAGAAAAGAAAACTGGAAAGATATTTAATCCTTTAAAAACTAGAGATTATGCATTTATCCCTCTTAATAGTTTTTCAGATGAACAATCTCAGGGATTGTTTGTTGATAGAGAAAATATCAATAGTATAAAAACACTCTTTTTAAAAACTAAAGAATTTAATGATAAATGCAATCAAATATTTAGTTTAATAGAATGTAATTATATTGATAATCTAGCTAAAAATAATACAACGGATTTTGATTACGATTCGATTATTGAATTGTGCAAAGAAATTTTATTAAAAAAATCATCGCAAAATGCATATTCGGATTTTAATAATGAATTAAGAAGAATTGTTCTGGATAATACGAATTATAATAAACAATTATTACAGATACACTTCATTTCTTTTTTGCAACATATTGCAACAGAGTTTATAAAAACATTTTCTACATATTTTGAAGAAGATGCAGAATGCCGTGCCGTTTTTCGTATATATCAAAAGTACGATAACGCACTTGAAAAAGAAGATCATGGAGATAGCGATATTCATGAGGATTTTTTTGAACCGATATGCGAGTACCCTGCTAAAACAAAGCCTAGAAAAAACAATAAAGGAGTTAGTGGAAATACAAGCGGGAGGTCTCGAAGATATAAATATACAGATTCATTAATAGAATATGCATATGAGAATAAAAGGTCTATGATTTATTCTATTAATCAGGACAAACATTATTTCAAGCCTTCAAATTGGGATGATTTTATTGTTATAATACCTGAAATTGTAGACTATTCTTTTAAAAATGAAAGCAATAAGGGAAAAAAGACCACGGTTCGTCCCCCACTATCTTTTGTTTTTTCTTTAAGAATTAAAAACTCTGAAACTAAAGGTAATAGCAAAAAAAACAAATCTAGTTATAAGTTTAAGTATAAAAAAATATCAAATCGACTTCTCTTATTGCAATTTACAGAAATAGAAAAAATAATTTCGGATTTAACAACATCTTTTATAGAAGAATTTAATATTGATATTGTCGATTTTATTGATAATTTGTATACTGTAAAAAAAGAATACATAAAATATTTTAAAAACAACAAATAAACTTTAATTTATCCCCATATTTATACAAAATAATTATAATTTAAATGCTAATATTACCTTGGTGATTTTATGATTATGAGGGATAAAACTAATACTAATTTGAAATCTATTAGCAGGATTACATTAAATTTTGTTTTATCAATGACAATTTTTTTAAACAATAATGAAGATTTAATGAGTGCTGTTAATGATTTAATCGAAAGCATTATCATTGAGGAAAAAAATAAAAATTGTATTATCATGGACATTTTAATTCCTATTGAATTATATAATGATATATTTTGTTATTTTAACACGATTCAAAAAGTGTTCGAATCAAAATAAAATGCACTATTATGTATTACCATAAATATATATAATTAAGATATTTAGAAATATTTGGTGATACAATTTTTAAATAATCACAACCACCGGTTGAATGAACCGGTGGTTTGCACTGTACCTATAATGAGCCATCATAGGCTTAAACCTCTAAAAGGGCACTGAATCATATCACAGAATTACACACCTCACCACTCATAAACGGGTCATAAACTTTTCGTTTTTTTGTTGAGGCTAAATTTTCAGTTTGCTACTAACATTATTCGGTTTGTATTAAACTCGCCTGTTCTATGTAACACAACTTTTTCTTTGGCTCTCCCCAATATAACGAGTGGTTAATTTCTTGCTTAAATATGCAAAAATAACCGCACAATAGAAATTCACTTCTGCGATGCGGTTATTTATGACTAAGGTGATATTTGCAATATTACAGTTTTCCGAATTTCAAGAATGCCTTCCTGAACGCTCCAATTTTCCTCATTGAAGTATAAACCTTATACTCCTTCTCACCACATTTGAGTGTAACGAAGTCCTTGGTTATCTCTTCAACATAGTGCAGGTTGACCATGTAGCTGTAGTGGGGTTGGGCGAAGGATTTTTCATCGAGGGTTTCTTTCCAATGTTCCATCGAGTAGTGGGTTTCAATTTTACCGTCTGTCATATACAACACGGATTTTCTATCCTCAATGGCAATATATACAATTTCGTGCGGATACACTCTGCAAATATCCTTGTTGCACTTTGTTACAGCCATACCGGGACAGGTGCCGTCATCCGTCGGGATAAAAACACCTTTGCAGCCGTGATATGTTACAGGATAATGTGATAAACCATTGCTATTCAGAAATTCTGTGATTTCTTCTTTGGTTTTGATATGTCTGATTTCTTTTGTTTTCATAAGCAATTTCCTTAAAATATAATCTGTCTTATACTTATAAAGTGCTGTATTAAGGAAAAAGTAACACCATTTTCTCAAAAAATATCGAACTTTGTCGAAATCAACAATTCACGCCCTCATAACTTGTATAATTATTCCAACAATAACAACCGCCTTACCTGCAAACACAAGTAAGGCGGTTGTTCCATATACTCTTTTATAAACTTTTAAGGCACTCTATAATTTCATCCCGAATACCATGATAATAAACTATATGCTCCATAGTTTCACGGACTTCTGAAATACTCATTTCAATTTCATCTTCACCGCAATCAATGCCCCAAGCACGCTTGACATTGTATTCAAGCCATTCTAAACGGCCGTAACTACTGTAATAGATTGTTTCCCAATCATTAGGCAATTCGCCACCATTATCAGCATAAGACTTTATAAGCGTTTTGAAAAGTTCGAAATTAATGTTGCAGTTTTCATAACCTGACCAACATAAAGCCATTTCATACAGCTCAACAAACGGACTTGAGTAGCAAAGACATTCCAAATCAATAATGCGGAAATCGTCACCGTTCCAAAGAACATTTTTACTGTCCATATCATTGTGGCAGATTGTCAGTACAGGCGACATCTTCTTTGTAGCAAGATTGCCTTTTTGCTGACTCTCATAAAGAATGTCACGGTTAGCTCTTAAAAGATTATACAACTCTGTATTGCTTTCTGATAGTTTTTCAATCAGCATATCCCAATTGACATTTATTTCACTGCGATTATACGGTTGTGCTTTCTTCTCAATGTTATGTATTTTGGCAAGAAACTTGCCAATCTTTCGACAGTGTTCAATAGTGATTTCTTCACCCTTAAGAGACTTACCCTCATAAAAATCAAACAAATAAAAATACTGTACGTCAATTTCTTGCATCTTCTTACCGTTAAATGTCAAAGCAGGAAGTATTGGAATATCTGTTTGTTCTAGTTTTTCTTCAAGTTCTTCTGCAATACGGTAGTTTTCAAAAACAGTATCACGTTTCATAACATAAGGGTTTAAAAGCTTAATTGTATATTTGCCCTTTGTTGTAAACAGCGAGTACATTTTGTGCATAAAGCCGCCTTTGAGTTGAGTCGGCTCTGTTGTTATTTCACCTAAATTCAACTGTAGGCAGATTTTATTAAATATATCCATTATTCCACCCAATCTTCCTCATATCCATCACGAATCATTTGTATCTCACCTTTTAACAAACAATTATCGGAACTCATATTATAATCTCTATAATCCCAAACAATTATGTTTCCGTACTCGGTTCTTATTTTATAATCAGATTTTCCGTTTTTGTCCGTTGCATCAATTATTGCCATAAGTTCATCAACAGGCATATCGTCAATTATACCTCTACCGGCACCGTCAATTACCTTTGGATATGATGTGCCTTTTCCACGAAGCATATCAGCTTTACAAATGAGCTCAATATCAAACTTTTGTTCGCAACCGAAATCATATATCATTTTCATATGTTCTCCGACCTGCAGATTGAGTTTTGAAAGTTTTACTTCACGAAGAAGAGGGTACTCACTATAATTTTCAATATCCGTTTCATAAATAATTCCGTTATGCTGAATACAGAACAAATGGTATGCATTGGTATCAAAACTTGCAAGTACCATATAGCCAAGCCTTGCGAGGTCATAGTTAGATGATACTTCAAAGGTGCGCCAAATCTTATTTTGGCATCCTTGATATGTGATTTTAAATGTGTAAACCTGTGTTGCCATTTTATACTCCTTTCACAACTAAATATAATTCTTTATTACTCCCCACGCCTCAATAAGTCTATCCACACTCCAACCGGCATTTGCAGGTGAGGTTGAAGGCAGGCAAACTGCCTCTCTGCCGATAGTGTTACGGATGTACTTGTTATAATACTTTTCGGCGGTTTTGCCGTTGACAAAAATCTGTCTGATGTCAGCATTTTCAAGTATCTCCGTGAGGTCGTTTGCAACCACATTTTTAATCGAACTGTCAGAACTGCCTGTTATATCGCAAGAGGCAATTACATCCCATAAGGCAATGTGATTTGAGTGCAGAAAGTCGCTTTTCTCCTCAATGGTTACGGGTGTATCAGTATTCATAACGGCAGAAACAACCTTCCAGAATCTGTTCTGCGGATGTCCGTAGAAAAACATCTGCTCACGGGATTTCACCGACGGAAAACTGCCGAGGATAAGCACTTTTGAGTTTTTGTCGTATAAAGGTGGGAACGGGTGTTGCGGCATAGGTTTCTCCTTTTATTCAACTGTTACAATATGTTCTATTTCTGTATGTTCTTTGCTCAGATATTCCTTTAAAAATGTCGGATAAGCCGTGTGTTTGTCTATGTCTTTTATAGGAATCTAAACCATACCCTCTTTGATATTATCTTGAGTGAAACTATTGCTGTTTAATTTTTGAGTGCCTCGTGGTTTCATAAGAAAATACAAAGCTAATTCGTGACAATTGTAATTCTTTAAAGTTTCTGAACCAATGAAAAAGTTTTCGTGTATCACAGCTAAACGGTCAATCTCATAGTGAACTCCCGTTTCTTCAAAGACTTCACGAACAACAGCATCTTCTGCTTTTTCTC
>JAZSJT010000137.1:0-36804 GCA_045534425.1 Acutalibacteraceae bacterium | reverse complement strand
GTTGAGCTTCTTAAAAACGAAGGCATTTCCGCCGCTCTTATAAATATGGCAACAATAAAGCCCATTGATAAGGATATTATTATTGATGCCGCAAAGAAAACAGGCTGTATTGTAACAGCAGAAGAGCATAATATCATCGGCGGTCTCGGTTCTGCTGTTGCAGAGGTAGTTGCAGAAAACTGTCCCGTACCCGTAGTGAGAGTCGGTGTTGAAGATGTATTCGGAAAATCAGGTCCCGCACTTGAGCTTCTTGAAATTTTCGGTCTCAATGCAGAAAATATTGCCGCTAAAGCAAAGAAGGCAATAGAACTCAATAAATAAGAGGTGTTACAATGTCCGTTTTATATAATGAAGCAAAAAAGCTTTATGCATCAATCGGTATTGACACCGATGAGGTTCTGAAAAAGCTTTCAGAAATATCTCTTTCTCTTCACTGCTGGCAGGGTGACGATGTAGGCGGTTTTGAAGCCTCAGGTGAACTCACGGGCGGTATTCAGGCAACAGGCAATTATCCCGGAAAAGCGAGAAATATGGAAGAGCTTATGGCTGATATAGATAAAACTTTTTCTCTTGTTCCAGGAAAGCACAGAATAAATCTTCACGCAATCTATGCAGATTACAGTGACGGGCTTGTTTCCCGTGACAAGCTTGAACCTAAGCACTTTGACAAATGGATTGAATTTGCAAAGGAGAGGGGACTGGGTATTGACATAAATCCCACTCTTTTTTCCCATCCTTTAGCTTCAGACGGTCTCACTCTTTCTCATCCGGATGAAAATATAAGACGTTTTTGGATTGAGCACTGCAAGGCAATAAGAAAAATCGGTGCATATATCGGTGAGAAACTGGGCACGCCCTGTCTCAATAATATCTGGATTCCCGATGGCTTCAAGGAAACACCTGCAGACAGAACAAGTCCCAGAAGAAGACTTAAAGAGGCTCTTGATGAAATCCTTTCTGTTGAATACGATAAAAAATATCTTGTTGACAGCGTTGAATCAAAGGTTTTCGGTATCGGTGTTGAATCCTATACAGTAGGTTCTCACGAATTTTATATGAGCTATGCCGCAAAAAATAACTGTTACTGTCTTCTTGATAACGGTCACTATCATCCCACGGAAAGTGTTGCAGATAAAATTCCCGCAATGCTTCTTTTCTCCGATAAGGTTGCTCTTCACGTAACGAGAGGTATTCGCTGGGACTCCGACCACGTTGTGGGATACACGGATGAACTCAAGGAAATTGCGAAGGAAATAGTAATTGCAGGCCCCGAAAAGGTTATTATCGGTCTTGACTATTTCGATGCAAGCATCAACAGAATTGCCGCATGGGTAATGGGTGTCAGAAATATGCAGAAGGCACTTTTGGGGGCAATGCTCACACCACACGGAAAACTGGCAGAATTACAGAATTGCGGTAATTTCACCGAAATGTTCGTTTTGAGCGAAGAAGTGAAATCCTATCCCGTAGGAGTAATATGGGATGAATTCTGTGAAATAAATGATGTTCCCGTAAGAGAAAACTGGTTTAATATTGTTAAAGAGTATGAAAGCACCGTACTCGCTGAAAGGAAGTAATATAAATGAACAATGTACTTGAGCTTAAAGCAGTGGCAAAATTTGTCGATACCTGTAATCAGTCATGGCTTAAAGGCTGGAACGAAAGAAACGGCGGTAATATGTCCTACAGAATGAAGGAAGAAGAGGTTGCCGCAATAAGTCATCTTCTTGAAGATAAGAGCGAATGGCGTCCTATTGGTATCACCGTTTCTAATCTTGCAAACGAATATTTCACCGTAACAGGCAGCGGCAAGTTCTATATGAACGTAAAGAACGAGCCCGAAAATAATATCTGCATCGTAAAAGTAGATGAAAAGGGTGAGAATTATAAAATAGTATGGGGCCTTAACGAGGGCGGAGTTCCCACAAGTGAATTTCCCACACATCTTCTTAACCACTCTATAAAAAAGGAAAAAACAAACGGACTCCACCGTGTAATTATGCACGCACATCCCGCAAACATAATTGCACTCACATTCCTTCTTCCTCTTGAAGATAAGGTGTTTACAAGAGAAATCTGGGAAATGATCACAGAATGTCCCATTGTTTTCCCTGCAGGAATCGGTGTTGTGCCCTGGATGGTTTGCGGAAGCTCCGATATTGCCGTTGCAACAGGTGAAAAGATTAAGCAGTTTGATGCAGTTATCTGGTCCCACCACGGCATTTTCTGTTCAGGTGAAGATTTTGATGTTGCCTTCGGTCTTATGGATACCATTGAAAAAGCTGCAGAAATTCTTATTAAGGTAATGTCCTGCGGCGGCAAAAAGCAGTTTATCACATCAGAACAGATTCTCGCTCTTTCAGAGCCTTATAATGTCAATATTGACAAAAGTATGCTTGAATAATTTACATATTTCACAAATATTTTTTAGTCCTTGTAATACGGATTGTTTTATGATAAAATTATTAAAGTATAATAAATATTAAGGTTTGGTGAGATTATGGCAGAATATTGTCCTAAATGTAATTATAAACTCAAATTAACAGACTGGCGTCCCGAATGTCCCAAATGCGGTGTAAACGTTATGTATTACGGCATTGAAGACAGGCTCCGTGAAGAAGCAGACAGAGCAGAATATCAGCATGCGAAGAGTCAGCCCAAATATGACAGACTTAAATTCTCTCTTATCGGTCATCCTCTTGCAATTGTAAGAATTGTTCTCGGTCTTCTTCCCATAGTTGCAACTCTTCTTCCTATGGGTACCGTAAATTATGTGTTACCTTATCTTGAAAAGAGTGTAAATGTCAACCTGATTTCAATTGTAACCTTCATTATTGATAACGGCTTCGATGTAGACCTTCTTCTCAAGCTTCTCGGTTCAGAGCTTGTTGGAACGGGGATGATTTACTGGGCAGTTGCACTTGTAAGTCTTGTTCTTATGGTTGTTCTCACTCTTGTAGGCTTTTTCCTTCTTACATTATCTGCCGCAAAGAAAGGTATTGTAAGAAACATCACAATTCCCTCAATCGGCATCGTTCTTGCAACAGTTGCATTTGTTTTCTATAATCTTATGGTAAATAACCTTGCAGAAACCTTACCCGGAATTTTCACAGGTTCAGTTAATCCCGCAGCATACATAGTTGCAGTTGTTCTGTTTGTTGCTATGATAGCTGTAAATGTTATTTACAAGAAAAAGAACATTCAGGTTAAATATAAGGATGTTTCGGAATTCCTTCTTCCTTACAATGAAAGACCGTCAACACTTGCAAAGCTTGCTGAAAAAGAGGCAAATGCATAAGCTTCATTAAGAAAAACCGCCATCCCGAAAAATTCAGGGTGGCGGTATTTTGATATACGGAGGTAAACTATGTCTATTACTTTTGACAGTGAAAAAAAGATTTTTAAGCTTGATACTCTGAGTTCAAGCTATATCTTTGAGATTTATCGGGAAAACTATCTTGTTCATCTTTATTACGGTGCCAAAATCCCCGATTATAACCTCAAGGATTTTCCCGACCGCAGAATGTATGCTTCCTTCTCTGCATCCAATCCCCATATGGATGACTGGGTGTTTTCTGCTGATGTATATCCGCTTGAAATCGGCTGTAACGGCTGCGGTGATATGAGAATATCATCTCTTCAGATAAGAAATGCCGACGGGAACGCATCCACCGATATGAGATATGTTTCCCATAAGATATATAAAGGCAAGACTGCTCTCAAAGGTCTTCCTGCTCTTTATGAAAATGAAGAGGGTGAATGCGAAACTCTTGAAATAACAACAAGAGACTGTGTAACCGGTGCCGAAGCAGTTCTTCTTTACACTGTATTTGAAAAGTATTCGGCACTCACAAGAAGCGTCATAGTAAAAAATACTTCCGACAAGCCTTTCGCAATTGAAAAGGTTATGAGCTTCAATCTTGATTTGAACGGTAAGGATTTTGACCTTATAACCCTTTACGGCAGACATAATAACGAAAGAAACTTCGAAAAGAGACCTTTAGCCCACGGAAGACAGGGCATAGGCTCAAGAAGAGGCTCGTCCTCCGCTCAGCAGAATCCCTTTATGGCACTGCTTCGCCACGGTGCAAATGAAGAATACGGTGATGCATACGGCTTTAATCTTGTATATTCCTGTAACCACCTTTGTGAAATTGAGGTTGATTTCAATAATTCTTCAAGGGTTATGATGGGTATTGATCCCTCGGATTTCTCATGGAAGCTGTCCCCCGGTGAAGAATTCTGGTCTCCCGAGGCAGTTCTTGTTTATTCCGACGAAGGTCTTGGCGGAATGAGCCGTACTTTCCATAAGCTTTATAACAATAACCTTGTAAGAGGTCCCTGGAAAAAGGCAAAAAGACCGCTTCTCATTAACAATTGGGAAGGTACATATTTTGATTTTGACGATGATAAGCTTTTTAATATCGCAAAATGGGCAAAGGAAACAGGCATAGAAATGCTTGTTATGGACGACGGCTGGTTCGGAAAGCGTAATGACGACACCTGTGCTCTCGGTGACTGGGAAGTTAATGAAAATAAGCTCAGAGGCGGAATAGGAAGCCTTATTTCAAGAATAAAGGGACTTGGTCTTAAATTCGGCATCTGGTATGAACCCGAAATGATTTCTCCCGATTCCGAGCTGTTCAGAGCACATCCCGACTGGCATATTCATGTGCCGAGCCGTGAAAGCAGCGTGGGTAGACATCAGTATGTTATAGATATGACAAGACAGGACGTAAGAGACTATCTTTTTAATAAAATGAGTGAGGTTCTCGCCAATAACGATATTGACTATGTTAAGTGGGACTTCAACCGTAATATTACGGAAGCTGGCTCTGCAATTCTTCCTCCCGAAAGACAGAGTGAATTTTTCCACCGCTTTATCCTCGGCACATATGAGCTTATGGGCAGACTTCTCACCGCATATCCCCATCTTCTTCTGGAAAACTGCTCAGGCGGCGGCGGAAGATATGATCCCGGTATGATGTATTATTCACCGCAGATATGGTGCTCCGACAATACCGATGCCCTGTCGCGAGTTGATATTCAGTTCGGTTCATCTCTTTGTTATCCCGCATCGGTTCAGGGTGCTCATGTTTCTGCTTCCCGCCGTTCAGGCTATGAAACGAAGAGAAATGTTGCAATGTGGGGCTCATTCGGTTATGAGCTTGATCCCGCAAAGATAAGTGAGGAAGCAAGAGAAGAAATAAAAACACAGATTGCTGACTATCATAAATATTATGACCTCATCCATTACGGTGATTTCTACAGACTTATAAGCCCTTGGGATGATCCATACAGAGTGGCATGGGAATTTGTCAGTGAAGACAAATCGCAAGTAATGCTCACAGTTGTCATTAAGTTCTTCAGGGAAGCAAGAAATTTCTTTATAAAGCTCAAAGGTCTTGATGCTGAAAAGTATTATAAATGTGATGCTGACGGGGAAGTGTATTCAGGTGCTCTTCTTATGAAAGCCGGCTTCTCACTTTATCACTATCCGGTTGAAGACGGACAAAGCTTTGCAATTCATTTTGAAGAAGTAAAATAAATAAAATCCGGCAAAGCAATAGCCAACACAGTAATTGATGTGTTGGCTGTTGTTTTGTTTATTGCTTGTTTGTTGTAGGGAATTCTTATTCAATGACGATTTTTCTGTCACCGGTAGCATTGGGGAAAGAAATAAGTGCAGTACTGCTCAATGCATCAAAAGACAGTACGGCTTCTTTACCGTCGATTGACGCAGTTTTCGGCACAAAGGGGAGCTTGATTCTGATGCTTGCTTTTCTCATTTTAGCTCCGCTAACGTTGAGGATTACTCTATCTTTTTCTGTTTCCAAGGAATCAATTCTCACGGATGTTCCGATAATTTCATAAGCTTTTGCATATTTGAGGTCAAAGAGCATTGCTTTGTCATTGGGTAAAAGGACTTTTTGGGTAAGGATATCGAAGTCAGGGGAGAACATATCGCAGAAAAGTCCCGTAATAACGAGAGGTTCATCATTTATGCTTTCATCCATAACTGCCGCAATTGTGTAAGGTGTACGGTTTAAGATAAGATGATTTGAAAATTCTGGAAATCTGCCTTTTCTCTTTGCACAGCATATGAAAAAATCCCGAAGCATATCAGCATTTTTCTTTGAGTATGAGAAAACACAGGGATTGATTTTCCAATATGCCGCAGTGCCCTCACCGCAGGTGTAAATTGCCTTTTCTTCATCAGTCGGAATTCCCAGCATTGAGAAAAGATGTTCGGCAGGATTATTGAATTTATCTGTCCACCATGAATTGATATTGTTGAAGGGATCACTGCCGTCTCCGATGTAAATAAGCTGACCGCCGTCTTTAACCCACGATGCAATTGAATTATTTATATCGGGATAATCGGGCTTCATATATTCATAGCTCATAAGAAGCATATCGTAGTCATTAAGATAACCTACATATCTTCTCGCATTGTCAAGAAGCACCGGACGGACAGGGATGCCGTATTTGAGCAAGGGAAGAGCAATGCTGAAAAATGCGGGGAAAGCATTTGAGGACATAAATTTCAGCATCAGCTCGTCGTTTTCGGCATTTCCTGTGAAAAGCTCATTTTTGAAACGTGAAATAAGCCTTTCATCGTCATTAAGAACTGTTCCCACAACCTCTTTTGCCTCTTCCGAGAAGAAGCAGTCAGGATATTCTCTCTGATAAAGCTCGCAGTCACCCACAAGAATGCCCACTCTGAAAGCAGGCTCCGCGGCACTTTCCATGGTTCCGAGAGTCTGGAAGGTGTTATTGAGAATTGTTTCATATTCTTCCGGAATAGCTTCGGCATCGGGGGTATTTTTCGGATATTTGTCCTCAAAAACACGGTTGGGCCAGGGGCATATCTCATATGTATTTACTTTCGGGTGTAAAAGGGAAGCGGCAACTGTGCAAAGATAATTCTTTCTGTAATCAGTCCAGTCAAATATGGGATTGTCTTCAATAGGATCATGTAAAAACCACATATGTCTGCCCGTTCCCTTGACAAGCTCCTGCATAACGCCGTATTCAAGAAAAGCAGTTTCGAAGGTTCTTTCCTTGAGAACACCGTTGAACCAGTTCTTTTCTCTTGATGTGCCCGTCCATACCTGTGCAATACATCCGTCAACACCGGGGATGTCCGCAAGCTTTCCTTCCGGACTGACAATTTTCCACTGTGTATAGTTTATGAGCGAATGTGTGGGAACATAAAAGCGAAGAGTTCTGTTATATTTCACTTTAGCGTATTCTTTAAGTGAAGAGGAAATGCGATCGATTGTTCTTGTATAAAGATATGCTTTGAGCTTCCCGCATTTATATTTTGCATCAACGCTTTCGTGGGGAGCCTTCCACGGTTCTCTGTAATAAAGCTCATATTCACGTCTGAATGCGGGGGAATAGCCGCCTCTGTCCCAGAATTCGGGTTCTTCAACGTGAATTGCTTCAACTCCGGCATCAACGGCAGCCTTTAATTTTTCTGCAAGATAATCTGCGAAAGCAATAGTCGGTACCATATAAGGAACGTCTTTTCCGTGAACTATGAGATTTCCAAAACGGTCCTGCTGTGCTTCATCCCAATGGTCCAATCCGTCATATCTGCCGTAAAGATAATCCTGATACTGTCCCCAGGCAATACCCGTCATAAGGTGAACCACATAGCCTGCATCCTTATGCTGTTTAATTCTGTCAACCATTGTTGAGTCAAGACGGTATACCATAACAAAGTCGCATTTGTTGTCAATGCTGTCAAGAAGAGGGGCACCGGACTGATATCCCGTGCGTTCTTCTGTTTTATTTCTTATATAAGCCATAAGCTAACCCTCCTTGGACTGATAATGTAATAATATAATAAAAAAAATAAAATTTCCATATTTAATTATAAAATTTATTTCATTTTTTTTGGTTTTATATACAAAAAATTGTGTTGTTGTAAATTATTTTTAAGTATTTTGCATATTTTACTTGTATTGCCGGCTTTTATTTGTTATTATTAATATAAATAATTATGCGGAATTTTGCAGAAATATCTGTGTTTGGGAGTGGAGTATGTCGAACGATAAAAATTTCTGTATTTCTTTTGTAAGACACGCCGAGTCTTTAGGAAACATAGGTGTTGTTTATACACCCGAATTTCAGAAGGATGATCCTCCGCTCAGTCCTTCGGGGCTTATTCAGGCAGAGCTTCTCGGCAAAAGCAGTATGACAGACGGTGTTACAAGGATTTATTCAAGTACATTGATAAGAGCGATTCAGACTGCATATCCTGCGGCATCTAAGCTTTCAAAAGAAATCATTCTTCTGCCCGACCTTATGGAAATCGGAACAGCAATAAGCGGAACAGAGTTATGGCGGCTTGAAAGGGACTATCCTCTTGCTGTGCCGTGTGTCAGCGAGCCCACTCCCGCCGGAGGAACGCTTCTTTTGGGCGAGGAAAGTGTCAGTGACCTCACAAAAAGAGGAAAAAGATGCATTGATTATATTTATAATAATGCAAATGAAAATGACCACATTATGGTGGTGTCACACGGTTCCTTTTTCGGATATCTTATCCGTGCCGCACTGGGAATAGCTTTGCCGGAAACCTTCTGTTGGCAGGTTGATAATTGCTGTATCACCAAGGTTATATACAGAAGCGGTGCAATCCCCAAGCTTTCATTTGCTAATTTTACAGGTCATCTGTTGAAGCATTGACAGAGCTTATCCGTATCAGTATTATGAGGAGGAAAAATTTATGGCAAAATGTCCTAAATGCGGAAAAAAACTTCGAATCTTTGACGTCAGTCAGTTCTGCCCGTCATGCGGGGTTAATATGAGATTTTATAATTTTGAAGAAAATTTCATCCGTGAAGCAAAGCTTGCAGAGCTTTCACAGGCAGGACTTAAGGTTAAAATCAGAAATCTTAAGTATTCTTTTTCAGGCTCAAAGCTTGTAACTGCAAAGCTTGTTGTAATGCTTTTGCCTTTATTGACTTTACTTATTCCATCGGGGAACATCAGTGTATCGGCTCCCTTTGTTCAATTTGATGCACATTTCGGTATTCTCGGAATTGTGAATATCGTAACAGGCGGTGCACTCAATTATTTTTTACAGATGGGTTCTTCCGAATTCGCAGGTGCGGCTTTCTCCGCACTTTTAACGGCACTTATTTGTTTTGTTGCCGTTGCACTTCTTTCAGTTTTTTGCCTGCTGTTTTCACTCTTCGGTTTTATAAGTATAAAAAATATGCAGAAAATAACAACGGTTACAGCGGCACTTGGTATGGTTATGAGTGTTGTAACAATGGTTATGATAGGGCTTTTCAAGGGTGAAGCCGACGAAAGCATTCTTATTGACGGCAGCTTAGGCTTCGGACTTGTTGCTACTTTTATAATGTTTGCTGCCGTATTCACCGTAAATCTTCTTCTTTGGAAAAGGGGAATTCACCCTGTTTATGATGAAGGTGTTGAAGAAAGAGTAAGAATTTATAAGGAAGTAAAAGCCGGCAGAATAAATATTGACGACCTTCCTCAGCCTGTTGTTGAAACTCAAGCAACAAGAAAGATTGATGAAGAAATAGCAAAGGAAGAAGCAGCTTTCTTTGAAAAATTCAGTGGAGGAGGAAATAATAATGGCTGATAAAAAAATTGATAAACAAAAGCTCATATCTGTTGGTGTTACCGCAATACTTATCTTCTTTTTTATCGGCGGCTTCTGGATTGGACTTGACAGAGTCCGTTCAATGGAAGGCACGTTTCCTCCCAATGACATAAAAGAAGGCATTTCTCCTGCTCCTGAAACAGTTGAAGAAGTATGGAGCTTCTATAAAAAAGCAGTTGATGAAGCTATGGAGAGTCCCGCTCATATTTCAACAGGTATAAGCTATGATATCGGAAATCTTGAAACAGACGGTTCTTCGCAGTTCAAGGAAACGGTTCTTTTTGCTAAAGACAATATTCAGAATCACCTTTCATCCGTTTCCGATAAAACTCCCGGCAGTGAATTCGGATATGAACCCGAAAAGAATTTAGGTTTTCTTGATATCGGGACTACCGAAAATATTAAGGAAGTAAAATGTTCATATATTTATTATGCCTGTCCTTCCTGCGGACTTACAAATGATGAACAGCTTTCTGAATGTGAGCCCTGCGGTTCAAAAAGAGAATATTTTAAAAAATACCGCAGTGAATATGAAGTAGAATTTATAATTGATGCCGAAATTGAAAAAACAGCCCCCGAAGTGTTTGAGAGACTTTTCACTCCCTCGGAAATTGAAACAGTTCTGGAGAGCATCAACGGTGCGGTTGACGGTAAATTCACCATAGAAAACACCGAAATCACATACAAGAATTTGCATATAGTATTTAAGGTCAACAGACTCACAGATGAATTGACAAGTATTCGTTATTATAAGAATATGGCAGTGGCAACTGATGTTTCATTTTCTGCAGAATATGAAACGCTCGGAGTGAAGAAGCTTTCTTTTGATTTTACCGAGTGTGAAACCTTTAATCTCACATGGCCCGCACTCACACTTAATAAAGAAATACTTGAAATTGAGCCGAACGGTACAGATAACCTTCTTGCAACACTTACCTGTGAAGATCCTCTTGTTATGACAGTATCATGGTCTTCATCAGATGAAAGCATTGCTACCGTTGACAACGACGGTTATATTGACACTTTTGCAAAAACAGGTGATGCTGTTATCACCGCTACATACGAATATCTCGGAAATACATATTCCGACAGCTGCACCGTAAAGGTAAAGGTGCCCGTTGAATCAATGAAAATGAGTAAAAAGAATGTAACGCTCGGAATTGGTGAAGCATTTACTCTGAAAACAAAGGTATCTCCCGCAAAGGCAACCATACAGACTGTTAAATGGTATTCAGAAAATGAGGATGTTGCAACGGTTGATGAAAACGGTGTTGTAACAGCCATAGGAAAGGGTGAGGTTATTGTTTATGCCCTTTCTGATGACGGATATTACAGATCGACTTGTGAGGTGACAGTAGAATGAGTGAAAATAATAACAGCAATAACAATGTGAAGAATTTTGTACAGGGTGTTTTTACCGCAGAAAACAATTCTGCTGCATCTCTTGCCGAAGAACAGAGAATGAAATACAGCAAGCTTGCCATAAAAATGTTCCATACGAATGTTCTCACCCCCAAGGAAATGTTCCTTCCCGCAATAGGTGAGTTTGCAACAAAGCTTCTCGGCGGCGTAAATACTTACCGTACTCTTTATTTCGTAAATGTACTTAAAATTGATATGGTGTATGTCACCGTTATCCTTTCTCTTATAGGCATCTACGATATGTTAAATAACCCTCTTATGGGTATTATTTACGACAAAACCCGTACTCGTTGGGGTAAAGCGCGTCCGTATATCGTTTTCGGTGCTATTCCTTATTTTGCCAGCACATTTATGCTGTATTCGGGAGCCTTGTTCCTCGGTGATACTGCAGGTGACGATCCGAAGAAAATTATCTTTGTTTTCACAATGCTTTTTATTCAGGAGACGTTTTCTACTATTTATAATATTCCCAGAGGAAACCTTCTGTCTCTTCAGACTGCAAACCCGCAGGACAGAATTACCGTTGGTCTTCTTCAGACCTATATCGGAGAGGCAGCTTCACAGGGTGTTTACACAATTTTCCCGCCCCTTATGGAGCTTAACAACAAGGGCTTTATAAATTTCCCGATGTCAGTTGTTTTTGCAACTCTTGCCACAATATCCTGTTCTGTTGGTGCTATCGGCAATATCGGTATGGCAATAGGCTGTCAGGAAAGAATTGCACTTCAGCCAAAGCCTGCCCCCATAACAAAGACTATGTTCTATGTGCTTAAAAATAAGTATGCTTTAAGAAATTTTGTTACAAGATTTATCACCTCTTGGTGGAGTGACGGCGGTTATTCATGGGACGTTGTAACTCAGCAGGAAATCTTCGGCGGCTCAATCAATTCATTCCTTGCATATTCAATTTATAATGCCGTAGATATGCCTTCTGCCGCACTTATACCCAAGTTCCGTAAAATCTTCAAGGATAATAATAAAAATGCACTTATTGTTCTTCGTCTTTGGGATATGCTTGCTGCAGCCGGAATGCTTGCGTGCGGTCTTCCCGTCATAAAGAAGTTCGGAAAGAACTGTAAGTGGATTATGGTTGTAATTTATGCAATATTCCATGGTCTTAACGGTATTAATAACGGACCTGCAAATGTGTTTGAAGCTGAGGTTGCCCGTGAAATCAATGACTATACGGAATATGTAACGGGTGAAAGACCTGACGGTACGATTAATATTCTAACGGATCTTGTAGCGAAGATAACTGCTCCCCTTAATGCTGCTTTCACAATCTTCCTTTTCAAATGGTCCGGATATGATCCCACAATTCCCATGCTTCCGTGGTCACAGGGCAGTTCAACCATCTATCAGAAAATATTTTTCCTCTTTGTCGGTATAGGTCTTTTCCCGAAGGTAATTCACATAATTCCTTATTTCTTCTATGATCTTGTAGGAGAGAAGAGAGAACAGATGTATATCGCTCTTAATGAAAGAAGAGCACTTCTTGCTAAAGAGCAGACCGTAAATGAAGAAATTCTCGAAATGATGGAAAATCTTGAAGAAACTGTTGAGGTATAATATTGATGGAACAGTTTATAAAGGATCAGATAACGGCGGGACTTAAGTTTCTTCCGATAAATCTCCTTAAATCCTATTTTATAAAATCTTCATCTGAGCAGACAAAAGAATTTCGAAAAAAAGTCGGTTTTATCCGAGGGGTATGCCATCCTACAGATAATTATGAGCAGATAAAGGGTGCAAATATCGGTTGGATAAGAATTGACATTCCGTTTCCTTTTGAAAACGACGGCACTGTCGCACAGGCATATACCGATTTTAAGGAAAGATGCAGGAAATTTCAGGAAAACGGTATAAAGGTTATGGCGGTTACGCCCTATCCCAAGGACTATATTGATTACGGAGCAGATATCAGAACCGATGACGGCATCGAAAAGGTTAAGGAAATCGGTAAATTTCTGATAACCGATATGCAGGGTTGTGTTTCAGGCTTTCAGATTACCAATGAAATGGGCATTCCCCGTTTTACAATACCTCTCACAATCAAAGAAGCAGCAAAATTCATAGGTGTAAACCTTGAGGCTATGTATCCTCTGAAAAAGGACATTGTTGTAGGTTATAACAGTGCAGGTCCCGAGGCGATGCTTCACAGCGAGCTTCTGCCTTATATGAATTTCTGTGACTATGTTGGTGTCGATATTTATATGGGCTGCTTCTTCAATATGCCCGGATTTATCTGGATATTTGAAGCACTCTGCCGTTATTTATGGGCAATGACAGGAAAGCCTGTGCTTATTCAGGAGTTCGGCTATTTAAGCGGCGGTGCTCCCAGGAAGAAATCTGAAAAAAAGGCTATGCTGGAGCGTTACGGTGCAAAAACAGAAAAAGAGGCAAAAAAGAATATTGAAAAATTCGTAAACAATATGCCTTCCCATTTTGCCGACCACATAAAATATGTTTGCGGAAACGATCCGTCAAGATATTTCGGCTTCCTTTTTAAGAGTGATATGGTTAATCATTTTTACTGTGAATTACCGCGTCTTACAAAAATTCCCGGTTATCCTCACACTCCCGAAGGTCAGGCGAAATTTTTCGAAGATTGTATAAGCCATCTTTACAGTCTTGACTTTATCTGCGGGTGTAACATTTACTGTTATAAGGATCCCGATAAATGTTATTATTGCGGACAGGAAGAATGTCCCACAGAAACCCGTTGGGGACTTGTTGATTCAAAGGAAAACGAGAAGCCCTCATATAAGGCGGTCAGAAATGTTTTCGGCAGAATAAAATGGCTTGAAGCCGTAGAAAAGAAATGAAAAACGGCGTAGGCGATTTCCGCTTACGCCTTTTAAGAGGACAGTTAATGAGTAATGCACTTTTTGAAGCGGTATTGAAGGAAACGGATCCTATGTACGATGCTGCTGTAATTACGGATGACACAATTGAATATTGGCACAATGAGAACTGTAATTTTGCCAATAACGGTCATTCGGTCACAAAATTTTTTATATCCTCCGCAATAGGTGTCCTTGTGACGGAAGGAAAAATTGATGTGAACGATAAAGTCACCGATTTCTTTACAAAGGAAGAAATGGGTGAAAACCTTGACAGCGGATGGCATAATGTAACCGTTGAGCACGCTTTGCAGCATAAAACAGGGATGCTTCATATTCCTTACGGAGTGGATGAAGATGAACACATTTCTCTTATAGGTGAAGATTTTCTGAAATATGTTTTTTCTATAAAAATTGAAGCAGAGCCCGGAACGGCATATAAATACACTGATGCTGATTACTATCTTCTGGGAAGAATAATTCATAAAGCCTCGGGAAAGACAGCTTATGAATTTATTCGCGAAAAATTGGCAACACCTCTTTTCTTCAAGCAATGGGGGATGTTGCTTTGTCCTAAGGGACATACCATAGGCGGAGGCGGTCTTTATACCAGAAGTGACGATAATGCAAAGCTGGGCTTTTTATGGGCAAAAGAAGGAAAAATCGGTGATACCGAAATAATTTCACCCGCTTATATAAAAGCCGCAATGGAAAACGACTATGCATCCACCTCCTTCAGAGGAACAGATGTGTATCTGAAAACAGGTGCCAAAGGACAGTGTGTTGCATATTCTATTAAAAGAAAAGCCGCTGCGGCATGGCACGGCTATTCATATGAAGACGGAAATAACAGAAACGACAGACTGCTTCTTGCTTTTTGTCAGCTTCTTGATGAAAAATTCGGCAAATTGGAGGACTGAAGGATGAGATTCGGTGTTTGTACAGGAATAGATAATGAGGCTAATGTAAAGCTTGCCGCAGAAAGCGGTTATGATTATATTGAATGCGGTTTTCAGATGTTTGCAAATGCAAGCGAAGAGCAGCTCAAAGAGTGGGAAGAAAGAGAACAGAAATACGGCATTTTTGCAGAAGCCGCAAACTGTTTTCTCCCAAATTCTCTTCCCGTAACAGGGGATAATGTTGATTATGATGCCCTTCGCGAATTCGTTGCAAGAGGAATGAAAAACAGTGCAAGAATGGGACTTAAAACGGTTGTTTTCGGTTCCTCCGGTGCAAGAAGCATAAAAGAAGGCTATTCGTATGAAAAGGCAGTTAAGCAGATGGCATATTTTCTTCGTGAAATTGCATCACCCGAAGCTGCAAAATACGGAATTACCGTGGTGACAGAGCCTTTGCAGAAAGCGGAAACAAATATGATAAACACAGTAAAAGAGGGTGTTATGTTAGCGGCTTTAGCTGACAGGGATAACATCCGTTGTCTCGCGGACCTTTTCCATATGGAGCAGTGCGGTGATACAGCTGAGGATATTCTTATGATAAAGGATTCAATTTTTCACGCCCACATTTCAAATCCCGTGGGAAAAGACGGTAAAAAGAGAATATATCCTCTTTCTGCAGATGAATTTGATTATAAGTCATTTATTGATGCACTTAATGAAGGCTCCTGTGAAAGATGCTCCATTGAAGCTGCTGTTTCAGATTTTTCATATGAAGCTCCTCTTGCAATAAAAGTGTTAAGAAGTCTTTGATTTTATTCACGGTCTGTTTTATCGGGCCGTGTTTTTTTTGAATCAAAAATTCTATTGCGTTATACAGTAAAATAATGTAAAATGTTTTTAAGTAAATTTGCTTCGGAGGTAAATTATTATGATGAAAATAGGCGTAATTCCCGATTCTTTTCAGGTTCCTTTCAAGGAAGCTGTAATTCTTGCCCGTGATATGGGTGTTAAAGGTCTTCAGCCCTATGTAACAGGCGGAGAGCTTGCTCCCGAAAGCCTTTCTAAAGAAGACAGAGCAGATATTCTTAAATTTGTTAAGGATAACGGTCTGGTGTTTTCTGCATTATGTGCAGATTTCGGGCTTCATTTTAATGAAAAAGGTACTAACGAAGAAGGAATTCTTCGCACAATGAAAATGATGGATTTAGCCGTCGATTTCGATACAAGGGTTATCACAACCCACATCGGTAAGGTTCCCGATGATGAAAACAGCGAGGAATATTTCAATATCGTAAACACCATTGAGCGTCTGGGAAAATACGGTGACAAAATCGGTGTTTCCTTTGCAACCGAAACAGGTCCCGAAATGGCAATAAAGCTCAAAGGTATTCTCGAAAAGGCAGATACAAGGAGTGCAAAGGTTAATCTTGATCCTGCCAACTTTGTTATGTGTGCAGGTCAGGATCCTGTTGAAGCAGTTCACATTCTCAAGGATTATATCGTTCACACACACGCCAAAGACGGTGTAAAGCTTTCTGCAACAGATTATCAGGAATATCCCTTGGGACAAGGCGGAGTGCCGTTCCCCGAATATATAGCTGCTCTTAAAGAGGTTGGATATGACGGATTTTTAACAATTGAGAGAGAAGCAGGTGCAACACGCTTTCAGGATATAAAAAACGCTGTTGCATTCTTATCCGATATTCTTAATACATTGTATTGATAAGGAGATAAATTATGGCACTCAAGGTCGGAATTATAGGTAACGGCGGTATTGCAAATGCTCATATGGACGGTTATAAAGCCCTCGGTGACGAGGTTGAGCTTGTAGCCTGTTGTGATATAAATTTCCCTAAAGCCAAGGCTTATGCCGAAAAATACGGCATTCCAAACTGTTATGACAACTGCTATGATATGCTGAAAAACCATCAGCTCGATGTTGTAAGTGTATGCACGTGGAATAACGCTCACGCAGAATGTTCAATTGCCGCTCTGAATGCTGGCTGTAATGTTCTTTGTGAAAAGCCTATGGCTATGAACACCGAAGAAGCACTTAAAATGAAAGAAGCCGCCGAAAAAAACGGTAAGCTTCTTATGATTGGATTTGTTCGCCGTCAGGGGAATGATGCAGCAGCAGCAATCGACTATATCAAAAAAGGCTTTGTGGGTGATATTTATTATGCAAAGGCTTCATATCTTCGTCGTTGCGGTTTTCCCGGCGGTTGGTTCGGAAACAAGGAGCTTTCAGGCGGCGGTCCGCTGATTGATCTCGGTGTTCATGTAATTGATCTGTCCCGTTATATTATGGGATGTCCCAAGCCTGTTACCGTGTTCGGTGCAACATTTAATAAGCTTGGTGCAAGAAATCATATAAAGGGCACAGAATGGCTCAGTGAAACTGTTGTTGAAGAGCCTGTTTTTACAGTTGAAGATCTTGCAACAGCAATGATTCGCTTTGATAACGGTGCCGTGCTTCAGGTTGAAGCATCCTTCAATCTCAACACCAAGCACGGTTGCGGAGATATTATTTTCTTCGGTGATAAAGCAGGTCTCAACCTCAGTCCCTTTGAGCTTTATACTGAGGTAAACAATGAGCTTGCTGATATCATTCCCCACGGACAGAATGACTTTGATTTTGGCAGGGATTTCAGAAGGGAAGTCAAAAACTTTGTTGACAGTGTAAACGGTAAAGCCGAGTGTCTTGCAACTGCCGATGACGGTGTTGAGCTTATGAGAATTCTTGATGCTATATATCTTTCCGCCGAAACAGGAAAGTCGGTTGATATCGTAAGATAAAATAATAATATAATTACGGACACAGCAAGATTTTGATGCTGTGTCCGTGCTTTTAGTGTATGTTTTCTTGTCAAATAACAATATCTTCAAGTGTGATAACAGGCCCGAATGCAACGGATTTGTGTAAAATCCTGTTTATTCCTTCATCACCTACTCGGATTTCCGTGCCGCCTGAGAAGTTGAAGCGATATCCTGAACCTATTCCGACTTTGAGGCAGTATGTAAGTCTTATTCCTTCATATTCAATAGAGAAATTATTAAGGTGCTCATGACCGCAGAATACATATTTTGCAGTTGAGCTTTCTTTCATAGCAGTGAAGAGACCTTCAAGTGCGGGAGTGCCGTCAGGCCCGTTGTCATAGCATATGCTTTCATGAGCTTCACCGTAGGCTTTGAAGTCTTCACGCCAGCATTTGTTATCATTGTCCCATGCTGCATCATAAGCATACTGATATTCGGCAAGGGGAATGTGCGTAACGATAGATATTTCTGCAGAATTTTTTGTTAAAGTATTTGTTCCGTCTGCAATCCATCTGAACCATTCTATCTGCTTACTGCGGTCGGGTGCTCTGCAGTCCATTACTACAAGAGTTTCTATGATATCAAGAGAACCGTCATTATTTTCCTCAGCAATATTGATGATGTAGTTGCCCACACCCATATCAGCATCGCCCTTTTGCATTACGCAGTTGGGGGCACTCATCATAACGTCAGCGAGGAAATTTTTATCGCAGTTACCTTCGTTATCATGATTTCCGAACATAGGAGCCCACGGAATTCCGAAGCTTTCAAAAAGGTCGGTGATTCTCTTTATTGAATAAACAGTTGAATCAGTGCAGACGATGTCACCCGAAAGAGTAATAAGGTCGGGCTTTACTGAAGCTACAAGTGTCTTTATCTTTGCTTCAACATCAAAGGCTGTGAATGCTCTGTAATCATAATCAGCAAAGTGAGTGTCTGTTATGTTGAGAATCACGAAGTCCTTTCCTTTTTCCTTCTTGAGAATTACTGTGTCTTCAAGCTTATATTCGTCGGAAGCACTCCAACTGTAATCACTTTTATCACCTGTATATTCTTCTGTCAGGATAGTGCCTTTGTGAATAACCGCATCAAGTGCTTCTTTCAGACCTGTCTGCTGTGTATAATCTTTACTGCCTGCAAATCCGAGAAACAGCGATAAAGAGGTAACAAGACTCATAAAAATTGCAAAAAGCCTTTCCATAATAAACACCTTTTTTCTTTAATTATACAATATAATGCTATCATAAACACGGTTCAATGTCAATTGATATGATGTTTATAAAATTATAAAGTCCTTTTTTTACAGCTCTGCTGTTTCGTTTATTGCGGCAAGGATAAGCGGTTTGTTTTCACTGTAAATAACATCAAATTGTTGAACCGGCAAGGGATTTGTTCCTCTTCCCGTTTCAACCGTATATCCCGGACGGTTGAAATCCTGAATAAACCAATCCTTGTAGCCTGCAAATGAAGATTCTATGGGAGTTATTTCAAGGGGATAAGACGATGCTTTGCTTAATATGAGTCCTATTCTTTCACTTTCAGGCGGCAGATATTCACCATATTTCCAATAAATGATGCTTCCTTGTGAATGATATGCGAGTATCATGCGGAAATCATTTTGCAGTGTATATCTGTAAACAGACTGTGCTTCCGGTTGCGACAGAGGAGATGAGCCTACATATTCAATGGGAGACGGTTTTGTAAAACCTTGCGAATATTTAATTGCTTTTGCCTTTTCCCAACCCGCAGGAAACTGCAGATTCAGGTCAACACCGTTTATGTTTGCTTTCCAACCGTCAGGAAAGGGTACAGAGGGAAAGTCAGCTGCAATTTCTTTTGCTTTATCGAAAAATTCACCCTTTTGCAGTGCTTTGGTGACAAGGTCTGTTCCGTCGGGGTTGACGAGAGGCACCAGATAAACAGATACGCTGTTGAAAAGCTCTGCGGCACTGTATGTATTTATTAATGTGTTATTTGCAACGGCTTTAAGGTATTCTTCTGTGAATTTCAGAACAACCGGAATATTGAGCCATTCATTAGCGTGAAAGCCTGCATTGATGAATATGCTTTTTTCTCCCGAGCCGATTTTTAATGCATAAATGCTTTTCCCCATAACGCTTTTGCCGATTTCTCTTTTTGTTATAAAAGGATATCGTGCCTTTAAGCCTTCACATAAAAGCTCAACCAATAAAGATGAATAAGCTATATCTGTGGGTATCAGTTCAAAGGAAAAGGGTACGGTTATTTTATCTCCTACAGATAAATTTAACGGATCTATTTCGGGATTTGCAGTAATAATGCTGTTGACGGAGATGCCTGCCATTGCGGCTATTGACCAGAGCGTGTCGCCTTTTGATATGCTTTTCACATAAGCACCTGTTATATATCTTTTCAATGCCGAAAAAGTCCTTTCTCCCACAATACCGTCAGGAATCAGAGAAAAAGCCTTCTGAAAATTTATTACTGCTTCTTCGGTTCTTTCGCCGAATATACCGTCAGGCTCTCCCGATAAAAAGCCTGAACGGATAAGAGCAAGCTGAATTAATTGAACCGATGAACCTGTATCGTTTAGTTTTAAGCTGAGCATAGAAAGTCCCTTTCGTAAAAAAATAAGGATGTACCGGATTTTTTTTGGTACATCCTTTTGTTTAATTTTCACTAAACAAAGCCGTTGATAAATATCTTTCACCCGAATCGGGAAAAAGAACAACAGCTCTTATGCTTTTATTGTTATTTTCTTCTCTTTGAGAAATCGTTTTCGCGGCATAAAGAGCGGCACCTGAAGAAATACCGATTAGAAGTCCGTCTGTTTTTGCAACAGATTTTGCTTCATTATAAGCGTCTTCTTCCGTAACGGTAATTACTTCGTCAATAATATCACGGTTGAGTATAGCCGGAACAAAACCGGCACCAATTCCCATAAGACCGTGAGTGTTTTTTTCTCCTCCGGATAAAACGGGAGAGGAGGCGGGTTCCACTGCTATGACTTTAATGCTTTTATTGAAGGCCTTGAGAATTTCACCAATTCCTGTGATTGTTCCGCCTGTTCCCACGCCTGCGATAAAATAATCAATTTTGCCGTATGTGTCACGGAGAATTTCAGGTCCCGTGGTTCTTCTGTGAATTTCGGAATTTGCGGGATTATTGAACTGATCGGGAATAAATGCATCACCGATTTTTTCTTTGAGAGCATTTGCTTTTTCTATCGCACCGTCCATCCCGAGGTCTTTTGGAGTGAGAATAACCTCGGCACCGAGAGCTTTCAGAAGAAGTATTCTTTCCCGGCTCATATTTTCGGGCATTGTAAGGATAAGATGATAGCCTTTTATTCTTGCCGCAAAAGCAAGACCTATACCCGTGTTTCCGCTTGTGGGCTCAATGATTACTGTTCCTTCTTTGAGTAAGCCGTCTTTTTCTGCCTGTTCAATAAGAGCAACACCAACTCTGTCCTTTGCACTGCCCAACGGATTGAAATATTCCAGCTTTGCTATGATGTCGGAATTGAGATTGTTAAATTTGCAGTATCCACCCAAAGAAAGCAGCGGAGTGTTTCCCGTGAGCTCTGTAAGATTCTCTGCAATTCTGCCGTTTTTATCTATTCCTAAACCTAAATTGAATTTTCCGTTCATTTTTACATCCTTTTTTTACAGTTCAAAATCTTCAGGTGAAAAGCCTGTGAGTGCCGGTGCAGGTTTTGAAGGCACTCTTTTTAACGGGTCATAGCTGAATTTTTTACAACTGTCATCAATATCAAGAATACCGACTTTAGTGCAAAGCACTTTCTTTCCGTCTGCAGCCAATGTGCCGTTTTTGCAATAGATACATTTTGCTTCAACATTGCCGATTATTTTTCTTTTCATAAGTTCCAACTCTTTCAATGTGTTTGAATTAATTTTAACACAAATTGTTAATCAGGGCAAGTTCTATTATTGTAAAAAAACTCAGGATTGTGGGGAATTTTCGGTTCGGGTAAATGAATTTTTTGAGCTTGCCATAAATACACAGCAAAGAAAAAGAAGTGCTACTGAGCCTATGGGGGCAGTGGAATAAATTCTGTAAGAAAAGGCAGGATTAAAAGCAGGTACACTTGACGGAAAAAGCAAGTAAGAAATTCTCAAAAGAAGGACACCGAATGTCGCACGAACCAGTTTTATAAAAAGGAAAAACAGCGGTTTAATTTTCAGAGTGAGTATGTCGGGAAGCTGCTGGAGAAAAATGCAGAAGCCGCCGAAATATAAACAGAATGCACTGACAGATAAACTGAAATTTCGAGATGCATAGAAAACACCTGAAGATACCTCGGAAAACAGTTCGCAAAAAGCAGTGAATAACGGAAAAACTGTAATATTGCTCAATAATGCCCTGATGACAGAAAAAAGAATAATCCAGGAGGTAATTGAAAGTATTGTTGCTGTTGAGCTGCTGACAGCCTGAACAAATGAGGATGAAATATCCGATTGCAGTGCTTTATGTAAAAATGCTTCTTTGTTCGGAAAAAAAATGTTGTATATAATAATGACGGAAAAATCTGCAATAATACCTGCAAAAAACAGTCGAAGCCCAACATCGGTACTGTTATAAACCGCAATCCCCGTGATATTGATACAAAAAGACAGCCCGGGAGAAGTAAAAAACACAGCAAGTCTTTTTGCTTCATTTTCGGTTATTTGTTTATTTTCAATGAGCTTGCAGGCATTACGGCAGGAAACATTATATCCGCCCGTAAGTCCCGTTATTATCGTTGTGACAGAATTACCCGAAAGACCGAAAAGTCTGTGAGTTATTCTTTCTGTCATATTTTTTACTTTTTCGGGAAGCGGTAAAGACAGTATAAAAAATGAAGCCGTAAGAACCGGAAAAATGGAAGGAATAATTGTTGTCAGACAAAAAAGTAAAGATTGTGTAATGGCATTTTTTGTTTTTTCTGAAAAATACAAAATAAGAAAAAGACAAAAAAATGATATTATCAGAACAGAATATTCAGATGCGGATTTAATTTTCAGCTTTTGTTTTGTCATAGTAAATACTATGAAATTATGTACTAATTAATTCATATAAAGCATAAATTTTATTGAAAAATTTATTGGGGGGGGATATGATGAAAAACAGGATGATAAGAAAAATTTCAGCTTCTGTCAGAAAGTATATTCATAATTCGGAAATTGATACAGATGACAGATTTCTTGTTGAATTTAATTCTGAAGGAAGACTGTCGGTTCACGGCTGTCGGGAGCTTCTTGAATATAATGAGAACACCCTTACTATGGAATGTGAAAATTATTTTATAAATATAAAAGGGGAGAATTTGTATATTAACAGATTTTTTCGCAATGTAACTTCTGTGGGCGGTAAGGTTGATAACATCAGTTTTATGTTGAGATGAGGGGACGGCTTTTATGGAGCTTTTTTATGATTTAATTTACGGGAGAATAGATTTTCAGGTCGACGGCGGTTTTTTAGAATTATTTATGAGCCGTTGTAAAAAAGACGGTATCAGATTGAAAAACGTGAAACGCGAAGGAGAAACAGTTTATGGTGCAGTGAGAAGAATTGACCTTAAAAATTTGTATTCCGCGGCAACTGTGAGCGGTATGAACATGAAAATAATCAAAAGGTTCGGTTTTCCCGATATTTTCATCAGATACAGAAGGCGTATGGGCATTCCCTTCGGAATCTTTATCTTTTTTATTTTGACGGGAATATTAAGCTCTTTTGTTTGGAGTGTTGATATTTCGGGAACAGAAATTATTCCTCTTGAAGAGTTTACTGCCGCTTTGCAGGAAAACGGAATAAAAAAGGGAGCCTTGTGCGAGCGTATTCAATGTGATGATGCGGAATTTGTGTTAAGTAAAAAATATCCTGAACTTCTGTGGATTAATGTTTACCGTGCGGGAAGTCGTGTTTTTGTTACTGTCAGAGAAAGGGAAGATATGAGCTTTGAAAAAGAAGAAATATACAGCAATATAGTTGCCGCAAAAGACGGTGAAATAGTTCGGGCTGATATTTTTTCAGGGGAGGGCATTCTTTATCCGGGCACGGCAGTGGTGAAAGGTGATTTGCTTGTCAGCGGTGTTGATACTTTTAAAGACGGAACAGTGCGTTTTTTAGATTGTGATGCTGTGGTGAGAGCAAGAACAAAAAACTATGTAAACTGTTGCAGTGCAAAGGAAATAGAGGTGCAGAAAATTGAAAAATGTAAAGAAAAATACTTTCTGTATTTCTTTGGCTTGAAGCTGCCGGTCAGTTTTGTTGACAAGTCGGATGACTTTACGGAGAACGGTTATTTTTTCTGTTCCGGAGATATTATTTTTCCTGTCGGAATTATAAGACAGCAGCACAAGACATTTGTTGATGAGCATATAAGTCTCTCTGAAAAGCAAGCGGTGCTTTTGGCTTTTTATGATTTTTCCGTGGCATCATTCAATATTTATAAAAATACAGAGGTTCTTGAAAGAAAAATCAGTATATCAACAAAGGAGGGAGCCACGGTTGATGCTGAGTTTCTTTGTATAGAGGATATTGCCCAGAAAAAAAGATTTACCGTTGAAAGTGACGGCACTGTCATACGGTAAATCCCAAAAAACAAATCGCAAATATTTGTTATTATGTATAAAATTGCTTATAAAGAGTTCAGGGGGTAGTCTCTCTTATTTACGCACGGAAGAAAAGGGTGTAATCTCATTATTTTGAGAAGCACTCGTCAATCATTGTCTGCTTCTTGTTCCATAGCTTTTGCGAAAGGTCAACATAGTAATTATGGGGATATTCAAAACGAACAACCTCCTCCCAGAGGGTGTCTATCTGTTCTGCACAGTAATTTCTGATATTTTCTGTTGAGGGGAATTTATAAACACATTCACCGTTTGTGAAAATAGGGATAAGGAGCTGACGGGCAACAAAGTCGGAGACGGTTTTTCTTTTCCATGTATAATCGGGATCAAAAAGCTCATATTCTTTTATATCCGACAGGTCTTCGTCTTCCATTGTAAGAACATCTGCAATGGCTTTGCCGGTCTCATTGTCAAATAGTCTCCATAAAAGCTTAGGGTAAGGAGTTGTGATTTTTGCAACATTTTCCGAAATTTTGATTTTAGGAATAATTTTACCGCTTTTTTCAATTGCAGAGAGCTTATAAACACCTGCCATAACGGGGTTGGACGCAGATGTGATAAGTCTTTCTCCCACAAGAAAGCTGTCAATTCTTGCACCGTTCTGAAGCATATCGCGGATGATATATTCATCAAGTGCATTTGAAGCATAAATATCGCAGTCGGGATAACCCGATTCGTTGAGAACTCTTCTTATTTTTTTTGAAAGGTATGCAAGGTCTCCGCTGTCGATTCGCACACCCTTGGGACGTTTGCCTAAAGGAACAAGCACATCATTGAATGCTTTTATTGCATTGGGAAGTCCTTTATCCATTGTGTCATATGTGTCAATAAGAAGAATGCAGTCATCCGGATACTGCTTTGCAAAAGCACAGAAGGCATCATATTCTGAATCAAACATCTGCACCCAGGTGTGACTCATAGAACCGAAAAGGGGAATGCTGTACTGTTTTGCCGCACTGACATTTGTGGTGGCACAGCAACCGCCGATATAGGCACTTCTTGCACTGTTGAGTGCAGCTCCGATACCGTGAGCACGTCTTGAACCGAATTCAATTATTGCTCTTCCGCCTGCAGCCCTTACAATTCTGTTTGCTTTTGTTGCGATAAGAGACTGATGGTTCACTGAGAGAAGAATTATCGTTTCAAGCAGCTGTGCCTGAATAACCGGCCCTCTGACTTTTATGACAGGTTCATTTGCAAAAACGGGAGTGCCTTCGGGAACCGCCCATATATCACAGGAAAATCTGAAATTTCTTAAATAATTGATGAAATTTTCATCAAGTCCTTTATCTGATAGATATGCTAGGTCTTCTTCGGAGAAGGAAAGACGGCTGATATATTCGCTGAGCTGCTTGACACCCGCCATAATACAAAATCCCCCGATTTCGGGTGCAGGTCTGTAAAACATATCGAACCACGCAACGGTTTCATCAATTCCGTTTGCAAGAAAACCGTTTGACTGTGCAAGCTCATAGAAATCAAAAAGAAGATCGCATTTATTCATTGAAATATTGTTCATAACAGACAGTCCTTTCGTTCAACTGTTTATATTTTATCACAGCAAGAAAGCTTTTACAATTCACAATCAAAAAAAAATCATAATGAAAAATCCATCAGCGGTCAAAAAAACAAAAAAACTGTTGCTTTTTGTTGACTAATGGCGATTTGTGTGGTAAAATTAACAAAATTCAGAAATTTGTGGAGATTTTATATGAGATTGAGAAAGCAGGAATTGGGTAACAAGAATATTATAGGTGCCCGTATAGAGGCAAAACGCAAAGAAATGGGAATGAAACAGAAGGAGCTTCTTGCACGTCTTCAGGTGGAAGGGATGGATATTAATGCATCGGGGCTTTCAAAGCTTGAGGGACAGATAAGAGGTGTGTTTGATTATGAGCTTATCATTATTTCCAAGGTTCTCGGTGTAAGCTTCAATTGGCTTCTCGGACTGGAGGATTAATATATTAATACTTGCATTTATTTATAATAAGTGCTATACTTTTATCCGAACTTTGTGTTCGGATTTTTTAATTTTACGGAGAACGGATATGTTTTTGGTTGAAAGGCTCAAAGCTGCACGCAAGGAGTGCAAAATGACACAACAGCAGGTTGCTGATCTTCTCGGAATAGACAGATCTACTTATGCTTATTATGAATTGGGTGTTTCAAATCCTTCACTTGATAATATTGCAGCACTTGCTTCTATATTCAAAACAGATATCGAATGGTTCTGCGGTGTTGACAGTGACGGCAGAAACTGGAATTCTTCCGATAATGAACTTCAGCTTATAAAGGCTGTCAGAGAAAAAGGAATGGCAGACCTTTCAAAAGAAGAAAGAAAGCTTGTTGCTCTTTTCAGAATGGCATCGGTAAGTGAACAAAAAGAAAAAATAATTGACTCTCTTATGAAGTGTGTTTTTGATGCAGGAGAAAATAAAGAGTAATGAGTGAGTTGATGCATAATACTGATATTGCCGTTATCGGTGGCGGTGCTTCGGGACTTTTTGCGGCAATAGCTGCCGCCCGTGAAGCTTTAAAACAGAATAAAAAAGTCAGAATTTCAATTTTTGAAGCAAACTCCAGAGTGGGAAAAAAAATTCTTGTGACGGGAAACGGAAGATGTAATTTCACCAATGAAAATATAGCATTGTCTAATTTTCACGGTGAGAGCGATTTTGCATATAAGGTTTACTGTGATTTTGATAACGGCAAAACCCTCGATTTTTTCAGGAGCATTGCTCTTTTTCCGAAAAGTGATTTTGCGGGAAGGATTTATCCTTTATCAAATCAGGCAACTGCTGTGCTTGATGCATTGAGATGTGAAGCCTCAAAACTCGGAATTACGGAAATTACCGATACAAAAATAACCTCGCTGGAAAAAAGCGGGAAAGATTTTGTTCTGAACGGCAGCATAAAAGCAAAAATCTGTATTCTTGCAACAGGCGGAAAAGCTGCTCCTGTGCAGGGAAGTGACGGAAGCGGATTTTCTCTTCTGAAAAAATTCGGTGTTTATGTCACTGAGTTATATCCCGCTCTCACACCGCTTGTATGTGAGAGTTTTCCGAAAAGTCTTAAAGGGATAAGGGCACAGGGAAAAATAAGCATCCGTCATCAGGGAAAGGTTTTGTGTGAGGATACAGGAGAAATTCAGTATACCGAATACGGACTTTCAGGGATACCCTCAATGCAGGTTTCCCGTTTTGTTTCACAGGCTCTTGCACAGAATAAGGGGGATGTTGTTGCCGCGGTTGATTCCTGTCCGTCTTTTACGTCTCAAGAGCTTGATGAGATATTGAACTCATTGATAAAAAGAAATTCGACAATGACAGGTGAGCTGCTTCTTGCCGGGCTGCTTCCCAAGAGACTCGGTATGACACTTTTAGCGGATTGCTCAATAAATCCTTCAAAGGAAATCGGAAAAATTCATCCTGCCGTTGTTGAAAAAATCACAGCTGCGGTCAAAAATAAAAAATATAAGGTTTGCTCCGTTAAAGGCTTTAATGATGCACAGGTAACAACGGGCGGAATTCCCGCAGCGGAAATTGACTGCAATACACTTGAACTAAAAAAAGTCAGGGGTATGTTTGTTGCAGGTGAAATCATTGATGTAGACGGAGACTGCGGAGGATATAACCTTCAATGGGCGTGGTCTTCGGGATATAAGGCAGGAATAAATGCAGTCAGGGAGATCTGAAAGTGCTTAGAATAAATGAAATATCAGCACCTTTAGGGGTTAGTGCAGAAGAAATTAAGAGTCTTGCCGCACAGTATGTCGATGTTCCCCTGAGGTATGTAAAAGGTTTTGAAATAGCAAGGGAATCTATAGATTCCAGACAAAAAAATAATATAAAAATGATTTATTCGGTAAATCTTGAGCTTGAAGCTGAAGCTGATGAAGAGGGAATTGCATCAAAATATCCCGCAAACAAGGTGCACACCTGTGAGAAATACACATATGTGATGCCCCCCAATCAGAGAAATTCAAGATTTCGTCCCATTGTTGTCGGCTTCGGGCCTGCGGGTATGTTTGCCGCTCTAATTCTCGCAAAAGCGGGACTCAGGCCTCTCGTTTTTGAACGAGGAAATGATGTAGACACAAGAACAAAGGATGTTTACGGATTCTGGAATACAAGAAAGCTCAACACCTCATCCAATGTTCAGTTCGGTGAAGGCGGTGCGGGGACTTTTTCCGACGGAAAGCTTACCACGGGAATTAAAGACAGCCGTTGCAGATTTGTTCTTGAAACCCTCCATAAATTCGGTGCTCCCGAGGCAATTCTTTATTCTTCTCATCCGCATATCGGTACCGACAGACTTGTGGATGTTGTAAAAAACATAAGAAAAGAGATTATTGCCCTCGGCGGAGAAATAAGATTCGGCTGCTGCCTTACGGATATATATAAGTCTAACGGCTACATTCAGGGTATTTCCTACCGTGACAGTGCGGGAAATACGGAGGACCTTGAAACTGACTGCCTTATTTTATGTATCGGACACTCCGCAAGAGACACCGTAAATATGCTTTATTCGCACGGAATAAAAATGGAGCAAAAGCCATTCTCCGTAGGTGTGAGAATTGAACATCCGCAGGAGCTTATAAATAAGTCTCTGTTCGGAAAACAGTGGAATAATCCGCTTTTAGGTGCGGCAAACTATAAGCTTGCGAACCATTCCACCCACCACAGAGGTGCATACACCTTTTGTATGTGTCCCGGCGGAACGGTTGTGTGTGCTTCATCCGAAGAGGAAATGGTCGTTGTAAACGGAATGAGTGAGCTTGCCCGTGATAAGGAAAATGCAAACTCTGCAATTCTTGTGGGTATAGAACCCGAGCATTTTCCCTCAGAGCATCCTCTTGCGGGAATTGAACTGCAAAGGGAAATTGAGAGAAAAGCGTTCATTCTCGGCGGAAAAACATATACCGCTCCCGGTCAATTGGTTGGCGACTTTATGAAAAATGTACCCTCCAAAAAATTCGGTTTTGTCAAGCCCTCCTGCCCCACGGGAGTTGAACCGTCGGATATCAGAAGGGTGCTTCCCGTTGCGGTGACGGATTCAATTGCTGCTGCAATTAATGCATTTGATAAAAAGCTTCAGGGCTTCGCTCTTCCCCAAGCGGTGCTTACCGCTCCTGAAAGCAGAAGCTCCTCTCCCGTGAGAATAATAAGAGACGAATGCCGTCAGGCAAGTGTCAAAGGAATATTTCCCTGCGGTGAGGGTGCAGGCTATGCGGGCGGAATTGTTTCTGCCGCAGTTGACGGCATAAAATGTGCGGAAGCAGTTCTTATAAACGAAGAAGACGATTGTTAAAATACAGTTTACAAAAGGTGATGGATTATGAAAACATTGGCACTTATTGTTCCCTGCTTTAATGAAGCAGATGTTTTGGGTATGTTTTATGCCGAAACTATGAAGGTTATTGACAGTATCAGAGATGAATATTCTGCAGAATTGGTTTTTGTTGATGACGGAAGCCGTGACGATACGCTTAAAATTCTCAAAGAATTTGCGGCTGTAAATCACAATGTGAAGTTTATTTCATTCTCAAGAAATTTCGGAAAAGAAGCCGCAATGCTTGCAGGTATGGAATATGCGGTAAAAGCAGATTTCATCGGAATTCTTGATGCGGACCTTCAGCATTCTCCCGAACTCATTCCCGAGATGCTCGCATTTGTTGATAAGGGCGGCTATGATGTTGCTGCAGCTAACCGTGAAGACCGTGAGGGTGAAAGCAAATTCAAGAGCTTTCTTTCCGACAGCTTCTATAAGGTTATCAATAAAGTCAGCGAGACGAAAATTACCGAATCCGCACAGGATTTCAGGATTATGAGAAGAGATGTTGTAAAGGCAATAATCTCACTGCCCGAAAATATCCGTTTTTCAAAGGGAATTTTCAGCTGGGTTGGCTTTAATGTCAAGTGGATAGGACACACTAACAGAGAAAGGGCTGCCGGAGAAACCAAGTGGTCCATAAAAAATCTTCTGAAATATGCAATTGACGGAATTCTCGGTTTTACCACAACACCATTAAGATTCAGTTTTATTTTTGCATTTTTAAGTGCCGTAATTGCAGCAGTATGTTTTATTTACGGCATTGTCAGAAACATCGTAAACCCGCTTTATTCCGGAATAGTTCCGTTTATCCTGACAGGTATGTTTTTTATTGCATTTCTTCTGTTTCTTTGCATCGGTATTCTCGGTGAATATCTTGCCAGAGTTTACACCGAGGCGAAGGACAGACCGAAATATATAATATCCCAAAGCAACACTCAGGTTATTTACAGTTTTGCAGAGGACGAATAAACAAAAAAAGGAGAAACAAAAAATGGTAGTAACAAAAACAACAAAAATCGGTGAGATTCTTGCAGCGGACGAGGGTACAGCTCCCTTCTTTCTCAATATGGGTATGCACTGTCTCGGTTGCCCTTCCGCAAGAAATGAATCAATAGCACAGGCTTGTATGGTTCACGGCGTTGATGTTGATGAGCTTATTGAAGAGCTCAACAACTACTTCCTTTCCAAATAAGATGTTTGAGCCCGGTCCCAGACTTAAATGTGTTGCCTCTCTATTGCAGGCACACAGAAAAACGGTTGACATCGGAACAGACCACGCATATCTTCCGGCTTATCTTGTTCTCACAGGTAAGTCGGAGGATATACTTGCTTGTGACATCGGAGAAAAACCGCTTGAAAATGCAGCAAAGACCGTAAAGGCATATTCTCTTGAAAGCAGTGTGAAGCTTCGTATTTCCGATGGCTTGAAGGAAGTTTTACCCTATGAGGCAGAAGAAATATCAATATGCGGAATGGGCGGCACTCTTATGTCAGAAATTCTTTCAGATGCACCTTGGATAAAAAAACAGGGAATGCATCTTGTGCTTCAGCCTATGACACATTCAGAGGATGTTAGAGAATATCTTGACAAAAACGGTTTTTTTATTGCCGAAGAGCAATTTATTTCCGAAAATTCAAAGGATTATTGTGTTATAAGTGCATTTTATGACGGTGAAGGTGTCCGTTATGAAGACGGATTTTATTATTTCGGTTTTCTCCCGCCCGAAAATGAGGTGCACAAGCGATTAGTAAAGGCAAGGCTTGAAAGACTTGATAAAAAGCTTAATGCATTGACTGAAAACGGAAAAAACGAAACTCAAATAAAAAAGCTGAAAATTATACGGGACTATTACGAAAAGAGGTGCCCCGATGAAAATAAGTGATTTGCTGAATTTTTTTGAAGAAATTGCTCCCGAGGATACCCAGGCACAATGGGATAATTCGGGGTTTCTTGTAGGCGATAAAAATTCGAGTGTTTCAAAAGTTCTCGTCTGTCTTGATGTGACAGACAGGGAAATTGAGTTTGCGAAAGAAAAGAAATGCGAACTTATAATTTCTCATCATCCTGTAATTTTTAAGGCAAAAAAGAGCTTCACTGCAGGGGATATTCCCTTTGAAGCGGCAAGACAAGGTATAAGCATCATATCATTACATACCAATCTCGATAAAGCTGCAGGCGGTGTAAATGATACACTGTGTGAAACACTCGGACTTCGATATGAAAAAATTCCTGCTCCCGAATGTGACGGATTTCTTAATATTGCTTATTTGGACAGCGGTATTGAAGTTTTTGAATTTGCAAAATTAATTAAGGAAAAACTCGGCGGTGCCGTGCAGTTCTGCGAAAGCGGTAAAACTGTTTCAAAGCTCGGCGTGTGTTCAGGTTCGGGGGCAGATTTTATAGGAGATGCTTTGCGTTTTTCCTGTGACGGCTTTATCACCGGCGAAGCATCTTATCATGATTTTCTTGAAGCAAGAGCTTCGGGAATATCTTTATTTACGGCAGGGCACTTTGAAACGGAAGCTCCCGTGGTAAAAGCACTTGCCGAAAAAATCAGACACGCTTTCAATGAAATTGAAGTTATTGAGGCCCCCTCAGTAAGTGTCATAAAAACGGAGTAATTAATGGCAATAGACGGTATTTTTCTTCATTTTCTGAAAAACGAAATTTCAGAATTTGCCATAGGTGCAAAGGTAGATAAAATTTATCTTCCAACAAAATACGAGCTTGTTTTCGGTCTTCGCACAAGAACGCAGAACAAGAAGCTTTTTATATCGGTTTCAGGTAATTCTCCGAGAATAAATTTTACGGAATATACCCCCGAAAACCCCATGACACCCCCTATGATATGTATGTTTTTCAGAAAACAGCTTCAGGGTGCAATAATAACCGATATAAAACAGATTGATTTTGACAGAATACTTTTAATTGAATTTGATGCCACCAATGAAATAGGGGACAGGGTAAAAAGAACACTTGCTGTTGAAATTATGGCTCAGTATTCAAACTGTATTCTTTTAGATGAAAACGGTGTTATTCTTGATGCATTGAAAAGAGTTGATGCATCAAAATCCTCTTTCAGAGAAATTTTACCCCAACGGGTATATAAGCTCCCTCCTCAACAGGGTAAAATGAATATTCTTGAAAATTCAGCTGAAGAAATTGCAGAAAAGATATTGCTTTATAAGGATAAAAAGCTTTCTTCTGCAATATTGACGGTTCTTGGAGGTATTTCTCCTCTTATATCCCGTGAAATTGCCTACAGAGTAACTCTCGGAGACACGGATGTTGCTTCAATGAGTGACACCGTAAAAGAACGGCTTATTCACGAATTGAGTTTTCTTGCTGATACCGTAAGAGAAAACAAGGTTAAGCCGTGTTATCTTACAGACAGCAGCGGAAATTATATTGATTTTTCATATATGCCGCTGACACTTTACGACAACAGCTTCAAGGTGAATTTTGCAGATACACTTTCAGCAATTCCCGACCTTTTCTATTTCGAAAGAGAGAGACTTCAGCGTGCTCGTTCAAAAGCAGAGGATCTGTTCAGGACGGTTTCAAACCTTATTGAAAGAACTTCCAAAAAAATAAGTCTGCAGAAAGAAGAGCTTTCGGGGACTGAAGAAATGGAGACCAAAAGAATTTATGCGGAGCTTATAAACGCAAATCTTTATTCTCTCACAAAGGGACACACGGTTTACGAGGTCGCCAATTATTATGATGACTATAAGCTTGTAAAAATTCCCGTTGAGCCCCATCTTTCACCCTCTGCAAACGCACAGAAATATTATAAAGAGTATCGCAAAGCACAGACTGCAAAGAAAATGCTGACTCAGCTTATAGAAAAGGGAATGGGAGACCTTGAATATCTTCTCAGTGTTCAGGATGAGCTTTCCCGTGCCGAAACAGAAAGGGAGCTGTCAGAAATCAGAACGGAGCTTGGAGCTGCTGGCTTTCTTAAAAGCAAAACAGGCACGAAGAACAAAAAAAATGCTCCTCTTCCTTTCCTTGAATTTATTGCTCCCGACGGATTTAAGATTTATGTCGGCAGAAACAATCTGCAGAACGATAATTTATCCTTTAAGAAAGCTTCAAAGAATGATATATGGTTCCACGCACAAAAAGCTCCCGGCTCTCACGTTGTTCTTTCTCTTGAAGGAAAGGAACCCACGCCCCGTGCCATGGAATTTGCGGCACAGACTGCGGCATTCTATTCATCCGTGAAGGACAGAGGTATGGTGGAGGTTGACTATACCAAAGTAAAAAACCTGAAAAAACCTACCGCATCCAATCCGGGCTTTGTGATATATCACGTTTATAATACGCTTTATGTAAAAGCAACCAATCCCATAAATGAACAGAATTGAAAGTGAGGAAAAATTATGGCAAAGTATTCAATCGGTGTTGACTACGGCACCCTTTCAGGCAGAGCACTTATTGTAAATAATGAAACAGGTGAGGAGCTTTCATCTGCAGTATTTGAATATCCCCATTCAGTTATGTCTGAATGTCTTCCCTCGGGTAAAAGGCTCGGTTTTGACTGGGCTTTACAGCATCCTCAGGATTATCTTGACGTGCTTTATAACACAATTCCCGCAGTGCTTAAAGAAAGCGGTGTTTCAAAGGATGATGTTACAGGTATCGGACTTGACTTTACAGCCTGTACAATTCTTCCCGCAAAGAAGGACGGTACTCCTCTTTGCTTCCTTGAGGAATATAAGGATGAGCCTCACGCTTACGTAAAGCTTTGGAAACATCACGCAGCACAGTATCTTGCAAATAAATTAAATGAAATTGCAGAAGAAAGAAACGAGCCTTGGCTTAAAAACTACGGCGGAAAAATTTCCTCCGAATGGGCAATTCCGAAAATCTGGCAGGTGCTTGACGAAGCTCCTGAAATCTATATGGCAGCAGATACATTTATAGAGGCGGCTGACTGGGTAGTATGGCAGCTTTGCGGTAAAGAAAACAGAAACTCCTGCTGTGCTGGTTATAAGGAAATGTGGAACAAGAAAACAGGCTATCCCTCAAAGGATTTCTTCAAGGCTCTTGATCCCCGTCTTGAAAATGTTGTAGAAGAAAAGCTGTCAACGGATATTTCGCCTATGGGCTCCAAAGCAGGCGAATTAACAGAGTCTATGGCAGAAAAGCTCGGTCTTAATGCAGGCACAGCAATTGCAACCGCAATTATTGATGCTCACGTTTTTGTTCCCGCCGCAGGTATTGCCGAAGCGGGCAAAATGCTTGCTATTATGGGCACATCAACCTGTCATATGCTTCTCGGTAACGAAGAAAAGCAGGTAAAGGGAATGTGCGGTGTTGTTGAAGACGGTATTCTTCCCGGCTTTTTCGGTTATGAAGCAGGTCAGAGCTGTGTGGGTGATCATTTCCAGTGGTTTATTGAAAACTGCCTTCCCGCATCATATTATGAAGATGCAAAAGAGAAGGGTATGAACATACATAAATATCTTCGTGAAAAAGCTGAAAAATATAAGCCCGGCGAAAGCGGTCTCGTTGCCCTCGATTGGTGGAACGGAAACCGCTCCTGCCTTGTTGACGTTGACCTTACAGGTATGATTGTCGGTATGACTCTCCGCACAAAGCCCGAAGAGATTTACCGTGCACTTATTGAGGCTACGGCATACGGCACAAGAATGATTATTGAAAACTACCGTGAGCAGGGCGTTGAAGTTAACTCCTTCTATGCCGCAGGCGGTATTTCACAGAAAGACCCGATGACAATGCAGATTTATGCAGATATCATCAAAATGCCCATCAAGATTGCAGGCTCCGACCAGGGCGGTGCACTCGGCTCAGCTATCTTCGGTGCTGTTGCCGCAGGCAGTGAAAAGGGCGGCTATGACGATGCATTCTATGCCGCAAGCATTATGGGCAAGGTCAAGGACGTTGTCTATGAGCCCATCAAGGAGAATTCCGACATTTACGATAAGCTCTATGCAGAGTATAAGATCCTTCACGATTACTTTGGTCAGGGCGGTAACGACGTTATGAAGCGTCTTAAGGCAATCAAGGGAGAGAACGAATAATTCTGAATTAGGAACTCGGAATTAGGAATTAAAGGAGGCAGGGAGCTTGAAAAGTGACCGACGCAGGGTTCATCTTATTGACGAAATAAGAGGACTTTCAATAATACTTATGGTGTTTTACCACGCCTTCTTTATGCTCGGCTATTTCTTCGAGATCGAGTTTCTTGCAAAGGCGCAGGTTTTCTTCGAGCCTCTTCAGCCACCTTTTGCCTGCCTCTTTATTTTCATTTCGGGTATCTCGTCAAACCTTTCACGAAGCAACTTCAAGCGTGGCATAAGGTTGCTCGGAATTGCACTCGGCTTTACTCTTGTTACGGCGGTAATCCTGCCGAGGTTTGATATAACGGGTGCAGAGATTTATTTTGGCGTGCTTCATCTGCTGAGTGTGTCGATGCTGCTGTATGCACTGCTAAAAAAGCCTCTTTCAAAGGTGCCGACAAGCGTAGGTATAGCTGTTATGCTTGTGTTTTTTGCGGTGACCTTTACAGTGCAGAGCGGTAAGTTTTTGTGGCTTGCGATTCCCGATAAAATTTATGATTTCGGCTGGCTGGCTCCGCTCGGATTCCCTGCAACAGATTTTTATTCGGCAGATTATTTCCCGGTTTTACCTTATATCTTTATGTTTTTTGCCGGTACTTTCTTCGGCAGACTTGCCGAGAAAGACGCCTTGCCGAAATCGTGGTACGTGTCACGTTGCCGTCCTTTATCGGCGGTAGGCAAAAAAACATTGATAATTTATATACTTCATTGGCCTATTATCTTCTTATTGGGCTTGATAATCTCAAAATTTTAATGTATAATAGATGCGATGTAAAGTAATTTTATTTTAAAGAAATAAAAATGTAAGGGTGACTTATCATGGAAAAAAACAGAGTAAGACTTAATATCTGCGGTGCAGATTACACAATCACAACAGAGGACGATCCCAAGTACGTAATGGCTCTCGGCGATGAGCTTGATGCAGCACTCACAAAGACTCTTCGTGAGAACAGCCGTCTTTCCGTTACTCAGGCTGCAATCCTTGCTGCTCTCGAGTATGCAGATATGTACAAGAAGGCTGAAGTCAGTGCAGACAATCTCCGTGGTCAGATCAAGGAGTATCTTGAGGATTCCGCACGTTCAAAGATGGATGCTGAAATCGCAAAACGCGAAGTAGAAAGACTTACAAGGGAGCTTCAGAATGC